>NZ_JBPDIH010000009.1:0-167779 GCF_052030545.1 Thalassotalea sp. PLHSN55 | reverse complement strand
TCTAGCTTCTAGCTTCTAGCTTCTAGCTTCTAGCTTCTAGCTTCTAGCTTCTAGCTTCTAGCTTCTAGCTTCTAGCTGATTAAAACTTATTTACTGCTACGATCAACTATGTATTCCATCGCAATTTCATCTTCTGGGTTTTTATGCGGGCTTTGCTCACTGTCTTCAATAATATTATCAGCTAAGCTGCTTTTCTCAATTGAAGCAAAACCAAGTTTACTAAAGTAATCAGGTACGTATGTTAATACAATAATTTGTTGAAGTTCAATTTCATGCGCGAACTCTAACAAGTATTGTACCATGGCTTGGCCTTGACCTTGGCCATGGAAAGCTTCATCAACGACAATTGAGCGAATTTCCGCTAAGCCGGTTTGGTAGATATAAAGCGAAGCACTACCCACGACTTGACCGTCAATTTCAGCAACCACAAAGTTTTGAATATCATGAATGATATTGTCACGGCTGCGCGGCAGAATTTCACCTTTATCAGCCCAGTAGGCAACAAGTTGGTGAATTTTATCAACATCTGACATACGAGCACGACGAACAGATAACGCCGCCGCGCGTTGTGCATTCAAACGTTGTTTCACTTGCTTTAACGCATGCTGAATTTGCACTTTACCCGGTGCGCCAATCACTTGTGCGCTTAAGGTATCGTTTTCACCTGACTGCATATTATCAATCGCTTTTTGCACTTGAACACGCGAAGTACCACCAATCGCTTCACGTTTGTCTAAACATGACTCAATTGATAAATACTGATAAACATCGTTTTCAATTTTATCGCTAAATTCTTGTAATTGCGCAAGGGTGAAATCTTCTAGGGCATGACCGGCGTCAATTGCTGCCAATACCGCTTCACCAACAATGTGATGCGCTTCACGAAATGGAATATCTTTCGCTACTAAGTAATCGGCTAATTCAGTCGCATTTGAATAACCTTGCTGTGCAGCAGCTAAAGTACGAGAACGATTTACTTTTAAACCGTCGGCCACTAATACCGCCATTTCCATCACTTCTAACCAAGTATCAAGCGCGTCAAATAAACCTTCTTTGTCTTCTTGCATGTCTTTGTTATAAGCTAATGGTAAAGCTTTCATCGTTACCATCATGCCAGTAAGTGAGCCCATAACACGGCCCGCTTTACCGCGAATTAATTCACACGCATCTGGGTTTTTCTTTTGCGGCATTAATGACGAGCCTGAGCTGACTAAATCGCTCATTTCAACAAAACCGGCTTCACCTGAGTTGTAAAAAATTAAATCTTCAGCAAAACGCGACATGTGCATCATTGAAATGCTCGCCGTTGATAAAAACTCAATCACGTGATCACGATCAGATACCGCATCTAAGCTGTTTAACGTTGCACAGCGAAAACCTAAGTTTTGCGCTAATAAGTCACGATCAATCGGATACGCCGTACCAGCTAAAGCACCTGAGCCTAATGGCGAAGTATCTGCGCGGTAAAGTGCGTCTTTTAAACGGCCAATATCACGGTTAAACATTTCAACATAAGCTAAACACCAGTGACCAAAAGTCACCGGTTGTGCGCGTTGTAAATGGGTATAACCTGGCAGCACCGTGTCTTTTTCACGCTCTGCCAAATCCATCATCGCTTGTTGTAAGTTCACTAACGCCAGTAATAATTCACCGCCAGTTTCTTTACACCATAATTTTAAATCGGTTGCTACTTGGTCATTACGGCTACGGCCGGTGTGCAGCTTTTTACCTAAATCGCCAGTGGCTTCAATAAGTTTGCCTTCAACCCAGCTGTGAATATCTTCCGCGTCTGATAATAAAATTTGCTTTGGATTTTCTTCAACTGATGCTTTTAGCTCATTTAATGCTGCCACTAAACGGGTATGCTCATCTGCCGTTAATACGCCTACACTATGAATAGCACCAGCCCAAGCAATTGAACCGACAATGTCTTGCACGGCCATGCGGTAATCTACCGGCAGTGAGTCATTGAATTTCTTAAACTGTACGCTTGCTTCGCCTTTAAAACGGCCGCCCCATAATGCCATGATTACTTCTCCTTCTGAGAAAGAGCAGTGATACGGCTAGAAAGACTGAATAAACGGATAAAACCTTCAGCATGTTTTTGGTCGTAAACATCGTCTGCGCCAAATGTCGCGAACTCTTCAGAGTATAACGAGTTAGGAGAGCGACGTTGGGTAACCTGCGCAGTACCTTTGTAAAGCTTAACAACAACATCACCGGTTAATTGCTCAGCAAAAGAGGCGGCACCTGCAAGTTGTGCTTTTGCTAGTGGTGTGAACCAACGACCGTCATAAATAACGTGTGAGAATTCAAGACCAATTGACTCACGGTATTTTAACGACTCTTTATCTAAAATAAGTGTTTCTAAGCCTTTATAAGCCGCCATTAAAATAGTGCCGCCTGGGGTTTCGTAACAACCACGAGACTTCATACCCACTAAACGGTTTTCAACGATATCAATACGACCAACACCATGTGCCGCACCTTGTGCGTTCAAGTACATCAGTGCTTCGTATGCTGAAAGCTCTTTACCGTCAACTGATACTAGCTCACCGTCTTTAAAGCTTAATTGCACACGTTGTGCTTCGTCTGGTGCGTCCATTGGATCGACAGTCATCGTCCACACTTCTTTAGACGGCTCACACCAAGGGTCTTCTAACTCGCCACCTTCGTGTGAAATGTGCCATGCGTTAGCGTCACGGCTGTAGATTTTAGTTAATGATGCAGAACATGGAATATCACGCTCAGCAAGATAGTTTAATAGGTCTTCACGAGAAACCATGTCCCACTCACGCCATGGCGCAATAACAGTAAGCTCCGGTGCTAAGGCAGCAAAACAAGCTTCAAAACGTACTTGGTCGTTACCTTTACCAGTACAACCGTGACATACCGCGTCAGCACCTACTTTAAGCGCAACTTCAACATGTGCTTTAGCAATAACAGGGCGCGCCATTGACGTACCTAGTAGGTATTGACCTTCGTAAACGGCACCGGTTTTTAAAATTGGGTAAATGTAGTCTTTTACGTATTCTTCTTTTAAGTCAACCACGTGACATTCAGATGCACCTGAGGCAATGGCTTTTTCTTTAATGCCTTCAAGCTCTTCTTCGCCTTGACCAACATCGGCACAAAAGGCAACAACTTCACAACCTTCATAGTTTTCTTTTAACCATGGAATGATCGCTGATGTGTCTAATCCGCCTGAGTACGCTAGTACTACTTTTTTGATTTTCTTTTTCGCTGCTAAAGCCATTTTCAATTCCTTAATCTTCTTTGTAGTCAACATTTATGCTTAGTGAGATAGATGCTGAGAACGCTGATTTATCTGTGTTTTAAGTTAATTTTTTTGCTAAATGATTTTGACTGCCAAAACCACTTAACCATATATTTTTCTATAACGACAACTTCTACTCTTTCGTTTGAATGCTGATCGTTATGTATTTTTTGATAAGCCACTCTATTACTGTAGTGGCTTAGGGTTAAGTTAGTTCATTCTCATTCAAGGCGAACACGCGGAACGTAGACTTCTACTTGAGCATGTTCAACGACGAAGGTGAATGAACTAATGACAGCCTAACCACTACTCAGCGAGTAAGGTTACTAATACTGCGTTTTGCGCCCACATTCTATTTTCCGCTTCTTGAAAAACCACTGACATATCTTTATCGTCAAAAAGCTCGGTAGTAATTTCTTCACCTAAGTGCGCCGGCTGACAATGCATCACTTTAGTTGCGCCCGCTTTTGCCATTAAGTCATGGTTGACTTGATACGGGGCAAATTTTTCTAAAATGGCGGCTTTTTTACTTGGGTCTTCATCACCCATAGATACCCATGTATCAGTGTAAATAACGTCTTGCTCGCCAAGGGCATCAATATCTGTTGTAAAGTCCATTTTTGAACCCGACTGCTTAGCAAACGCCTGTGCTTTGGCTAGCATGTCACCTTCAGGGCCGCAGCCTTCTGGACAAACTAAAGTGAAATCTACACCAACAATGGCAGCCATTAACATTAATGAATTTGAAACATTATTACCATCACCGACATATGCAAATTTTACGCTGCTGATATCGTCAAATAATTCTGACAAGGTAACAAAGTCAGCTAGCGCTTGGCACGGGTGGTAAAGATCACACAAGGCATTAATTACCGGTACGCTAGCATGCTTGGCTAAACCTTCAATTGCTTGGTTTTCAAAAACACGAGCAACAATGGCATCAGCATAACAAGATAAGTTATGGGCGTAATCACTGATGCGTTCACGTTCACCTAATTTACCGTTTTGTTGACCTAAATACAGCGCATGACCACCTAATTTACTAATGCCCATATCAAAACTTACATGGGTACGTAGCGACGGTTTTTCAAAAATCATTGCAACTGACTTGCCTGCTAACGCTTGATTATATTCAGCAGGGTTGGCCTTAATTTTTTTGGCCAAAGCAATTAAGTCTAAAATTTGGCTTTTGTTTAGCTGGTCGTCAGCTAAAAAGTTTTCTAATTTGCTCGTGGGTAAAGACATAAATAAATCCTTTAAAAATTTTTATCAGTAAATAATCAATCAGCTAAAATGCGGGTGCCAACATTGCCACCTGCTAATAGCTCAACGATAAGCTCAGGTGACTGCCAACTGGCAACCGCGATGCTTCGTCGTAATTGATTGGCAGCCAGTAGTGCTGCATTTACTTTGGCAGTCATTCCGCCAGCAATAACCCCTTGTTCAATTAGTTGATTGGCTTGTTCACTACCAAGTTCAACTAACCATTCACCTGCTGCCCCTTTTACCCCGGGTACATCGGTTAATAATAATAATTCAGCATTTAATAACTGACAGATAGCAACCGCGGCGTCATCGGCATTAACGTTAACTAGCTCACCATTTTTTAGTGCGCCAATTGACGATACTATCGGCAAAAAGTTACCGTTTAATAACGTATCTAATAATTTACTGTTATGTGGGCTAGGTTCACCTACCGAGCCTAAATCTTTTTCACTTAACTGGCATGAAATCATATCGCCATCAGTTAAGCTTAAACCGACCGCTAACATGTCCATACTTGCAGCAGTGGCCACAATCGACTTATTAACATTACCAGCTAGCGCGCCGCTAATAATCGGCATTTGCGCTTTTGGAGTAACACGCAGTCCGTGTTTTTTCTCGGTAGTAAAACCTGCTTGGCTTAGCATTTCATCAACCACGCAACCACCGCCGTGTACTAAAACCACCGCTTGGTTTTCCAGTTGTTTTATCACTGCTAATAATGCCGATAGCGCACTTTCTTTTTCTAAAATTGCGCCGCCGATTTTGATCACTAATGGTTTAGTCATTTTCATTCCTAGGTTAGCTAACAACAGCAGCGGTTAAGCTATATTCACTTGGTAACCCTAGTGAGATATTGGCACATTGCACCGCTTGAGAGGCCGCGCCTTTTAATAAATTATCGATAGCACAGCTAACGACGACGACTTGTTTATCAGCGTCATATTTCCAACAAACATCAGCAAATGGCGTGAACGATACATTGTCAATTTTTGGCCAAGCAGAAACTGCACGTACCAATGGCGTATTGGCATAAGCTTGATTAAAAGCATTATCAACTTGTTCGCTGGTAACATCAGCTTTTAGCTGTAAGGTAACCGTGGCTAATAAACCACGCTTGTAAGGCGCTAAATGCGGATTAAAAATTACCTGAGCATTGGCTTCTTGGCTAATTTCTGGTTGATGTCTGTGCTGAAGAATATTGTATGGCGTAAGGCTTACTTCATAATAACTGGTCGCAAGTGATGCTTTTCTGCCTGCGCCACTGACGCCGCTGATGCCATTAACAACAATCAGTGAATTTTCAACATGTAAGTTATTAGAAGTAATTGGTTTAAGCGATAATAAACTCGCGGTTGGGTAACAACCAGGAACAGCGACTAAGTTTGTATTAGCAATCGCCTCGGCATTCCATTCGGCAAGGCCATAAACCGCTTGTTCTAAGGCATCTTGGTTTTTATGCTCAAAACCGTAATAGGTTGGGTAATCAGCAGGGTTAGATAAACGGAAGCCGCCAGACAGGTCGAATACTTTCACGCCAGCATCAACAAAGGCTTTTGCCCAGTCAGCGCTAAATTCGTGCGGGGTGGCAAAAAATACTGCGTCAATGCTATTTACGGCACTATCGAACCAAGCTTGAGAGAAACATTGAAGCGGTAATTCACAAACACCTTGCCAGCGCGGGTGAAGTTCGGCAAAGGTTTGTCCGGCTGATGAGCTATTTTCAGAAATAACTAAATGTTCGATAGAAATTTTGTCATGCTGACATAACAAAGCGATAAGCTCTGCACCAACGTAACCACTTGCACCAATAACTGCTACTTTCATAAGGCCTCTAAAAAATGTGCTTCTACAAATTAAAAAATTATACTCTAAACACCACACTTGTTTCAGTTAGTTGAAACAAGATTTTCACTCACTTTAGCTAGTAAATAAAAATAATCGTCGTCGTAGAGTTGAAGCCATTTTCATTTTTCCGTAGCGTTATGGAACTAGGTTATTTAAACTGAGAGTGCAAAGTAACACTAAGTGGGTAGTTATGCAACTATTCAGCATAATTATTTATTAAATTTTTATGACGTCCATCCACTAGCATGCAACGAGTTCAACCATGATTAATGCCCAAAAAGCACTACCAAATTTTAAGCAAGCCATTACTGAATTGATTGCACAACCTTCGATTAGTTCGACCCATGCAAGTTGGGATCAAGGTAATTATGAAATTATTCAACTACTTGCAACTTGGTTTGAGCAATTAGGTTTTAACATTGATATTCAAAAAGTCCCCAATACCCGCAATAAATTTAATCTTTTAGCCACAATAGGCAGTGGTGAAGGTGGATTATTATTAGCTGGTCACAGCGATACTGTGCCATATGATGAAAATCGTTGGCAGTCAGATCCTTTTACCTTAACGAATCAAGATGACAAATTTTTCGGTTTAGGTACCTGCGACATGAAAGGTTTTTTTGCCTTTATTTTGCAAGCATGCAAAACCATTACTGCCAAACAGTTAAAAAAACCACTGTACATATTAGCAACGGCAGACGAAGAAACTACAATGGCAGGCGCGCGATTTTTCGCCAAAAGCCAGACAATAAAACCTGACGCTGCCATTATCGGCGAACCAACTAACCTTGTGCCTGTGGTAATGCACAAAGGTCATATGTCGCATCGCATAACTATTCAAGGTAAGTCTGGTCACTCAAGTGATCCTAGCAAAGGGGTGAATGCGATTGAAATTATGTATCAAGCCATTGGCCAATTACTGCAACTTAAAGACGATTTAAACAGCAAATTTCATCATCAAGCGTTTAATGTGCCGACACCAACAATTAACTTGGGTGCCATTAAAGGTGGCGATAATGCCAATCGAATTTGTGGTAGCTGTCAGCTCGACATCGATTTACGCTCATTGCCGGGTATGACCGATGAAGAACAAATTCAGTGGCTAACAAAAGCTTTAGAACCAATTGCAGAAAAATACCCAGCAAGGGTTACCATCAAAGAATTGCACTTAAGTTCACCAAGCTTTGAACAAGCCAAGCCAAGTAGCTTAATTGATATTGCCGAAGAAATTAGTGGTCATAGTTGTTGTGCGGTAAATTACGCAACCGAAGCACCGTTTATTCAACAGCTTGGTTGTCAAACCATCGTATTAGGCCCAGGCTCTATTGACCAAGCGCATCAGCCAAATGAGTTTTTAGCACATAGTGAAATAGCTAAAACAGACCAATTATTATTAACCTTAATTGAACGTTATTGCCTAAAGTAGTCGCTGAATTGGCTATTTAGGTTAGTTTAACCCACAATTTTTGATTATTCTTCATCGAAAAGAAATCTTTGGTATGCCAACATCTTGGCAGTAAATCGAGGTCTTGCCGCTCTTTGTAGTTAGAGGCCAACAGTTCCAAAATTTCGTTCAAGCGCTCTTTGCTAATGCTCGACATTTTCTTTACGGTTTCCGGAAAATAAAGGTTTCTATCTTTACTGATAGTAATATCTTGCCCAAAACCTATAAAGCCTAGTTTTCTGGTGGCAATACGACATTTAGGATGCAACGGGTTATCGGGATAAAGACGATTAACAATAGCATACTCGTAACAATCACTTGGGCTGCCATCGGATTCGCTCGGAATATACGTCACGCCATAGCCCTGTGGGAACATACCAGTAATCCGATATAAAATATCAACCGCCTTCTGGCTGCAATTGCCCCGTTCAGCATTTTGATTAAGCACCTGATACACTTTTGGCAGTAACTTATATTGATAGTTTGCTTTAGTTGATAAAATTATCGAGGTGTATATTTGCGGCACTTTGAGTAAATTGCCAATACCTTCTTTTGGATGAACACTGCTTTTAAGTAAATGACGGACAAAGACTAATCGCTTTTGCTCTGCTTGTACAAAATTGTCTCTATCATCACGAGAATTGCCAAAATATGCCTGCTCGCCTAGACCCGTAATAAAATAGCGTACTGTTTCTCGGTAATTAATTTGCAGTAATTGCTTGCGCTCTTCAATCAATAAGGTGCGATGTGGATCTTGGTCGGCATTTTCACCCAGTAAAATTTCTTGCGCGTCGGGGTGAAAGTTACCAATATCTTGTATCAGTGCAGCCATTACTATCGGTATTTTTACCCACAGCACAAATTCTTGATAAGCCTCAGGTGCTTCTGTCGCAAAATTTTTAAACTTGTCTGCAGGAATATCTTGAAGGTAGTGTTTTACGTATTCATCGTTAACTTGCCCAGCAATGCACAATGCATCAAGCATTCTAAGCGATAGTACCGCCTTATATATGCTTTTACACTGTTCATTATTTTGAGAAATTTTAGCGCCTTCAGTTGGGCTAAATAGCTGGATCGTCCCTAAAAACTGAGCTGATTTACGATTATTTTCGTTGAAATCTTCCCCTTCAGTAAGGGAAATAATCTCTTCGCAGATATTAAATAAATGCTCGTATCTGGTTTTACGTGCACTTGTGTCTTGCTCTCCAAACCCCAGTAATTTGGTGTTAACTTGATTTAACTGCTGTTCAATCGCTTTTTTGCTATTACCTTTGGCTTTGCTTAATTGGCTTTGTAGCTTGTCGACTTTTTCAGTTAATAACTCTTTTTGATGTGCTGCAAAGGCGTGGCTGGTAAAAAAGTTGATTGCACGATCTAATACACTGTCATGTGCAGCACTTCGACCGAACGTTCGGCTGATAAGTGATTTTACTTGAGAAGTAAAAATTGAATCGCTGATCACTGGAGACAATATTAAAGGCTCGATAACAAACTCATAACTTGCATGCTATTGAATATCGAAAAAAGGTACAAGTAAAAATTTATTTTCTTTTAAAATCAAAGATATTGCTAACGAATCTTTAACATTGTCGTAACAATTCACGATTAGCAGTCGTGAATTGTTTATATTTCAGTCAGTTAAACAAAACTAGCAAAGCTGGTTTAGTCACTAGTTCAAACCTTTAATGGTGACTTGCTGCTGCTTGCTCGCTAATTGCTGACAAATAGCCACTAGATCAGAATGTATGCCACCTGCAGTAACGTCACGCCCTGCGCCAGGTCCACGGATAATCAGTGGGTTGTCTTGATACCAATTGCTGGTAATTTCAAAAATATTATCGCATGGCGTTAAATTAGCAAACGCATGATCTTTCGATAATTTTTCTAAACTGACTTGTGCTTTAAACGAACGATTAGCCGTTACCGTAAAACGTGCAACATAACGAATCACTTGCCCATTGGCATTCGCTTGACTAAGTTGCTCAGCAAAAAAATCATCCAGCTCATTCGCACGCCCTAAAAATTCTTCTTTACTGATATTTTGCAACGCCTCTGGTACTAAGTTTACGCAATCAATATCTTCCAGCGATAAGTTAAAACCAGCAGCACGAGCCAATATAAGTAACTTTCGTTGCACATCGCGACCCGATAAATCTTCGCGTGGGTCTGGCTCAGTGATCCCTTGTGAGAGCGCATTTAGCATTAAGCTTGAAAATGCCTCACTGCCGTCATAGCTTTCAAACAGCCAAGATAATGTGCCTGAAAAAATCCCTGATATTTGCTGAATTTCATCACCACTATTTAATAAATCATCGATGGCAAAATTTATCGGTAAGCCTGCACCTACGGTAGTATTGCCTAACCATAAGCTTTCATGCTTTGCAGCAAGCTGTTTTAACTGTTGGTAATGTTCCGTACTTGATGACGCCGCCCATTTGTTAGCGCCAATAACATGAATACCTTGTTGAAAAAATTGCGCGTACAGTAAACTAAATTGCTCACTTGGCGTAATATCGACGACAATTAATTCATCATAAGGATGATTGGCTAACGATGATAATAATGAAGCTTCATCATAAGTACTTGCCTCTTGCTCAAACAATTCAATAGCGTGATTAACATCGATACCATCGGTTTGTAATAACGCTTTTTTCGATGAAACCAAACCAACCAAATGCACACTTTCAAGTGCGTCAATTTTTGTCATTTGCTTAGGCAACATCTCTAAAAAGCGTTGACCAATATTACCCAAACCGGCAACCACTAAACCGATATGTCGCGCATCTTTGGTCATTTTGCGGTGAATAATGTTGAGCAGCTCGACCGTACAGGGTTGTGGCAACACCGCGATTAATGCGTGTTTACTGTCAGAAGGTAACAAGTGTTTATATTGCGCAGTTTTTAACGCTCGCTTAAAACGTGCTTTAATGCTGCCATGCTGGCTAACTTTATGACCAACAACGCCAACAATTGATACTGGCGTAAATGACACTTCAGTATTGTGGCTCGCAAGCCATTGGCTTACCGCTTTTTGCTGTGTTTGGCTAATAACCACAAAGCCTTGACCATAATCAGCGCACAAGTAGTTAAATTCTGCGTTTGACGCCTTACCTTGTTCGCCTTTAAAGCTTTCAGACTTCGCGAGCAACAAATCATTTTGATACGTTATCGATAATTCTTGCTTAGCAATTTGGCCAAATTTACCAATTTCTGTACCACTAATTTCTGGGGCAAAGCTACTGGCGACATGCAAGTGAATAACACGGTCATTTGTACTGTCGATTAACGGCTGCAAGGTTTTGGCATGCAATACCGGATTGCCTAAACGGCCAAGCTCTTTTGCAACACCATTGGGCAAACGGTTGAGTTTACGGGCATTAGGCACAACTCTTGGGTCGGCACTATAAATACCATCAACATCCGTCCACAAAGTGACACGCTCGGCATTAGCCAACGACGCCATAATGGTTGCTGAATAGTCACTGCCGTTTCGCCCTAATGTACAGCTATTTCCGGCGCTGTCTTTGGTAATATAACCTGTTACCACTACAAGCTTATTATGTTGCTGTAGTGCTCTAAATTGCGCTGCGCTAATATTTTGCTCTAATTGACAATCGTGACTATTGTTAATGACTAAAAAATCACGGGCATCAAGATGATAGCTAGGGCATACACGTTCGTTCAAGGTTGCAGACAACAAGCGCGCCGACCAAACTTCTCCGAAGGCTAAAATATCGCTATGATGCGCAGGCAAATTTGACGCACTCCACTGCACTATTTGCGCGATATCTTGTTTTAATAACTGAATAAGCTGCTGGCTATTATTGTCACTTAATAATGATTCAATAAGCTGACTTTGATTACGCTCAAGTGCAGATAGTGCCTGTGGAAAGTTTTCATCTTGCTCTAAGGCGAGTTGATATAAGGCAAATATTTCATCGGTGGTATCGCCACTGGCGGAAACAACCACCACGTCATTAAGCTGACAATTTTTCTGAATAATTGAAACGACACGTTCAATACATTGGGTGGTAGCTAAACTACTACCACCGAACTTATGCACACTAATGGCATGTTTAGCTAATTGATTGGGTTCAATACTTTGTTGAGTAGCAACATTAGTTTGCATGTTTTAATTACCTATGACTTATCGAAAACTTAGCGGTAGCTTTGACTAATTATGTTGGCTGGCGGCTAAGCCTTGACCAAGATCAGCAATAATATCGTCAATATCTTCTATACCAACCGATACGCGCACTAACGATTGCTTAATACCTGCAGCTATTTGCGCTTCTAATTCCATGCCTGCATGAGTCATTGTCGATGGATGACTGATCAAGCTTTCCACACCACCTAACGACTGCGCCAAGGTAAACAAATCCAGATTGGCAAATAGTGCTTTAACGGCAGCTTCACCACCTTTCACTTCAAAACTCATCATTGAACCAAAATTCGCTTGCTGTTTTTTAGCTAATGCGTGACTTGGGTGATCACTAAGCCCCGGGTAATATACTTTTTCAACGGCGGGATGATTCACTAAAAACTCAGCAACAGCATCGGCATTTTGTTGATGCTGTTTCATTCTAAGTGGCAGAGTTTTTAAGCCACGCACAGTTAGATAGCTGTCAAATGCGGCGCCTGTAATGCCAATGCAGTTTGCCCACCAAGCAAGCTCTTCGCCTAATGCTTGATCTTTAGTAACCAAAACACCACCAACAACATCACTGTGACCATTAATGTATTTAGTGGTCGAATGAAACACAATATCAGCACCTAAGGTGAGCGGGCGCTGTAATACAGGTGACATAAAAGTATTATCAACCGCCACTAAAGCGCCAACGTCGTGACTTAGTTTTGCGACTTTTTCAATATCAACTAATCGTAATAAAGGATTACTTGGTGTTTCGATTAACACCACTTTGGGTTTTTGCGCTAAAGCATCGGCTAGTGCTTGTTCATCGTTTTGGTCAACGACAATAACCTTAAATAAGCCGCGTTTAGCTAAATGGGTATATAAACGATAACTGCCGCCATAGCAGTCATGTGGAATAACAATAACATCGTCAACAGAAAGCAACTGGCATACTAAATGAGCCGCAGCCATGCCGGTACTGGTGACCACACCAACACTGCCCTGCTCTAGATCGGCAATCGCTTGTGCTAATGTTGCTCGGGTTGGGTTACCCGTTCTGGAATAGTCAAATTCGCGCTTTTCATTAAAGCCTTTTAACGAATATGTACTCGACAAGTGAATTGGAGCAACAACTGCACCGTGGTGCTTATCGTTATTAATGCCAGCGCGTACGGCGACTGTAGCAATTTTTTTAACCGTCATTTTATTCCTCAAATTCATTTAGATGTTTGGACGTCTATAACTCTAAACACTTTAGTAAAAGCGGTCAAGAACTTTAGACATCTAAACTTCTACACTTTCACTGTTGACTCAAGCCCTACAACCAGTACAATTTAGCCTAGCAAATTATTTTAATCTAAGGGTTTCTCCCTTTTTATCGAAGTATCGAGGTAAGTTCATGGCTGAGTGGAATGGTGAGTATATTAATCCTTACGCGGAGCACGGCAAAAAAAGCGCGCAAGTCAAAAAAATTACTGTCTCTATCCCATTACGTGTCCTTAAGGTGTTAACCGATGAACGCACCCGTCGCCAAGTCAGTAATTTACGCCACGCTACCAATAGCGAACTGTTATGCGAAGCATTTTTACACGCATTTACCGGTCAGCCTCTACCTGACGACAATGATTTAGCTAAAGACAATGATCAAAAGCTACCTGCTAGTGTACGTAAACTGCTTGAAGAGCAAGGTATTACCGACTTCAGCGCTTATGAAGTTGATGAAGATTAAATTAGACTTATAAAAAATAGACATAAAAAAACCGGCTTTTTAGCCGGTTTTTTTATGTCTATTTTTTATGCTTAAGTGCTAAGCAAAACTAAGCCACTACTATATCACCATAGTGTTTTTAAGTTTTGTTAACGCATTCTTTTCAAGTTGGCGAACACGCTCTGCTGAGATTTGGTATTTATCTGCTAGCTCTTGTAAAGTCGCTTTATCATCCGTTAACCAACGGGTGCGAATAATATCTTGGCTACGCTCGTCTAAATCCACTAATGCAGAAGTTAAACGTTGGTTTGCGTGATTCTCCCAATTGTCGTCTTCAACAATAGTTGCTAAGTCAGACTGCTTGTCTTCAAGATATTGTGCTGGAGAAAAACTACCAGCGCTTGCACTGTCGTCTTCATCAGAAGAAAGTTCAAAGGCTTGGTCTTGGTTACTCATACGAGATTCCATTTCCAACACATCTTTAGTACTTACACCTAAAGTTTCAGCAACGTTATTAATTTCATCATTACTAAACCAACCTAAGCGCTTTTTATTTTTACGTAAATTAAAAAATAATTTACGTTGAGCTTTAGTTGTTGCAACTTTAACAATACGCCAGTTACGTAAAACAAACTCATGAATTTCTGCTTTGATCCAATGAACAGCAAAAGAAACCAAGCGAACACCCACTTCCGGGTTAAAACGCTTAACAGCTTTCATTAAACCTACGTTACCTTCTTGAATAAGATCAGCTTGCGGTAAACCATAACCGGCATAGCCTTTAGCAACGTGAATAACAAATCGTAAATGCGACATAATCAGCTCTTGTGCAGCTTGTAAGTCGTCATGCTGATGGAGGCGTGTAGCAAGCTCCTGCTCTCTTTCGGCAGTAAGCATAGGAATGCTATAAGCTGATTGCACATATGTTTCAATGCTGCCACTACGTGGGACGGTTAACGCCATCGATTGCATTGTATTTATCCTCATATCCATTTACTAAAATTTTTACGCCCGTGATTTTATCAATAATAAAGCAAAAGATCACGAGGTGATTCTCAACACTACCTAAGTAGAACGGGGAAAACAACTTTCTATTCCACTTTTTTTAAACTAATTTGTGTATTTTTGTTAAAAGAAGTAACCCAAAAAGCGCTTTGAAGGTGAAAATGGTGGCAAGAGTGTAAAACAAAGGTTTTAATCTGTGGTCGGTTCAATTTCTCTAATGTGTTTTCTAACAGATAGATAGCTGCCAACAAGGCCTAATGTAACAGCAAAAGATAACAGTAAAATGTACTCAAACGCCGATAGTCCTTGTAAAGTAAAGCTACTGCGGTAAAGGTCGGTAATTTTTTCGACTGAGCTTGAAAGATAATACGCCAACAAGCTGACGGTAATGCCTGAAAACAAACCGCCTAAAATGCCATACCAAACGCCAGAGTATAAAAAAGGGCGTTGAATAAACGCGTCGGTTGCCCCGACGAGCTTCATTACCGCGATAGCGTCTTTTTGATTTAATATCGCCAATCGTATGGTATTGCTGACAATAAGCACCACAGATAGACATAACATAAGTGCGACACTGATGACGATATCTTCAACTAACTGAGCAATGGCTTGCAAACGCGTCAACCATTCTAGGTCGAGTTTACCTTGTTCTACTTCTCGGTGTTGCTCAAGTTTATTAAGCAATTCTTTGGCGGCAAGGCTTTGGCTTGCCCGCTCAGTTGGCGTCACAATTAAAGTTGCCGGGAGTGGATTACTGTCTAAATACTCAAGCGCTTGTCCAAAACCAGAGAGCACTTTAAAGTCATCTAATGCTTGTTGTGCGGAAATGTATTGCACATTGGCGACTTCAGGCAATAGTTGCACCCGCTGCACTAAATTTTGCGCCGCTTTATCCGTAACTGACGTTTTTAAAAATAAGCTAATTTGCGACGCTGACTGCCACTGGTCAGTGATCACATCGGTGTTTTTAACAAACAAATGTAAGGTTGCCGGTAAGGCTAAACTTATGCCTAATACCAACACGGTCATCACCGACGTAAATGGTGTACGCCACAAATCACCTAAACTGCCAATCGCTTGTTGTGCATGCCGCGCTGGCAAGGAAAGTAGTCGCGTCATTAAGCCGACTTTTCTTTTCGAAGTTGATAACTTACTCATCAACTTCTCCTGGCACTTGTGTCTGCAAGCCGTCTATCAGCCCGTCATTAATCATGGTGCCTTGTTTTAACGTTAAGGTACGATATTTCATACGAGCAATTAAGCCTAAATCATGCGTCGCAATTAATACGGCAACACCGACAGCGTTAAATTCTTCAAACAAACGGATAATATCAAGTGATAATTTAGGATCTAAATTCCCAGTTGGCTCATCAGCTAATAATATTGGCGGTTTATTAACAATGGCGCGGGCAATACCAACGCGTTGTTGTTCACCACCTGAAAGCATATAAGGGAAACAACGCAGTTTGCTAGTTAAATGTACTTTTTCAATCGCCGCTTCAACACGTTTTTTTATATCTTTATGGCTATAGCCTTCAATCACTAAGGGTAAAGCAACATTGTCAAAAACGGTGCGGTCCATTAATAAGTTATGGTTTTGAAAGATCATGCCGATGCCGCGGCGTACATAAGGTATTTGGCTATATTTGATCCGCGCAAGCTCAGTACCGTCGATTTTAATACTGCCGCAGCTTGGTTGCTCCATTAAGCTAATTAATTTTAACAAGGTACTTTTACCAGCACCGGAATGGCCGGTTAAAAAAGCCATTTCGCCCGCAGCCAAATTAAAACTTACATTTTTTAAAGCGGCAAAACCGCCTGGATAGGTTTTACTGACATTGTTAAAATTAATCATATAGGGTCAATATGGCTTCTTATTATTAGCGTTATTTAGTGACAGCTTTGCTCAGATCATTCTACCGTTATTGTTCTTCAGAAAACAATGCGTTAATAAAATCTTCACCATTAAACGGGCGAAGATCATCAATGCCCTCGCCAACACCTAGGTATCGAATAGGAATATTAAACTTATCGGCAATCGCAAAAATAACACCACCTTTTGCAGTGCCGTCGAGTTTACTTAAGGTTAAACCGGTTAAACCCACGGCTTCAGTAAAGAGTTGTGCTTGGCTTAAGGCATTTTGTCCGGTCCCGGCATCTAGCGTTAACATGACTTCATGAGGGGCAGAAACATCGAGCTTTTTCATCACACGGACTACTTTTTTAAGCTCTTCCATTAAGTGGCCTTTGTTTTGTAATCGCCCTGCGGTGTCAGCAATTAGCACATCAACACCACGTGCTTTTGCCGAGCTTATGGCATCAAATATTACCGAAGCACTATCCGCACCAGTATGTTGAGCAACTACCGGAATATCGTTACGCTCGCCCCATACTTCTAATTGCTCAACAGCTGCCGCTCTAAACGTGTCGCCAGCTGCTAGCATGACTGATTTGCCTTGTGCTTGAAATTGCTTAGCTAGCTTACCAATTGTGGTCGTTTTACCAACGCCGTTAACACCCACCATTAAGATAACAAACGGGCCGTCACTTTCAGGGATCACTAACGGCTGGTCGATTGGCTCTATTACCTTTTTCAATTCAAGCTTTAATAAATCATAAAGCGCGTCAGCGTCTTTTAATTGCTGACGAGACGCAGCAGTTGTTAATGAATCAATAATTTTGGTGGTGGTTTCAATACCGATATCCGCGAGCAATAAATGGGTTTCAAGCTCTTCAAATAAATCATCGTCAATTTTTTTGCCGCGAAATAAACCGGCAATACCACCACCAATATTTTGCCGAGTTTTAGACAAACCTTGTTTTAAGCGCGCAAAAAAGCCCTGCTTCGCTTCTGGCTCTGGCTCTGGCTCTGGCTCTGGCTCTGGCTCTGGCTCTGGCTCTGGCTCTGGCTCTGGCTCTGGCTCTGGCTCTGCAACATCAGATACAACTACCTGTTGCTGCGCAAGGGTTTCCTGTGCTTTTTCGTCATTGGTAGCAGAATTACCTTCTGCTTCAACCGTTTCATCTGTAGTTGACTCTGGCTCTTGTGAAGCTGATTTCTTATCGTCCTGACCAAAGCCTAACCAGGAAAACATACCTTTTTTCTTAGACATAAATGCAATTACAATATAATTAAGTGGATTCGAATGGCATTTTCATACCAAACAAGGATAAAATTGCCGATATAGTACCACTTATACTCTCGGTTAAAAACAAAAGCTATTTATCCTATGACCAAACGCAACAAAAAAAACAGTAAAGCCGCGCCAACAGGCAATATTCGCATTATTGCCGGTAAGCATAGAGGCCGAAAATTACCTGTGCTAATGGCTGAAGGTTTACGCCCCACCACCGACCGAGTAAAAGAAACGGTATTTAATTGGCTAGCGCCGTATATTCTTGAGAGCAATTGTTTAGACTGTTTTGCTGGCTCTGGCAGCTTAGGTTTCGAAGCACTTTCAAGAGGCGCACACCATGTCACCTTTTTAGAGTTAAACCCAGACGCAGCCAAGCAACTGCAAGCCAACAAAGCTACCTTAAAAGCAGATAATGTCACCATTTGTAAAACGGATGCTTTAAGCTATCTAAAGAACGAACAACAGCAATATTCTCTGGTATTTATTGATCCTCCTTTTAGAAAAAATTTAGTAGAACAAACCGCACAATTAATTGACCAAAATTTGTTAGCTGACGAGGCGTTAGTGTATGTCGAAATGGAAAAAGATAATAATACTCAGCAAATGCCAAGTCACTGGAAGCTATTGAAAGAAAAAACGGCTGGACAAGTAATTTACCTTTTATATCAGATAAATAAGACTAGCTAGTCTCTACAAAACAGTTACAGACTTTTCATCAAACTCCATCAATACTAGCTATTAAGAGCGATAAAAGCTTAGTGGCAATAATAAACGTGAAACATGGAGGTATTGATGGAAGCATCAGTCATACACACTCAAGCATACTGTGGTAGTGATACTTATATAGAATCGATTAGTTATAACTGTGAGTATTTAACGATAATCGTTTTTGCCAACCCAGATAACACTTTTGAAATTAACTTTAAGCAACCGATCGGTTTTCGGTGTTTAGATGAGAGCAATTTATTGGAGTTTTGGGAGAACAACGTCATTATTAATAACTGGCTATTGGAAATTCATAATTCCGGCTGGTTAGCTCAAGAAAGTCTTCGTTATGGATTTTTATCAAAAAATCAATCATTAACGGAATACCTAATTAAAGGTCAGAATGACTGCGTCAATATTATTAGTCTCGAGCAGCCACAAATCAGGTTAATCAACAATGAAGTCGCTAACTAACTTAGTCTATTTCAATACCTAAATTAGATAAGCCTTCTTCCAATACTAAAGCTTTGATTTTTTGGCAGGTTTGTTTATTCTCTGGCGCATTTTGCAAAACATCGAGTAATTCTTGCTGCACCTCTTGTTCCCACATCATTAAGGGGTGCGCTAAAATTGCGTCGTCAGATCCGTCAACATCATTACCACTTTCTTGTTCATGCGCCAATAACAGCTCAATATAAGCAGACACACTGTTTTCTGAAAGGCGGCAAACATTGCTAAAGCCTTGCGTGTCTTTGTCTTGCATCGCTTGTAATAGCGACATCAGTGCCATGCATGTATCAAGAGCAGGAAAGACCCCAAAAAATTCAAAAGACTCAGGATCAGGAATTTGCTCTTCAAGTTTTAATAGTTGCGCATCATAATTAATTTTACAGCGGTTATTTTTATCTAACCATTGCCATATTAAATCTAATTGATTGCGTAATATCGCCGGATTGCCAAACTCAACATTGTCTGTGAACATTTTATAATTAGGCAACATGCGTTCAAGCAATGCTGCTGAAAACGCTATTTGACGCCACTGACTTAATGTTAATAATTGAGCTTGAGAATTCACTAATGTTTACCTAAAAGAATACTGAACTGGGCAAACATTATAGCCAGATATGCCCGTGACACTAGCACTATATTGTTTTTACCTATGATATTAATGGACAAAAAAAGCTTCAATATTGCCATCTACACTGTTAAGAAGAGTTTTTTGCTAGCTGCTTTTGTGCATATTCAAACCGTAAGCGATACTCAGTGACTTTTTCTTCAAGTGCTGATACTTGCTCATCAAGCTTGGTATTTAGCGCTAAGTTTTCATCACGCAAATACTTAATGGTTTCACGCGCTTTATCGTATTCCACCGCTTGTTTTTCTTTATTCGCATGAGCGAGTTGTTTATTTTTTTCTGTTTGCTGTTTAACCGCTTGCGCATCTTGATGTAACTGCTCAACTTCTGCCTGTAAAACGGCGGTTTTTTCTTCAGCAATATTGAGTGAATCTTTTAAGTTATCTTGTTGTTGCTGCCAAACACTGGTTTGTTGTTGCCAGTTTTTCTGATCTTGCGCTATTTGCTGCTGTAAATGCTGCAAAGTATGCTGATCTTTGGTGCTTTGCTGCTCCATTGTCGCCATTTTATCTGACACGCTGGCAATTTGTTGCTGATAACCATCAGTTGCTTTTTCAAAACTTATGACACGTTTTTGTTCAACGTCTATCGACGCTTTGAGTTTTGTTAACTGACTTTGATATTCTTGCTCATTCGCTTTCAGTGATTGTTTTATTTCGTCTAACTCTATTTGGCTTTGTTTACCTAGCTGTTCCATTGCTTGGTTACTCGCTTGTAAGTCTTGCTCTAGCAAGGTTATTTGTGCAGTTGCTGCTGCTAATTGATTTGTGGCATCAGCTAACTCTGTCGACATTGACTTTTCTTGCACTTGCGCTTTTGTTAGCGCTTGTTCCAACGATTGTTTATCATCCGTTAAAAGTTGGTTTGCTTTACTCAAATTTGATGCTTTTTCGGTATCTTGTTGTTGCTGATGTTCACTTAATTCAAGTGCTCGCTCAGCAGATTTAAGCGCTTGCTCTAATTCTGACTTTTGTTGAACCAACAAATTCACTTGTTGTTTTTCTTGCGACAACTCTTCATTGGCTGAGCTCAGCACCTGCGTTTGCTGTGCTTTAAGATGCGCCAGTTCGGCACTACTATTGTCTAGCTGCAAACGTAATTCAGAAATTTGTTGGTTTTGCACTTCCAAGGTTGCTGATTTGGCTTTTAGGTTCTTCTCAGTATTGTCGGCCGCTTTTTGAAAGTCATTATTTTGTGAATTTAAGGTTACAAGCTGTTGCTCCGCTGCCAGTTGCTGCTCGGCAAGCTGTTTTTCACTGGCACTTAGTTTTTCAACCTGCTCAGTTAAGCTCGAAATTTCTTGCAGTTTTTCTTTAAGAACTTGTTCAGTATCGGTAAGTTTTGCGCTATTGAGTTCACTATTTTGTTGAAGGCTTTGTGCTTGCTCAGCGACTGTTTCTGTTAATTTTGCTATCTGGGCTTGTTGTGCTTTATCGTTTTTTTCGCCTTGGCTTAAGTTCGCCATCAGTTCTGCATTTTTGGCTTGCTCGCTTTGAAGTTGCTGCTCAAGCGCCAAATAGGCCGGTTGCTGCTGAGTTATTTCCTCAGTTATCTGCTCGCTGATGTCTTGTGATTGGGAGTAGGTGCTGAGAAATGATGAAATTTTCTCTTCGACTTGCAAATAAATGTCGCCTGCAAGTATTTGTACTTGCTCCTCTACGTCAGAAGAAAGCTTTTTCGGTTTTGTCATAGCACTCCCGCCATTAACCCAGATCAGATCTATTTTTCAGTATAATTCAATACACTAGCACAGCAACTTTAAGCTGTTAATTTATAATGAACAATTTTTAAGCTTTTCTTTTTTCAGGCAATAAAAAAGAGGCTTGCGCCTCTTTTTGTTGCTAACTTGCAAAAATGTTATTTTTTCGCTTCTTCAGCACCTGCTACAGCGAACTGTACGCCTGCAACTTTCGCTTGAGAATCACCTAAATTACGTAATTGCGCTAAACGGTTAACTTGACCAATAGAGCCTAACATTGCGTGAATTGGCACAAACAAACCACGTTTGTGGAAATCTAACACTTTGTCATCTGATAATTCTTGTAGTTTTTTCTCGTCGATACCGAATAAACCAACCAGCTTTTTCTTCTCACCTGTGCTTAACGCAATGTTTAATTCAAGTTCGATGAGTAAGTCGTTGTCGGTAAGTTCTTTGATGAACTTTTCAGTTAATACTTCGTTGTCGTATAAACGCCCTAGTGACTCTTGTACGCTTTTGAAGAAGTCAGTATCGTTACCTTCTTCATCAAATAACGCGTGCTCTTTATCTTCACCAACAAATTCGCTGTCTAGATCAACACATGTCGTTAAGGTTTTTTCTTGCTCTGGGTCTAAACCTAAAGCAAATGGTGATTGAGCGATACTTTGTGGTACATAAATCGCGTCCCACTTGTTTTCTGAATAATATAAATTTTCGCCTGCTTCTAAACCTAACATTACGATACTGCGGTAACGTTCTGAGTCAGGATCTTTAACTAAAACAATTGGATAACTTGCTGCTGCTTGCGCATATTCACGAGCATGAATTGGCACTAGATGTTGATTTGCCACATGAGCTAAGTTTCTTTTTGAAGAAATTTTTAAATTCTTATGCGCTTCTTTTCTAACCGGTACAATATTTGCCATTCTCGTTCTCTTTAATTTAATAATATGCCTTAATATCAGATATTTAAAAACCAACTCTTGGTCAGGATCGGTAACTAAATTTCGGCACTTTTTTTATGGTTAATATAAGTTATGGAGACTCATTTTTAGCTTTCAACTGCTACAGACAAATAATTAACGAATTATTTATTTATCTTTGCTTTAAATCGTCACAAAGCCTGTACATAGAGCAAAATAGCTAACTGTGTTATGCTTGAATTGTCCATTAAATTTTAATGTGTGCCGCCATGAGTTTCGTTGCTTACAAACCGATTATTGCGCTATTAACTGTTGCCATTGTGGCAATACCCGCGTATGCCATGCCAAAAATTACGGTAACCAAGCGACTCAATATTGAAGGTATTACTGAAGTACAAATATATAACGAAACACGAAAAGAACTCGCCTGTTATGTTGCCATCGATGGCCAAAAGCGAAAGTTTAGACTGCTCCCTTTTACCTCTTCTGATTGGTATAAATCAAATAGCCCTGCATTTAAACACACCGACTACAGTACGTGGTGCGACTATATTGAATTTCACCCTAGGTATAAACAATACAAAAACTAACGCGATAGTTATAAAAAAACAGCGAACAAGCTGATATTGCCCGTTCGCTGTTTATTCAATTTTTCTTGGTTAACTATTTAAGTAATGACTAGTTTAACGCCTTAAAACGTATCGCCGCACCACCACTTGTTGCCAATGGCAAGGTTAAGCTTGATTTAGCGGTAACCGTTTGCTGCTCAATAATCATCTCGTATGGATTATCAATCCATTCCGCCTTTTCACCATCACGATAGATTTGCGCTTGATAACGTCTGTTCGCATCTAAAAAGTCTAACTTCACAGTAACAGAGCGTGCTTTTTCATCCGTTAACGCGCCTAAATACCAGTCGTTACCCTCTCGTTCTTGACGTGCAAATACCACGTAGTCACCTACTTCACCTGCGATTGCTTTACTTTCTTGCCAGTCAGTAGGTACGTCACGAATAAACTGGAACGCGTCCATTTTAGCTAAGTAATTACGCGGTAAATCAGCAGCCATTTGAATTGGACTATAAATCACCACATACAAGGCTAATTGTTTAGCAAGTGTTGTTTGCGGACGATTAGTATCTGCGCCTAAGCCATTAAAACCTAAATCAAAAATACCTGGGGTGAAATCCATAGGCCCTGCTAACATGCGGGTAAACGGTAAAATTGCCGCATGCTCTGGTGGGTTTGGCGGTGTGCCCCAAGCGTTAAATTCTTGTCCGCGAGCACCTTCTCGAGCAATCCAATTTGGATAAGTTCTACGTAAACCTGTGTCTTTAATGGGTTCGTGCGTATTAATGCTAATTTTATGTTTCGCTGCTTCAGTTACGCTGTGTAGGTATTCTGCTGCCATAAATTGACCGTCGTGCCATTCTTTGCGCACTATGCCATTTTCATCGATACGTTTAATGTTAGCACCGTCAGCCACATAACCAGTTTTGACTTGGCGAACACCATGCTTTTCATACAAAGCAAAGGCATCTGACATTTGGTTACGGTAATTAGTAACACTACCTGAGGTTTCATGATGACCAATTAAACGCACGCCTTTAGCTAAACCGTGCTCACTTACCGCTTTAATATCAAAATCGTCGTAGGCTTTAGTGAAATTAAAAATATCGCCATTGCTATACCAATCATCATCCCAGCCATAGTTCCAACCTTCAACTAATACGCCATCAAAACCGTATTTTGCGGCAAAGTCCATGTAACGTTTAGTTTCACTGGTGGTTGCACCGTGTTTTTCACCGCTGCCCCAAGTATTTTCACCAATGTGCATGCCCCACCAAATGCCGACATATTTACCCGGTTCAATCCAAGAGGTATCTTCTAGTTTGCTCGGCTCATTTAGATTCAAAATAATGTCAGAATTTAATAAACCAACCGCATCTTTACTGACCTGAATAGTACGCCATGGCGTTTTAAAATTTGCCGTGGTTTTAACTAATATACCGTCAGACCAAGGCGTTAAGTCTGCTTTCATTACGCCTGGGCGCTGCTGATTTAACGTCATGCCCGCGTAATCAACTAGCGCGGCTTCATGAATGCTGATGTGAATGCCAGAGTCGAGTTTGTAAGTAAATGGCGTATGCGCACGGTCAACCGACTCGACGTCAGTGGTATTGTAAACATATTCATAACGGTTCCAACCGCGTGCAGGGATCCACCATGCGGTAGCAGCACTTGGTTTTTCAACGGCAAATTCAGTTAGCTCATCAATAATTTCAATGTTTCCAGCTAAGCCTTTTTGTGTAGGTACTTCGTAACGAAAGCCTAAACCGTCGTCAAAAACACGAAAACGCACCTTAAACGTATTGCTGCTAGCGCGCGCTGTTTTAAACGTAACGGTAAGCTCGTTATGATGATCGGTTACGGTTTTTCGCTCACCCCAAGGTAGCTCCCATGTCGAGTTATTGCTGTCGGTTTTACTACTTTCTATAGTAAAACCTTCACCAAGTTCGTGAGCATTTTTAAAACGCATACCTAATTTAGAGCTGGTGAGTGCGGTTTCTCCTTGAAAGCTAACTTGGTAGCTTGGGCCACCTTCATCACTGACAGTTACAACCAAATCTCCGCTAGGCGATTTAACGGTAATGTTTTTAGCCAATAGTGCACTTGGTAACATTAAACATGCTAAGCCCAATAAATACTTAGGTTTAGTAAAATTCATAATGGGGTTCCTTATTTTTCGACAAATACTGCCGTGGTTAACGCCGGCACATAAAAGCCGTTTTTATCGACCTTGCTAGTAGCTACTCGGTCATCAATACTTTGTTGTAAAATTGGGTGTAACTCAAAATTTTCTATAGTGAAATCAAGCGCGAAATTTTCCGCTGAAAATTGTTGCGCTTTACTATCCGTATTAAAAATAACAACAACATTTTTTTCGTCGCCGCCTTTTATGCTCATCACAATTAAACCGAGTTGCTGCTGTTTGCCGGTATTGTGAAAAGACACTTGTTCGATAATTTGCTCGGCAGTGGTTAACCTTAGTTGCGGTAAACTGGCACGAACTTTCAACATTTCTAAAAATACCTCGGCGCTAAAAGCGATATCTGACGGCTTAACGTGATCGCGCCCTTGGTTTTTCGTTAACAAGGTATTAATCATCGTCCAATTGTCGCCATCTTTTACTTTAGGCGGTAAGCCAACATTGTAATTATTGTCTTGTTTTGAAAAATCGACTTTATTAAACCAATCGCCGTAGTCATAACTGTCGCGTAAAAATGATTTAGAGCGCAGTAATTCAGATCCCATATGAATAAATGGAATGCCTTGGGCAAAAATTGGAAATGCTAAACTTTGCATGTGCATGCGCACACGGTCAGACGTTGGTAGCTGGTAAGCAATACGATATTGGTTATTGTCCCAAAGCGTTTGGTTGTCGTGCTTAGAGATATAATTAATGGTATCTGCTGGGTCAAGTGCATAACCTGTTGGCTGATCGCCATAAGGAATATCTTTGCCAAGCACCTTGTCGCCATTGGCATTTTCAAGTGGGAAATTAGCAAGATTGGCCGCCAAACCGACGCGAATTTGGTCCATTTTTAAATAGTAGTCGCTTAAGTCACCCTCTTGTAATTCATTAGGCATAGTACCCAAACCATTGCCTATGCCCTGACTTTGTCGAATTTGTTCTCCAACCGCATTAAATGCACCACCACGTACTGCATCACGCAGGCGATCGGTAAAGGTACCAATTTCCGTTCCGGCTAATGCCAACTGGCTTGCTTGTTCAAAACGTTGATGATTAGCCACTTCGCCAAAATTCCAACCTTCACCGTAAAAATAAGTATCAGGGTCAACCGCTTGTACTGCTTTTCGTGCTTGTAACATCGCCGCTTTTGGTTGATGGGCCATTAAGTCAAAGCGAAAACCGTCAATTTTATAATCTCTCGCCCAAACCACGAGTGAATCAATCATTAATTTGCTCATCATCGCCCGCTCTGTCGCGGTATTATCACAACAAGTCGATTGGCTGATTTCCCCTGAAATGGGATCTAAACGGTGGTAATAATTCGGCACAATTTTATCGAGCACTGAGGTCGGTGCAAGCCCCGCTTGATGAGTATGATTATAAACCACGTCCATAATCACGCGAAAACCAAGTTGATGAATGCTTTGCACCATTTGACGAAACTCAACAATGCGCTTTTCGCCTTGGGCATTAAGTGCATAGCTCCCTTCCGGCACCGTATAGTGATACGGATCGTAGCCCCAGTTGTAATTATCAACCTCACGCAGCGCCGATACTATCGCTTGACGACTTTCATCACTGGCTGGCAATTTGGCAAGGTAGGCCGCTAAGCTGATATTTTTGTCATCACTACCTGCACACAAATTATCAATGTTATGCAACTGACACACTTTCGAAACACGAGTATTCATGTCAATAACGGTATCTTTATCTTCATTAATGGTGCCTAAATCAAACGTAGGCATTAAGTGAATATTATTAACACCCGCTTCTTTTAACGCTTTAAGATGCTTAATGCCGTCACTGTTTTTTTCAGTAAAGGCTAAATATTTGCCGCGATATTGTGGCGCAGACAAACTGGCATCATGGGCACTAAAATCACCAATATGAGTTTCATAAAAAATATTATTTTCAGGTGCGCCAACACTTGCAACAGGCTGAGTTAACCAACCGTTTGGCATAGTATTCGCGGCATTTAAATCTATGACATGTGAGTATTCACTATTGACCGACAAACTTAATGAATAAGGGTCGGTCACCTGAATGCTTTCAATTTTTCCAGTACGTGGGTGATACACGTCCAGTAGGTAGCGATAATAAATGGCAGACGAGTTGTGCACTATTGTTGCCTGCCAAATGCCCGTTTTGCTATCTTCAGTTAACGCTACTTTTTCAATTGGCAAAGGTTGTAGCTGCTCGTTAAATAACAGCACCGAGACTTGCTGCGCGGTTGGTGCCCACAATTTAAAATTAACGCCTGTAGGTAATAAGGTTGCGCCCAGATCGGTGACTTCATCAGCATCATTATCGTTTGACGTATAAAGGTCGTCGATAACATTGCCGGTTTGCAGATATGCCAAGTGTTGTTTATTTTCAGCTAACGTAAAGGCAACCGCCAACTTGCTTTTTAGCCAAACTTTAATGTCTTCTGGCGGTAAATTTACTTGATAGGCTTGAAAAGATGCTAAATGGGGAAACGTTTTTTGTAGCGCGCTCGGCATTTCGGCGGCGACAAGTGCAATACGCTCAGCAACGTGGTCATCAGGCAAAGTAAAACGCAGTAGCTGTGCGTTAATGTTTGCATATTGCTTCGGGGCAACAATAATGTTTTGGCTGAGCCAATGGGCTGAAAAATCAACTGTCTGAGCTTGAGCAAATAGGTGTTGTTGACTAACTGATGTCGATGTCTGCTCAGCAAGTTCACTCTCAACCGAGCATGCCGATACACTCATCAAACCAATTAAAAACATTATCTTCAACAAACTTTGCATCAAAATACCCTAGTGAACTTAGTGTCTTTACATAATGGCTAGGTTAGGAAAAATATACGAGTGCTTGCATACGTATTCAAATAAGAATCAATCAGTTTACGATCACTTTTCAGTCAAAAATTACAAATCAATTACATACGTATTCATAGCCTTATTTCACCACAAAAGCGGTGTTATTTTTAAATTGAAAAAGTTAACCTTGGCTTGAAAATAAATCATAAACTATTGAATTAAAAAATTAATAATAAAAATCGACATGATTTTATTTTGATTTACAAATCGGCAAAGGCCAAGTAAATAGCTTAAGCGATGAATACGTATGCAAATCGTATCTATTCTTTAATTTGCTTCTTAGTATTAAGGTGATAACAGATAAATCAGTCGGATTACTGAACAATTATAACTAGATCATGGAAGATAAAGAGGAAGCACACATGTCAACATTTAAACCAAGCAAGCTTACCCTAGCCATGCTCTCTTGCGGTTTAATTGCGTATTCTGGAGCAAGTTATGCTCAAGAAGAACAGCAAGCTACAACGCCACAAGCAGAAGAGTCTATCGAGGTAATTGAAGTAACCGGCTTTCGCCGCTCTTTAATTCAATCTATTAACCAAAAACGATTTGCCGATACGGTAACCGAACAACTCAGCGCCGATGACTTAGGTAGTCTACCTGATGTTTCAATGGCAGACGCACTAACCCGTTTACCCGGTGTTTCTGCAGTTCGAACCGGTGGACAAGCCGCTGAAATTAACATTCGCGGTATGTCAGGCGGTTTTGTTCAAACCACGTTAAATGGCCGTGAACAGGTATCAACAAGTGGTCAACGTAGTGTTGAATTTGACCAATACCCGTCAGAGCTTATTTCACAAGCGGCAATTTATAAATCGCCTAAAGCCTCTCATATTGAAGGTGGTGTTGCCGGTACGGTTGAATTAACCACGGCAAGTCCGTTAAAGAACGATAAGACCCATAGTTTAAATATTAATGCCCGTGGCATGTATAACGATTTAGCCTCAGATGTGCCTGATGCAACCTCAACGGGTCATCGTTTTAGTATTTCTTATCAAGGCAAATACATGGACGATACTGTAGGTGTCGCCTTAGGTTATGCGCGTTTATTCCAGCCAAGCGCTACCGCGCAATTTATTGGCTTAAACTACAGCAAATTACGCGATGTTGATAACCTAGAAAACGACACGAATGGTCCAACAAAAGAAGACGGTGTTCATTTAAATAAAGAATACATTAGTGAAGGTTTTGAAATGCAACATAAAGGCGGCGAAGAAACACGCGACGGCTTTATGGCAACCTTAGAATGGCAACCTACTGACAATTTCCAACTTAAAGCTGATGGCTTTTATTCAAAGTTTACCTCTGAAGAGTTTGCTCGTGGTTTTCGCGTAAAATTTGAAGGTGAGCAATCAGCGATCAGCAACCCTGTTATTTATGACAACTCAGTGATTGGCGGTACCATTAATCGTACGTCAAACAGTGCCACCCGCGTTGAAATGGTCAACGACGATAACTCTGACGTAGATGAAGTGGCTAGCTTTGGTTTAAACGCCGATTGGCAAATTACCGAACGTTTAAACTTAAACATCGATTTATCACATTCATCAGCAACCAGTGAATTTCAAAATGGTTTAATTTGGGCACTTGTCGCACAAGATGCCAACGCCGAAACACCGATGATCGATAACAACGTATCGATTAGTTATTTACTGAACGGTTTAGATTTACCTGATATTGGTTTAAGCCAAGCAGACGCTTTTACCGACCTTAACAAAGTCATGGTCAGTAAATACGGTATTTATCCTTACGTAAACTCAGATGAAGTTAACGCCGTTCGTCTCGACTTAAGCTACGACTTAGACAACGACTTTATCTCGTCAATTGAAGTGGGTGCTCGTTATTCTGAGCGTGAATATAGCAACGACCGCTCGGTATTTGAATTTGGTAGCGACAGCAGCTTAAATTCATTAGAAGCGCCACTTCGCATCACCGAAGATATGGCTAGTGTGGTAAATTGGGGTGGCGATTTTTCTTATTTTCCAAGTTATTTAGCGCTTGATCAAGACAAGGTTCTTGATGCGTGGTTCCCAGAAGGGCGTCCACAACCAGTGCAAACATGGGGTGACCGCGCCAGCGGCGTTATTAACGGTGCCGCCACAGGTAAAACTTCCGACTGGACACTCAAAGAAAGCGGTAAAGTATTTGAAGATATTTTGTCAATTTACTTAATGGCAAATATCGATACTGAGCTTGCTGGTATTCCAGTTACCGGTAACATTGGTGTGCGCATGGTAGAAACCACACAAGCGTCTACTTCATTACAAGATGTTGGATTAAGTAATAAGTTTGACCAATATGGCGAGCCGATTAAAGATGAAAATGGCAATGCCATTGAGTTTCCTAATGCGCATTTAGGTGCTCAGTTTATTACTGATGAAGTTGGCTTAATTAACCAACGTTATTTCCCAACGGTGATCAGCAATACCTATCGCGACTATTTACCGCAGCTTAACTTAAACTTTCAGTTAACCGACAGCGACCAAGTACGTTTTGCGGCTGCCAAAGTGATGAGTCGACCAAACATCGACCGTTTAGCCTCTAACTCTAGCTTTAACATTTCACCGGTTTATTCAGGTACCGATAGCTATGCGGAAGTAAGTGGTCAGGCGAAAAATAGCCCAGCGCTTAAACCGTTTTATGCTAATCAGTACGATATTTCTTATGAAAAATACTTTACCGACACCGACGGAAAATTTGTCGCGGCAGTATTTTATAAAGACATTGAATCAGCGGGCATTATTACTCAAACCATCACCAACTTTGACTTTGCTGGCAATGGCTTTGCCGTACCAGACAGCTACGACGATCCATTAACGGGCATTCCTTTAGAAGTACGTAATGGTAGTTTCGAAACGGCTTTTAATGATGAGCAAGGTGGTTATATACGCGGTTTAGAACTGGGCTATACGCAAGTATTCTCATTCTTACCTGAGTTATGGTCAGGTTTAGGTTTTGACGCAAGTTACTCGCATACCCAAAGTGAAATTCAACAAATTTCATCGGTGGGTCAACAAGACTTACCTATCTCGTTGCCAGGTTTATCTGAAAACGTTTTACAGACTACCCTATTTTGGGAATACCAAGGCTTTGAAACACGCTTAAGTGTGCGCTATCGCGATGAATTTGTTTCTGAACAAGTAGCGGTTGAAGCGCAAACGGTGAACTACGACGGTGAAACTGTCGTGGATTATCAAGCGTCATACCAAGTAAACGACAATCTAGGGGTGGTTTTTCAAGTGAATAACTTAACCGATGAACCCACCAAAAGTTACTTCGGTGAAACGGCACAAACCGGTACCTTGCAGTACTTTGGTCGCCAGTTTTTCATGGGCATGACCTATTCATTGTAAACACAGTTATAGCGAGTATATAAAAATGATAAATCTTAAAAAACTGTTTGTTGACAATAAATTAGCGTCAACTTACCAACAAAAAAGTCATAGTATGATCAAACTATTCATTGTCACCCTATTTACCTTAATGGTATCGGCGTGTGGTGGCGGCAGCGACTCTGGTGAAGATGGTCAAGTACTATTAACCTGTGACGTGCCTATGGTACCAAACGCAGCAGGCACAAGTTGTGTGGCACCAGAGCCAATTCAATGTGCCGCGCCGACAGTACCTGATGCATTAAATGAAACCTGTATTGTTGGCGCCGATCCTAACGCGCCTGATCCAGAATTCTTTCCAAGTGAACGCCAAGCGGTTTTGTATTATAACCGCGGTGCAGATGCTGATCCGAGTGAATATGACGAATACAAGGTGCACAATTGGAATGATCCAACGTGTGATGCCTACGCAGATGATTCACTCGCCGAAAGCTGGAGCAATGGCTTATCGCATACCGCCATCGATGCAAACTATGGTGCGTACTGGGTATTTAATCTAAAAGAAGACTTTAACGAGTGTGGTCACTTTATTATTCATAAAGGTACCGACGACGCTGGTAAAGAGTTTGGTGGCGGCAACTGGAAAATGCCACTAATGCAAGACGATGAAACTTTCCAACGCATGAACTTTACCTTTACCGGCGAAGGTTCAGTGTTTGAATTTCCAATTGTATCTTTAGGTGAACAACCACTGGCAATTAAAGATATTGCCGGCCACTGGATAGACGTTAATACCTTTGTTTGGAATGCAGACCCTGAAGGGAAAATTGGTGTAAGCCAAGTAAAACTGCATCATTCAGTAAGTGCCGGTATTGTCGCCGATGCTGAAAATAACGATGCGGTTAACGGTACAGTGGTTGAATTAACGCCGACAGATTTAACCGAAGCACAACAAGGCACTGCGCCACGTGTCGCGGACTTGCCTGCGTATTCGGTAAATTTCACTGCTGATGAAGCAAAAGCGGTTGCTAAAAATCAACTGGTACTAGTAGGTTACGACGCTGATAACACCCCAGTAGCAGCCACCTATGTACAAGCAGACCTTATTTTAGACGACCTATATACCAAAGGTGACGCTGACGCTAACGAAGCAAACTTAGGCCCAGTCTATGATAATGGCGCAGTAAGCGTATCTGTTTGGGCGCCAACAGCGCAAAGCGTTAACCTTAAAGTCTATAACGCCGCTAAAGAAGAAACTGCGACCCATGCCATGACTGAAGATCCGATGACAGGTATTTGGTCATATCAAGGTGACAGCAGTTTAGATCGCCAATTCTATCGTTTTGAGCTAAGCGTTTATCATTATCAAAACAAAGCCATGGAAATGGTGGAAAGTACTGACCCTTACTCAGTGAGTTTATCTACCGACGGTATCTACTCGCAGTTTGTTAATTTAAACGATGAAGACTTGCAACCTGAAGGCTGGTTATCACAAACCATCGCCAGCATTAACAACTATGAAGATGCCGTTATTTATGAAGGCCATATTCGTGATTTTAGTGTCAGCGACGAAAGTACCAGTGCAGAAAATCGCGGTAAATACTTAGCCTTTAGTGAGCTTGAGTCTGCGCCAATGCAGCATCTAAAAATGCTTGCTGATAACGGCTTAACGCATTTTCATATGTTACCGGCTAACGATATTGCCACCATTACAGAAGACCCTGCAGAGATCATTAATCTCGACAGCACAGTGCTTGAGCTATGTCAGAAAAATATCGATGCAGAGCCTTGTTACCAAGGTCGTGACAATGACACCATCCGTGACGTATTAGAAAGCTACGATCCATCATCTAATGCAGCTGCAGAGTTAATGGACATAGTGCAAGACTACGACAGCTTTAACTGGGGTTACGATCCTAAACATTTTAATGTGCCAGACGGCAGTTATGCATCAAACCCTGACGGTGTTGCTCGTATCAAAGAAATGCGCGCAATGATCAAAGGTTTGCATGATATCGGCTTACGCGTGGTATTAGATGTTGTGTACAACCATACTAATTCAGCAGGTTTATGGGATAACTCAATACTCGATAAAATCGTCCCAGGTTATTATCACAGCCGCAATATCACCACAGGCTCGGTCGAAAATGGTACCTGTTGTAGCGATACCGCCTTAACTCATAAAATGATGGACAAATTGATGGTCGACTCACTTAAACAGTGGACTGAGCAATATCAATTCGACGGCTTCCGTTTCGACATTATGAGCCAAGGTTCTAAAGCGCAAATGCTTGCCGCACGTGATGCTGTTCAAGCAATTGACCCAGACAACCACTTCTATGGTGAAGGGTGGCCTAAAACCAGTTATGGTTTTGAACGAGCCGATCAAAAAAGCTTAGCAGGTAGTGAAATTGCCACCTATAACGATCGCTTACGTGATGGTGTACGCAAAGGCGCTCTATTTAATAACCAAATGGAAAATAGTGAGCACTTTGACGACGGTTATGCGTTTTACCAACAAGATATTATTAAGTTTGGTATGGCGGGGACACTCGAAAACTACGTTTTAAAAAGCGCAGGTGGTAACGACTCTGTAGGTAGTGCTTTTGGTATGTACGCGAAAGATCCTGCTGACATTATTAATTATGTTTCTAAGCATGACGATGAAACTTTATGGGATCAATTACAGTTTAACTTACACAACTCTCTTAGTTTAATGGAGCGTGTGCGCGCGCAAAACGTTTCACAATCAATTGTATTGCTTTCACAAGGTATTCCGTTTCTACAAATGGGCGGTGATTTCTTACGCTCTAAATCGTTAGACCGAAATACTTATGATGCTGGTGATTGGTATAACCTCGTAGATTTTACATTAACGGACAACAACTGGAACAAAGGTCGCCCCATTGAAGCCGGTTTTAGTATCGAAGAAAAAACTATTTATGACAAAGATAAAGTATGGAAATCTGAACAAGAAAAGAAGAATGAATTAGTTTCATTTTCAGTGGGCAGTCAATATCAAGTTCAAATGTCAGATATGCAATTTGCTTCATCAGTATTTAACGAGTTTTTAAGCATTCGTAGCACAAGCCCGTTATTTAGACTGACCACAGCGCAAGACATTATCGAACGTGTTGGTTTTCACAATATTGGTAAAAATCAAACTCAAGGCTTAATTGTGATGAGTATTGACGACGGTACTGGCTTAACGGATTTAGATGCAAACGTTGACGCACTAGTTGTTGTGGTAAACGGTAGCAACAGTGAACAAACCCATACCATTGCCACCGCTGAAGGTTTTGCGCTACACGGCACTTTAGCCAACTCAGTTGATAGTACAGTTGCATCAGCCAGTTTTACTGCCGGTGAAGGCGAAGGTAGCTTTACCGTACCAGCATTAACCACAGCGGTATTTGTTAAAGCACAAGGCGAGAGCCAAGGCACAGGTTTATCTGCTTATGCAACATCTGGCGCACCTGATGTAGTACCTTACGGTGATGGTATTCCACTAGTAAAAGGTGAAATGAATGGTTGGGGCAATACCGATGCTTTTGCTTATAAAGGCGACGGTATTTACCAAGCAAGCTTAACCTTAACGGCCGGTGATTATTCCTTTAAAGTAGCAGATAAAGATTGGACAGCAGCGATAAACTTAGGCGCACCTGCTAGCGGCAATACAGTAACAGAAGGTGAAACTTTTACGTTATTACCGGGTAGTAACGACAACCTAAGCATTACCATTGCCCTTGATGGAATTTATGTGTTTGAACTTGATGCTTCTAATACCGACGCACCAACATTATTAGTTAAAAATGAAGACCCATTTATTGGTACGCCAGTTTATTTACGTGGCGGTATGAATGGTTGGGGTGAAACAGATCTGATGACACATATTGGTGGTGGTATTTACCAAGGTACCTTTACGATCAGTGCTGAAACTCATTCATTTAAAATAGCCTCGGGTGATTGGTCTACGGTTAATTTAGGCGCTAACTCCGCTGATGAAGTAGTGACTGAAGGTGCGGTAATGTCTTTATTATCAGGCAGCAACGACAACTTCAGCATGACCTTTACTGAAGCAGGTGAATATACCTTCTATGTTGATGTCTCTGATTTAGCCGAGCCAACATTATCCGTTTACAAAGCAGAAATGTACGCTGGTACACCTGTATTCATTAGAGGCGGCATGAATGGCTGGGGCGCAGTTGATGAATTAGCCTATGTTGGCAATAGTAGCTACAGCGTTGAAATAGACTTAAGCGCAGAGTCTTATGAGTTTAAAGTGGCTGATGCTGACTGGAGCGACATTAATATGGGCGCTGGCGAAACCAATACAGTAGCTGTAGGTTCAGCGGCTTTATTAGTACAAGGCTCACAAAGTAACTTTAGCCTAACTATTACAGAAGCTGGCACTTATATCTTCACAGTTGATGGTCCCAACCCAACAGCTGCTACGGTAACAGTGACTAAAAAACCTGAATAAGCAATACATCGCTTAGTTACGACAAAGGTAAGCTATAAGGGTCGGTGACAATTTTGTCACCGACCCTTTTTTATTCCTTGTTGTTTACCGCTTAATTCAGTGTCAATCACTAGCACTAGTTCCTCAGAATCGTTAATGATATAGTAAAAACGCACCGCTCTTTTAACATATAAATCAAACGCTAAGGCTGAACAGGATGTTTCTAAATCTTAACGACATTTCAACCAAATACTTCAAATTATTTTCGTTATTAGCACTGTTATTCATCACCAGTTGCGCCAGTACCAATGCTGATAAAAGCTGGAATGATACCGTCAAACGCGTATCAAGTGGCGTGGTCAGTATTCAAGTTGATGTGCCAATGGCATTTGATGGTAAGTGGAACCGCAGCACTTACGCGACAGGTTTTATTGTCGACGCCAAGCGCGGCATAATTTTGACCAACCGACATGTTGTGACTCCCGGGCCAGTAACGGCCAAAGCGGTATTGATCAACAACGAAGAAATCGATTTAACGCCTCTTTATATCGACCCTGTACACGATTTTGGCTTCTATCGTTATCAACCTGAGCACATAAAACACATTAAACCGCACGAATTTGAACTTAGTGAACATTTGCCCAATGTCGGACAAGAGATTCGCATAATCGGTAATGATGCGGGTCAAAAAATATCGATTCTTGATGGCACCATTTCTCGAATTGACCGCCAAGCACCAAACTATGGTAAAGGCACCTACAACGACTTTAATATATTTTATATTCAGGCAGCTACTGCCTCCACTGGTGGTTCTTCAGGTTCACCGGTGATCAACAAACAAGGACAAGCGGTTGCGCTAAATGCAGGCAGTCAAACTAAATCAGCGAATGCATTTTACTTGCCACTAGAAAAAATAAAATTAGCACTAACTAAACTACAACAAAATGAAAAAATCATCCGTGGTACAGTGCAAACCACATTTACTTCAACGCCGTATGCTGAACTAAAACGTCTTGGTTTAACACCCGAGTTAGAGCAAAAATATCGACACAACTACCCAGAGCTAAAAGGGCTCTTGGTTGCTAGAGCAATCATTCCACAAAGTGAGGCCTCAAAAAGTTTAGCCGTAGGCGATATATTACTGAGCATTAACGAAGAAGAAATTACTAACTTTTCGCTTTTAGAAAGCATGCTTAATGACAATGTAGACAAAAATATTTCGGCAGATATTTTACGAAATGGTCAGCTTTTGACTGTTCAAATCACGGTTGACGATTTAGACACTATTACACCAAATAGCTTAGTGCAATTTAATGGCGGCATTTTTCATAACTTGTCTTATCAACAAGCTCGCCACTACAACAAGCCCATTTCCGGCGTTTATGTTGCTAGTAGTGTCAGTAACTTTTACCAAGCAGGTGTGCCTAACCGAAGTGTGATCACCGAATTTAATGGCGCAAAAATAAAGACGGTTGAAGATCTTCAACAACAATTGAACCTTGTACCGTCAAACAGCAAAGTACATTTAAGGTATTACGATTATAGTACGCCAAATAGCACCAATTATGCATTGGTTGAAATTAACCGTACTTGGTTTGAACACAGCTATTGCCAAAGAGATCTTACTTTAGGGTATTGGCCATGTACGCAAATCGACTCTGCTGCAACAGCCAATAAAATCGCGCCAGTTGCAATGCAACAGCAAAAACCTGTTCAAGTTACCAATCAAATTGAACATGCTTTAGTTAATGTAAGATTTGCTAGCCCCTACTCAATTCAAGGGCGAAGCGGCAATAACAACAGCTATGGCGCAGGCGTCATTGTTGATGTTGAAAAAGGACTCGTTGCTATTAATCGCAATACAATCTTTAGCGCCCTTGGCGACATTAAAATTATTTTCAATAACCGTTTAGAAGTCAGCGGTAAAGTTGAATATATTCACCCATTACATAACTTAGCGTTAATTTCTTACGATACAAAAGCGCTTTCTAACGTATTAATTTCACAAATAAAATTCAGTGACAAAACAAATACTCCCGGAGATGAAATACGACAAATAGGCTTAAATGGCGATGGCGCTATTGAATACCGACAAACCTTTATAGATACGCACGAAGAGCTTTGGTTGCGTCAATTTAATGTGCCGCAATTTATCGAAAAGAATATAAAAGTAAGTTACCTAATTAACGCCAACAATATGATTGATGGCGTATTAGTTAATCAAGCAAATGAAGTCACTGCATTATGGACCACCTTTGAACAAAGTGACGACAGCGGCAATGGTATTTCGCAAATTATGGCGGGGTTATCGATAGAGTATGTTAAACAAATGCTTGATGTTTACCGAGCACAAAAACCACTTTACTCATTAGATATTGACCTAACGTTAATTGCACCAGTTGACGCCTTGCAAATGGGCTTAAGTGATGAGTGGTTAAATTCACTGCAAAATAACGGGTCAAACAATGACAAGTTACTAGCCATATACAATGTTGTTGCCAGCTCACCAAGCGCAGCAATTTTTAAACGCGGTGATATTTTATTATCAATTAATGGCACTCGAGTGTCGTCATTTCAACAGGTTGAGCAATTATCGCAGGCCGAAAAAATCAAAGTGACTTATTTTAGTGAAGGGAAAATAAATACCGTTGATTTAACCCCAACGCCATTATTTGGTGACGACATCCAACAAGTGTTTTACTGGGCAGGTTTGTATTTACATGCGCCACATCGAGCAGCGCAAATTCAAGGTAATGTCAGCAATACCGGCGTATACGTTGCCAGTTATAAATACGGTTCACCGGCGACCCGTTATGGTTTATTTGCAATGCAACGTATTGTTGAAATAGACGGTAAGCCTATCACCACCACAGCCGACTTTGTTGCGACAGTAAAAGGTAAAAAACATCAAAGTTCAGTATTGGTAAAAACGCTAGACTTTAACAACCACCCCAGAGTAATAACGCTACGTATGGATAATCACTACTGGCCGTTTTATGAATTAAAATATGAAAACGGTCAATGGCAAAAAATAGATCATCTATAAGAACATAGGGGTCGGTACATCGGCTGTTACTAGGGACATGTAGAACGAAAAAGAGCAACAAATAAAGCAGTCGACAAACAAATAAGTGTCGTTGCTTTGTGAAGTGTAATTATGCTCTATTGATTTGATGTTTTATTTCTGGAAATCATCAACTTAAAGCATATATAATGCTGCTCTTTTCAAAAGCGTAAAAGGGATGTTATCTTGCGATTATTACTCTTGGTGTTATTGTGCGTCGCTCCTTTAGTGGCCGCAGCTTCTTGGCTTGATAAGCTTAAATCAGGGTATGAGGAAGTTGTAAGCAAAGTCTCCAAGCAAGATGAAACGCCCAACAGCGCAGCGCAGCCCTTAGCTTTGCCACAAGATATGCCTAAAAATTGGCATTATAGCTATTTTGAAGAACCCGTATTCAATTCAAAAATGGCGATTTTGCAAACAGGCTTAGAGCATAAAGAAACAATTTTATTAGTTCATGGCTTAGGCCAATTGGGCATGAAAGATTGGTATGATGTTATGCCTGCGCTAGCAGATAAGCATCACCTTATCGTGATTGACTTGCCAGGTTTTGGTTATTCAGAAAAACCTGCAGGACGTTATTCCCCTAGAAATTATGCCAAAATATTAGCGTCGATTCGTCAACAATATGGCAAAGATGAATTCATTGTAATGGGTCATTCCATGGGTGGAGCCGTAAGTTTGCGTTTCGCTGCCATGTATCCAAATTTATTAGATCAGCTTATTTTAGTGGATGTCGCCGGCATATTACAAAAAACGGCTTTTGTTAAACATGCTGGGCAACTACCGATAGATGATGCTTTGATCCCTGAAAAAGCAAAAACAGTGCTCAGCCAAGTGAACGACTTTGGCGGATCATTTATCGAATTAATTAGTATCAATGGTATAAGTAAAGCGATTGAAAAAAGCGATATTACTTGGAAAATGATTGAAAAATCTGCCAATGTAAATGCCGCCTTTAGCTTAATTGAAGAAGACTTTAGCTTGGCACTTTCACAGGTGAAAGTGAATACGATGATCATATGGGGCGAGTTAGACAAAGTCACTCCGCTACGAACCGCGAAGGTATTAACAAATAAAATTGGCTCTGCACAACTAGCCGTTATTGAAGGTGCAGGACATGTACCAATGAAATCACATACTGAAGCATTTAATGCACTTGTTGCACAGGCACTTAATGGTCAGTTTGAACATCAATCACGCCCATCGCCTTTAATGACAAGCGACCACTTACATTGTCAGGATAAAAACAACCAAACCTACCGTGGCGTTTATCAAACCGTAACAATTAAAAATTGCCAGAACATCGAATTGATAGATGTAACCGCAAACGAGTTAAGCATTGAACACTCGCTAGTAAATGCTGAAAATTTACAACTTAACAGTAAGACTAGTGCGTTATCACTAAACGAGTCAGTAATGAATATGACTAATGGCACTATTCATACGGGCGAAGCGCTACAGCTTTCAGGTGCGCGGTTAGATATCGCCGGAGCAAAAATAGTCGCGCACAAACAAAGTATATTGGCGACCACGCCATCAAAGCTTATTTTTTCAGTCTCTCATATTGCAGAGCAAGGTTATCAAGGCAGTGTACATGGTAGTTATAAATTAGCTAACAGCAGCTTAACTCAACAGCTTAATTCAAGGGAATAATAATGGTTATAAAAGGATTTTTACTGCAAGTAGTTTGGTTTTTTTTAATTGTTTCATCTTCAAGTTACGCTTCTGTTGAGTCTGAACAAAAGAAATACGACAAATTACAAGACAAGTGGTTGTATAAAAGTTATTACAAACTTTCAAAAAAAACGATTAAAGGCATAACTAAGGTTTATAACTTACAAGCTGATGAAACAAAACAAGTAAACAGTAGCAATACTCACGCTTTATTAGCTTTTATGTGGAGTATGGGCGTTAATAAAAAGTTTGCCATTGCTGACAGCAGCCTAGCCAACAAAAATGCCGACTCGATAAAAGAGCAATATATCGCACAAACGGTGTTAACCATTGCCATGTATAATCGCGGTTGGACAGAGCTGGCCAAAGATATGACGCAAAAAAGCCAACATAATCCGGAGTTTTCTGGGTTATCTGAAAAATTTCACAAAGAGCAACTTTTTGCTAATTTGATGATTGGCAGCTTAGCGATAAGAGAAGGTGATTTAAAAGTCACCCAAGAAGCCTTCAACAAAATAGCCTTAGCAACAGATAAACCTTGGCTGCCCTCTTTAGCTAAAACAGCGACGCTTGCAGCAAATGGCTCAATACTTGACGCCATTGCTAATACAAAAACCTTATTAGCAGACCCAACACTGACCGCTTACGAGCGAGAACAATTGGAACAACTGAAAGAAAAGTTAACCAAAGACGGTTCAACAGGGGAATCAATGGATATTGCTCAGTTGGTTGACCGGCTGATTTTCGACAGTATCAAAACTGAAAGTAACCAAGCTTACCAACAACTTATTAGCCAATTAAGTGATTACATAGAGAATGTTAGCTAAGCCCCCTGTGCTTGCAATGCTTTGAAATTATTCTTTCGCTGTTGCAAAACAGCGAAAGGTCTAGAAAAAGTAGAAAAAGTAGAAAAAGTAGAAAAAGGGTCGGTGACAATTTTGTCACCGACCCTTTTTTTAACAAGCTACAAGCAAGTTAAAAACAGATCAAAATTTTGAGCAAACTATATTTTCGATCAAAAAGAACACATTTTCATCATCAACAAAAGTCTTGAGCTCACGTAAACTAGCGGCTGTTTTTTTATCAAGACTTAGCTTCACATGCAATTAGATCATTACGTCAATACTTTTGGCATTTACTTAAAAGAGAAATACCAGCAACGCATTAAAAAACTCACCATTAATGCCGCGTTTACCTGCCCCAATCGCGACGGCACTTTGGGTCGAGGTGGCTGCACTTTTTGCAATGTTGAATCGTTTAATCCATCACAAAACCAACTCACTATTACTGAGCAGCTCAATCGCGGTAAAGTTGAACACGGTAAAAAGTCAGCAAAATATCTCGCTTATTTCCAAGCCTATACTAGTACCTATCAAGAAGTAGAAGTATTAAGACAGAAATACCAACAGGCGTTAACTGAAGCGAACATTATTGGATTATGTGTTGGTACTCGTCCTGACTGCGTACCTGATGAAGTGCTTAAATTGCTAAAAGAGTACGTCGATTTAGGTTTTGAAGTTTGGCTTGAACTTGGCTTACAGTCGGCGAGCGACAAAACCTTAAAGCGCATTAATCGCGGTCATCAATTTTCGGCTTATCAAGACGCTGTTGAACGAGCCGCAAAATACGGCATTAAAGTATGTAGCCACTTAATTATTGGCTTACCGGGTGAACAATTAGATGAGAGCATGTATACCCTAGAGCAAGTATTAGCACACCCTGTAGACGGGTTAAAATTACACCCTTTACATATAGTGCAAGGCTCTACTATGGCAAAAGCTTGGCAAGCAAACCGTATTGAGGTATTGAGTATGCAAGCCTATGCCGAAATTGCCGGTGAGTTAATTCGTCATACACCAAAAGACATTGTTTTCCATCGCGTTTCTGCCACCGCCCATAAAGAAGTATTATTAGCACCACAATGGTGTTTATTGCGCTGGCCTTCCCTTAATGAAATTTGCAAAAATCTCGACCAATATGGCGCTCAAGCGGCAGCACTTTCAGATCAATATCACTATGACATTAGCAATAACTCATCGACTATTTTTATGGCAAAGCAGTAAGGCTGATCTAAAAACTATTTTTTCTTATTAAGAAACATTAGCTTATCTGCAGCGTCTATTAACTCTTGTAAGTTAAGTTGCGTATCGGGATCAAAGCGCACCGCGCCGTGAGAAAACTCTAAAGACGCTTCAGTATTTTCATACAAATATAGGTTCTTTTTCAGCCGTTTCACGATTAACTCGGCTTCATCTAAGCCTGTATCTGACAGCATAACGACAAATTCATCGCCACCCATACGGCTGATGATGTCAGAATCACGAAAAGAAGCGCGCAAGTTTTCAGCAAAGGTGATCAACGCATCATCGCCAGCACTATGGCCTAATTTGTCATTAATTTCTTTAAAGTGGTCAAGGTCAAAATAAATTAAGGTGAGCCCAATTTGATAGCGTTTGCAAAATCGCATTTGGTGCTCAGCCAATTGCATAAAACCACGACGATTAGCGAGTTGAGTGAGCTCGTCTGTGGTAGCTTCCATGGTGGAAAATATTTCGCCTTCAATTAATTTTGCAAGATCGTTTAAGGTATGAAAGTCTTCCTGCTCAAGCTCTTTCGGCTGAGAGTCAATAATGCACAATGTTCCAATGTTATCTCCTTTGGGAGAAGTAATGGGACGTCCTGCATAAAAGCGAATATAAGGTTCATCAACAACGATGGGGTTATCAAAAAAACGCTCATCTTTACTAGCATCGGGAATATATAGAATATCTTGGTCTAATATTGCATGGCCGCAAAATGAAATATCGCGTGGCGTTTCTCGAACATCTAACCCCTGACACGACTTAAACCATTGTCGGTTCTGATCAACAAGGCTAACTAAGGCAATTTCAGCATCAAACAGTTTTCTCGCCAATCGAGTAATACGATCAAAACGCTCTTCAAAACTGCTATCGAGTATTTTCAACATTTGCAAGGTAGCGAGTCGCGAAGCCTCATTTTCCGGTAAAGCAGGTGTTTTCATAGTCGCCTTAATTGTTAACGCTTTTCATTTGTAATTACTTTGTAAAGCTTAGTGCATAATTACCGGTTTGTTAACTCTTTCATATCGGCTATTTTCAAGGAATGATTAATAGTGATACCGCATTAGCTAAGGTTGCCAATGCTCAACGCGATTACGTCCATTATCCTTTGCTTGATATAAGGCTTTATCAGCTCGCTGAATGGTTGTTTGCACATCCACATTTTCTTCAAGCGAAGCGACGCCAAACGAGGCGGTTATTGAAGCAACACTGCCATTAAATTTAATCGGTAATTTGGCAATGCCCGCACACATTCGTTGAGCAATATTTACCGCAGTTTTTAAATCAGTATTCACCAATGAAATAAGGAACTCTTCGCCGCCATAGCGAAATAGTTTATCGAAAGGACGTAAGTGACTATGAATATATTTTGTCGTTTCTTGCAGCACATAATCGCCAAATGCATGACCATAATTATCGTTAAATGATTTAAACCAATCCAAATCAACCATAACTACGCAAGCGACACTCACCTTCCTTTTTACCATATCTTGAATTTGGCTGAGCTCTTTAATTAAAGTGGTGCGATTAAAAGCCCCTGTTAATGGGTCGCGATGGTATTGCAGTTCTTGAATTTGGTTTTTTAATAACTCTACGGTAGCAATAAAATCGTTAAGATAACGGTAGAGTTGGTCAAAATCAGCGGGAGTAATTTTTTGTTGATGATCAATATTTGCCAACACTTTAGCAACGTGTTGATGCATTTTTTTATGTAATGGCTCGATATCTTTGAACGCTTTATTTTCGATGATAAAACTCGGCTGCTTGCCATAGTACCACTGCCCAAAGCCACATAATTTGTGGGCATCAGAGCGCTTATCATCATCATGATGCTCTAGCTCACAACTTATTGACTTCATTAGTGCGCCAAACCAACTACGGTGCTGCTCAATCGCATCATTAAGATATTGAGTAACCGGATCTAGTGCTTGATTTGACAATCGGTGCTACTAACGCCTACAGTAGAATGATAACTTAATCCCTTAACACCAAATAAATCCATTAGTTATAGCTTAATGCAAAGCGCACAGGTCTGACCACAACTTTTAATGAAATTACCAAGATATCTGTGCCCATGAAAAAAATACAAAGCACAAGGTGCAAAGCAAATATAGTATTTATGTTTAAAATTATCGAGTTAATGACCAGTAATATAAATTCCTTTATGGATTAAATTTACATCGTCAGTGATTTAAAAATGACGCAAGTTAATAGTTTCTCGCTGCGGGCTTATCAGTTAAAATAGCGACCATAAAAAGCCATGAAGACACACTGTTGACCACCACAAGCCCTGAAGATTTACAACACGCCCTAAAACACTACTTTGGTTATGACGCTTTTCGTCCTGGCCAAGAAGCAATAATTAATAGCTTATTTCAAGGTCGCGACAGTTTAGTATTAATGCCCACTGGTGGCGGCAAGTCGATGTGTTATCAGTTACCTGCAACCTTGCTGCCGGGTATCACAATTGTGGTCTCACCACTTATTGCTTTAATGAAAGATCAGGTCGACAGCTTAACGCGCCAAGGTATTAATGCCGCCTATGTGAATTCAAGCCTTGACAGTGCAACCATCAACGATATTTTCCAACGTCTAAGCGCAGGTGAAATTAAACTGCTTTATGTTGCCCCCGAGCGTTTGAATAATCACTATTTCATGCAAGGCTTAACCAGCTTGCAGATCAGCTTATTTGCTATTGATGAAGCGCACTGTATTTCACAATGGGGTCACGACTTTCGACCCGCTTACACACGCTTGCATTCATTAAAAAATAACTTTCCGCATGTGCCGGTTATGGCCTTAACCGCCACCGCCGACGTAACCACCCGTAAGGATATTTTGCAGCAGTTAAACCTGCAAAATCCTTATATTCACCTTGATAGCTTCGACCGCCCGAATATTCGCTTTACCCTAGCCGATAAATACAATGGTCCACAGCAAGTACTCGGTTATGTTAAAAAGCGCGGCGACGACAGTGGCATTATTTATTGCAACAGTCGTTGGCAAGTTGAAAAGCTAAGCAAAACTTTAGCTGAAGCAGGTATTAACTGTGCCGCCTATCATGCCGGTATGGAAAATGAAATTCGTAATCATGTACAAGAAGGTTTTACCAAAGACAATATTCAAGTGGTGGTTGCCACCGTTGCCTTTGGTTTAGGCATCAACAAATCGAATGTGCGTTATGTGATTCACTTTGAACCACCACGAACGCTGGAAAGCTACTATCAAGAAATCGGCCGCGCAGGTCGTGACGGTTTGTCGGCAGAAGCCTTGTTTTTATACGACGAAAAAGACGCCGAACGCATTAAAAAACGTATTAATGAAGGCGAAAACGAAGCACGCGTCAACGTTGAAATGCAGCGCTTTCTTGCGATGAGTGGTTTTATCGACGCACAAACCTGCCGTCGCCAAGTGGTATTAAATTATTTCGCCGAATTTACTGAACAAGGCTGTGGCAACTGTGATATTTGTTTAGATCCACCAAGCCAGTTTGACGCCTTAGATCCCGCACAAAAAGTACTTTCTTGTGTTTACCGCATTGAACAAAAAGGCGATATAGAGCATGTCATTGCCGTACTGCGTGGCAACGGCTCGGCTAACGTCGTTAAACAAAACCACGACCAAGTGTCGACCTTTGGCATTGGCAAAGACAAAACGCCGGGCTATTGGTTTTCAATTATTCGACAACTTATTCACTTAGGTTACTTGCAGCAAGATATCGCCCAGCAATCGGCCCTATGTTTAACTGAAGCATCGCGCTCGATACTAAAAGGTCAAGAGCCATTAATGCTCGCTAGCCCGCGCTTACAAAAAGCCAGTTACTGGAAAAACAACCGCCAAGAGAAACAATACGACAAAGCGCTATTTGCCAAATTACGTGTGCTTAGAAAAGACATTGCCGACGCTGAAGACATTGCGCCATTTATTGTCTTTAGCGACGCAACCCTGTCTGAACTTGCCCGAGAAAAACCACAGTCGCAAGCCGACATGCTGAACATCAGTGGTATTGGCGATATAAAATTTGCTCGTTATGGCAAGCCCTTTATTGATCTTATTCAAGAGCATACCGCTTAGTTTTTCAAAACCATGCCGTCATTTTCATCATAATAAGTGCAGTTGCCAAACCACGTAACTGCCTGTTAGTTTTCCTCACCCAAAACCATTACAAAAAATTATTAAATACATTATTTTTAATAATTTTTAATAATTCAGCGCTGTTTATATAATGACCTCATTGAAATAACACAGCGACATAACGCTGCAACCATACACAGTAAATAAGTAAATTTTGGAGATTATGATGAAAATGAATCACATTGGCCTTTTAGTCGGCGACATGGACAAAGCCGTTGAATTTTACACCCAAGTAATGGGCCTTAAAGTCGTCATGGGCAAAAGCAGAGTACAAGAAGAACGTGAATCAGCAATCGGCAGAATGTGTATCGCGGTTTTTGGTGAAGGCTTTGAAGGTTTTAACATTGCTCACTTAGTAACAACCGACGGCATTGGCGTAGAATTATTTGAAATGAAAAACCGTGACGAACGTCACGAAGTCGATTTTTCAAGAATTGGTATTTTCCACTTCTGTCTACAAACCGACGATTTTGAAGGCGTAATGAAAAAGACCGAAGAGTACGGCGGTAAAGTACGCATGGATATTATGCGCTATCACCCAGAAGACGATACCAAACCCGCTAAAATGGTGTATTTAGAAGACCCGTTTGGCAACTTATTTGAGCTTTACTCACATACTTACGAAGAAACTTATTCTTCTGAATACGAGTAAAAAGAACACCCTTCGATAGGCTTCCTTCGACAAGCTCAGGACGAGCGGCAGTTATGTAAAAAAGGGGTCGGTAAAAAAGGGGTCGGTGACAAGCTTGTCACCGACCCCTTTTTTGGTTCAATGGGCATTATGTATTGCGCCGTCTACAGCACGTTTTTATAACACATCTCAAACAGCCCTCGCTGTTTATTCACTCAACCTTTTCTGTTTTATCTCTATATTTTAATCTATTTAAAAACTGACGCAGCCTACATGGCTGTAACAAAATAAAAACATTAAAAAACCCGCCCTGTCGAAATAATACTCAAGACGATCAAATTACGATCACTTGGACCGCCTTCTACCGATATTTTATTGTATAAAAGTACAAAAATGTTACTTTATGTTTCAGAACTCACTTATTGAACATTAGGAGGTTAAGTGATTAAAAGAGTAGTTACTCTATCAGCCATTGCGTCTTTATTGATGGCTTGTACGCCTGAATCTGATACTGATTCGAATCAGGATTTAACTTTACAGATCAACGGCCAAAGTTATTCAGAAGGCTCACCCTTTATTATAAGTTCAACGACCGGTCGCTTTGAGCTTAGCTGGCAATCAATAGGTCGTACAGAGCTTTATATTTCGTCAAAGCCAACACTAAGTGGCGAATATGAAAGTTTCTATGGATACAACTTGGGCAGCGACACACTTACCTGTGAAGTAGACAGTGCTATGACGGTCTTTGATTGTGATTTAAACAATATCTATCACTCAACAGGCTCTGCATCAATTTACAACATGGTCGAAGCATTACCTCAAACAATTTATGTGATTGCAGAGCAAATAGAGTATGACGAAAAAGCCTCTAGAAAAGTAACGGATACCGCCGTATTACCGATACAAATTAAATAAACAAATAAGGTTTAAATATGAAAAATATTTTAATTGCATCTTTAGCTATCGCTTTAATTGGTGGTTGTTCAACACGTGTAGGCGACTTTACCGTTGCTTCAACAAAAAATATCAATATAAAATCAGGTCAGCATAAAGTTTTAACCGAAGAACGTTTAACGGGTGAAGATGTAAAATATGGGGTATTAATAATACCCGCAGGTATTCCAAACATGAAAGAAGCAATGGATAATGCCATTGAGAAAAAACAAGGGGCTGTTGGTTTATCTGACGTGGTAGTAAACCACTCATATTGGGGCATTCCTTTTATTTATTCTCAACGCTCATACACCATTGAAGGGAACCCTATTATTGAAGTCAGCGGTGAAGACAAAAGTTAAACTGCTCGCTATTAAGACACAATAGAGACACAAAAAGGGGTCGGCACAAAAAGGGGTCGGTGACAAACATGTCACCGACCCCTTTTGATTTCCTTTTTGATGTTTCCGTTCGTGCTGAGCTTGTCGAAGTATGGACGGATAACAATCACCAAGCTTCTTCCTTCGACTGCTTCGCGCGCAGGACGAACGACAGGAGGTAAATTTAACTAAAAAACACCAAACACTGTTCATGTAAAAAGTTAGCAAGTAAGAGAAGCAGGAATTTTCAATCTTGTGTGATAATATGCTTAAAAAATTACAATAAAATCATCAAGGTGTAGTATGGATACGCAAGAAAACAGCCGCCAAGTTGAGGCAACCAATACAGAAGCTGACGCTAATTTTTCAAATCAAGCTGTATCAACGCAGCAGCTAGTCGGTTTATCAAGGCTCAATTATCAACCAATAACCGCAAGTTATCTTAAAACCTCGCGATTGGTCAGCTTAGCATCAACCATGATACTACTGGCGATATTAATGATTGTGCAAAAGCAACCATTTTTCCCATTACCTGCTCATTTATACAATGCACTTTCTATCGCAATTTTTGCATTTTTTGCCATTGGTTTAGCGCACTATGTTTATGTGGCGTTAGCCTATAAGAAAAAAGCGTTTGCCCTGCGCGAGCAAGATATCTCTTATCGAAGTGGTTTGATATTTCAAAAAATCGTTACCCAACCCATATTACGTATTCAGCATGTTGAACTAAAACGTGGCCCAATCGAGCGCAAAGTCGGCTTGGCGAGTTTACAAGTATTTAGCGCTGGCGGTGTTTCGCATACTTTTGAAATTCCGGGGTTATTATTAGACAGCGCTGAATCGATGAGGCAATTTATTCTTGATCACAAAACCATGAATAACCAATAAGTGGTGGGAAAAATGACTTCTCAAACCAATATTGAAAAAGCCGAATTAGCTAATTCCACTGCACAAGTTACAGAAGAAAGCTCAAAAAAAAATACTGAAGCAAGTGCACAACACAATACAACCGCGCAATGGCAACGCATTCATCCTATTGGCATTATTTACTTTCTAGCCAAGTTTATTAAAATTTTTATTAGCAACTTTATCTTTGCGCTGCCAGCGATTTTCCTAAGTTTTAATAAGTTAACCGAAAACCCTGAAATTTGGCTGCCCGTATTGCTAGTTTTAGTCAGTTTATTATTGTTAAGCACTGTACTTAGCTTTTATTTTTTTCAATATCGTCTTAATAACGATCATATTGAAATTCGCTCTGGGGTTATTTCAAAAAAGCACCTCAACTTACCCTTTACTCGCATTCAAAACGTAAAACTTGAACAGCCACTTTACTACCGCTGGTTTGACTATACCTGTTTGGCATTAGATACTGCCGGCTCTGCCAAACAAGAAGCCAAAGTAGTTGCCCTAAAAAGTGACTTTGCCGAGCAACTTAAAGCAGAAATTTTAGCGCAGCATCAAATGGATAATACCAAAGAAAGCGCCAGAGCTAGTGAGCAAACAAGCGAAACCAAGCAAAATGCAAATACCGAACAACTACTTAATACTCGTTCAATAAAAGACTTAGTTATTCATGGCTTAACCAATAACCGTATTTGGATATTTCTTGGTGGTTTAGCGCCGTTTTTTGATGATATTGCCAACCATGTTGTCACGTATTTTAAAGACATCGGCATAGATATCGAGCAACTATTAACTTTTGCCGATAAACCTTTTTGGCAAATCGGTTTATATGCATTAACTATCACCATAGCCTTTGTTTTAGTGGTATCGCTGTTGTCGATTGCTGGCTCAATTATCACCTTTTATAATTACACCCTAACCAAATTAGGCGATAGATATATCAGGCGCAGCGGCTTGTTAACCAAACATGAAGTGACGATGCGCCTTTCTCGTTTGCAAATGGTCGTACGCCAACAAGACTGGCTCGATGTGCTGTTAAAACGCATCAATTTAAAGTTCGAGCAAATTAATGTTGCCGCAAACCCAGATCAACTGAGCGTACAAAATAACAAAATTATTGTTCCCTCGGTTTTCCCTAATGAGTGCGCAACATTAATAAATGACGTTTACCCTGAAAATAACATGTCGACGGTGAACTATCAGCCGATCAGCAAACATTTTTTACTGCGTAATTTAGGCTTTATATTAACGCCGATATTCATACTGTTAGCATCTATCGCTTTGTTTAACCAACAACTCGATTTTTTAGCCGGTTGTATCCTAGGTTATGCGTTGTTAACCGTACTTGTGGTGATGCGTTGGTACCGCTGGGGCTACGCCAGCGATGATAATTTCATCTATATTCGCAAAGGCGTTTTAGGCGTTGATTATTACTGCTTCCCTATTTACAAAGTGCAGCAAGTACAAGTAAAGCAAAGCTGGTTTTTAAAACGCAATCAACTGTGTTCATTGCATTTATTGCTTGCCGCAGGAATGCAAGATATACCTTTTATCAGTGAAAATATTGGATTGCAGTTAGCTGATAAAACCTTGTTTGAGGTGGAAAGCACGTCGAAGTCTTGGATGTAAATAAGTACTTAATAAAAATGGGGTCGGTGACAAAATTGTCACCGACCCCCTTTTTGCTTAAAGGCTATCCGTCCGTGCTGAGCTTGTCGAAGTATGACGGATAATAACAAACAAAGCCCTTCCTTCGACTGCTTCGCATTTCCTTCGACAGGCTCAGGACGAACGGCGTAATGATTAAAGTCAGTATAAAGAATAAACCAACTCTAACCTGCTTTATATTGGTTTTATCATATGAACCGTTTCAGGCTTAAATCCTAAATGTTGGTAGAAACTATCGGCTTTTTTGTTATTTGCAAAGACTTCAAGATGTAACAACCTACAGCCTAAGTTTTTAGCCCACTTTTCACCATGTTCAATTAACAGTTTACCTAAACCCAAACCTTGTGATTTTGGTGATACGGCCAGCAGCGGTATCGTTCCACAAACTTCACCAGAAATACCATCTTTATGCGTTCGCACATGAATAAACCCCATTGAAACGCTATTAACTTCAACGATAAAGGTGATATTGGGTTCTGATGTTTCAGCTAGCATTTTGGCAATATAATCATCTTGCATGTTTTGAATTGCTTCATCGCTATGCCAATCTAATTGAGCTACTTCGGCTAAATAAGGCGACAGCTCGAAAATAAATGAATGATCACTTTTTTGTGCTTCTCTAATTACCACTAAATTATCCATATGACCTTTTAATATTGCTCGTAAACTCGAATTGCCGCTGCCCCAGTTATCTCAAACCAATGAATTCGCTATTTGCTATCTTCTACGCGAATTGTTGCTTGAATAATTTTTATTTCTTTTTTCGTTTTACCAGAGCGACTTCCCAATGCTTCAAACTTAGCAAGCACATCATCTTGACTATCAATGACTTCGCCAAACACGGTATGACGTCCATCTAAGTAAGGTGTTGCTGTAAAGGTGATAAAAAACTGGCTGCCATCACTATTGGGGCCCGAATTAGCCATGCTTAACATACCTGCTTTATGATGTGTCGCACGTTCATTGGTTTCATCAAATTCACCTGCATAGCGATAACCAGGATTGCCGCGACCACTACCTAATGGATCACCGCCTTGTGCCATAAAACCAGGAATGACTCGGTGGAAAATTAAATCATCATAAAAACCTAAACGGGTTAAATACATGGTACTGGTAACATGCATAGGCGCAACGTCGTGAAATAGCTCAATACTAATTACCCCTTCCGAAGTGGTGAGATCCCAGTAATATTTTTTGTTTTCTGTAAATGTTACTTGTTCAGGTTGAGTTAATTGGGTTTTCCAATTTACATTTGTTTTATCAATAGCTTGTTTTGAAATTTGCTTATCAATTCCAGACAAAGCTAAATCGGGTTTTGAGCAGCCAAAAACAAACAACATGGCACATAGCGGCAATAATTTTAAAAATGATTTCATTGGAATTAATCAGGTTATTGAGAAAGTTAGCGGATAAAATATCAGGCTTGAAAGGAATGTAAAGAAGCTAAGGGAAGATTATTTTGATTAATAAGGGTTTTATATTTTGTACTTTCAAATATAAATGTATTTAAAGCGAAAAAAGGGGTCGGTGACACACTTGTCACCGACCCCTTTTTGTTTTAACTTTTAGCTTATAGCTTTTTACTTGATACTTAAAGCTTGTTTCTTAACTCCCCAAAAACGCTTGGTACGCGGGGTTATCCGTTTCTTCATGCCATTGATAACCTAGTGCGTCTAGGTGAGCAAAAAATTCGCTTTCTTGTTCGTCTTTCACGGCAAAACCAGCGAGTACTTGGCCAAACGCTGCGCCGTGGTTACGGTAATGAAACAGTGAAATATTCCACAACTCACCCAAGGTGTCTAAGAACTTGTCTAGCGCGCCCGGGTATTCAGGAAATTCAAAGCGGAATATACGCTCTGGTGCGGTAATTGGCGTTTTACCGCCGATCATATAACGCACGTGTAATTTCGCTAATTCGTTATCAGTAAAGTCGTTTACCTGATAACCTTGGTCGTTAAGCATAGTGATTAACTCACTGCGCTCTTCATCGCCCGATAAGCGCACACCGACAAAGATATTGGCTTGTTCGTTACCGACATAACGATAGTTAAATTCAGTGATCGCACGGCCACCTAAGTCATGACAAAAACGGCGGAAGCTGCCTTTAACTTCAGGAATAGTCACGGATAAAACCGCTTCTTTTTTCTCGCCTAATTCACAGCGCTCAGACACATATCTTAGGGTGTGAAAATTCATGTTGGCGCCAGATAAAATCGCAACAAGATTTTCATTACCACCTTTACCAGCAGCGGCATTTAGTTGGCAATATTTACTCACGCCCGCTAACGACAAGGCGCCAGCAGGTTCAGCTATAACGCGGGTATGTTCAAAAATATCTTTTATTGCAGCGCATATTTCATCGGTTGATACAGTGATCACTTCATCACAATAACGTTTGATCAAATCAAAGGTATGTTCGCCAATACGTTTTACTGCTACGCCGTCAGCAAATAAACCTACTTGGCCAAGGTCGACCGGTGTGCCAGCCTCCATCGCCGCTTTTAAACAAGCGGAGTCTTCGGCTTCTACGCCGATCACTTTAATGCTTGGGCAAAGCTGTTTTAAATACACCGCCATGCCAGCGAGTAAACCGCCGCCGCCAACGGGAATAAATACCACTTCGGCATTAGGAAGTTGCTGTAATAATTCTTTTGCGACTGTGCCTTGGCCGGCAATAACTTCAGCGTCGTCAAACGGGTGAATTAAAGTTTTCTTTTCTTCGGCAGCGCATTTTACAGAAGCGGCTTGCGCTTCGTTAAAGCTTTTGCCAAATAAACGTACTTCACCGCCAAAACGGCGCACGTTATCCACCTTAATATCAGGGGTAGTAATTGGCATAAAAATAGTCGCTTTTATGCCAAGTTTGCTTGCTGCTAAGGCTAAACCCTGCGCATGATTACCCGCTGAAGCTGCCACAACCCCATGAATACATTGCTCTTCGGTTAGGCTGGCAAGCTTGTTATAAGCGCCGCGTAATTTAAAAGAATGTACAGGCTGTTGGTCTTCACGCTTTAAATAAATTTGATTATTTAAGCGCGCCGACAGTTTATTTAAGGGCGTTAAATCAGTTTCAACGGCTACGTCATAAACCGGTGCCAGAAGAATACGGCGCAAGTAGTCGAGCCCTAGCGCGTTATCTTCTAATAATGCCAAGCTTTCAGCTTCGGTCATGGGGTTTCCTTTGTTTGTACTTATTTAGTTGGTCGCTATTCGTGCGCTATTTTTTGCCGTCAAGCAGGTCGCGATCTCGTACCGCACCTTTATCAGCACTAGTGGCTAACATGGCGTAGTTTTTAAGCGCATAACTGATTGGGCGTTCACGATTTTCAGGTTTCCAAGCATCTTTGCCTTTGGCAACCATAGCTGCGCGGCGTGCTTGCAGTTCTTCATCTGAAATTTGTAAGCTTATTTCACGCGTTGGAATATCAATATGAATAATATCGCCCTGCTCTACTAAGGCAATAGTGCCGCCACTTGCCGCTTCTGGTGAAACGTGACCAATGGATAAACCTGAGGTGCCGCCTGAGAAACGACCATCAGTTAATAATGCACACGCTTTTCCTAAGCCCATCGATTTTAAGTAAGTGGTTGGGTACAACATTTCTTGCATACCCGGGCCACCTTTAGGGCCTTCATAGCGAATAACAACCACTTCGCCAGCAACCACTTTACCGTCTAAAATGCCAGCAACCGCTGCGTCTTGGCTTTCAAAAATATGTGCAGGGCCAGTAAATACTAAGTTATCGTCGCTTACGCCGGCAGTTTTTACCACACAGCCATCAAGTGCGATATTACCTGAAAGTACCGCTAAACCGCCTTCAGTTGAAAAGGCATTTTCTAGGCTACGAATACAGCCATTTTCACGATCGTCATCTAAAGTATCCCAACGACAATCTTGGCTGAAAGCTTTGGTGGTGCGAATACCCGCTGGGCCTGCACGATAGAATTTTTTCACGTCTTCATCGTCAGTCACTTTGATATCATATTTAGAGATAACATCAGCAAGCGTGGTACCTAATACATTTGGTACGTCGGTATTTAATAAACCCGCGCGTGATAATTCACCTAAAATACCAATTACACCACCGGCGCGATGCACATCTTCCATATGGTATTCAGGCGTTGACGGCGCAACTTTACATAATTGCGGCACAATGCGTGATAATTTGTCCATGTCTTCCATGGTGTAGTCAATTTCAGCTTCTTGCGCGGTCGCCAATAAATGCAAAATGGTATTGGTTGACCCCCCCATAGCAATGTCTAAACACATGGCATTGTGTAACGCTTCTTTGCTGGCAATATTACGAGGAAGTGCTGAATCGTCGTTATCTTGATAATAACGTTTGGTTAGTTCTACAATTTGCTTACCGGCTTTTAAGAATAACTGCTCGCGATCAGCGTGAGTTGCTAGCATTGAACCGTTACCCGGCAAGGCTAAACCTAATGCTTCGGCTAAACAGTTCATTGAGTTTGCCGTGAACATACCTGAACATGAACCACAGGTAGGACACGCCGAACGTTCAACCTGATCAGATTGCTCGTTTGAAACGGTAGGATCTGCGCCTTGGATCATCGCATCTACTAAATCAAGTTTGATGATTTGATCGCTAAGCTTAGTTTTACCAGCTTCCATTGGGCCGCCAGAAACAAAAATTACCGGAATGTTTAAACGCATTGCTGCCATTAACATGCCCGGGGTGATTTTGTCACAGTTTGAAATACAAACCATGGCATCCGCACAATGGGCATTTACCATATATTCAACTGAATCGGCAATTAAGTCACGCGAAGGTAAGCTATAAAGCATGCCGCTGTGACCCATCGCAATACCGTCGTCAACCGCGATGGTATTAAATTCTTTAGCAACGCCGCCGGCTTCTTCAATAGCGCCAGCCACTAATTGACCCATGTCTTTTAAATGCACGTGGCCTGGAACAAATTGGGTAAAAGAGTTAACCACGGCAATAATCGGCTTGCCGAAGTCGCCATCAGTCATGCCTGTTGCGCGCCAAAGGGCACGTGCACCAGCCATATTACGGCCTTGAGTTGAAGTTGCAGATCTTAATTTAGGCATAATCTTTTATCCATGTATGTGTTTCGAAAATTAATGTTGAAAACTTACTGTCGCAATAGGTTTTCAACAATAATTTAGTAACGGGTTTAACCTGCCAGAAGGCAAGCGAAACCCGATATTAAAATTGATTATTTAGGCAGTCACGCTTTTATCAACGTGAACTTCTTTTATATCAATTAATTTATTAATTTGATCCACTAATAAGGTAATTGAACGTTCACTGCGCACAAACAATACGATAGTTCCGATATTGGTACCGGTATTTACTTTCGCTTCAATACCGCTAATTAAAAAGCCACGGTAGCGCGTTACTTGTAAAATACGCTCTAATACAACCTGCTTATCATCGGCTTTGATGGTTAATTGATAATGATTCATTTACGAGCTCTCCATCATTTGGTCGTTGGCAGTATTTGGTGGCACTAATGGCCAAACATTGTCTTGTGCATCAATTTTAAGTTGCAATAAGTAAGGGCCGTCGTGATCTAACATTTCTTCAATTGCAGCAGTGACTTCAGACTTTTTGGTAATTTGCTTAGCTTTAATATCAAAAGCATTAGCAAGCATAATAAAGTCTGGGTTGTCTGATAAATCAGTTTCACTTAAACGACCATCAAAGAACAAGTCTTGCCACTGGCGCACCATGCCCAGTTTTGCGTTATCAATTAAGACAATTTTCACTGGCATTTGGAAGCGCTTAATGGTGGAAAGCTCTTGCACGTTCATCATGAATGAACCGTCACCTGTTACCGCAATTACGCAGTCGTGCGGGCGAGAAATTTGCGCGCCAATTGCCGCTGGTAAACCAAAGCCCATGGTGCCCATGCCGCCACTGGTTAAAAAGTTGGTTGGGTGATCAAATTCCATATGTTGTGCCGCCCACATTTGGTGCTGACCAACATCAGTCGTTACACAAGTATTTTCAGGCATTTTGTTGCTAATTTCATTTAATACTGCAGGAGCATAAATATTTTCGCCCGGGTGATTATAATCCCAACCAAAATCAGCTTTCATTTGTTGAATGTGTGCTTGCCATTCACCAATGCTTAATGGTGCTGCTAAATCAGGTAAGTTAATTTTTAAATCACCTAAAATGGCGGCATCAGCAAAACGACGCTTGTTGATTTCAGCAGTATCAATGTCAAAATGAATCACTTTTGCATTTGGCGCAAAGTCATCTAACTTGCCGGTTACTCGGTCATCAAAACGTGCACCGACAACCACTAATAAATCACATTCTTGTACCGCTAGGTTAGCGGCTTTAGTGCCGTGCATACCTAACATGCCAAGGTAGTTTTTGCTGTTTGGATCTAACGCACCTAAACCTTTTAAGGTAGAAACGCTTGGTAAACCGGTAATGTCAGCAAAGGTTCTTAATTCTTCAACCGCATTGGCCATGCCAACACCACCACCAACATATAAAATTGGCTTTTTCGCGGAAGTCATTAACGCTTGAGCCGCGCCAACATCGGCAGGAGGTAATTTCACTTTGTTTTTCAGCGGAGAGAAGTGCTGGCGATCACTTGGCACTTGCGCAAGTTGAATATCTTTTGGAATATCTACAAGTACAGGTCCTTGACGACCTTCAAGCGCAATTGCAAATGCCTTGTGTAAAACTTTTTCCAAATCATTAATATCGGTTACTTGGAAAGAGTGTTTAGTACAGGCCAGCGATAAACCAAAAATGTCGATTTCTTGGAAAGCATCAGAGCCCATGGCAGCAGTAGGTACTTGACCGGTAATAGCAACAACAGGAATTGAATCAGCAAGCGCATCAGCCAAACCAGTAATTAGGTTAGTAGCGCCTGGGCCAGATGTGGCTAAACACACACCTACATCGCCAGAAGCTCTAGCAAAACCTACAGCGGAAAACGCAGCACCTTGTTCATGGCGGCAGAGGTAGTGATTAACGTCACTGTCATATAACGCATCGTAAATTGGCATAATTGCACCGCCCGGATACCCGAACACATGCTTTACACCGTGCTGTTGAAGCACATCAAATAATAATGAACCGCCAGTTTGTGGTTTATCGCTTGCCATGTAAGTGTTGAACTAAGCCATTTAAGCGTACTAACGACTTAGTTTTCTCCTGAAATCAATTAATTAAGTTAAAAATAAGAACCCATAATAAAAAACCCTCGGTTCTTGCGAAGCGAGGGTTAACATTCATTTTTTAGCTTTTTTTTAGCTCAACGAATACCCTCGCGATGATCCTAGAATCACCACGACGAGAATGTTAATAATCACTGAACTAATGTTGTGCATAAAATTTGTTGCTACTTTTCTTTATTATAAATTATTGGCTCTACGCGAGCGTAAACAATTAATACCATAGCTTTAATAAACAGAGCAAGGCTTTTTAATATAGTTTTTTGCAATGGGGTATATGGTCATGATATATAGCGGCAAAAATTATTCGCATAATTAACATTTGGCAACTAAGCTTTGGTTGTTATCTTAGCCAAATAAAAAGGATTTTTATGGCATTATCATGTGTTTACTCTCGCGCCCGCATTGGACTTGAATCACCGCTTGTTACCGTAGAAGTGCATATTGCAAACGGCCTACCCGCCTTTCATATTGTTGGTTTACCTGAAACCTCGGTAAAAGAATCTAAAGACAGAGTGCGCAGCGCCATTATAAATTGCGGCTTTGAATTTCCTGCCAAACGCATCACAATTAACTTAGCCCCCGCTGATTTACCCAAAGAAGGTGGTCGCTTTGACTTACCGATAGCCGTAGGTATTTTGGCCGCCACTGAACAATTGCCGCAAACCGATTTAAGCCAATATGAATTCGCTGGCGAATTGGCATTGTCAGGAGAGCTACGTGAAATCATCGGCGAAATTCCCATGGCGATGGCAACCAGCGAAAGCAATAGAACCTTGATCATCCCAAGCGCCAATGCCGAACAAGCCAGCTGGGTAAAAGATGCCAAAATTCATGCGATTGAGCACCTTGGGCAACTTTTTCCACATTTTGCGAAACAAAGCAGTTTGCCTTTTTGCCAAACCAAAACAATTGCCCCAATCACCACCAACCCAGAATTAGATATGGCCGATGTTGTTGGTCAGCCATTAGCAAAACGTGCATTAGAAATTTCCGCAAGTGGCGCGCATAACCTACTATTGATTGGTCCGCCCGGTACAGGTAAAACGATGCTAGCCACACGTTTAGCCGGTATATTGCCATTAATGACCGAGCAAGAAGCTTTACAAGCGGCGGCCATTCAATCCATTAGTCATCAAAAAATAGATCATCATTCATGGCTCACTCGCCCCTTTAGAGCGCCACATCACACCGCCTCTTCCGCCGCTTTAGTTGGCGGCGGCAGTCAGCCACAACCGGGCGAAATTTCGTTAGCCCACAAAGGCGTTTTATTTTTAGATGAACTGCCTGAATATGAACGCAAAGTACTTGATGTATTGCGCGAGCCGATGGAATCTGGCGAAGTGACCATTTCTCGGGCACTGCAAAAACAAACCTTTCCCGCACAATTTCAACTGGTGGCGGCAATGAACCCGAGCCCGACCGGATTTTATAATGATAATCGCAGCACGCCAGAGCAAGTGCTTAAATATTTGCAACGATTGTCGGGGCCGTTTTTAGATCGCATCGATATTCAAATTGAGGTGGCACGACTGCCAAAAGGCATGTGGGCAACCGATGGCAGTCAAAACGAGCACAGCTTAACCATTCAACAACGTGTTAGTGCCTGTCGAAATATACAAATACAACGGCAAGGTAAAGCAAATGCTCATTTAAGCAGCCGAGAGGTTAAACAGTTTTGTCCGTTAAGTAGAGATGATCATGAGTTTTTAGAGTTAGCGGTTGAGCGCCTCGGTTTATCGACACGCGCACATCATAAAATTTTAAAAATCGCCCGAACATTAGCAGACATGGCAGGCAGAAAGGCAATTGGCCATGAAGATCTTATTGAAGCGCTTTCTTACCGTGCCATGGACCGAATATTACGACATTTAACGGAAGCGGTAGCCGTTTAAAACGCGAGGTTATTGCTAAATAACACTTTCAATAAAGAAGACATTAGCGCTTTAAGCCCCAAATTTGCTGACTTATTTTTTGCGGTGCTTTTTGTTTGTAGAGCCCAAAGCCTTTCACTTTTTCCTTTTTACTTGCGAGCCACGCACCAAAGCACTTGTCCCAAAGAGCCAATGTAGCACCAAAGTTTTTGTCTAAGTGTTGCTTAGCGCTGCTGTGGTGAATTTGATGTTGAGCAGGGCTAATAAAAATTTTCTCCCAACGCCCAAAACCAATGTTGATATGACTATGGCGCAAATTAGCGCCGACTAAATTAAACAGCAAGGTGAAAATATTCACACCCAATATTTCAACAAAGCCAATTGTGCCCGCAAAGCAATACATAAAGACACCACTAGTAACACCTGAAACCAATACGAATCGACAGCTATTTAGCAAATATTCGACAAAGTGAATACGGTATAACGTAAGTGGCGTCATAACCTTTGCGCTGTGATGAATGGCATGAAAGCGCCATAACCAAGGCACTTTATGATAAAGATAGTGACTATAAAAACGGGTAAAATCGTCAAACAGAAAAAAGACACATGTAAATAATGTCATCACCAACCATTTCGGCCAGACGAACATATCTCCTTGACCAAAATGCTCGGTGGCAAAACGATAAAGCATTAATGCAAGTGCAACTTGCCCAATAAGCAATGGGGTCACGACAAGCACTTTGAACACTTGATTAATCGCAATCCAATAAAAGTCGACTTTAGTGCTGCGATTAATCCAATATTTAGTAGCAAAACTCTTTTTCAATAAGGTTGTAAAACGGTGCCTTTTTACCCACCACACACACACCATAGCTGACACTAGGTACAACCAAAAAATGCGTTTTTCATTATTAAAAACGAACAATAATGGTGCAGTTAGCTCTTTCAGACTCGTAAAAACACCGTCACCAATCAACTCAAACATTGCTCACCAAAATCTCTTCTCAAATATTAACCAACAAAAACAACAAGGTGTGACATATATCACAACAAAATCAGTCAAAACTCGCCATAAAGTTAAATATACGCGCTTAGGTTGCAAAATATCACATTTCATTAACAATAACATTGATAATCTAAATAAGAACGATTACTATTTCGACTAAAATAATTCTAGAGGGATAAACGTGAAAGCAAAATTAACAGCACTTATGGCGGTATCATCTGCTTTTTTAATGACAGCATGTACAGACGATGAGTTAACAACAACCGAACAAATTCAACAAAATTATGTCGATATGGCCTATGCCATGTATTCTGACTCGTTAACTACAGCGACTAGCTTACAAGCGGCAGTAACTGCATTTGTTGCTGAACCAACTGAAGCTAATTTAACCGCAGCACGTAGTGCTTACAAAGCAGCTCGCGCACCGTATCAAGAATCTGAAATTATGCGTTTTGATACTAGCATCGCTGAAGGTAAAAACCTTGCAAGCGATGGTGGCCCAGCTAGTGTTGATGATTGGGAAGGACAAGTAAATGCTTGGCCTTTAGATGAAAACCACATCGTCAATATTATTGAAGGCGAGCAAACGATTAACATTGATTTATTGCTTGCACAAAACGGCCTAGACGATGAAGAAGCTAACGTAACGACTGGCGTACATGCGATTGAATTTATGCTTTGGGGTGCTGATACTCACGGTACTGAAGCTGGTGCAGGTGAACGTCCGGCAAGCGATTTTGATACTGTAAACTGTTTAGATACATACTGTGAGCGTCGCGCGCAATACTTAACAGCGGCTACGTCATTATTAATTAACGATTTAACTGAAATGCAAGCTGAATGGTCTCCTGCTGCACAAGCAACAGCGGGCACGTTAGCGAATAACTTTTTAAACAGTGAATTAGCGCTTGAATACATTGTTGGTTCGATGAACGCCATGGCAACTGATGAACTAGCTGGCGCGCGCATGGGTTCAGGTTTAACGTTAGGTGACCCTGAAGAAGAGCACGACTGCTTCAGCGACTTAAGCCATATTGCCATTTACCATAACTTCCAAGGTGTAAAAAATGCATTTTATGGTAGCTACGGTAGTGTATCAGGTAAAAGCATTGGCGATTTGATCATGAGAAAAGATGCTGATCTTTACACCACAATTGATAACGCATTAATCAGCATCGAAGCAAAAATGTTATCAATTTATAATGCCGGTGAGCGTGAAACTAACCCAGTGCGTTTTGATCAAATTATCGGTCAATCTTCAAGTTCAACCGAACGCATTATTGCAGAAGCTGCAGTTGATGAGTTAACAGCCTTAACCACTGAGTTTGAGCAAGTAGTGAATTTATTACAACTTCAAGCCATTGATACTAGTGGTTCTGGTGACTAATCAGCCTTAGAACTTCAGCCAAGTGATTTTGGTGATGAATCGCTTGGTTACTTAATATATGGCACCACTTAATCGGTGCCATTTTTCGTTTAAAAAGTGTGACAACAATATGCGATTATATTCAATTTTATTAACAACCGCGCTATTAAGTGCGTGTGGTGGTGGCGGAAGTGGTGAAGATAGCACTTCAACGCCGACAACACCTGATCCAACCACAGAACCTGAACAACCAAGCTCAACCGAACATTTAGCGGGCGGTCAAGCCAGTGTTATTAATACCACTGCCGACGCTTTTTCACAGCGTTCAGGCATAATGGACGACGTTGACCGTATTCAACTATTTGAATTAGGCGATGATTTTTTCACAAACCCTTGGGTTGCCGGCAGCGCTAGCACCTCTTCTCGTGACGGATTAGGTGGATTATTTAACAACAATGCTTGCCAAGATTGCCATATTCGCGATGGTCGTGGTCATGCTCCTGATGAAGACAGCGATGATTTTGGCAGTATTTTATTTCGTGCGGCAAAATCTGATATAACGGCAGATCAAGCTTATCAAATGTCGCAATCATTAATGGCCAATGTTGGCGACACCAGTGTTGGCGGTCAATTGCAACAAGATGCGATTGCAGATGTGATGCCAGAAGTTGATTTAGCGGTTACCTATACACATTCAACAGTAACATTTGATGATGGTTACCAAGTTGAATTACGTAAACCTGTTTGGCAATTAACCAGTAAAAAAGCAGCGCAAGGTTACGACTTTGATGCTGACACCGTATTTTCAGCACGCGTTTCACCGGGCATGACTGGCCTAGGATTATTAGCACTCGTGAGCGAGCAAGATATTCTTGCCAACGAAGATATTAACGACAGCGACAACAATGGCATTTCTGGCAAAGCAAACCGTGTGTGGTCGATTGTTGCAGAAAATGCTGAATTAGGGCGTTTTGGTTGGAAAGCCGGTCAGCCCAGTTTACTTGAACAAAGTGCCGGTGCTTTTGTTAACGACATGGGCCTAACTAGCCGACTGCATCAGCAAGAATCCTGTTTAGCACATCAAACTGATTGTGCCCAGGCCGCTAATGGCAACGGCGATAGCGTTAATGATTACGACTATGAAGTATCAGATAAAATTCTAGAGGCTATTGATTTTTACGCGACTCACCTAGCCGTGCCACAGCGCAGAAATGCTTATGATGATGATGTTAAACGCGGTAAAGATTTGTTTATTAATTTAGGCTGCCAAGGTTGTCATACCGCATCTTACACCACTGAATATAGCAGCGAGCATCCTGAGCTTTCTGAGCAAGAAATTTACCCTTATACCGATATGTTATTGCACGACATGGGTGAAGAGTTAGCGGATTTTACCTTAGACAATCAACCAGCTTCAGCTGAAATGGCGTACGAATTTTTAGCGACGGCGCGTGAATGGCGTACACCACCTTTATGGGGCATAGGTTTAGCACAAACCGTTGATACTGAAGCAACCTTTTTACATGATGGTCGAGCACGTACTATTTTAGAAGCAGTCTTATGGCACGGCGGCGAAGCACAAACCGCAAGAGACAATGTCTTGAAATTAAGCAGTTCTGAACGCGCTGATTTATTAGCATTTTTGTCTGACTTGTAAGTTTATCTCTACGACAAAACACATCATTAGAAACCTTCAATTGCCCAATATCAGGCGTAATTGAAGGTTTTTTTGATCAATGAATTTTTGGCATTTTATAACGCACAAACTCGGATGACTTTTGCCAGTGCGCGCCTAAATAGTCAGTGGTATTGCTTGATGCGGTATTCACCCAAAAAGAGTCTCGATTGAACATATATTGCGGATGATAATGACGACTCACAGATGCCAACGGGTAATGATTCCATGCTTTACCACTTCGTTTGTTAGTCGCTTCTAAAACGTACATTTTATTGTTTTTCTTAGCAACAACCCATGCATGACCATTGGTTTTGTAAAGGCCAACGGCCACTCTTGCATCAACACCTTCAGAAATTAACCAGTCAGCCAAGGCAATTGCATGGTCCTCACAATCTCCTCTGAGCATAACAAACGCTTGGGCAGAGTTTTGCCATAAATCCAAGGCTCCATATTGCTCATTATCAAGTTGATAGGTTTTACGTTTCGACAAGGTGTATAGCGGCAACCAATTATTTTCAACTGCAAATGGTCGAATACCCACCAAAAAACTGCTAGCAAAGTGATGTTTCCAATCAAGTCCCATCGCGCTCATGGTTACTTGATTATTTCTTCCCCATAATAACGGGCGCGCTTGATCTTGCTTTTTCTTATCTGCGACAGATTGTTGAATTTGCCACTCTGATAGTTCCTGCTCGCTATTGGCAAAGACGACTTTGCCGTTTTGATGCCGGTTGCTCATTAATTTTGGCGAAACTTGCGTAGCGATCAGCTCGGTTCGAGTGAGTAACTGCGCATCAAAACTATTTTGCACAGGTTTTTTATCAAAAAAAACAATGACAACTATCGACAAAATTATCAGAAAACACCAACGCATCGCTGATTACGCCTTCATACCAAAACAAATAATTAAGGCGACAAAAATTAAAATTGATGAAGCAAAAATAGATACTGCGAGGTTATTTTCTTTTAACTCTTTTTGAATATCGACACCTTTCAGTAACTTTTTATCAATGATCACCAACGCAACTACCGCGACAAATAAAGCCAATATGGTGTAGCTTAAATTCACCGCTAAATTCACCAAACTGGCAGTAACAAAATCCCATTCCATCTTTTATTTCCTCGTATAAATACGCTTGCCATTTAGCTGTTGGCAAGCGTTAATTCACGTATTTATTTACTTATTATTGTTTAACGTTTTTTACTTTCCATATTCCACAAAACACTTTGATCAGCGCCCATAATGGTGGTTGGCATTTGGCCATTCCACTGTTGAGCACGCACATATTCAACCATCATTTGTGAATTATTTAATGATTTTGCTTTTTCATTTAACGCTTCAGCTTCGGCTAAACCTTTCACCTTAATCGCTTCGGCTTCTGCTTGCGCTTCAGCGCGAATAGCATAGGCTTTACCGTCAGCTTGCGCTTTGGCGGCATCACGCTGGGCAAGCGCGGTATTTACTTCTCGTTGCGCTTCTAATTTTTGGCGTTCTAAGCGATGCATTTCTGCGGCAGCTAAGTTCTTTTCTGTTTGCTTAGTTTCAATTGATTGAATGTATTTAGCCGGTAAAACTAAATTTTCTAACTGAGCAGAGTCTAGTTTCACCGGATAGTCTTTCATTTCTTCTAGCAATAGCTCTTCAATTTGAGCAATCACTTGTGAGCGATTTTGAATAAGCTCTTCCGCTTTGTAACGCGCTAATGCATCTTTAGCCGCTGATCGTAATTTAGGGTCAAGAATACGCGCTTCAAATTGTACTAAACCACCGTAGCTTTTGAACAAGTCAAACGCCTCAGTTCTAAGTACTGTCCAGTTAATAGAGACTTCTGCCGTCACTGGCATTTGCTCATGAGTTGAAGCATTGAGCTTTTCAACATTTTTACGGGTACGAATTTCTAAAACTTCCACGGTATCAACAAATGGAATTTTGGTATGTAAGCCCGGATTCACTTGTTCTGTGGCTTCACCAAAGCGTTTAATAATGCCAACGTGACCTTCATCTACGGTATACATAGCTTGGAAGGCAAGTAGCAATAAGATAAAAATAGTCACTACGGTGAAAATTGTACTTTTACTTTTTGAAAAGGCACCAGATAAATCGGGTAGGTTCGGTGTTTGATTAGACATTGTTTTCCTTGCGTATCGCTAATTATTATTTGTGTGCTCGTTAAAATAACAGGTATCAAAACTTTATTCATGCATTTTTATCTTTTGAATGACGGTCAAGTTAACTTGCTATTTTTATTAAATTTTAATGGATTTAAACAGCCAAAAATTGGCAGAAAAAAGCGCTTAGTGAATTGCTCACTAAGCGCTTAACCGTTTACCTATTTGACTCGCTTTATTAACTCTCGCGAATTAAATAATCAAAGGCTGACAGCGATGCTTTTGCGCCCTCGCCCATCGCAATAACTATCTGCTTGTATGGCACAGTTGTTACATCGCCGGCAGCAAATACACCCGGCTCTGTGGTTTGACATTTTTCATCGATGATCACTTCTCCATGCTGAGTACGCTCGACTAAACCATTTAAAAAGTCACTGTTTGGCACTAAACCGATTTGCACAAAAACGCCCGATAGCTCTTTACGATGCAGCGCATTGTTTGCACGGTCTTGATAGTCAATGGCGACCACTTTGCCGTTGTCAGCGATAATTTCTTTGGTTGCAACATTTTTAATAATGGTGATTTTTTCATGTTGCTCGGCTTTTTCGACCAATACTCGGTCAGCTTTTAGCTCAGGTAAAAATTCAAATACGGTAACATGCTCTACCATGCCTGCTAAATCTAGCGCCGCTTCAATGCCTGAATTACCACCACCAACAACAGCCACTTCTTTGCCTTTGAAAAACGGGCCATCACAATGTGGACAGTACGCAACGCCATTACCAATATTTTCTTTCTCACCCGGTATGCCCAGTTCACGCCATTTTGCCCCTGTTGCAACAATCACGGTTTTGGTATCGATCACTTCGCCGCTCGATAAATGAATGTTTTTACTACCGTCAGCTTTTTCAATTTTATCGACACGCACATGTTCTTTTTTGGTAATAGTGTAGTCGTTCATGTGAGCAAGCATATTGTTGGTTAGCTCAGTACCTGTGGTTTTAGGCACCGAAATTAAGTTTTCTATGCCCACGGTATCTTTAACTTGGCCGCCAATTCTGTCGGCGATCATCGTCACATTTAAGCCTTTACGCGCCGCATATATTGCTGCCGCTACGCCACTTGGACCACCACCAATAACAGTAACGTCTTGCTTTGGTAATGCTTGTACTTCACCTTGATTAACAATGTCTGGGTAGCGAGCAATTAATTTGTCGACCAATTGCGCGGTGTCAATTTTACCGTTAGCAAATAGCTCACCATTAACATAAACACTCGGCACACCTTGAATATTGCGCTGTTCAATTAACTCAGGGAACAAACCGCCGTCGATCATTTCACTGCTAATATGGTTATTTAATAAGGCAAATTGATTAAGCGACTGCACCACGTCAGGACAGTTATGACAGCTTAATGAAACAAACACTTCAAAGTGTAAAGTATCGCTAATATTGCTGACTAAGCGCTTTAAAGTATCGTCTAATTTGCTTTCTGTTCCGGCTGATTGCAATAGCGCCAAAATCAGTGAATTAAATTCATGACCACTCGGGATACCTGAAAATAGTATACCGTTGGCTTTGCCTTCAACTTCTAACGAAAAAGTAATTGGGCTGCGCAGATCACGGTCAGCTTCTACTAAAACTAGGTTCTCAGATACACTGCATAGCTCAGATAAAAAAGTTTTAAGTTCATCGCGCTTTTGATGTGCGCCTGTTTGCAATACCAAAGTTACCTTATTGGTCATATTGGCAGTATAAGTTTTTAATGCGTTTAAAATATCTGGGCTTAACATAGTGCTACCTTAAATTTCTGGAGAATCTACTGGGAAAAGCGAGGGGAGACGTATCTTTCGATTACGGCTCAAGCCTCGCATTAAGTCTTTACTGTGAAGTTAGCGGTTTAGATTTTGCCCACTAAATCTAAGCTCGGCGTTAAGGTTGCTTCACCTTGTTCCCACGCTGCCGGACATACTTCACCGTCATTATCACGAACATATTGTGCCGCTTTTACGTTACGAACCATGTCTTTTGCACTTCGGCCAATGCCACCTGCGTGAATGTGCGCAACTTGAATAACACCGTCTGGGTCTACCAAAAACGTGCCGCGATGTGCCATGTGGTCTTCTTCAATCATTACGTCAAAACCGCGAGTAATAACGCCTGTTTGGTCACCTACCATTGGGAATTTGATTTTGCCAATCGCGTCTGACGAGTCGTGCCATGCTTTGTGTGAAAAGTGCGTGTCGGTTGATACTGCGTATACTTCAACACCTAAACCTTGTAACTCTTCGTATTGGTTCGCCATATCTTCTAATTCAGTAGGACATACAAAAGTAAAATCTGCTGGGTAGAATAAAAAGATGCCCCACTTACCTTTTACGCTTTCTGATGTAACTTCAACAAACTCACCGTTATGAAAAGCTTGAGCCGAAAATTCTGGGATAGTTTTGCCAATCTGTGCCATGAGTAATTCCTCGTATAATGTAAAAATTGTTTAAGTTAGAAAGCGTGTTTGCTTTCGATGGAGAAATAATACGATCGACACGACAATTAATAAATTTGATTAAATTGATATCAATATTCTATAAAACTGAACATAAAAAGCGTGATATCTAAAATCAAACCGTTAAAATAATGACAAAGACTTATTATTAACTGGCATCACTATGATTTCACTCAAGCAACTAAATTACGCACTTGCCGTAGAGAAGACGCTACATTTTAAAAAAGCGGCCGAAGCATGTAACGTTTCGCAGTCAGCCTTAAGTACCGCGATTACTGAATTGGAAAAGCAATTAGGAGTGCAGGTATTTGAACGCAATAACAAACAAGTTTTAATTACCGCCGACGGTGAACTTATTCTTAATAAAGCAAAAACCATCAAACTAGAAATTGATGAGTTAATGCAGCTTTCACAAACCAATAAAATGCCATTGTCGCGACCGATGACCTTGGGTGTTATTCCCACCATAGGCCCATACATGTTGCCAAAAGTATTGCCTGAAGTGAGAAAGCAATATCCCGATTTTAAACTGCAAATTATTGAAGAACAGTCGCATGTATTAGTCGATATGGTGCGCACAGGAGATATTGACGCTGCGGTATTAGCGCTGCCCTACCCACTTGATGGCTTAATGAGCTTCCCTTTTTGGCAAGAAGATTTTTATTGGGTCACCCATAAAGACGAATTTCCCAATAACATTACTGAAATTACCAGCGACGAATTAGAGTTAGATAAACTGATGTTATTAAAAGATGGTCATTGTTTAAAAGATCATGCGTTAGCGGCTTGTAGTTTACAAAGCCAAAAGCAAAAATCAGGTTTCGACTCGGCAAGTCTGCACACGCTAATTCAAATGGTCGCAGGCAAACTAGGCACCACCTTAGTACCGCAAATGGCAATTGATCAATTAATTTATAACGAGTCTGAACTGCAAGCGATTCATTTAGACGAACCAGGGCCACACCGCGGTATTGCCTTAATAATTCGCCCAAATTACGTAAGAACCGATGACATTAGTATTTTAAAAGCCATATTTGCTGAACAGCTTGATAAACACTGCGGCATTAAAAAATTAAAGAAAAACTAAATAAAAACCGGTCAAAGCGAGGTGATATAAGTCATTCTATTTTTATGAATGTTGTTTTCGTTTTATTAAAATTTACTAAACAGTACTAAGCGGTCATCATTAAATTGACTTCGCAAAACCGTGAAGAAAAATTTTTAATAAACGAGGATAGCATCATGCAGATTTTAATAAATTACGTTAGACATATTTTCCAAAATCAAAACCAACAGCAAGACACAGTGGTTAGTTGTAACTATGGTAATAACTACTACGGAGACCAAGTTTGCACACGTTTACCACACTAAGAAAAAAAGGATTTACTGCTATAGCGCATCAGGTCTTGCCTAAATGCGCTAATGGTTTTTTATTTACCCATTTACCCAATCGCTTCAAAAAACGCTTTGATCAATGGCTGTTGACGGAACTGATTCAAGCAACAAATTCCCAGTTCAAACGGCTCTATTTCACCCACATCAGATAAATACTGGACCCGCTCTTTTACCGGGCTATTTTCTACAACTACCTGCGGCACAATACCTACACCACATCCTAACGCCACCATGCTCACCAACGCCTCATGTCCTGAAACGGTGGCGTAAATATTCGGTTTACCTTGCTGTTTTTTACGATACCAATAATCAAAACGTTTTCGTGCCGGTCCGTGCTCAGGCAAAATAATTGGAATTTCAGACCACTTTAAAGGTTGTTGCTGCAATTGTTGCTGCACGGTGCACAGCATAGTGGGCGCGATCACGGCTAAAGGCACGGTCGCTAAGGGATGAAAATAATAACTGCGTGGCAGGTTTTCCGGATCGGCGGCAATTGCAAAATCAACCGCTTGCTGGCTAACTTGTTCAAGCGCATCTGAGGCATCACCGGTGGTTAACATAATTTCCACTTTCGGATGCTGCTGACGAAATCGTTCTAATAACGGCGGTAAGTGGCTATAAGCAGCAGTTACCGAGCAATAAATACGGAGTTTTCCGGTTAACGCTTGTATCTGGTGCTCGAGCGAATGCTTAAACACTTGCCACTGCTCTAATTGTTGGTCGGCATAAGTTTTAAATTTTTTACCGGCATCGGTGAGCACAACTGAACGGTTGTCTCGCAATAATAAGTCTGTACCAACTTGCTGCTCTAAACGCTGAATCGCACGACTAAGGGTAGACGGGCTAATATGAAACACTTGCGCGCTTTTGCCAAAATGCAAACTCTGTGCAAGGTGTTGAAACATTGCTAGTGATTTTAAATCCATATTTTCCTCGCTATTGTTGAGCTGACTTCTTATTAACGCTTGTCCACTTCGACTGATATTCCTGCCGAATCATAAAATCATTATTGCATAAAACGCAACATAATGATGCAAACATATCATTTTACGCAATATAATTAGTGTCGTATGCTTGAGTCATCGTCAGAAAGGCTGACACACCATTAGCAGATCACCATTATTACTCGAAAGAGTTGAAGGAAAAACACATGAGCAATTATTTTAATACTTTAAGTTTACGTGAAAAATTAGACCAATTAGGTCAATGTCGCTTTATGAAGCGTGAAGAATTCAGCGACGGTTGTAATTTCTTAAAAGGTTGGAACATTGTTATTGTTGGTTGTGGTGCTCAAGGTTTAAACCAAGGTTTAAACATGCGCGATTCAGGCCTAAACATTTCTTACGCTTTACGTGATGCAGCAATTGCTGAGAAACGTCAATCTTGGCAGTGGGCGACTGAAAACGGCTTTACTGTTGGCACCTACGAAGAATTAATCCCTACAGCTGATTTAGTATTAAACCTTACGCCAGACAAGCAACATACTTCAGCTGTTTCTGCTGTTATGCCGCTTATGAAAGAAGGTTCTTCATTAGCATACTCGCACGGTTTCAACATTGTTGAAGAAGGCATGCAAATCCGTAAAGACATTACCGTTGTAATGGTTGCGCCTAAGTGTCCTGGTACTGAAGTACGTGAAGAATACAAACGTGGTTTTGGTGTTCCTACCCTTATCGCTGTTCACCCAGAAAATGACCCTCAAGGTAACGGTTGGGCTATTGCTAAAGCATACGCTAGTGCAACTGGTGGTGACCGCGCGGGTGTATTAGCATCTTCATTCATCGCAGAAGTTAAGTCTGACTTAATGGGCGAGCAAACCATTTTATGTGGTATGTTGCAAACTGCGGCGATTTTAGGTCACAAGCAATTAGTCGCCAATGGTGTTGACGCTGCTTACGCTCGTAAATTATTACAATTTGGTATTGAAGGCGTAACTGAAGGCTTAAAATACGGCGGGATCACTAACATGATGGACCGTTTATCAAACCCTGCGAAAATTTTAGCGTTTGATATGTCAGAAGAATTAAAAGATATTTTACGTCCTTTATTCCAAAAGCATATGGATGACATCATCGAAGGTCGTTTCTCGGCAACTATGATGGAAGATTGGGCTAACGACGATGTAAACCTATTAACATGGCGTGCACAAACAGCTGAAACTTCTTTCGAATTAGCGCCAGAAACTGACGCTGAAATTTCTGAGCAAGAATACTACGACAAAGGCATTTTTGTTGTTGCTATGGTTAAAGCCGGTGTTGAATTAGCATTTGAAGCTATGGTTGATTCTGGCATTATCGCTGAGTCTGCATACTACGAGTCATTACACGAAACGCCATTAATCGCTAACTGTATTGCACGTAACATGTTACACGAAATGAACGTAGTAATTTCAGATACCGCTGAATACGGTAACTACTTATTCTCTCACGCTGCAGTGCCATTATTAGAAGAATACGCAAGCAAGTTATCATTAGCACAATTAGGTGAAGGCTTAACGGGTTCGACAAGTGTTGACAATGCGCGTTTAATCGAAGTAAACGAAGCTATTCGTTCACACGGTGTTGAAGCTATCGGTAAAGAATTACGTGGCTACATGACAGACATGAAGCGTATCGTTGAAGCTGGTTAAGCTTACAACATCAACTAAAGGCGGCATGTAGTGAAAACTCCTGCCGCTTTTTTATTACGTAAATTTAGTGCTTAAGCAAGTCGTAGTGTCAAAGTCTATAAGGTATAAACATGGTCGAGTCCGTTGATATTTTACAAGCCACTATGCTTATTGTTATCGGCTTTTTAGCCGGTGGTATTAATACCTTCGCCGGTGGCGGTTCTAACTTGTCGTTACCGGCATTAATGATGATCGGGTTGCCGGCCGATGTTGCCAATGCGACTAATCGCGTGGCGGTATTTATGCAATCGTTAACCGCAACTCGCGGCTACTATGTTAACGACAAGCTTGATAAAGCCTCCATCAAAGATATTTTTGTACCGACTTTATTGGGCGGGTTAATTGGCGCAGTTACCGCATCCTACCTTGATGTCGAAATATTAAAACCGGCACTGCTTGCCACTATGGTAGCGGTATCGTGTTGGGTTGTACTGAAAAGTGATACTGGCCCAGCAGATAATAATATTGTTAGTTGCAGCGACAGCAAACTTGGCTTTTTCACCACCTTATTAGCAGGTTTTTATGGTGGCTTTGTACAAGCAGGTGTCGGCTTTGTCTTAATTGCCACTTTTGTTGGTGTATTACAATACGATCTCTTACGTGCCAACGCCCTTAAAATTGTCGCAGCCTTAATTTTTACCTCTATTGCTTTAGTGGTTTTTATTTTTCGTGATCAAGTGGCTTGGATGGCAGGTATTTATTTAGCAATTGGTAGCATATTGGGCGCCATGGTTTCAGTGAAATTTTCGATAGACATAAAACCTAAAACATTAAAAATAATGGTGCTCGTGATGACTGTTATTGCCAGTGCAGCTGCCCTACTTACTTAAACATAAATTTTTATTTAATTTTTAATTTAAACATCAACTTATAATAGAGAAAACAATATGAGTGAATTTAACAACGTAACCATTACCCGTGAAGCAAACGTTTATTTCGATGGCAAAGTTACCTCACGCAAAGTCACTTTTGCTGATGGTAGCTTTAAAACTTTAGGCATTATGGTGCAAGGCGATTATAAATTTGGCACTGAAGAAAAAGAATTAATGGAAATTTTAGCCGGTGAATGTGAAATTTTACTGCCGGGTGAAACAAACTGGCAAACGATAAATGCCGGACAATCTTTTGAAGTACCTGCGAATTCGTCGTTTGAAATTAAAGCGCTAACACTCGTTGATTACTGCTGTTCATATATTGCTGAATAACTTAAAACTGCCCTTAGTTTTGATTAGATAATTAAGAATCACCTGCCTTGGAGATTCTTAATTATCAGCATGGTATTAACGATAAGTATTAAAACACGAGTCCCAACGCTGATTTTCCAACGCATCTATCTCTTCATCGCTCCAAACAGCATTTATTTTTGGTTCTAACCTATTTATTGCTTCTAATACATTAATACGTTTAACTTTTTTCAGCTTATTTTTAGGCGCTTCTATTTCTGTGAACACGACACGGACAGAGGATTTGAACCCTCCATCGTTATAGCTCTTCATGCCTTGTCTATTTTTAATAAAGTTACACCACTGACCTGACTTTCTTTTCAGTACATCAAAGCTATCGTAACCCGATTGCTGAGCAAGTATCGCCGCGTGGTATATCACCATATTTTGCGATCTGATTTTATCGCTACTGCTACTCAATTTTGCGGTAATTATATACTCCGTTGCCGAAATTTTTTCTTGAGTAACCCCTTCAGTATACGCCTGTAAACCTCTGGTTTTATGGTTATAGTCAACACGCTTAACCACCTTGTATGGTGTTTGTTTTTGCGCGCAGCCTGAAATAACGAGTGTCGCTACAACAAGCGTTAAAAGCATAGTTTTCATGATCTTCCCTGAGTATATTTATTGAATTATATTATATGATTTTTATGATAATAATCCCTGTAGCAAAGTTTTACTAGAAATTTCCCATAAAAAAACGGCAGAAATTCTGCCGTTTTTACATTGAATATTACCCGTTATTTTTGCTTCATTTTTAAGGTATACGCGGTGTCCCATGCTGGCTCTGGCAACTCACTTAACCAGGCGTCTAATTTAGCCGCTAAGGTTTGAGCTTTTTCAGGCTGCTTATTCACAAGGTTATTACGCTCTTGCACGTCGTTAGCAATGTTATATAAATAAGTACCGCCATTTCTCTCACGAATTAACTTAAAGTCACCATCTCGCACGGTAGCAAATTGTGCTCTGTTCCAAAAAAGTTCATTGTGCGGTTGCTTACCTTCACCTTTTGCGGTTTTTTCATTTAAAAATGGTAATAAATTTACGCCATCAAATTTTTTCTTGGTTGGCATTTTTCCGCCAGCAGCTGCAAGTGCGGTAGGGGCAATATCTAAAGCTGACACCATTGAGGTAAAGTTAAGTCCTTGCGGAATTTTCCCCGGCCAACTCATTAAGTAAGGCACACGCAAACTGCCTTCGTCTTGCGCACCTTTAAAGCCCTTTAATGGTAAGTTCACTGAAAAATTATGCTTACTGCCACCATTATCATTAATAAACACCACTAAGGTATTTTCACGTAAACCTAATGTATCAAGCTTATCAATAACGCGACCGACTGAAATATCAAAGTCTTCCATCATCGCCGCCATTTTACGACGGTTTTTGCTTTCGATTTCTGGATACTTAGCCATAGTTGATTTTTTGGCATTCATCGGTCCGTGAACCGCAGTGTAAGACAGGTAAAGGAAAAACGGTTGCTCTTGGTTGCGCTCAATAAAATCTTCAGCTTCAAAACCTAATGCATCAGTTAAATAGTCTTCAAAGCCAACCACATCACCATTGCGCAAAATTAAGTGATCTTTTTGTTTCGCTTTTTTGGGGAAATAGTTTCTCGAGCCACCTAATAAACCGTAAAACTCATCAAAACCTCGGTTGGTCGGGTGATACTTATCAAGTCGACCTAAATGCCACTTTCCAATGGCACCAGTGTAATAACCTTCTGCTTTTAAATAATCGGCAATGGTTGATTCACTGGTCGACATACCTAAATTTTCTTCTTTGTCGTTACCCACAGGGTTATTCGGTAAATTATGATGATGACCAAAACGTTGCTGATAACGACCCGTTAATAAACCGGCACGCGACGGGCTACACACTGACGCAGACACATAACCTTGGTCAAATACCACACCACTGTTAGCTAATTTGGTTAAATTTGGCGTCGGGAAGTTTTTGTCGCCGGCAAAACCAAAATCACTGTAACCACCGTCGTCACTCACAATAACTAATATATTAGGTTGTGCTTGCTCTGCTTGAGCTGAGGTAATACCGCTCACAAAAGCAAGTGAAGCAATGACAGCTAAAAGTACAGCTTTGCATTTCGCTTGTAATGCATTCACCGAGTCAAAAAGTTGTTTTGTTATCATAATTTGCGCCTAAATAAAGGACTCACGTTTAGTCAAAAATATCAGATCAGCACTATACATAATATAAATACGACAATTAATAATATTTACACTGTTTTACATCAGTTTAGTTATAGTCTACTTTTTGCCAACAAGCCTTTCACAACTTTAAATGACTAAACCGCAATAGGTCTAAATATCACTGTCGCTTTAAAAAATTACGATTGTCAGATTGTAAATTGATGATCGGGTCACAAATTTTGAACAATAGATAAGCAGTTTATTAACAATAAATACGCTCTGCCCAACGCGCTAAACCAGAAGTAACACTGCCAAAATGATCACCAATAACAATTGGAATGTTAGGCATTTGCTGCTTAATAAATTGATTAATCACCGGAGATTTGGCCGTACCACCGGTAACAAAAATAACATCAGGTTGGCAGTTAGCTTGCTCAACCGCGGCTTGCATTAATTGGGCAATTTGATTTAATTCACGCACATTCGCTTCAAGCATTTTGTTACGGTTAACCTCAACCGCTAAACCTTGCTCAATGTCGGCTAATTCAATTGAATATTGGTCATGATCAGTTAACGCAATTTTTGCCCGTTCCGCGCCGTTAACAAGGCGGTAACTCAGTTTTTCGTCGTGCACTTTTAAGAGTCGTTCAACCGCTATTGGCGATGCCGCATCACGAATCAGTTCAGCTAAAAAGCGACGATTAGATGCACTATAAAACTCGGTTTGGTCATTAATATTATTAATCGAAACGGCTTGGCGATAACCATTTATTGGTACAGGCTTGCCACTTTTTAGTAAGCCGTTCATACCAAAGCTAGGCATAATAGTTTTTAGTGCTAACTGAATATCAAAGTCGTTACCACCAACACGCAAACCACTATGACTGAGTAAATGCTGATGACGATCTGCTTTGTTGGCAAAATTTGGCCCCATTAATAACATAGAGCAGTCAGTTGTACCGCCACCAATATCGACCACGAGTACCTTGCTTTCTTTAGCCAAGGTACTTTCAAATTCAAAACCTGCGGCAACCGGTTCGTATTGAAATTCAACCTCTTTAAAGCCAACACGTTTAGCAGCATTGGTTAACACCGTTAAAGCCTGCTGATTACTTTTATCCGCTTGTAAGCCTTGAAAGTTAATCGGTCGGCCAATAACCGTTTGGGTAACTTCACGTTGTAAGTAGTTTTCACTCAATTGTTTAATATTCGCCATCATTGCAGCAACGATGTCTTCAAATAATTGAATTTGCACTGGCAATAAACCACTGGCGCCTAGAAAAGATTTTGGCGATTTAATGTAATAACCTTCTTCGGGATCTTCGAGGTATTTTGCTAACGCATCGTGACCAAAAAAGAGTTCGGTTGGCATGCCGTCTTCTTTTAATTCACGAAGTGCAACCTGCCCTTTTTGCAATTGCATTAACCGTTGTGCTTTAAAGTGTCCTTGCTCGGCGACAGAGAGCTGCTGAAACAGCCAATTGACGATCATATCGCGACTTGGTGCATAAAGGCTCGACGGTAAAAAAGCACTGTTATTTGCCAAAGGCAATATTTTTGCCTGAGCATTGTCCATAATCGCCACTGCACAATTTGACGTACCGTAATCAAAACCTAACATTTACACACCTTAACACCGTTAAAAATCGGCCGCGTAGCATACTTATTTCGCTAATCGACTACAAGTTCTAAATAAACCATGCACCCAATCCGATAGTCTTTCGTATTAAAAACCTTATGTAAAATAATGGCTACAGAAAAAACTTCGAAAAATGAATATAGATGTGATAATTTGTAAATGACTATTTTATAAATAGAAAAATAATAATAATTCATTGCCACGGAAGACAACTAGCTAAATGGTTCATGCTCAACTCGATAACAAGTTATTTATAAAACTACCTGAAGGGGTAAGCATTAATCTTATGCCCGCAGGTATAACCGTGCGAGCTTGTGCGTATCTATACGATTTTGTTATTCGTGCGGTCATTCTGTTACTACTTATGCTCGCGTTTAGGTTTTTAGGACAAGCAGGTGAAGGATTAACCTTAATTGCTTTTTTTATCATCTCTTGGGGTTATTACATTTTCTTTGAAGCCCGAACAGGCAACACACCAGGTAAAAAAAAGTTTCGACTGCAGGTGGTGCAAGACAATGGTTTACCCGCTAATTTAAGCCACATTATTATTCGAAATTTATTACGCCCTGCTGATGCCTTTCCCTTTGCTTATTGCTTAGGTATTCTTACTATGGCCTTTAACACAAAATTCAAACGCATTGGCGATTGGGCATCAGGCACTATGGTTGTTCACACCAAACCTGAACACCAAGATCCAGAATTCGATGAATTCACACCACTTGCACCACCAATGCAGCTATCAACGCAAGAACAACAAGCGATAATTTTATTTGCTGAACGCAGCAAAGAACTTTCACCAGCTCGGCAAGAAGAACTTGCAAAAATATTACCCAAACAACTGTTAACGAATAAAGAAGGTGCAAGCCAACAGCTAAAGCAAATGGCCAGATTCTATCTAGGTCAAGGCATTTAGTATGAAACAGAGTCATTTTGTTAAAACTAACGAACAACGCTGGCAAAACTTTTCACAGTTGTGTTTAGGTGAAAAAGGTAAAGAGCTACCTGCAAATTTTGGTCAATTATACCGTCAAATTTGCCATGACTTGGCCATTGCCAGATCTCGCCATTATTCGCCCTCTTTAATTGAAAAACTAGATAACTTTGTCACGTTAGGCCAAAGTCATTTATATCGTGGAGAAAATCTTTCCTTACGTGCCATTTATCGACTATTTAAACAGAGCTTTATGCAAGGGTTATTTGAAAACCGTTATTACTTGTGGCTCTCGTTTGGCGCTTTTTTTGGTTTTGCATTTATCATTTACCTATGGGTTATATTTGACCCTAACGCGGTTTATCATTTCCTTGACGTGCAAAGCGTCAAAAGCATCGAAAAGATGTATGACCCTGCTGGCTCAGTTCAGCAAGAAGCCCGAAGCTCAGGCGCCAATGTGATGATGTTAGGCGTCTATATTTACAACAATATCGGTATCGCATTTCAGATGTTTGGTGGCGGTGCCCTATTTGGCTTTGGCGCTGTATTACCACTGTTATTTAACAGTTTTTACTTTGGTGCGATTTCCGCTCATATTGTGCATTTAGGTTATCAAGAAACATTTTTCTCTTTTGTAATTACGCACGGTTCATTTGAATTAACAGCTATCACCATTGCTGGCGCAGCTGGCGGTAAAATCGGCTTTAATTTGCTTAATCCGGGACAGTTTAGTCGTGCTTATGCGGTTAAAAAAGCCGGAAAGACAGTACTACCCTTAATTGTCGGCGCTTTTGTCATGTTAGTGCTTGCTGCAATTATTGAAGCTTTTTGGTCGCCACTGGATATTCCAAGCATATTTAAATACATCGCAGGTAGCTTGTGCTGGTTTTATGTATTACGCGTTTTTTACCGAGGCACGCGCTATGGACATTAGTAAGTTATCTTTTGTCGCGAGAAAACGAACACCTTGGCAAGTATTTGACTTCTGTCAACTGATGGTAAGAGCCAACTTTATTAGCATGATGAAAATTGTCGCATGCTTGTATTTACCTATTGCCATCATTAGTTGGCAACTTTTTTCACTAACAACGGCATCCTATATTATTTGGTGGCTAAAGCCTTTACTAGAACGCCCTCTACTTGACTTCTTAGCCAAGCAAAGTTTTGCTCAGCCCACGACAACTTGGAGCTGTATTAAAGTGATTAAGGACCTAAGAGTTGTTGATATTCTTGCTATGTTGACCTATCGAAGATTATCGCCAAACCGCGCTTATCTGGCATCTGTTGAGCAACTCGAAAAACTTACGGGTAATGCTCGCACCAAACGACGTAGCATTTTAGTAAATCGCAACAATGCCAAGCAGTCTTTTTGGATGATTTTTTGTGTTCATATCGAAATGCTATTAGCATTTCTTTTTGCCGCGATAATTTTCAATTTTATTCCCCAAGGCATCAATATCGATTTACAGATAGATAGCATGGACCAAGTACTCGTTGAAATTGAAAGCATCTACTACCCATGTTATTTACTTGCTGTAATGCTTGTTGCACCATATTTTGCAACTGGCGGCTTCTTAATGTATTTGAATAGCCGAGTAAATATTGAAGCATGGGACATTGAATTGGCATTTAAAAAAATTGCTGCCCGTTCGGTCAAAACTGCAACGACTTGTTTGCTCATATTGGTGGGAACTTTTGCTTTGCCAAGTAATGAACTTTACGCGCAAGAGGCACAGCAATCAGCCATCGAACAGCAAGATACAGCCTCTTTGCAAAAAACATTAACAGAGCAAAGCAAACAGCAACAAGCCGATAATTTGGCAATGCGAGAGCAAATTAATAATATTTACCAAGCGCATCAACTTATTGAAATTCAAACCACATGGCAACCTGTCGAACAAAAACAAAGTACAAACTTTGAATGGTTAGCAGATTTTTTTTCAGCATTCACGCACTTGAGCGATATTGTCGGTTTTCTGTTTTGGTTAGTGATTATATTGTTAGCTATTTGGCTAATTTGGGTTGTTTATTCCAGTGGCGCATTGTCGGGTTTAATGGCCTTTTCACAAACAAAAGTTGCACAAACAACTAAGAGCGATACTGTACTGCCAAGTTTCATTCGCGAACTAAACCAACAACACTGGCCTGAAAATTTACTCAAAGCAGCGAAAGATGCGGTGAATAAACAACACTTTCGTTATGCGTTAAGGTTAACACTAAAGTTTGCCTTAACTTTTGCGCAAGCAAAAACTTCCGTTCGTATTTATGCCTACATGACGGAAAATGAATGTGAACAGGCTTTATTAACTAGCTTACCTGAACAATGGCATAGCCCTTATCAAGAGTTATTTTTCTTGTGGATTCAATTAGCTTGGGCGCACAAACCTGTTGAAGCTGAAAAAATACATCAGCTTATCGCACAATTTCAAACTATTGAACAAGAGCGAGAGGCGATATGACAAAAGCAAAGTTAATCGGCTCAGCTGCTATCGGTATATTAGTCTTACTTGTTGTCGGTACCATTTTTTCGATCGAGTGGGAAAAGGTTGAATTAGAAACAGGACTAAGCAAAGAAGCACGCAATCAACCTTTCCTAGCTGCCAATTTGTTACTAGAAAAATACAACGCCAGTTTTACAGAACTTAACCGCACGAGTGGTGATGAATTTTTTAATAATGAAAGAATTACCTTAACAACAAATACCACGCTGATCATCGATGAAGGGGTTATCAATGAAATCCCTAGAATTGGTCAAGCGATACTGCAATGGGTAAAACGTGGTGGGCATTTAGTTTATGTATTGTCACCACGAAGAGAACAACTCGAACTTAGCTACAATCCTTTAATGTTAGAAAATTTAACAGTAGTCGACAGTGAGACTCCGGTGAGACGACACGGTTTTTTAGTACCTACCACAGCCAATGTTAATATTAATGACAATAACCAAAATTTTGATATTCATTTAAGCCATCAGTTTAATTTCGAAAACTGTCCATATTCCGCCATTAAAGAAGCTGTCTCCAACATAACACTAATTTGCCAAGCAAGTATCGAACAAGGCTATATTACCTACATGCCGAGTATAGATTTAATTGCCACTAATAATCTTCAACGCTTAGATCATGGGCAATTTTTATTATGGTTATTAGGAAAAAATACTTACATGGCTTATCTGCCCAGTACAATTTCGTCCAACTGGTTCGTCTCAATCATAAACTGGTCATGGCAAATTATATTACTATTTTCACTGCTTATTATCGGCTTAACTTGGCATTTAGCCATGCGATTAGGTACTGCGATAGAGCCAGTGAGTGAAACTAAAAATAGCTTTTCAGCACACCTAGAAGCCGTCGGAAATTTCTTAGTCAAACACAATCATCACCACAGTTTAAAAACTGCATTGATGAGAGAACTAGACACCGTGATGGAAAAGCGTATCGCAAATTTTTCTCAACTGAGCCTGCAAAAACAGGCACAACATTTAAGTAAGATTAGCGGTAAACCAAGTCAGACTATCGAAATGTTATTAGAACAAGACTTACCAACAGACGATGAACAGCGCCTGCAATTTATTAAATTATTTAAAGAGTTAAGGAATTCACTGTGAGTGTAATTGAACAGCAGTTAAGCATAGAGCAAGCTTTTGAGTCGGTAAAAGCAATCAAAGAAAATATTTCAAAAGTGCTTATTGGCCAAGATACTATTATTGAAAATGCACTGACCGCGTTATTTGCGGGCGGTCATATTTTATTAGAAGGTGTGCCCGGTTTAGGAAAAACCCTTTTAGTAAGAGCACTAGCGCAGAGTTTACAAGTTGACTTTTCACGAGTGCAATTTACACCCGACTTAATGCCTTCTGATGTATTAGGTCATAGCCTGTATGATATGAAAACAGGTGAATTTATTACTAAAAAAGGCCCAGCATTTACCAACTTACTGTTAGCTGATGAAATTAATCGCGCCCCCGCTAAAACACAATCGGCTTTGCTCGAAGTTATGCAAGAGCAGCAAATTACCATTGACGGAGATAGCCAAGTACTCGCTTCACCTTTTATGGTGCTGGCGACACAAAACCCGCTTGATCAAGAAGGTACATACCCATTACCTGAAGCTGAGCTTGATCGTTTTATGATGAAGATTAATATTGATTACCCTGACAAAGATGCAGAAATTGCGTTGTTAAAACTCAATACCGAAAAAATCAGCAACGAGCGCAATATTGAAAGCTTGCCTAGTTTGCTAAACCAACAACTAATCGAACAGATAAAAGCGCTAGCATGCACCATTACTGTTGATGAACAAATTTATAATTATGCTGTAGATATTGTTACTAAATCTAGAACTTGGCATGGCGTACTTCATGGTGCAGGCGTTAGAGCGAGTATTAATTTAGTTAAAGCGGCTAAAGTTAACGCATTAATGAATAATCGAGATTTTGTCTTACCTGATGATATTAAAGTTGTCGCCCCCAATATTTTGCGACATCGCTTAGTATTAACCGCTGACTTAGAATTAGAAGGCATTGATCAAAGTCTAGTCATTGAAGAATTATTACAAAGCACTGAAGCACCTAGAGTATGAGACGAACCGCCTTTCGCCCTTCAAAAAAAGCATTGCTTACCCTTGGGCTAATGCTGTTTTTATGCATCATAGTAAAGCTGCTAAGTGAAGAGCAACAGGTTACCGACGGGCTTACTTTCATTGTTGTCGCTGTATTATCTATTGCACTTTTGGACTTAATTAAGTCTAAGACACTTCCTAAATTGCGCATTAAGCGAGTTTTACCTACTCAGCTCAGCTTCAACCATTGGCACATCATTAAATACCAAATTACCAATACTGGCACTACAAACTTAATATTGGCGCTTCGTGATCATGTTAGTTCTCATTTTAATTTAAAAGGGTTTACTCGTAATGAAACCCTTGCGGCTAATGAAGAGTTATTGGTTCAAGGAAAAATTCAGCCACTTCAACGTGGGGCTGCCAATATTGGCCCGATAGAGATATGCCTACATTCACCTTGGAAAATTTGGCAAAGTTATTGGCTAATCGATGATGTACTTGAAGTGAAAACCTACCCAAATTTCGAACGTTTGCGCCAACAACAACTTTATGGTGTTAGTAATCTGCCAATTAATGGTTTAAAACAGCGAAAAAAACGCGGTAGTGGCACTGAATTTCACCAGCTAAGAGACTTTCGTCAAGGAGACAGCATTCGCCAAATAGATTGGCAAGCCACCAGTAAACGGCAAAAGCTTATCGCTAAGGAATACCAAGAAGAGAGAAACCAACAAATTATTGTCATGCTTGATGCTGGTCATAAAATGAATATTGAAACAGATATCGGCTCGCACTTCGACGCAGCATTAAATGCCTTGCTAATGCTTAGCCATACGGTACTTAAGCAAGGTGATTGGTTCAGTATGCAAAGTTTTAATCAACATGAACGTTGGTTACCTGCTGTTAAAGGCGCTCAGAATGTCTCTCAGGTAATGAATCATTTTTACGACTTGCAACCTGACGAATATGCCAGTGATTACAACAAAGCGGTGAATAGTCTACTAACCAAGCGCAGTAAGCGTGCCTTAGTATTAGTGGTAACCACACTCAGCGAAGAAAGTTTTGACGATCTACTGCCTGCACTTAAAAACTTACAACGTCATCATTTAGTGGCATTAATTAATATTGAAAATGTTGCGCTGACACAAACACTAAACGCAGATATCAACCAAGTTAATGACGCTAATAGGTACTGCGCAGCTGTAGAATTAAAAAATAGTTATAATGCCCATTTAAAGCGTATCGAAAAGGCTGGGATAATTTGTGTTAATTGCCAGCCACAATATTTACTCACTTATGTCATCAATACCTACTTAAATGTAAAGCATGCTGGCATGCTTTAAGCTACGATAAATAAAAAAGGACGCTAGCGCGTCCTTTCATTTATTAAGTATTAAGCAAAATTAGCTTTGGTTGTCGATTGCTTGATTAATTTTATATTGAAGATAAATACCACCTCCAAAAAACGTTCCTAAGCCACTTAAAATGCCTTTAACTGGCACATACTCATCTGTACCTGCATTAATGATTTCACGAATTGCTCGACGAGCACCAAAAACCACTAATAGATATAAGACAAAATAAGCAATGGAGACAACGCCATTAATCATAGCAAGCACGCCACCTGTTTCATCAGCCGTAAAACCGACAGCAAAAGATAAAACCCAGTAAGCAATGACCAATACAATAAAAGCATTTAAACGAAAAGTAGGCACTTTGTCTTCTACCGCAAGTTCGTTAGCTTTGGATATTCTGGTATATAACCAATAAACAGGATAGATACCCATGGTAATAAATGACAATAAAAAGACCCACCATGCCGAAAATCGTTCGAATTTCAAAATGGGCTTATCTTCTTTAACGTTAGCTAAATCGGCTTCTGGTGCCGCAAATGCTTCACTAATTTCAGGCGTTGCTTGATTATCTGACATGTAGATTCCTTAATTTAATTATAATTTTCCCACTCACCATGCTATCAGAATCAACAATCAAAAAAATAGTGTTTTTCAAAAATTTTTACAAACACATATACAAAAAAATGGGTGTTTAATCAATTGATTAAACACCCATTTTTTATATTTATGACTTATCAGCCTTTTATGCTTAATCGCGTATTTGTCCGTCACCTAAAACGACAAATTTTTCGGTCGTTAACGACGCTAACCCCATTGGCCCGTAGGCATGAAGTTTACTGGTTGAAATACCAATTTCTGAACCTAGACCAAGTTGCCCACCATCAGAAAAGCGTGATGATGCATTGACCATAACCACCGATGAGTTGATCGCTCGAATAAATTGTTGGCTGCGACTATTATCTTGCGTGACGATAACTTCAGTATGATCTGAGGTATATTCATTAATATGCGTAATTGCCGCGTCAAATCCTTCAACAGTTTTTATCGCCACTTCTTGGGCTAAATATTCGGCATGATAATCATCATCAGTTGCCAATTCGCCTTCAGCAAAAAATGGTAAGCTTTGCTCACAGGCATGCACTTTCACGTTAGCTGGCACGAGCGCTTTAGCAGCAAGCGGTAAAAACTGTTCAGCAATGTCTTGGTGCACTAAAACCGTTTCAATCGCGTTACAAGCACTTGGACGTTGTGTTTTACCATTGACTAAAATATTAACCGCTTTGTTTAGGTCAGCGTACTTATCAATGAATAAATGACAAACGCCTTTAAAGTGCTGGATCACAGGAATTTGGCTATGCTCGGTAACATAACGAATTAAGCCTTCGCCGCCACGCGGGATCACCAAATCAATGCTTTCACGTTGCTTCAATAATTGCTCAATCACTTCACGACTGGTATCAGGAATAACAGTGATGATATTTTTATCAATGTTATTTTTTTCTAATACCGAATGTAAGCAATTGGCTAAGGCAATATTAGAATGAATAGCTTCTGAGCCACCACGTAAAATAACCGCATTACCTGATTTCAAACACAAAGCCGCTGCTTCGGCCGTCACATTTGGACGTGCTTCATAAATCATCGCAATAACACCCAGCGGGATACGCATTTTTCCAACTTGCATGCCGTTTGGACGTAACGCTAAATTGGCAATATCGCCAACAGGATCGGTTAAGGTGACAATTTCACGAATCGCATCAGCAATATCCGTTACGCGCTGCTCGGTTAGCAGTAAGCGATCGAGCATTGCTTCACTTAACCCTTTGCTACGACCGGCGTCGATGTCACGGCTATTTTCAGCTATGATGCTTGCCGCTTCGGCTTCTATTGCCGCTGCCATTTCGGTTAATAAGGCATTTTTTTCTGTCGTCGTTAATTGCGCAATCACGCGCGAAGCTTGTTTAGCTTGTGCTGCACTTGTGGCAATATCAAATGTTGTTTGCGTCATCGTCGTTACTCAATCTCTTGTTTAGAGATGATCACCATATCATCTCTATGAATAATTACTTTACTAGGGCGGCATCCTAATATACTAAAAATTTGCTCACTGTTGTGACCCTTTATACGGGCTAAGTCACGGGAACTGTACTGACTAATGCCTTTTGCGATCACTTGTTGGTTATCGCTCGTAATAATGTCTACCGAATCACCTGCACTAAAGTCGCCATAAATACCGTTAATACCCGATGGCAATAACGAAGCGCCTTTATTAACCACCGCTTTTACAGCACCTTTATCAAGTTGTAGTTTACCACTACTTTTTAACGTGTGTTTAAGCCAATGTTTACGGGCTTTTGTTGCGGCTTGGCTGGCTTTAAAGCAAGTACCTGGGTTTTCACCGTTTAATAATCGCTCAAAGACCTCAGCTTTATGCCCATTTACTATGTAGGTATCAATGCCGTTTTCAACCGCTTTTTCAGCCGCTTGTATTTTGGTTTTCATACCGCCAGTTGCAATAGGATTACTGGTTGTGCCTGCCATGGCGTAAACTTCTTCGGTAATTTCATCAATATTAGGCAACATTTTTGCGTTAGGGTTGCCACGCGGGTCTTGATCATAAACGCCATCAATATCGCTTAAAATGAACAGCGCATCGGCTTCACTGACTAAAGCAACTAACGCGGCTAAATTGTCATTATCACCAACTTTTAACTCTTCTGTTGCTACCGTGTCGTTTTCATTAACTATTGGCAAAATACTGTTGGCCAATAATACGCGAATAGTATTTTTGATATTAATGTAGCGCTGACGGTCTTTTAAATCGCCGTGAGTGATTAACAACTGGCTACAAGGCATTTTGAAAAAGCGCTGCCAGTTAGCCATCATTTGCATTTGGCCAACAGAGGCCATCGCTTGTTTTGTTTCAATAGAGGGAATGGGTGAACCGTGCTTAATTAAGTTTCGACCAGCGGCAACACTGCCCGATGAAACGAGAATAATTTCTTTGCCTTGTTGTTGGCACTTACTAATAAAAGACGCAATAGCTTCGATATATTTTCCGCTACAACCATTGGCGTCTGGGGCAACTAAAGCACTACCTACTTTAATAACCGCACGTTTAAAATTCATTACATTACCTCTACATTCTTGAAGGTTAAGAATGACCTAAACGGGTCGTGGTTGGCAATGATATTTTGTGCTTTATTTAGATTAATAGTTCTGGTTTTATAACCTTTAGCCTATAAAAGGCAACTAAAGGTTATTTTTATGCGCTTAACTCGAACATTTTGTCACAATTTACCTAAGGTTAAATAAAGTCGACTATTTTTTACCCTTTAGGTGGCTTTGTTGTTTTTGCAACCAGTTTTGGCAATGTGATGATATATTTTTTTGGACTCATCATTTATACTCTCGCCTGAATATATGTTTATACACATCACCTAGTTAGGTGCAGTAAAAGAGCGGTTTAATGTTTAATTTTTTACCAGGTCCTTTAATTGGGCTTTTGTCATTTTCTTTATATTTTATCAATACCTTAGTATGGCTATTGCCGATTATTGTTTTTTCATTTTTAAAAGCAATTATTCCGGTGGCATTCTCACAAAAAATATTTAGCTACTTACTCGACCAAATGGCGAGCAACTGGGTAGCAATTAATACCGGCATTCAAAAGTTGCTGTGCCGCATTGATTTTCAAGTCACTGGCTTAGAAAAACTCAGCATGAACGATTGGTACATCGTAGTAAGTAACCACCAGAGTTGGGTTGATATTTTAGTATTGCAGCGTTTATTGCACGGAAAAATTCCATTTTTGAAATTTTTCCTCAAAAAAGAACTTATTTATGTGCCGTTTTTAGGCATTGCGTGGTGGGCACTCGACTTCCCATTTATGAAACGCTATAGCCAAGCTTATTTAAAAAAGAATCCGCATTTAATTGGTAAAGATTTAGAAACCACGCGCAAAGCTTGTGCTAAGTTCAAACACAAGCCAGTAAGCATCATGAATTTCATTGAAGGAACACGCTTTACTGCGGAAAAGTACCAAAAACAAAAACCGAAATTCAAACACCTTTTACGTCCGAAAGCTGGCGGTATAGCCTTTGCTTTAGATGCCATGAAAGAACATGTAAATACCATAGTCGATGTGACAATTCATTATCCAGATGGCATTCCTACTTTTGTAGATTTTGCTTGCGGACGAGTAAAACGTGTTAACGTATCTATTAATACTATTGCCGTTAGCGATGCGATGTCGGGCGATTATTTTAATGACAAAACTCATAAAAATAATTTTCAAACTTGGTTAAATGAACTTTGGTTAGACAAAGATCAAGTGCTTGAGCATTATCACAACAACCGCGAATAGCCCGTTTTTATTAAGGAGCAATAATGAATGAAGCGTTAATCACTTGGTTAGCTGAACAAGGTATACCAAGCAGCTACTTAACGGTAAGTAGCCAATTAGTGGGTTTATGTTTTATTTTTGTTTTATTGTTCCTTAGCTATTACATCGCTAAACATTTGTTTTTAGGTGCTGTACACGCGTTTGTCACTAACTCTAAAAACAAATGGGACGATTTATTTCTTCAGCATAATGTCTTTGTGCACCTTGCCTTATTATTACCGTTCATTTTATTGCTTTTTCTGACACCACTCATTTTAGCGCCTGAAAAAGCACTCACCAATATTGCCATTGTGGTTGCCAAAGTTGCGATAAGCTTTCAAGTCGCGCGCTGTATTAGCGCAGCATTGAACGTGATTAACAGCTTATATCGTGACAAGGCACATCAGCGCTATTTGCCGTTAAACTCCACTATTCAGGTGATTAAATTAGCCGTTTATTTGGTGGCAACGATACTCGCTATTTCTTTTATTTTAGGTCGCTCACCAATTTATTTGCTCAGTGGCTTAGGTGCGCTGACCGCCGTTTTATTATTAATTTTTCAAGATACGATAAAAGGCTTAGTGGCGAGCATTCAAATCTCTGCTAATCGCATGGTCGCGCCCGGTGATTGGATTGAAATACCTAAGTATGGCGCCGATGGTGATGTGCTGGAAATTGGTTTAAATACCGTAAAAGTACAAAATTTTGACCGTACAGTAACCACAGTGCCAACCTATGCGCTAATTAGCGATTCGTTTAAAAACTGGCGTGACATGTTTAATTCTGGTGGTCGTCGTATTAAACGCAGCATCATAATTGATATCAGCAGCATTAAATTTTTATCGTTAGCGCAAATTAATGCCCTGCAAGAATTTGCATTAATTACTGATTATTTAACCACCAAAGTAGCAGAAATTAGTGATGGTGAAAGTGAATTAGAGCAAGTATTTCTTGATCAAAAAAACCGTCGTCAGCTTACTAACGTTGGTACATTTCGCGCCTATATTGAGGCTTATTTAACACAACACGACAAAGTGCACAAAGAAATGACTTGCATGGTGAGGCAGTTGCCCGCCACAGAAAATGGCTTACCGCTTGAACTTTATTTTTTCAGCAATGATCAAAATTGGGTTAACTATGAAGGGATTCAAGCGGATATATTTGACCATTTATTTGCCATGGCGCCATTATTTGAATTACGCATTTTTCAACACCCAACCGGTTTCGATTGGCACAAAAATAGCGAATAAGTTTAACCGCTTATTGCTATGGTGCCTTGATATTTGAATTACGCATTTTTCAACACTCAAACCCAGTTTCGATTGGCACAAAAATAGCGAATAAAGCGTGCTTTATTCGCTATTGATTAAGTCATGTTCTTGGCTTATTTTCGTAAGTCTTTACGTAAAATTTTACCGACATTCGATTTTGGCAGCTCAGCTAAAAACGTGATTTTTTTCGGCACTTTATAAGCAGTAAGATCGCTGCGACAATGATCAATAATCTCTTGCTCAGTCAGCGATACATCTGGCTTTTTAACAATAAATGCGGAAACTAACTCACCGGTTTTGGCATCACTTTCACCCACCACCGCCGCTTCTAAAATGGCAGCATGTGACATTAAAATATCTTCCACTTCATTTGGGTAAACATTAAAGCCTGAAACAATAATCATGTCTTTTTTACGGTCAACAATACGTAAATAGCCATCGGCTTGTGCAATAGCAATATCGCCGGTTTTAAACCAACCATCTTCGGTGAGTACCGTGCGTGTTTCTTGTTCTTGTTGCCAGTAACCACGCATGACTTGCGGTCCTTTGACGACAATTTCACCCGCTTCACCTTGAGCAACCTCTTGGTTATTGTCGTCCCAAATTTCAACTTGAGTATCAAATAAAGGCAAACCTATGGTGCCAATTTGCTCGTTACCAGGAGGGTTTAAACTCACCACTGGCGAGGTTTCAGATAAACCGTAACCTTCAGAAATGGTGCACCCCGTCAGGTTTTGCCAGCTGTCTGACGCTGAAGTGGTTAACGCCGCTCCACCACTGACCGTTAGCTTCAATTGACTAAAATCCACTTCACTTATTTTAGGATGCATACATAAACCTAAAAACAGCGTATTAATGCCGCTGAAGCCTGTTGGCGGTGTGGTAATTAAGGTGTCAACAAAGCCATCGATATCGCGCGGATTTGGGATCAGCACATTTTTATTGCCATCGGAAAACAACCAAAGATTAAGTAAGAAAGCATAAATGTGATAAAGCGGTAATGGCGTAATAAAAGTTTCTTCGCCTAATGCCAAGACAGTATTAAGACGTTGCGCTGTTTGTACGGTATTACTTAATAAATTGTTGTGCGTTAAAATCGCGCCCTTCGATAAGCCCGTTGTGCCGCCGGTGTATTGAATTGCCGCAATGTCTTCGCCAGAGATAGCTTGGCGATTAATGGTGTCGAAATTCGCCGCCTGGCTTAGCACCTCGCCAAAAGTAGTGAGTTGATAAGGTTTATCTGTTGGAATAGGCTCTTTATCTGCAAATAGCATGTCAGTCGCTTTAGTGGTGATCACTAACTCAACATCTGTTTGCTCGACAAAGCTTTCGAGCTTTGGCAATAAATCAGTAAGGATAATAACCACTTTTGCGCCTGAGTCAGTAAACTGATGTTTCATTTCTCGCTCGGTATATAAAGGATTGGTATTGACCAAAACCAAACCAGCCCGCAATACCGCGTATGCAAAAATTGGATACTGAACTAAATTAGGTAATTGAATTGCAACACGATCACCTGCTTGCAATTTAACAACATCTAACAAGTACGCCGCTATTTTTGTCGACTTTTCCTCAATTTCAGCAAAAGACGTTGTTTGCCCTAAGCATTGATATGCGGATGACTGACCATGCTTTTGCATTGCCTGCTCAACAAGTGAAGCTAAATTAATTGCTTGGTTATATTGGTTTGATGTTGTTGTATGCATTGAATATCCTTGATCGAAGTGCGGGTGTTATGCTGAGCTGCATTTTTGTTATTGGTATCGTTTATATGTATGGTATTACTCACATTATTTGCTAACTAAACATGGTCAATGTTTTAACTAAAAGCCTGTTTAACGTAAACGCATTGCTCATCTTAGGCAATATCTGAACATCATTCTTGACTTATTACGCCAAAAAATTACCTTTAAAGCCGCTACTTTTAACCTATTAAGTCATTTAGCTAGATTAATTTTCACAAGCAAACACCCGTTGCTTGCCTGTGCGTCGCGCCAAAATTAACGTTTTCTGATCACACCTTCTTGTGCAGTAGAGGCAACTAGCTCTCCTTGACGATTATAGATTTGTCCTTTAACAAAGCCTCTCGCGCCCGTAGCTGTCGGACTATCGACACAATAAAGCAACCAATCATCAAAACGAAATGGACGATGAAACCACATCGCATGATCAATAGTGGCAATTTGCAGGTTCGGTTGCCAATGACTTAGCGCGTGTGGAAATAACGCTGTTGGTAAAAAATGAAAATCTGAGGTGTAAGCCAACATATAAGTATGAATACGCAAATCGTTTGGCAGCTGACCATTTGCCTTGATCCAAAACTGAGTCACCGGCGCTGATTTTTCAGGCTTTAACCAGTTGTAGCTTTGCACAGGGCGAATTTCAATTGGCTTTTCCGCTAAAAATTTGTCGCGTATCTCTAAAGGAATATGTTGCTGATTTTCAGTAACAAAGTCACTAAAAGAGGTTAAACCTTCCGGTGGTGGCACATCGGGCATCGTATCTTGATGTTCAACACCTTGTTCAACACTTTGAAAAGATGCGGTCATGTAAAAAATAGCTTTGCCATTTTGAATGGCTTTGACCCGGCGTGTACTAAAACTCTTTCCATCGCGAATATTTTCAACATCATAAACTACAGGCTTAGAAGCATCTCCCGGACGAAGAAAGTACGAATGCAGAGAATGCACGTGCCGGCTAGCATCAATGGTTTCTTGGGCTGCCGAAACCGCTTGCCCCATAACCTGCCCACCAAATAGCGCGCGAAAGCCCAAATCTTGGCTCTGGCCTCGATACAAACCTTGTTCAATAACTTCTAATTTTAATAATGCAGATAGGTCATCTAATACTTTACTCATGGCAATATTCTTTTAGCAAATAATCATAAATACTATCATAAACAATAGTTAACTGGTAAAACCAGTATTAGATTGTGATAAAAATTAACCACAACTGTTGAGTTATCAAAAAAAAGAGGGTAGTGTGCAATTTAGAATAAATTTTAGACGATAAAATAATGCAAGCATTACAAGAGAGAGAAGTCTTATTAGAACGAAGACATTATTCTCCAGAACAAACAGCTTTATGGGACAAGTTATCGCTTGCTCAAAAATTTGCCGCCAGCAGTTTAACTCAATTTGGTTATGATTTAGCCTTTATTCGTAACAGCCAAGCGAAAAGTATCGCGATTTTATTATGTGATGACAAGGTTGCCACCATTACAGACGACGGCGAAATAGACACGTCACCAGATATTATTATTCGCCACTAAATATACGACACAACCAATTATTTCTTAATTTGTTTTTCTTGTGTCGTTAATAGCTCTTCCACTAAAGAAACAAAACCTTTAAATTTATTGCTAGACCATAAACGCTGTGTTTTTTTGTCTTGGCTAGCAATAAAAGTGGTAAAATCACTATAGGCCTTAGCACCTGTGCTTTGATAAATACTCGACACAACTTTGCTAAGCTGGCCATTTCCCTTCAAACAATCATTAACTATGGTTGAATAATTATTAACAAGTGGCGCAATAATTAATAATGGCTCTTGTGGTATCGATTTATTATCAAACAAAACATCAAGTCGCCTTTTGGCAAACTCTTCATAACGACTAGTTAATATCGCCATAGAATCGACTAAAATTTTGCTCTCTTTATCTGCTTGTTTACTCTCTCGCTTTGCCTGTATTACTTCTCGTTGTAGCGTTTCTGCTCTAAAGAAAAAATAAATACTGACAGCAACAAAAACACCAATAATAGATGCCACAAAAATCATATTAAAATTAACCTATTAATTTACAAATTCCGCACTAACACGTTCACTCAATCGCGATAAAAAGATATATGGATCAATGTCCTGCACAGTTGGAGTATCAAACGAATATTCTATGCTAACCGCGCTTCCACCTAAGTTAGCAAAATAATTAACTTCAAGCGCAGCAACTAATTTTTCTAGTTTCTTTTGTATGTCTTCATTGTTTTGATGAGGGCATAGCAACAAATACTCACTTTCATTTAACATACCAACGTAATCAAATTCACCAACCGACTGATTGATCAAGGTTGCAATTGCACGGGCGACATCGTTAAGTACTTTCTTATTAGTTTGAAATGAAAGCTCTTTCCAATTATCTACTGTGATATAGCCAATCGCCAAGGAATAATTATACTTGCGCGCTTTTTTATAATTTGATTGATAAAGGTTTTTCGTTTGATTGGGGTTGTAGATAAAATCTATCGGCCGTTCATTTTCATTATAATGAGTCACCAAACGCAGTGTTCTCGTTTTAAGCCATAACATAACGCTCATTAATGCCAACAATAATACGATGATTGTTAGTAAGATAATGATCTTATATTGCTTGTGGTATTTGCGTTCGAAACTCGTTTTTAGTTGCCCATCAGTAACTAAACGGCTGGCCAATACTTGCTTTTCTTCATTTACTGTAAAAGCGTGCTGAGTAACAGAATCGGCTGGCTCATTAACGTTAAAACGCAAATAAAGTTGATGATATTGGTTGAGTAAAGCCAGCGCTTTTTTATAGTTGCTTTGAGCCTTATAAAAGTCATGTAATTGTTGATACAACTGTATTTGTGCTTTAGTTACATCAATATCTTGAGCAAGTTGTTCGGCTTTAATTAAAAACGCATGATTATCTTCAACACGCCCCAATAGTTGGCTAACTTTTGCTAAATACATTAATACACTTAAGTGTGGCTTACGTTGATTCTGGCCAATAAAATATTGCTCAGCTTTAATAAGGCTTTCATAAGCTTGTTGATATTTTTCTTGGTTTATCAACATTTTCCCAAGCCCTAATTCAATATAGCCGAGCAAGACAACAGCAGACTTTTCTTCTGCAATTTTTTGCGCATTCCAAAAAGCATTGTAAGCGTCGTCAAAACGCCCTAACGCTTCATAAGCTCTGGCCAAAGTGAAGTAATTCTGGTCTATGTTGTATTTATTGGCCTTATTAAGCTTTATGCCAATGAGTTGGCTTTGCATGTCGACTACAGCTTCAAACTGATCCAAATGAAAATAAGCTAACGACAATACCGCCAACAGATCGGTATCTTCATTAAAGTCATTAATCTGCATTAGCTCAGTTACGGTATCTATATCCTTATTTGCATTTTCCCGATCGCCCAATAAGGCATTGGCCATAGCTCTGTAGCCTAAAGCAACCAGTAAATATTGAATATGCTCTGGTTTTTTTGCTAAAGCCGCGGTTTGACTACTCACATCTAATGTTTTTTTAAACTGGCCATTAACATAATAGCCTTCCATCAATTTCTGTAAAAATTTCAGCCGAAGTAGGTGGTCAATATTGACTAGCTCAAGGCCATACGTCGCAAATTGAAATGCTTTAGCAATATCAGCTTTTCTTGTCGCGGCATCGGCTAACAAGAAGTAGGTTTTAGCAATGGTGTCGGTGGTGAAAAGTTGTCGTTCGGGCAATACCTTGGTTGAAAGAGTAAGTACTTCATCATAGGGCACTAGCTCTTTATCCAGTTGATAATATTTTTCAACTTGCTCAATAATCCCAGCAATATTGTCAGCATTGGTATTAGCTGAAGTAACTCGTGCCCAAGTGGAAACTGAGCAAAACAAAGCAGCTATTAAAACCATAAAAATTATACGCTTCATTTTACCCTCCCAATACTTGAATGCCTTTGAAATACCAGTGAAAAATAGTAACCGAATTTCGATAAAAATTATATCAACTTGAACAATTATAAATTTTACTTTACATCAAAGTATTTCTCCCTATAATGATTTTAGAGCTTCTAAAGCTCGACAAGGGCAAATCTGGTGAAAGCCAGAGACGCAAAGTTACCGGTCTAAGGGGAAACCTACGACAGCGGAACTGCCAAATTTAGATATAGTGGGGGCTTATCTTTTTTAGCTTTTTTGCTATCTGCTTTCCACGGTACACTTTGCGGCCTCCCTTGCCTTTCTCTGTTAGTTCTTCTATTTCTCACTGAATCTCAATTTATCGACATTTCGTCAATATTTTTGTACTTTTAATCGATTTTTTACTGGTAGTTTTATTTTTTTTACTAGAGAATGGAAAGATAAAACTAATAAAAAACGTAAGGTGAATAATTGGATCAATGAAGTATCATGATTCTATTCAAGAAGCCGAAAAAACTTTGGCCTTATCTGTACAACTATTGCGGAGTTGGAATTTACCTGCTTCTCCGATTAACTACACCTTAAGTTACGAATACACTAGCAATAGAAACAAGCCTCTCAACAAAAGCATCGATCAATACTTATCTACCGGCAAAGAGCTCGACAGTTTCACTGTTGAAGAATTTTATCGCCAACATATTCTTGGCCAATCAAATTTTAGAGATGAAATTATTGATGATGTTGAAGAAGTGCTTTCTGCAGTGGAATTTAATAATAAGCACTCTGCCAATACCCTAAATTATTTTGTTGATACCTTAGACAATAATATTGGGCACTTTCAATCACATGATAAAAAAGTGGTAGCAACGGCAATATTGTCACTGAAAAAAGCATCAAACAAACTCAAACAACAGCAACTTATTCTGCAGAAGCAACTCAAAAACTCACAAAGCTTAACCAGTAAATTAAAAGCTGAACTTGAAGAGTCGCGTAAAGAAATATTCCTCGATCCACTCACTCATTTTTATAACCGTAAAGCCTTATCGAAGCACCTTGAGGCTTGGACAGCACAAGATGAAAATAAACAGGTGGCGGCTATCGTGGTCAATATTGATCACTTCTCTCAATTTACGCAACGGTTTGGTCCGCTGATCAGTGATGTTTTACTTGCTAAAGTAGCAGAAAAAGTCAGTAGTTATGTCGATGACAGTGGTTTGCCGGTAAGATCAGGAGGAGATGAGTTTCTAATTTTATTACCTGATTTAAATACTGATATCGCCCAAGAAGTTGCAATGAAGATTAGCCATGGCGTAGAAAAATTACGATTTGTTAGCAGTAAGTCTGGTATTAGATTACCTAAGTTGGATGTCTCTGTTGGCGTTGGTCAATTTAGCACAAATCAAGAAGCCAATAACCTCATTAAAAAAGCGCGCAAACTGCTCGAGATGCCATCTTCAGATAACCAATAATGATTTAATCGAGTGCCTGTTTAGATAACTGCCGAGATAACTCTTCTATAGTTTCCTCAGAAAAAACTTCAATACCATGTTTAAGTAACAAAGCACTCGTGACGCCCTGACCCGCAATTTTTTTTTGGCTAAAGCTACCATCATAAATTTTACCACTTCCACACGACGGGCTACTTTCTTTTAACAGCGCAAAACGAATATGATGCTGACGACAAAGGTCCAAGGCTAATTGTGCGCCTTGATTAAAATAAGCAGTTACATCTTCACCTTTGTTGGTGAAAATTAATTGGCTTTGTGGCTGCATTTCTGCCGGAGCACGCGGCGTTGGCAAACCACCGCTCACTTCAGGGCAAATAGCGACAAAGCGCCCTTCTTTTTGCCACTTGTCGATAAGCGGGTGCAATAATGGCTTTAGCTCGGCGTTATAGCGTACTCGTGCGCCTAAAAAGCAGCTACTAATGAGTATTTTTTCCATAACCTCCCCTAATCACAAAACCAGTAATAATAGAAATGATAAGTAAAACTTAAAGTAACGATTTATCATCAAGTGTAAGCAGTAAGTCTTTCATTAATGTTTGCCCTAGCCCACACTCACTTTCTATCCAAGAAGACTGTCCATAAGATTCAAACTGCAAAATAAACATTTGCGCTTGCCACTCAAAGCGAAAATACTCGCGATCTGCGCCATTAACACTTTCGACCACACGGCTGGTGGGCAATTTATCCCATACAAGTTTAGCCAATTCTGGTGTTTGTTCTAAAAACCACCCACTTGAAAACGCAATATTGATACTGCCTGACTCAAGCAAAGTAAAACCACTGATTTGCATTTAATTTCCTATCCTAATAGTAGGTATGTAGTTTAACCTTTTACCTTAGGCAATTGAAAATCAAAAACCACGTGATGTACTTCTGATGATGAAACACTCTCCTGATATTGCCATTGCGCTAACGCTTTAATTGCGGCCTTTTCTAATTGCTTATTAACCTTACTCTCGACCACAGCGATATTGTCTACTTTACCTAAATCATCTATTTTGTAGCTCAGTTTAATACTGCCAAAGCGTCTGTTTTTAATCGCATTCACCGGATAAATCGGGGCAACCTTATGTATTAATTTAGGCGCCATGTTCACTTGTTTGATATCAGGCAAAACCACAACATGTGCTTCATCAAGGTTAAAAGTAAAATGCTCGGCACTAACATTAATTTGCTCAGCGCCATTTGATAAGCTTTGTTGGCTTGGCGGTGAAGTTGGTGGTGGTGGCGTAGGTGGCAGTTTAGGCACCACAACAATAGCGTCTTCTGTTGGCTTGGCAATAACCACTTCAGCAATTTCAATAGGCTGATGCACTTCAGTTGTCGGCTTTTTTGTTGCGTCTGGTAAAGTTGCAAAATGACTCACCAAGGCCATAATGCCAAAAGAGGCAACACCGCCTATCATTAATATTGCTATTCGACTCGACCATGAATGATCTTTTTTAGTCGAATAAGAATCTGCAAGCTTAATATCGGGTGCATGCAGCTGAGCTTTACGTTGCTGATACAACTGCTTAATGTTTTTATCAAAATTATCTGTGGTCATCATTGTTCGCCAAATACCGTTTTAAACGTATTGCGTGCATAGCGCAGTCGGCTTTTCACCGTTTCAAAATTAGCTTGTGTCAGTTGACAAATTTCAGCAACAGAAAACCCTTCTTGCTGAAATACAAATGCCTCGCGCTGGTAAAAAGGCAACTGAGCTAAGGTATCATTAAAAAGCTGCAATTGATCAGACTCTGCCAATACATGTTCAAGCGAGTTAGTGACTAAGTGCTCAGTATCAAGTTCAATTGTTTGCCAGCGTCTTTGTCTGCGTAGTTCATCAATTAACGTATTTCTGGCAATAGTAAATAACCAACTTTTAACTTGCTTATGACTTGCCTGTTTGTGACGATTTTCTATCACCTTCAACCAGGTTTGTTGCAGTGCATCTTGTGCCGTGGCAACGTCAGATTGGGTAACTAAATAATGATACAAAGGATGATTAAACTGTTGAACAAGCATCTTTAAATATTGCGCTTTACCGGTCGCACAATATTTAGCAAATACGGTTTCTGGTTCAAGCTGCGGATTAAACCAACCTTTGATCATTGATGGTAACTTCAAATGCTTTTCCCTAGCTAGATTGATTGATCGATAGTAAAGTCGAGCTGTACTGATAAATTTTGCTGTGCCACCATTTTACCGGCAACCGATTTAGCCTGATATTTCCATTGGCTTAGCGCCCTTCTCGCCGCTTTATCAAAAATGCGTTTGGGCTTAGCATCAACAATATTAATATTAACAACTTCGCCAAGTGCATTAATATCAAACGCTAATATTACCCAACCTTCGATACCATTTCGAGCTGCATCGGCGGGATATCTCGGATTTATTCGCACTATAGGACGCGCTTCTTGATTATGATTTTTCAACATATTGCTTAACCCAGTTGAATTATCAAGTGTTAGCGACGCAGGTTTATATTGGTACGCCACAGTATTATCTGTAGGTTCAATCGACTCAGGAATCGCTCTTTGTGGCGGCTCAAGTTTTGGCGGTAGTTTTAACGTACGCACTATCTCGGTATGTTGGCTCTCTTCTTGTCGACCAATAACATCAACAACAACATCTGGCTTAACTTCAATTGGCGCTACTTGGTCAAATTTCACTAAAAATGCCATTAGCGAAAATAATGCCAAGGTAATTAGTGCCGCTAGGGTAATTATCGAAATTCTTGTTTTCATCTTGTGTCCTCACTTATTATTAAAATTCAAACTTCAATAAGTTAAGTCGTTGCTAACCACAAAAGCCAAGCAACAGGACCTATAGAAATAACAAGCACTATCTGTGATTAAGCAAACCACAAGCGCTAATTATTGCCTTATATTGAAATTGTATTTTGGTGTGATCACACCGCAAACATTGCCAATTCAATGTTTGCTTATAGATAAAACGTGTCGGAGACTAAAAAGGGGTTAAAAGATTTAAAAATAATGTGAAATAAACGTCTAGAGAATATTTTTGGGCACAATACGGCGCAGTTTTACTTTAAAGCGCTTCATCACGCCAACCGTATGATCAGGGTTCCAATCTTCGGTTACTTGCCACGCATTTTCTGGCTGCATTTCTTCTAGCATACCTTGTTTCACTTTTAGTGATATCGCTTTTGAAGGCAATACGGTTATGCTTTCAGTATTTAAGTTTGCGCTGCGCGGATCAAAATTATAGGTACCGATAACGGTCGTTTCATCATCAATGACCATCGTTTTGGCATGCAAACCAAAAATAGGCACGTGAGCAAGGGTTTGCTGTAATTCTTCTGACATTACCTTTTGACGAATTTTTGCGTCAGGCTTAAATTCATAAAGTTTCACGCCGGTTTTTAAAAGCGCTTTGCGATCACGCTGATAACCACTAAAGGCTTCTAAATTGTCGTTCGAAGCGAGACTATTGGTAAGAATTTTCACCTCAACACCGCGCTCAACGAGGTCTTTTAAAATAGCGCGCGCAAAATCTGTGGTCACTAAATAAGGGGTTTGCACTGTAATGGAATGTTTGGCTTTTTTGGCTAGCTCGATAATTGCATCGGTGGAAATCCCGCCACCTGCGAGAAACTGCCCTTTGTTGTTTTTACCGGGTTGGTCTGAAATATATTGCACATTGTCTAGCCAGTGCAAATCACCACTTCGTTCAATCATTGAAAACTCTTGCGCTAAATTATTAATTTTATCGCGAATTACGGGTAGGAAATTACTCGGGTTACAGGCATATTGATGTAGCGCGGAAAAGTCGGGCTTAGTCGCGTTTTCATTTTGCTCTAACAATTTTTGCACTGGCACACTCAACGCATGTTGCCAAAACTGTTGAAAAGATTGCTGAACGCTAGCCGTTTCGCCGCCAATTAATAATACGTCGCGATCACGAAAGTTATACTGATGATCATAGCCATAGTACTCATCCGCGACATTTCGACCACCGGTAATGGTAACTTGGCCATCAACAGTGAACGTTTTGTTATGCATGCGCTGATTAAATTGGTGAAATTTGGTCGTTAAGTGATAGAGCTTTTCAATAATATTTTTACCAACATTTGCCAGCGGATTATATATTTTGATCTCTACGTTTTCATGCTGAGCAAGCAACAGTAACTCGTCGCCACGAGCTTCTATCATAATATCGTCAACCAGCACTCTAACTTTCACGCCACGCTCTGCCGCACGTATTAAATAGTCGACCGCAATTAAGCCAATATTATCGGTAGAAAAAATAAAATATTGCACATCGATGGTTTTGTTGGCGCGGTCACTTAACCAAGCACGCGAGATCATCGCCTCAGCACCTTGCTCAAGAATATACACGCCAGTATGGCTTTGCATTTTTTGTTGATAAGGCGCTAAAAACTCCGCTAAGTTGCCATAAGGTTGTTGAGCGACATTTTGGCAATGATCAACTTCATTTTCGACGAACCTAGGCTCAACTGCAAAGCTATTGAAAGAGCAAAGTAATAGCGCCAGTAGAAAGCCACTTAATCGTCCGTTTTTTGTTGGTATATACTTCAACTTTTGTCCTTTTTTGTCTCAAAATGTGTCTGTTATTTTTACAGTTTTGCTTGGAAAAAATATCAGTATTTAAAAAAGCCTTATAATTCATACAACTATATTTAGGCTTGTTTTTTGCTTAACTTGCACAATTTTATAAGCGCAATTAACGCGCTGATTGCTAAGAAATTATTCCAGTGAATTTGGATATTTGCCTCTATAATTAGCATGCTACTTTTTCCTTTTTAAAACAATAAAACCTATTTAATTTAGCTAAAAACATGGAACATAACACTATGCGTACTTTAACAAAACTCTCAATCGCTGTGAGCAGTGCATTATTGTCTGTATCAACCTTTGCTGGTGAACAACCAGTAGCGGCAGATCTTGTCGGTAAAACCTACGGCGGTTTGCATGCTCTACACATAAAAATTGACGATGATCGTCAATTTACCGCTGACCCAGCATCTGACTTAGATCACGCTTCAGGCGTTGGTGCAGAATTAGGCTACCGTTTTTCTGAAACAACAGAATTTCGTATTGCCTACTCACATATGAACTTAGTTGCTGATTTATCGGCATATAGCGGCCCGTCAGGTTCAAGTACAGCGTTAGATATGCTGTATTTTCCAAACAAAGAAAATTTCTACTTGTTAGCCGGTGCTAATCGTTTAGACATTGTTGATGCAAAATTATCGAGTAACTTAGGTGCCGGTTACCGTTATTACCTTAACGAAAAATCAGCCGTTTACTTAGAAGGTAAATGGCATAAGCAATTTGATGATCATTATGACGATTTTACCACTCAACTTGGTTTTGTTTACTTCTTTGGTGATAGTGCAAAAAAAGCCCCTGTTGCTGCAAAACCTGTTCAACCAGCTAAAGCCGCTGCGCCAGTTGCAGTAGCCGCAGCACCGGTTGTCAAAGATAGTGACAAAGACGGTATAATTGACAGCAAAGATAACTGTCGCAATACACCAATGTCTGACAAAGTTGACGCAAATGGCTGTACTGTTTTCACCGAAAAGAACTTAGAAATGAGCCTACAAGTTAACTTTGACAACAATAAGTCAGAAGTTAAACCACAATACTTTGACGATATTAAAGTAGCTGCTGATTTCTTAAAACAATACCCACATACAGATCTCATTATTAAAGGCCATACGTCTGCGCAAGGTAGTGCAGCGTACAACAAGTCGTTATCACAAAAACGTGCTGATGCTATTGTGGCAATTTTAATTGAAGAGTTTGGCATTGCGAGTAATCGCTTAACCGCGCAAGGTTTAGGTGAAGAGCAGTTACTTGATCAAAGTAATACTGCTGCAGCCCATGCCCAAAACCGCAGAATTGAAGCAAAAGTTGTTGTTAAAGAAAAAGTAGCCGTTAAACGCTAACTCATACTTAACGCTACTTCAATTCTTTTATAAACTAACAAAGCACTAATTCTTTTAAGTATTAGTGCTTTTTTGTGCGTTTCTCTCGGCCATTTATTGATTAGCTATCGCACTAATCTGGCTAACCATTCAACTTCCCCTGTTTACTCGGCTTCGAGTCAACCACTCAATCAAATGTTCTAAAATTCCATGAAGACAAAATTCAGACAAAAAAAAGCCGATGACATTATCACCGGCCTATTAGCTATGAGGAGAGCTAGAATATACAAATTATTACAACAAGTGTTCGCGTTAGGAACAAGTTCATTATAGAGCAACCACTCTAAGAAAGTAAAGCTCTTTTTGTAATTAAATTACGTTTTATGCGTTTTAAAATTACATCATTTGAAATATTCATAAAAAAAGGCTCAAAAAAGAGCCTTTTCGTATAATTTTAATCAAATTTATGAATTAAAATTTCAATTATGAGGTCAGACCAAACTAATGTGCCTGCTCCCAGTTATCACCAATACCCGCTTCAGCAATTAATGGCACTTTAAGCTCAACGGCATTATTCATGATCTCAACTAACTTGGCCGTAGTTTGTTCGGCAATGTCTTGATGAATTTCAAAAATAAGTTCATCGTGCACTTGCATGGTCATTTTGATACGCGGGTCATTTTCTTCGACTAACCATTGATCCACTGCCAACATCGCTTTTTTGATGATGTCTGCGGCAGTGCCTTGCATAGGTGCATTAATCGCAGCGCGCTCGGCGCCTTTTTTACGCATTTGGTTTTTAGCTTTGATATCAGGTAAGTATAAGCGACGACCAAAGAGTGTTTCGACATAACCTTGCTCGGTAGCTTTTTCTCGCGTTTCTTCCATGTAAGTAAGCACGCCAGGATAACGTTCAAAATACTTATTCATGTAATCTTGCGCTTGGGCTCGGCCAATGCCTAATTGTTTTGCTAAACCAAACGCTGACATACCATAAATCAAACCGAAGTTAATCGCTTTTGCACTGCGACGTTGATCACTGGTCACGTCGTCTAACGACACCGAGAAAATTTCACTTGCTGTTGCTTGGTGAATATCACGATTTTCAGAAAACGCGCTAACTAGGCCAACATCATCAGACAGGTGCGCCATAATGCGTAGTTCAATTTGTGAATAATCAATGGCAACTATTTTATGCTCAGGCGGTGCAATAAAGGCTTCACGAATTTTCCGCCCTTCTTCACTGCGAATCGGGATATTCTGTAAGTTTGGATCCGTTGATGATAATCGCCCAGTCGCCGTTACGGCTTGATGATAAGAGGTATGTACACGCCCTGAGTCGGCATTAACCATTAGCGGCAATTTATCTGTATAGGTCGACTTAAGTTTACTTAAGCCACGATTTTCCAGAATGATTTTTGGCAGTGGATAATCTAACGCTAGCTCTTGCAATACTTCTTCTGCGGTAGAAGGAGCACCTTTAGGTGTTTTTTTGATGACCGGAATTTTAAGATCTTCAAAGAGTATTTTTTGCAGCTGTTTAGGTGACGACAAATTAAAGCTTTGACCGGCAATATTGTGCGCTTCAATTTCTAACTCAGACAAACGTGTGCCGATGTACTGGCTTTGTTGGCCAAGTAAGTCGCTGTCAATTAAAACCCCATGTTGTTCCATGCGGGCAAGCACCGACAATAATGGCATCTCAATGTCGTTAAATACCGATAATTGACCTGACAATTTAGCCAGTTGCGGATAAATCGCTTGGTGCAGGCGCAAGGTGATATCAGCGTCTTCTGCCGCATAATGGCTCGCCTTGTCCAATTCAATTTGATCAAAGGTTAATTGTTTCGCGCCCTTGCCCGCGATTTCTTCAAAATGTACCGTTTTATAATCTAAGTACTTTTCAGCCAAAGCGTCCATATTATGTCGCGTCGCAACACTATTAAAACAATACGACTCCAGCATAGTATCAAACGCAATACCTTGTAATTTAATATCATAGTTGGCTAACACATTGGCGTCATATTTAAGGTTTTGTCCTACTTTATGTTGGCTTTTACTTTCAAGGATCGGCTTTAATTGTGTTAATACCCAGTCTCGGTCAAGCTGCTCTGGCGCGCCAACATAATCATGAGCGACAGGTAAATAACTGGCTTTGCCGGCTTCAGCGCAAAAAGATAAACCAACAAGCTCAGCTTTTTTATAATCTAAGCTGGTTGTTTCCGTATCAAAAGCAAAATACTCTGCCTCTTTAAGCTGTGTTAACAATTGCTCAAACGCTTCTTTGTCTAAAATGGTTTGATACTCTGCGCTAATATCGCTTTTTGTCACATCCATTTGACCGTCATCATGATTGACATCTGCACTTGCTGAACTGGTATTGCTTTCTTTCGTGCTATTAAGGTCTGCCAATAAACGTTTTAATTCGTATTCTTGATAAAGCGCTTTTAGGGCGTCTGTATCGGGTTCGGCAGGTTGCAACTGACAAGCTTCTTGTTCTAATTCAACATCGAGTTTTATGGTTGCTAATTCATACGACAAGGGTAACTGTTCAAGTGCCTCACGCAGATTTTCACCAATTTTACCTTTAACTTTGTCGGCATTGGCGATAACCTCGTCTAAAGTGCCATGTTCCGTTAACCATTTAACAGCGGTTTTAGGTCCACATTTAACCACGCCAGGAATGTTATCAACCTTGTCACCCATTAAGGCAAGATAGTCGATAATTTGATCGGCGCGCACACCAAACTTTTCAATAACCCCTGCTTCGTCTAATTCAACATTGGTCATGGTATTAATTAGTCGAACATGTTCATTAACTAACTGCGCCATATCTTTATCGCCGGTTGAAATCACCGTTTCAATGCCTTTATCGCTTGCTTGTTTTGCTAACGTTCCAATAACATCGTCTGCCTCAACCCCTTCAATAACCAATAAAGGTAAGCCCATCGCAGCAATTATTTGGTGAAGCGGAGCAATTTGCGTGCGTAAATCGTCTGGCATTGGTGGGCGATTAGCTTTGTATTCTGGGTACAAATCGTTGCGGAAAGTTTTACCTTTTGCATCAAACACCACCACGATATTGCCATTTGGATAGTCTTTTTTAAGACTTCGGATCATATTCAATACACCCGTTATTGCCCCTGTTGGTTGCCCCGATGATGTAGACAAAGCTTGTAAGTAAGGAACGTGATAAGCGCGAAAAAGATATGATGAGCCATCAACTAAAATGAGTGGCGATAAAGCAGAAGTTGTCATGGTGTTTTTATAACTAAAATTAACGTGGGCTAAGCATGCCACATTCACTGCCATCTCTCTACTGTGTATTAGTATTCCTTTGACAGATAGTTTTCCATCAGCAAAATTAGTTAATGAAGAATATGAGCAAGAAATAGCCAGCTTTCTGTGGATAAGTTTGTGCACAAGCACGAGAAATATGCCATAAAGACAGAGTTGTCGATATAGCTAACCATATTTAAAGTATTGATATAACTGCAAAAGGTAAGTCAAAAGTCCTTTTAACGTACAATATTTTTATTTTTATTTTTTGTGGATAATTAAATTATCTAGCCAATCTTTTCTCATCACGAATTGCTCGTCTTTGAAAAATTTGGAGCTAAGAGATTACCAGATTTCACCCCCATTACCAGACAATTATTAAAATATTTTTACAGTTAAGTTACGCTTACAAATAACCAAAAAACATAAGCGAGCAAAAGCAATGGCTAGCGAGAATTCCATCGCATTAGGTCATAAAAAATTCATATTTTTAACTGATAATAAATGACAAAAAAATAGGCTGATTGATATTAATTATCAATCAGCCTATTGCGATTTTTATGCTAGAGCGTTTTATCTTTGCGTTGAGTTTTCACCGTTTAACACAAGCGCACTAATCGGCTTTATTTAAGGTGCTCTTGTAAAAATTGATTAAGCCTGTCGTAGAGCTATCGTGCGGTCGAATATTTTCTTCAGACTCTAACTCAGCCTGAATTTCATTGGCTAAGCCTTTGCCCAATTCAACGCCCCACTGATCAAATGAACAAATTTGCAATAACACACCTTGGACAAAAATTTTGTGCTCGTATAAAGCAATCAAACTGCCTATAGATCTAGGTGAAATACGGGTCATTAATATTGAATTTGTTGGCCGATTACCTTTGTGCACTTTGTGTGGCGCCACTTTGTCAATATAGCTTTTACTGCGCCCTTTTACCGTAAGATCAACACGCACTTGTTCTTCGTTAACACCCGCCATTAATGCTTGTGTTTGCGCAAAAAAGTTCGCCATTAACGTTTCATGGTGACCTTGTACCGGTGTAACACTTTCAACTGAGCCAATAAAGTCAGCTGGAACAACGTTATTGCTCTGATGCAAATATTGATAAAACGCATGTTGACCATTAATGCCAAGTTCACCCCAAATTGATGGAACGGTAGGATACGAAATTTCCTCACCATGCCATGAAACCGACTTACCATTACTTTCCATTTCGGCTTGTTGTAAATAGGCAGACAACATGTGTAACGACTGATCATAAGGTAAAATAGCTTGTGATTGCGCACCTAAAAAGGTGCAATTCCATAAGCTTAGTAGCGCTAAAATCACTGGCGCATTATTTTCTAATTCAGTTTCACAAAAATGTTTGTCAATATCATGAGCACCTTCAAGCAACTCAATAAATTTTTCAAAACCCAGATCTAACGCAATTGGCAAACCAATAGCAGACCATAAAGAGAAGCGACCACCAACCCAATCCCACATATCAAAAATATTGTCTTCATCAATACCAAATGCGACGGCATTCTCTTTATTGGCGGTAACCGCAACAAAATGTTTGGCCACTGAGGTTTGGTCAAACGACGCCGACGTTAACCATTTCACTGCAGTTTTGGCATTGGTCATGGTTTCTGCGGTGGTAAAGGTTTTACTTGAAACAATAAAAAGAACTTTTTCAGGATTTAACGGACGCAATACATTAGCAATTTGAGTACCGTCAACATTAGAAACGTAATGAACATTAATACTGTCGTCACTGTATGGTTTTAATGCTTCGGTCACCATTTGCGGGCCTAAATTTGAGCCACCAACACCAATATTAACAATATCAGTAATGCGCTTGCCTGAATAACCTTTCCACTTACCTTGGCGAACTTGCTCAGTAAAAGCCTTCATTTTTGTTAGTGCCGCTTCAACGCAGTCACTAATATTTTCACCATCAAGGTAAATAGGCGTTTGTTCACGATTACGCAACGCAGTATGCAATACAGCACGATCTTCAGTCTTATTGATTTGTTCACCAGAAAACATTTTCTCGCGCCATGATTCAACATCGCACTCTTTGGCCAAGGTGATCAATTTTTCCATCGTATCTGCAGTGACTAAATTCTTCGAGTAATCTAAAAGCATCGCAGGTAACTGCACAGAAAACTTGTCAAACCGGGAGGTGTCAGCAGCAAATAAGTCATTCATGTGCTGACTTTTCATTTCTTTAGCATGTGTTTGTAATGCTTGCCAACTAGGGAGAGAAACTCGAGAAGTCATTTAATTTCCTTAAAAGAATTTAACTAAAAATCATACGTTAAGATGCAGCTGTTTTACTATATAGCAAAACCAAGCGCGCACTAAGAACATTTATATCTTACAAATTACCAATTATTTTGCGGCGTATAAAAACTAATCTATGCAAATTTTAGCCTACTTTATTGACGCTTTAATTAAGCGTTCACCATTAGCTTTTTACGCACGCAGTTTTATCGTCTCTACAACTGAAATAACCAAGAAACCATATTGGTAATATAATTTACAGATAATTGGTTGACAATTCAATTACCACTGGTTAGTATTCAATCGTTACTTAAAATTAAGAATAATTAGTACTCGATTAGTAAAACCAGAAAAACAAGACCAAGAATTAGTCAAACATTGCTCTTCTGGTTCATTAAAAATCGTTTGACCAATACGTATCAAGGTTAAGTTCAAAAATTATTGGTCAGCACCGTGGTAATTATCTTAATAAAAATAGAACCAATAAATAGAGTAATCCATTTATTAACATTGAAGATATTGGGTTGCTGGTTGAACTGGACTTTCCTGTGAAAGGAAATTTATAAGGTTTAGTTCAACTGGTTACTTATATCAGGCATCAATCTGAGCAACAAGTGAATTAAAATCACTGCCAGATACAATAAACACCAATTGTGTAGGAGTTAGATATGACAAAACCTGTCATCGGTTTCATTGGCCTTGGCCTTATGGGCAGCAACATGGTAGAAAACCTGCAAAAGAAAGGTTTTGAACCAATTGTAATGGACCTTAACAAAGATGCTGTTGCTGCTGTTGTTGCACGTGGTGCGACTGAAGCAAAATCAGCAGCTGAACTTGCAGCCGCAAGTGATATCGTGATGCTTTGCCTTACTACATCAGCCATTGTAGAAAAAGTTATTTATGCTGAAGACGGCATTTTAGCCGGTATTAAAGAAGGCGCAGTATTAGTTGATTTTGGTACCTCAATTCCAGCATCAACCCGTAAAATTGGTGCCGACCTTGCCAAAAAAGGTGCTGGCATGATTGACGCGCCATTAGGCCGTACTCCTGCTCACGCAAAAGACGGTTTACTTAATATTATGGCTTCTGGTGATGCCGAAACGTTTGAAAAAGTTAAGCCAATTTTAGAGCTACAAGGTGAAAACGTATTTAATTTAGGAGCTTTAGGCGCTGGCCATACAACTAAATTGATCAACAACTTTATGGGCATGACCACAGTTACCGCCATGTCTCAAGCCTTTGCTGTTGCCGAGCTTGCCGGCGTAGATCGCCAACAACTTTTTGACATTATGTCGACAGGCCCTTCTAACTCACCTTTCATGCAGTTTTGTAAAAACTACGCAGTAGATGGCGTAAGTGACTTAGGCTTCTCAATTGGTAATGCCAATAAAGATTTAGGCTACTTCCTACAAATGGTAAGTGATTTAGGCACTAGAGCTCAAATCGCAGAAGGCACATCAGCTAACCTACAAGCTGCATTTGATGCAGGGATGGGTCATGGCAATGTTCCGGAAATATTCGATTATTTCCTTAAGCTAGAGAAGTAATACTGCACCTTGATGGGACTGCAGTCCTACTGACTAAAAAGCCTTTCATTTGAAAGGCTTTTTTTATACCTTTTTTTCAAGATCTCAATTAATGACGATGAAAAGCACTTCGTCACAACCACTAAGCCCTTAGTGCTAATATTCAACGCTTGACTCTCCACTCCTGATACTCCGCCCTTCAATGCAGCACCCCAGTGACGAGTTAATATCAGTGACATTGACATAGGCGTGCGTCGGCACTAACTGCGAGGTAAAACATGAGTTTTAATAGGCGCGCACAACAGCATTCTACGCTTTAAAGTTAATTATCTAGGGCAAGTATGGCAGTGATGATTTGGCTAGAAAAATAGTGTTTAGGAGGCTAATACGATGGGATGCTAAATAGAATATAGAACGCGTTATCCGATTTTAACTTCAGATAACGCTTATGCGGGAATTAGACTTGGTCTAACGTTACGTTTGGAATTGAATAAAGGCCGCGCTTTTCGCTATTCTTACGTTTTATTTCTTCAAGAGCACGCGTTTCAACAGCATCAAATAACGCATTGATTAAACGATTAAAATGGTTGTGCATTGCTTTACGTGCTTTGGTCGCGTTGCCCGATTTTAGCGCTTGATAAATCGCTCTATGTTCAGCAAGCGTTTTAGAATTATCCATGCTACATACGCTATTATAATCTTCAACAATTTCAGGCGTTGATGAACGTAGTTTCCATAAATTTTCTACTGACAAAACCATCGCACTATTACGCGTTGCTTGACAAATTACCCGATGAAACTCTTCATCGGCTTCTTCAACATTGACACCATTTTCCATACTAATCAGTGTATTGTTTAGTCGCTCGAGCTCTTCTTCAGTAATTGACGTTGCAGCAATAGCAGCCACCTCACCTTCAATCAATGCACGTGCTTGAGTCACTTCAAAGGCATTAATTTTAGTTTGGTTATGTGCTTGGTCATCCAATTCAAGTACATATACACCTGAGCCAGTTTTCACTTCTACACGTCCGCGCACTTCAAGTGCGATAATAGCTTCACGTACTGTAGGTCTACTAACATTAAGGGTTTCAGCTAATTCGCGTTCTGGCGGCAAACGACTACCAGGTGAATAAACACCTGAATTGATCAATGCTTCAATTTTGTCAACGATGTGCCAAAACAACCTGCGGTTGCCCATATCCAATCCTTCTTTGTTAAACCATTTTTTACATTTTAGTAAAGGCATCATAACGATTTATCGATTCTAAGGCAAAAACAATTAACTGTACAATTGTAAGAACACCTTATATTTGCTATAAAAAACTTTACCAATCGTTCTGACCATTGAAACTAGCATATTACCAATAAATAACGCAAGACAAATAATTGGTAATAAAAAGTGGTTGACAAAATATCGCACTATTGGTTAAATTTAACTCGTTCATAATTACAAATAATTACGTCTGCACGCCAGATGCACAAAAATTATAAAAGAATCGGGGCATAACAATGAAACTAAGCAAAATTAGTCATGCGGTTAGGACACAAACAAGTATTAATAGCAAAGCCATGTTTTTTGGCACCGCGTTATTTACAGCACTTACAACTGCCGCATATGCAGCTGAAGCAGAGGTTGAAGTTCAGCAGCAAGACAAAACGGCTAGTACCATCGAAGTAAAAAACAAAGACGGTCAAATAGAAGTTATTGAAGTACGCGGTATGCGCGGCACAATGACTCGCTCTTTAAATGAAAAGAAAAACAACCCAGCTATTGTCGATTCAATTGCTGCTGCCGACTTTGGTGATTTACCCGGTTTATCACTTTCTGATGTAATTGAAAATGTCTCTGGTGCTTCTGGTCACCGCCTAAAAGGTAGCCAAAACGAAATTTCGATCCGTGGCTTAGGTTCTTACTGGGGCTATTCAACGTTTAACGGCCGTACTATTACCAATGCAGGTCCTGGTCGCGCGGTTAACTTCAAAAAATTCCCATCGAGCTTAGTCGACAAAGTGACGATTTATAAATCACAACAAGCTAACTTAGTCGAAGGCGGTACATCAGGTACTATCGACGTAAATTCGTTACGTGCAGTAGATTATGGAAAAAGTGAAACAACCATAGAAGCACAAGCTGCATACAATGATTATTACACTCAAGCAGATAATCAATCGCCTTGGGGTAATGAATTTAAACTATCAACAGTACAAAACTTTGAAACCGACGCATTAGGCGATATGGGTTTTAGTTTTGGTTATGTGCAAAGTAATTCTGCTAACCCAGAAGAAAATTATGGTACTAGCTCAACGTTAGCCGCTTGTAGCTTTAGAGCAGCTGATGGTTCGCCGCTTATTACTACCGATGGTGGCACAACACTCGACCCACAAGAACGTTGTGGCGATCGTGATATGAGCAATGGCGTTCCTGAAAACGATACTATGGTAAGCCCTGGTCGCTCAAACGATTTAGTCACTTTAGGTCCAAATGCCAATCCTGATCACTTTGGTGAAAACGGCGCTGACCACCTAGCAAAATTTGACCCAGACTCTATTTTCTTTATTCCAGACGATTCATATTGGCGCACCGGTCATGATGAAGACGAACGTCGCAATATAGTGGGTACTTTTCAATGGGTACCTAATGATAAATGGGACATCAACATCGATTATGCTTCATCACGTTTAGAATATACTGAACAACGCATGGAGTTAGCACAAGAGCGTGCTAAAAACTTAAATCCTGAAACCTTAATTATCGATAGTCGCGGTAACTTATTGTATGAAGAAGGTGAAGGTAAACTTACCTTACAAGGTGAAAATCGTAATCAAATTGATGAATACGACGGCTATGGTATCAACGTTGAATTTTTTGCAAACGACAATTTATCATTTGCGGTAGATGCGTCGTACTCAAAATCGTATCGTTACCGTTTGCGCCAACGTGCTAAATTCCGTCACGAAAGCACCACTGCTTATTCATTAGATTCTCGCGGCGACGTACCTAAGTTATATATTGGTGACAATGAAGCCATTGAAAACGCGAACTTTTATTACCAAAATGTTGGTGGTGAATTAGTCAGAAATGAAGCTTATCAAGGCGCTGCTTTTGATGTAAGTGATATGGCAAGCTTTGTCGGCAGCGATGGCGGCGCTTATCTTGAATATGGTCGTGAAAACGACGAACGCGAAGATGACGTATGGGCATTAGAATTTTCGTCACAATACGAGTTCGACGATTACGAAGTCGTTTCATCAATTGAAGTAGGTGTTCGCCATTCACGTGAACATTTATACGATTACTCAGAAATTCAAACCGCATTTAACGTAGACGATGGTTCACGCCGCCCTCTTGACGACAACTGGAACTCAGACGATCACGTAGACAGAGATGGCGCAAATAATGATTTTGACAGCCTTTATCCTGAAGAGCATGCTGAAGTAACAGCTCGTGCGATGACTTGTGGTGATAATGGTCATAGCCTTGAAGGCTTTCACAGTGCTGCTGGCGGTGCCGGTGATGCCTCAAACTTTTTAACCTTTGATTCAAAATGTGTTATTGGCGCCTATTTAGGGCAAGTTGGCTTTTTAACTGAAGAAGGTAATAACCCAGATGTGGGTTTCTACGACATTGGCGAAGACCCAGACAAACGTAGCGGTCAACTTAAAGACGTCAGAGAAGAAGTTACTGCAATCTATGCGATGGCCAACATTGATACTGAGCTATTTGACCTACCTGTGACCGGTAATATCGGCGTACGCTACGTTGAAACCAAAACCAATTCTAAGTCTTGGGGTGAAAGAGCCATTTTAACGCAAACATTTGCTGAAGATGATCCAGCGACAGAAGATATCGATGAAGAAGGTCAAGAAATTTGGGAATACTCTGAAGAAACGGCAAGATTATCGTTAAAAGATGAGTACACCGAAGTATTACCTAGCATGAACTTAACCTTTCATTTAACGGATGAATGGTTACTAAGAACAGCCGCATATCGTTCAATGTCGCGTTTCCCAATGAATGCAATGTCTGCAGGTCAAACGTTGACTGATTGTGACAGCGCAGCAGCAAGTGAGGAAAATGAATGTGGCGCTTATGACGATGCATTAGCGGAAGGTTCTGCACAAGGTAACATGATGAAGCCTTACACCGCTGATAACTATGACTTATCACTTGAATGGTACCCAAGTCTAGATATGGCAATTACGTTAGCCGGTTATTGGAAAAATTTTAATGGCGGTACTACTCGAGTCACAGAATATCGTGTACCAACGGTAACCACTATTTTGGCTGATGGCACAACCTCAGTTGGTCCATATTCACAAGCAATACCCTATAGCGCTAACCAAGTTTCTGATGAAGACTCAACCATTAAAGGTTTTGAGTTAACCTTCCAGAAACACTTTACTGAATTACCAGGCGTATTAAGTGGTTTAGGTGTGCAAGGTGCATGGAACCATGCCATTTCAGACTTTAACTCAGAAGAGCCTGCTAACTGGGGCATAAGCCCAGACGCCAACTTATTTGGCTTCTCTAAAAATGTTGCCTCGGGTTCTATCTATTGGGAAGGCGACGATTTAACGATGCGCCTAATGTATAAGTACCGTTCACGTTACTTCCAACCAAACAACTTGCCATTCCCACATAAAGGCAATCGTTGGGTAGAAGACAGTGACTATTTAGATGCTGCGATTAAATACAAAATTAATAGCAACTTCTCAGTATCACTAAAAGCGTTGAACTTACTTGAAGAAGCACAAGTTCAAACACGTGGTCCGGGCACAATTTCTGATTATTCTTATTCAGGTCGTAAATTGTTCCTAGGTGTTAAAGCGAAGTTTTAATTAATCGCTGTAGTTAGTCTAAGGGTTCTCAGTTTACGTCTCCCAACTGAGAGCCCTACTTTTTCCATTCATTGTAAAAGAGTTCAATATGTTGCCATTAAGAACGTCAAAAATTTTTATAGTTAGTATGCTTAGCCTAGCAACCAGCTTGTTACCACAACAGTTATTAGCAAAAGATTACCTAGTGAAAGATCAAGCTAGCTATCAAGACGCAGTTAAAAGATTAGTTGCTGGCGATAAAGTCATTTTGGCCAATGGCACGTGGAACGATTTTGAAATTCTTTTTACCGGTAAAGGTAAAAAACATCAGCCGATTGAATTGACTGCTGAAACTAAGGGTAAAGTGATTCTATCGGGTCAATCAAATCTTCGCCTTGCCGGTGAGTATTTGAAAGTATCGGGCTTAGTGTTTAAAGATGGGTACACCCCTAGCAGCGCTGTGATTAGTTTTCGCCGCAACAAAAACGAATTGGCGAACCATTCTCGCGTAACTGAAGTGGTTATCGACAACTTTTCAAATCCAGATCGCTTTGAGTCTGACTACTGGGTTGGCATGTACGGTAAAAACAACCGTTTTGACCACAGCCACCTTGAAGGTAAACGCAATAAAGGCGTAACGTTTGCCGTTCGCTTAAATAGCAAAGACAGCCAAGAAAACTACCACCGCATCGACCACAATTACTTTGGTCCACGTCCTATTTTAGGTTCAAATGGGGGTGAAACGCTTCGTATTGGCACCAGTCATTATTCTCTAACAGACTCATTTACCTTAGTTGAAAATAACTTTTTTGACCGTTGCGACGGCGAAGTTGAAATTATTTCAATTAAATCGGGTAAAAACCAAATTCGCAATAATACCTTTTTTGAGTCGCGTGGCACCTTAACCATGCGCCATGGTAACGGCAACCTTATTGAAAATAATGTATTTTTTGGTAATGGCGTTGACCACACTGGCGGTATTCGTGTCATCAACCGCGACCAAATTATTCGCAACAACTACTTAGAAGGGTTAACAGGTTATCGCTTTGGTAGTGGTTTTACTGTAATGAACGGCGTACCAAACTCGCCTATTAATCGTTATCACCAAGTGGTTAATGCACAAATTGAAAACAACAGTTTCATTAATGTTGACCATATTCATTTAGCGGCCGGTAGCGATAGTGAACGCTCAGCAACTCCGCAAAACTCTCAATTTAGCCACAACCTATTTGTTAATGAAAACCAACAAGCACCTTTTTCAGTGTTTGATGATATTAGTGGTATTCGCTTTCAAGACAACATTTCAAATCCTGTAAAAAACAACAAAATAACGACAGGCATAAAAAGCCAGAATGTGAGTTTAACCCGTGCTGAAAATGGCTTGTTTTACCCAAATAGTGGCAATGTTGGCATTAGTAAAGATTTAGTCGTTACCCAAAAAGCACAAACGGGTGCTCCTTGGTACACGAAAAAAGAACCAGTTACCGCATTTAACTCCGGCAAAACCATTGAAGTGAGCAATGCTGAAAATGCCTTATTTGATGCCGTTAAAAACGCGGCTGACGGCGATACTTTAGTGCTAAGTGCTGGCGAATACACCGTTAGCAAAATCATCAAATTAGATAAAACGATTACCATTAAATCGGCTCAGCCACATCAAGCTGTGATCACGTTTGAACGTGGCACTTTATTTGAAATTCAAAATGGCGGTAGCTTAGCCCTTAATGGTTTAACGCTAAGTGGTATTAATAGCCCAGATTCATCAGGCAATACTCTCGCTAGAACAGCAAAATGGGGCATGTATAAAAACTACCGTTTTGAAGTGACTAACTCGATTATCGAAAAACTGGATATTAACCATTCATTTCACTTTTTTGACTCAGGTAGTCGCGCATTTGCCGACAGCATTGTGATTAAAAACAATCAATTTAATAACATCACTGGCGATTTATTTAGACTGAATAAAGAGCAAGACGATTTAGGCATTTACAACGCAGAATACCTAATTATTGAAAACAATCGCTTTAATAAAGTCGATGGCGCCTTAGTAAACTTATACCGAGGCGGTAAAGACGAAAGTACGTTTGGCCCGCACCTTTATTTTAAAAATAATACCGTTGAAAACTCAGCCAAAGGCAAGCGCAACAAGCAACAAGCGCTTATCCATTTGCATGGTGTGCAGGTTGCCAACATTAGCAACAACCGCATTAAAACATCGGCACTGATTAAAACTGAGCACACTGTTGGCGAACCAGTTACTCGCATTACCGATAATCAGTTCATCTCTACCCAGCTACCAAGCGTAGTAGAGTTACATGCGCCAATGCCGCATACCGCCGTATTAAAAAATAATCAGCACAAGTAAGTTGTAGGGGTTAGTATCTTGAGCATTTCATATAATCACAAAACGGATAACACAGCGCACGTGTTGTCATCATCGACATTAGACAAGTCGATGTTAGTTACCGCTGTCATAATATTTATCGTTGGCATTGCCTTACTATTCACCGCCATCAGTAAAGCGGCAACACATCCGAATTTAGTTATCGACAGTAACGACGTAGTGGAAATGCGCAAAGCCATTGCGCAGCCGGGTCAATTTCAACAAACCTATTTAAACAGTAAGGCCTCAGTTGACGCACAAATAGCCCAAGACATTACCGTGCCTTTACCTAAAGATGGCGGCGGTGGTTATACCCACGAACGCCATAAGAAGAATTACAAATTAATGTTAGATGCCGGTATTATTTACCAGTTATCACAAGACGAAAAATATGCGCAATATGTGCGCGATATGCTGTTTGTCTATGCGGAGTTGTACCCTACTCTACCTTTGCACCCAAAACGCAAAGTGGGCAAGCAAAACCCAGGTAAACTTTTTTGGCAAAGCTTAAACGAAGCAGTGTGGTTAGTGCACACCAGCCAAGCATATGATCTGATTTTACCAAGCTTAACTGCCGATGAAAAAAATACGATTGAACAAGGCTTATTTCACCCTATTGTTAAATTTTTATCAGTAGAGTCGCCAGACACCTTTAACAAAGTTCACAATCACGGCACTTGGACAACGGCTGCAGTTGGCATGACTGGCTATGTATTAGGTGAATTAGAGTGGGTTGAACAAGCACTTTATGGCTTAGATAAGTCAGGCAAAGGCGGTTTTTTAAAGCAGCTAGATGAGCTATTTTCACCACAAGGTTATTACAACGAAGGGCCTTATTATCAACGTTATGCGTTAATGCCGTTTGTGACTTTTGCTAAAGCAATCGAAAATAATCAACCAGAGCGCAAAATTTTTGAATACCGCAATGGCATTGTCTTAAACGCTATCGATACAACAATTCAATTAAGCTACAACGAACTGTTTTTCCCCATTAACGATGCGATAAAAGACAAAGGCATTGATACCATTGAATTAGTTATCGGTGTCACTATGGCCTATGGCTTAACTGGCGATAGCGGCTTTTTAGATATTGCTAAGCAACAAGGGCAAATAATTTTAACCGGCGACGGTTTAAAAGTCGCACAGGCATTAGACAATAACTTAGCGACACCTTACCAATTTGACTCAGTCGCTTTTGGTGACGGTAACAACGGTAAACAAGGTGCCTTGGTGGTAATGCGCCAAGACGTACAAGGTGAACAAGCGTTATTATTTAAGCCAGCAGCACAAGGTTTAGGTCACGGTCACTTTGACAAATTAACTTGGCAGTTTTATGACAAGGGTGAAGAAATAGTTTCAGACTACGGCGCAGCACGTTTCTTAAACGTTGAAGCAAAGTTTGGTGGCCGTTACCTGCCAGAAAACAAAACCTGGGCCAAGCAAACCGTAGCGCATAATACCGTAGTGGTTGACGAAAGTTCGCACTTTAACGGTAACGTAAAAGTAGGCAATAAAAACCACCCTGAACTATTATTCTTTGCTAAGAACGACAATGTTGTCATTAGCTCAGCACAAATTGATTCTGCCTATGAAGGTGTAAATTTAAAGCGCACCATGGCATTAATTAACTTACCAACAAGCGATAAATCGACGGCTGAGCAACCTATTGTTGTCGACGTATTTAACGTGCAATCAAACAACAGTCATCAATATGACTTACCGGTGCACTATAAAGGTCACTTAATTAGTACTAATTTTGATTTAAATACGCAATTAACGCAGTTACCTGTATTAGGTAAAGCCAACGGTTATCAACATTTATGGCTTAAAGCAAAAGCCCAGCCGAAAAATGGTTTATCACAAATTACTTGGTTAAATGAAAATGGTCGATTTTATACACATTCATCATTAATGGATGGCGATTCATCGATACTATTTACCCAAATTGGTGCTAACGATCCATTATTTAATTTACGTAATGAAAATGCGTTTATCACCCGCAAAACAAATGCTAAAAACCATACTTTTGTTAATTTATTAGAGCCACACGGTGAATTTAATCCATCAAAAGAGTTTACCGTCGACGCTGTTAGTAAAGTACAAGCACTTGCACATACTAAAGTTAACGATATCGATGTCATTGAAATTAGTTTAGTTAATAACACGCATTACATGCTTGCTTTTAACAGTGCTAATAATGCTACAACCAACAAGTTTTCACATAATGGCTCAAATTATAAGTTTAATGGCCGTTTTAAACTTTTCGAAATTAAGAAATAAAGAGGTAGTTATGAGTCAGAGCGCACACTTTTTATCAGGTAACGAAACTGAAATTGAAGATATAGGCGGCGGGTTAAAACGTCAAATGTTAGGGTATAACGAAGAATTAATGGCGGTAAAAATTTGGTTTGAAAAAGGTGCTATTGGCTATAACCATGCCCATAGACATTCTCAAGTGACCTACGTAGTAGAAGGTGAATTTCACTTTAACATTGACGGCGTAACCAAGATCATGAAACCTGGTGACAGCTGCATGATTCCTCCGCATGCTGATCACGGTGCGACATGTCCTACTGGCGGCATATTAATTGATACCTTTAGCCCTCCTCGCGAAGACTTTTTAAAGGACAATGAATAATGAAAATGAAAAATTTACGCTGGTGGGTTATTGCGTTAATCGCAATCGCTACCGTGATTAACTACATTGACCGTTCAGCACTGAGTGTTTTATGGCCAGACATTGTAGAAGAGTTATTCCCTGATGAGTCGGCATTAGAGCGCAAACAAATCTATGCGAACATCTCCATTGTCTTTATCTTATCGTATGCCTTTGGTCAGGCAATATTTGGCAAAATTTTTGACTGGGTCGGCACACGTTTAGGTTTTGTATTATCGATTGGTGTTTGGTCGTTAGCCACTGCTGCCCACGCATTTGCTCAAGGCGTTTTAAGCTTTAGTATTTTCCGCGCTATTTTAGGTGTTGCCGAAGCGGGTAACTGGCCCGGTGCAGCCAAAAGTAATGCTGACTGGTTCCCAAGTAAAGAGCGTGCCTTAGCACAAGGTATTTTTAACTCAGGCGCAGCCATTGGCGGCATTGTCGCCATTCCATTAATTGCCTATTTAACGGTGTTTTTTAGCTGGAAAATGGTTTTTGTAGTAATTGGTTTAGTTGGTTTATTGTGGCTAATTCCATGGATTATTTTGGTCAAAGCGCCACCTAAAGATCACCCTTGGATCACTGACGAAGAACGTGAATACATATTAACTGGTCAAAAAACAGTTGATGCAAACAATGTATGTTCTGAAGAAGAATATAACCCATCTACAGGTGAACTATTATCGCGTAAGCAAAGCTGGGGCGTGATTATCGCATCGGCGGCTATCGACCCAATTTGGTGGTTATTTGTTTTCTGGATCCCGATTTACTTAAACGAAGTTTATGCCATGGATGTTAAGTCTATCGGTATTTATGGTTGGGTTCCTTATGTTGGTGCCATGTTTGGTGCTTGGTTTGGTGGCTTGTTAGCACAAAACCGCATTAAAGCCGGTTGGAATGTTGATAAAACTCGTAAGCTTACTATTACTTTAGGCTGTTTAATCATGCTCCCAGCCTTATTAGCAATGGCAAATCCTGGCGGCCCAACAACAGCGGTCATTATTATGGCGGTAATTTTATTTGGCTTCCAAACCGCTATCGGTAACGTGCAAACCTTACCAAGTGATTTATACGGTAAAAAAGCGGTTGGTACTTTATCTGGTTTTGCAGGTATGGCGGCAAAATTAGGTGCTTTAGGTTTAACCGCATTAGTGCCAATTTTAACCGCTGACGGTAACTATACGCCAGCATTTGTGATTGGTGCATCGCTTGCCATTATTGCGATGGTGGCTGTTTGGGTATTAATTCCAAAAATTGAACCACTAACACCTAAAAAGACTATCGATAAGCCATTATCGAAAGCACATTCATAAGTTATAAGGCTTTATCAATGAAAAACATTTATTTGTTCGGCGAATGTATGGTCGAGTTAAGAAAAACCTCGGCCAATAGCATGCATCAATCATTCGCCGGTGATGTTTTTAATACGGCAGTGTACTTAAAACGCACCTTTGCTAACACAGGTGTCAATTTGGTCACTGCGGTAGGTAAAGACCAGTTTAGCCACGAGATGCGCGACTATTTTGCTAGCGAAAATATCAACTGCGACTTAGTGTTTAGCTCAGCAACTAAAATTCCTGGGCTGTACTCAATTCAGCTTGATGAGCATGGCGAACGTAGTTTCACTTACTGGCGTGAAAACTCTGCAGCTCGTGATGTAATGCAGTTTATTGATGCTGACACTGTTGAACAATTTAGCGCTGACGATGTATTTTTCTTCTCGGGTATTTCGCTTGCGGTCATTCATCCGCAAGATCGCGCGCAGTTCTGGACCTTTATCAGGCAACTGAAAAGCAAACAGGTGCAAATTGTTTTTGACCCGAACTACCGCGCCCGTATGTGGCAAAGTCCGGCACACGCGAAACAACAATTTGAATTAGCATTAGAACACGCTGATGTTGCTTTACCCGGTGTAGACGATTTTGAGCAACTTTACGGATTAACCACAGCTGAGCAAGTTTACGATTTTTGTCAAAAATACGACATTGGTGAATTAATCATTAAAAATGGCGAAGCAGGCATTTTAGCTTACGTCGATAATAAGCTAAGCAAATTTGCCATAGAGCCGGTTAAAAACGTTGTTGATACTACCTCTGCCGGCGATTCATTCAATGGTGTCTATCTAGGCGCTAGAATGCAAAACCTAGACGCAAACAAAGCCATGCAGATGGCATCGGCTGCCGCAGGTTTTGTTATTCAACATAAAGGCGCAATAGTGCCTAGCGAACTCTTTCAACCTTTTGTTGAAAAAGAGCTACAAGTTTAAATAACACATAATGTAGCGTCGGTATTCACTGGCGCTATTAGCAAAATTTTTAAAATATTTTCCAAAGGGAATACTATGAAATCATTTTCTCAGCTTATGGGAGAACAAACCCTATTACCCATTATTCAAGCAAATAGCGTTGAAGAAGGGGTAAATATCGCCAAAGCTATGGCTGATGCAGGTATTGCATTAGTAGAAGTTGTGCTTAGAACGCCAGCTTCGTTAGCGGTAATTTCAGCGATAAAAGCGCAATTGCCACAACTAAAAGTAGGTGCCGGTACTATCTTGTCGGCTAAAGATCATCATGCAGCGCTTGATGCTGGTGCAGACTTTATTATTACGCCAGCCACTTCTGATACGTTATTAAAAGCCTTAGCTGACTCGCCAGTGCCGGTATTGCCGGGCGTATCAAATACTGCTGATATTTTACTAGCACGTGAACATGGTTACAGCGAACTGAAACTATTTCCTGCGTCACTTTCAGGCGGCATTCCATTTTTATCAGCCATGTCTTCTGTTTTTGGCGACATTATTTTTTGTCCAACAGGTGGTATTAGCGCCAGCAACAATAAAGACTATTTAGCGCTAAACAATGTGTTTGCCGTTGGCGGTACTTGGGTGGCAAAAGCAGATTGGGTTGAAAACCAACAATGGCAAAATATTACTGACGCTTGTGCGCAAGCGTGCAAGTAAGCCGAATTCTGTTTAATCAATCTTTAATTTTTACAAACGTATGAATACTGCAATCAATATGAAACCATTATCACAAAGTGTACCTGCTGGTGTTGTAACCGGTGAACAGGCTAAAACGCTACTCAATTATGCCAAAGATCACCAGTTTGCTTATCCTGCGGTCAATGTTATTGGTACTAATTCAATCAATGCCGCGTTAGAAGCCGCGCAACTGGCAAATTCACCCATTATTTTGCAATTGTCGTTTGGTGGCGCCAGCTTTTTTGTCGGTAAAGGTGTTGAATTGCCAAGCATGGAAAAAGCCATCGCTGGTGCTACAGCTGCTGCGCATTATATTCGCGCAGTCGCGCCACTGTATAATGTGCCGGTTATTTTACATACCGACCATGCGGCAAAAAAATTATTGCCATGGATCGACGGTCTACTTAAGCAAAGCGAAGCCTATTTTGATTTACATGGAGAGCCTTTATTTAGCTCGCACATGATAGATTTATCAGAAGAGCCGCTTGAAGAAAATATCGCCATTTGTGCGCAGTATTTAACGCGCATGAGCAAAATAAACATGAGCCTTGAAATTGAACTAGGCTGCACCGGTGGTGAAGAAGACGGCGTTGATAATACCCATTTAGACTGCTCAAAACTGTATACCCAGCCAGATGAAATTGCTTATGCTTACGAGCAACTGATTAACATCAGTGCCGATTTCACTATAGCGGCGGCTTTTGGCAATGTGCATGGCGTTTATAGCCCGGGCAATGTCACTTTAAAACCAATGATTTTGAAAAAATCGCAAGCTTATGTCTCTGAAAAGTTTAACTTGCCACATCACAGTTTAGACTTTGTTTTTCATGGCGGATCAGGCTCTGATGTTGGTGATATTAAAGAAGCCATTTCTTACGGCACCATCAAAATGAATATTGATACCGATACTCAATGGGCGAGCTGGCAAGGGGTATTAGACTTCTACAAAGAAAAAGAAGACTACTTGCAAGCGCAAATTGGTAACCCGGAAGGCGACGACAGCCCGAATAAAAAGTTTTATGATCCACGTGTATGGCTACGCAAAGGTGAAGAAAACATGGTATCGCGACTGCAAAAAAGTTTTAAAGACCTCAATTGCATGAATCGTTACTGTTAAAGCCAAACGTTATTTAAGCTAAGCTCAGGTTATTAAATACCAAGGCATAAAAACAAAAAAGTTACCGACATTTCATCGGTAACTTTTTTTTGTCTCAAACGATAAAACGATAAATAGTATCGTCAATGCACACCATGCTTACATGGTGACAAATTCTTCCGCCGAGGTTGGGTGAATGGCAACGGTATTGTCAAAATCTGCTTTAGTTGCGCCCATTTTCATCGCTACCGCAAAACCTTGTAATAACTCATCGCTGCCAAAGCCGATGCTGTGCAAGCCAACCACTTTTTCTTCTTTACCAACACAAATAAGCTTCATGCGGGTTGGGTCACGGTGATCTTCAGTAATCGCTTGATAAAGCGCGGTAAATTGCGAGTTATAAACTTTCACATGCTCTTCGCCGTATTCAGCAATGGCTTCGTCTTCACTTAAACCGACGGTGCCAATAACTGGGTGAGAAAATACCACAGTCGCAATGGTTGAATAATCTAAATGCTCATACGGTTTATTGTTAAATAAACGCTCACATAAACGGCGACCTGCTGCTACCGCCACTGGGGTTAATTGGGCACGACCAGTATTGTCACCAACCGCATAAATATTTGGTACATTGGTATTTTGGTATTTGTCAGTTTCAATAAAACCGCGCTCGTTTAACTCAACGCCTGCCGCTTCAAGGTTAATATTATCAACCGCTGGCTCGCGCCCTACTGCCCAAATCACTTTTTCAATCGGTCCTACTGACTTACCGTTTTCTAAATGCACAGTAAATAATCCATCGTCATGTTTTTCAACACGGGTAGGAATGCTGTGAGTATGTAATTTAGGCCCATGTTTCGCCATTTGTTCAACCAACGTATCGCTAAGCATATTGTCAAAGCTACGCAGTGGTTTGGCTTTACGCACTAATAAATGCGACTCGCTACCTAAGGCTTGTAAAACGCCAGCAAGTTCAACGGCAATATAACCTGCGCCAATAACGGCAACGCTTTTAGGTTGCTCGGTTAATTCAAAAAAACCATCTGAAGTAATGCCGTATTCAGCACCTTCAATGTTTGGAATTTGCGGACGGCCGCCAGTAGCAATAGTAATATGCTCGGCGGTGTAATGCTCACCATTTACCTCAACGGTATTGGCATTAACAAATTTAGCAAAGCCATTAATCACGGTAACTTCATTACTGTCAAAACCGCGTTGGTAAGCGGCATGAATACGTTCAATATAGGCTTCACGATTTTTCACTAAGCGATCCCATGAATAGGCTTTTTGCTCGGTATTAAAGCCGTAGTCGTAAGCATATTTTAATGCATCAGCAATTTGTCCGGCATACCACATCGCTTTTTTCGGCACACAACCGACATTCACACAAGTACCGCCAATGTATTTCGCTTCAATTACTGCTGCTTTTTTACCTAAACGTGCTGCTCTATTGGCCGATGCAATACCGCCACTACCGCCGCCAATGGCGATATAGTCAAAATGTTGAGTCATGGTTCATTCCTAAATAAGGGTCTGCTAATAAATATGGGCGTCATCTAACGGTTATTCAAGGTTGAGTTTGTAAGCATTTTATAAATAAACGCTTAGCTTACAGACCGCCGATGGCAGATAAAGTTTTCAAAAACCGTATAAATTTTGTTTTTAGCTTGAATAACTCCGCTTGCGGTATTACATCTATAGTTAACATTCAGCAAATTTGACCTAACTATGAGCAATCCGTTATTAAGTTCGTTTACCTTACCGCCCTTTTCACAGATCAAACCCGAACATGTAAAACCTGCCGTTGAACAGGCCATTGCTAACTGTAAAAAAGTGATAGATGAAGTATTAAGCCAAAACACCACCTTTACTTGGCAAAACCTTGTTGAGTCAATCGACCAAGTTGATGATGTCTTAGGCAAGCTATGGTCGCCAGTATCACACATGAATTCAGTAGTAAGCAGCGATGAACTGCGTGAAGCTTACGAGTCTTGCCTACCGCTTTTATCTGAATACGGCACGTTTGTTGGTCAGCATCAAGGTTTGTTTGATGCCTATACGCAACTGGCCAATAGCGACGAATACAACACGCTTGATACTGCGCAAAAGAAAGTGATTGATAACGCGCTGCGTGATTTCAAATTAAGCGGCATTGCTTTAAATGACGACGACAAAAAACGTTACGGCGAAATTGTGACCCGTTTATCAGAACTAAGCTCTACCTTTGGCAATAATACCCTAGATGCGACTCACGCTTTTACGGTCAATATTTTAGATGAAGCAGAGCTTGCTGGACTGCCTGAAAGCGCCAAAGAAGCCGCAAAAGCCTTAGCCCAGGCACAAGAAAAACAGGGGTATTTATTTACCTTAGACATTCCAAGCTATCTCCCGGTGATGATGTATTGCGACAACCGCGAATTACGTGAAAAACTCTACGGCGCATTTGTTACTCGCGCTTCAGAGCAAGGACCAAATGGCGGTGAGTTTGATAACAGCCCAATTATGGACGAGTTATTAAAGCTACGTCATGAACTAGCGCAGCTGCTAGGTTTTGACAACTTCGCACAAAAATCGTTAGCGACCAAAATGGCCAACAATATTGACGAAGTATTAGGCTTTTTAGAAAACCTAGCGGTGAAATCGAAAACCCAAGGCGAGCAAGACTTTAACGAGTTAAGCCAATTTGCCGCCGACGAATTTAACCAAACCGACTTACAAGCTTGGGATCTTGCCTATTACGGTGAAAAACTCAAACAAAGCCGCTATGCCATTTCAGATGAAGAACTGCGCCCGTACTTCCCAGAAAGCAAAGTGGTTTCAGGGTTATTTGAAGTAGTACACCGCTTATTTGGTTTAACCATAAAGCCGCGCACCGACGTAGAAACATGGCATAAAGACGTGACGTTTTACGATGTATTTGACGCCAACAACCAGCAACGTGGCAGCTTTTATTTTGACCTTTATGCCCGCGCGAAAAAACGTGGCGGCGCTTGGATGGACGACTGTGTTGGCCGCATAGGTTTAACCAATGGCGACGTGCAATTACCAGTAGCCTATTTAACCTGTAACTTTAATGGCCCAGTCGGTGATAAACCGGCGTTATTTACCCACGATGAAGTGGTGACCTTATTCCACGAGTTTGGCCACGGCATTCATCACATGCTTACACAAATTAACGCCAGCAGTGTTGCCGGTATTAACGGTGTGCCTTGGGATGCGGTAGAATTACCCAGTCAATTTTTAGAAAACTGGTGTTGGCAGCCAGAAGCACTTGCCTTTATTTCGGGTCATTTTGAAACGGGCGAACCATTACCACAGGCGATGCTTGATAAAATGCTGGCCGCAAAAAATTTCCAATCCGCCATGCAAATGTTGCGTCAAATTGAATTCAGTTTATTTGATTTTAAAATGCACGCCGATTACACACCAGAAGTTTCAGGCAGCTACATTCAAGATGTGCTTGACCAAGTACGCGAGCAATATGCGGTAGTAAAACCACCGACGTTTAATCGTTTCCAACATGGTTTTGGTCATATTTTTGGTGGTGGTTATGCCGCCGGTTATTACAGCTACAAATGGGCAGAAGTATTATCGGCTGATGCATTTTCGCGTTTTGAAGAAGAAGGTATTTTTAATAAGGCCACAGGCAGTGACTTCTTAACCAACATTCTAGAAAAAGGCGGTTCGCAAGAACCAAGCGAGCTATTTAAAGCGTATCGCGGCCGCGAGCCAAGCATTGACGCCCTACTTCGCCATAATGGCATTAATAGTTAACAATTGCGCAAGTTAGCTTAATTGCCCAGCACAAGCGGCTTATCTCGCTTGTGCTGGCTTCTCTTCCAACTTCTCTATTACTTTACGTAACCTTGACACACAATTGTTAACAGCAACGGTTATTTATCACACAGCTTAACCACTTCCGCTCAGCTAAAATCACACTCTGTTTTCATTTTATTTGGCTGAATTATGCGTTATTTACTGCCCTTACTTATTTTACTTGCTCCACTTTCCTTATCAGCTAAACAACCTGAGTCTGAAAAGCTTGCCGACGACCCAACCAAAGTGATCACTCGCGTTGGTGCAGGCTACAACAATAGTTTGAAATTTAATGGCTCATTAGCCTTTGGTGAACGACACAAAATAGGCGGAAATTTTAATACTGACCTTAGTGAATGGCGTTTCGGTGGTTCGATATTATTTGATATTGGCATTGTTAATTTTAACTTAAGCCGCAGTGAATATGACGATGGCGGCAGCAAAAACAACTATTCAGTAGGTACCTTTATGCCAATTAAGGCCTTCGATACCGGCAAATGGTTATGGTTTGGTATGGCGGGCGCTAATTATAATCAAGGTGAAATACAAGGCGAAAAAGAGCACTTCGACCCTTATCAAAATGAAATAATGCAACAAAGTACCAATTACGGCGGTTACGTAGGTACGCTTTTGTTACGTCCACTCACTGAACGTTGGACATTTAAAGCCTTTGGCGGTTTAGGCAGAGGTTCCAACGATTACGAAAATCACTGGATTGGCGCCGGTATGAGTTACAAAATGCCGAAGCAGCAAACCATTAATGTTTCATACTCGACCTCTGAAGACAGCTTTGGCAGCCAAAGCCGCGTTGGCATTAACTACACCTTAGAGTTTTAACTTGTTACATACTTTTACATTTATGGCTTTATCCTTAACCCCAATTTAACTGTGTTAAGCGTTATAATTTGTTTAAGCTCATTTTTAGAGAAACGTTTATGAAAAAATTGATTATATCTGCCGTATTGCTCGCTAGTGCAAATTTTGCTGCCAACGCATACGCTGAAGAAGAAAAACACCCTGATGACCCGACTAAAGTTATCACCAAACTTGGTTTTAATTACACCGACGAGGTCGCTATTTCAGGTTCATTAGCGCTAGATGAAGCCAGAAAAATCAATGTGAGAACCAACACAGACGCTAGCGAATGGCGTATTGGCGGTTCATGGTTATTTGATTTTGGTATTTTAAACTTTTCATTAAACCGCAGCGAATATGACGATGGTGGCAATAAAAACAGCTACTCGGTAGGGACGTTTTTACCGATAAATAAATTAGGTGTTGATACTGGTAAATGGCAAATTTTTGCAACGGGTGGGTTTAACCACAACAAAACTGAAACCTTTCAAGAAACAGAGCCTGAATTAACCAGCGAAATGACCATGATACAAAACGCAAGCAATGGTGGTTATTTAGGTGCTTTTGCGCTTCGTCCTATTACAGACAAATGGACCTTTATGACCTTCGGCGGCGGCGGTATGGGTTCTGGTGGTTATAGAAATGCATGGGGTGGCGCAGGCACCACTTATAAATTTAACAACCAACATTCTATGAATGTTTTTGGTTTTGTATCTGACGATGACTACGGCACCGTGAGCAAAGTAGGTGTTTCATATACCTACGAATTTAAGTAAGCGTTTATAAAAATTCATTCTAACGTTTCATATCAACTTCTCAGGCCAAGAATAGCGTTTAGGTGATAAGCAGTCTTATCACCTAAAACGTCCACAAACCCGGCTATAAAAACTTGCTTTCACCTCGAAAGATCAACAGACCCTAGCTATTTAACAACAATACAATCAACTCTTTTGGCCCGTGCGCGCCATAAGCTAAGGTTTGTTGAATATCCGCCGTTTTCGACGGGCCCGAAATTAATAGCGCATTGGTAGGTAATTTATCAGCCCACTGCTGGGTTTTAATCAACGTGGCAAAATCACTGACCATATCGTTGGCGTCAACTAAGACAAAATGCACCGGTGGCACTAACGATAAGGTTCTAGGCTCTGCCACTGTAGGCCATAACACTATGGTCCCCGTTGCCGCAATCGAGCATTTTGAACTGGTAAAACTCGCTGGGCAGTGATCAAATAATCGCGCTTTATTATCGGTTAGCAAAAAATCATATTGTTCAAGTTTAATGCCTGTTGATGCATCATCATTGAAGTAACCTTCTAACATTGCCGCATGTTTTCCGTTGGCGCCATAAAGCAGTTGGCCAATATCTCGTTTTTTCAGCTGCTGCTCGATAACGCTTGCCACGGTCTGTTCACTAACTTCGATAATTTCTGCATGATTCAACGTTAAATTATCAACAAATTTCGACACGCATTGCTCATGTGGAATATCTGGATAAGCAAATGTTGGCTCATCAGGAAGTTTGTCATAATCAGCGCCAGCCACTTGTGCTTTTAGTTTAGCCAGTATGTTTTTTCTCGACTTAGCGCTTGTTTCATTAACCGCGACCATGTTTATCTCCTTGACGACTCATTTGCTTGTTACGTTCATTTACCCGTTCATGCAGGGTTTTAGGGGCAAGCTTTGGCGCTGAGCGCACCGAAGTCCATACGCCGATTTTTGATGGCATTAGCCCTCTAAATCGCGTGCCAAACCACATTGAAATTCGATAAAGGGTGCTATTGCGATGCATTAAACTCCAACCTTTCCACACCATAGCTTCAATCGAGCTGCGGTTTGAACCTTGGCCTAACATGACTTGCGCGCCATCACCTTTAGGTTTTACGCTTTCTTGGCGCAAACGCTGTAATAATTTGGGGATTGGAATTTTTACCGGACAAACTTCTCCACATGCGCCACACATAGACGAAGCGGTTGGCAAATCTTTAGTCGCTTCAAGCCCTAACATATGCGGTGAAATAATTTTACCAATTGGACCCGGGTATACAGTGCCATAAGCATGACCGCCAATACGGGTATACACAGGACAATGATTCATACACGCGCCACAGCGAATACACTGTAAAGTTTGACGTAATTCGTCATCAGCAAACGCTTGACTACGACCGTTATCTAACAACACCAGATGCACTTCTTCCGGCCCATCTTTTTCATCGCTCTGACGCGGTTTGCTGATCATATTAAAGTAAGTTGAAATCGCCTGACCGGTTGCACTGCGCGTTAATAGGCTTAGTAGCGGCGGCACATCGTCTAAAAATTCCACCACTTTTTCTATACCAGTAATGGCAATATGCAGATCAGGCACCGCAGTACACATTTGCCCATTACCTTCGTTTTCAACCAAACATAAAGTACCCGTTTCTGCGACGGCAAAGTTAACACCGGTAATGCCAACATCGGCGTTTTTAAATTTATCTCTTAGTACGCGGCGACCTTCGTTAATCAATTTATCGACATCGTTAGTGCGTTCAAAACCAGAAATTTTCTCGGCAAATAAATCTGCAACTTGATCTTTGTTTTTATGAATTGCCGGCACAATAATATGGGAAGGATGTTCGTTGGCAAGCTGAACAATAAACTCGCCCATATCGGCCTCTAAACATTCAATATCGCGCGCTTCTAAGTAGTCATTTAAGGCGGTTTCTTCCGAAACCATCGATTTCCCTTTCACCACTTTCGAACCGTTTTTGTCTTTAATCAGCTTGGCAATAATGCCATTAGCTTCGTCGATAGTTTCAGCCCAATGCACATTAATGCCATTGTTGGTAAGGTTTTCTTCAAGCTGTTCAAGCAAATGAGGAAGCTTAAGCAAACAGCGCTGCTTAATTAATTTACATTGCTCACGCAGCGTTTCTAACTCGTTACTGTCTGGAAAAGCATTTTTGCGCTTATCCATTAAATAATTCATTGCACCACGAAAATTACCCCGAAGTTCGTCATTGGCGAGATCTTTTTTAACATTTTCACGAAATTGTCTGGCGGTTTCTGCGTATTTACTTTCGCCAGGATTCACTTGATGTGCGCTCATAATTAGCTTTCTCCTGTTGCAGTATTAACACGAGACAATAAGTAGCTCGCTATATGTTCGCCACGCAAGTTTTCTTTTTTGTATTCAAGAGCGCCGTTAATATTCAACATACAGCCATTGTCAGCAGAAATATAACGCACCACATCAGCGTTCAGTAAGCTGTCTGACTTATCGTTAACCATTGCCGCTGAAATATCGCCATGTTTAACTGAAAAGGTACCGCCAAAACCACAACATTCGCTTTCGTTGTTATGAACAACAAGCTCAACATTATCAAGCTGGCCTAACAGTTTTTGGCCGGTAATATGCACGCCCATTTCACGTCTCGCCGCACACGAAGTATGTAAGGCAACTTTTTCATAATGGCCTTTATCATTAAGTTCGATTTTCACAACATTGACTAAAAACTCAGTAAATTCAAAAATGCGATCACTGAATGCTTGAATGCCAGGTTCGTCTTTAAGCAGATCTAAATAATGATGACGCATCATACCGCCACACGAGCCTGAAATAATCACAATAGGAATGTCGAGCGGAAACTCTTTAATTTGCGCCAAAGCCACTTTTTTTGCTTCTTCTTGATAACCCGAATTGTACGCAGGCTGACCACAACAAGTTTGCCCCATTGGAAATATAACCTCGATGCCTTGTTGCTCGAGCAATGTAATGGCGTCGATGCCAGAGTCAGGAAACAAGGTATCAGCTAAGCAAGTTCCGTATAAATATACTTTGTCTGGCTTTTGCGGATAATGTCGTAAATGTTGGCTATTCAGTATGGTCATAACTTTCTCAGTATAGTGGCTTAACTAATAATGGCTCATATTGACAATATACTCCTTTGCCATTTACCTGTATATTGACAATAAAAAAACAAACTGTTTCCAATTTACACATAATGAGAGCAATATGAGCGGTGCGTCTGAATTAGCCATTTTTGCGGTAGTAGTTGAAGAAAGCTCTTTTAGCGAAGCGGCTAAAAAAACCGGGCTGTCGAAAACGGTAGTCAGCAAAAAAATCTCAGCATTAGAAAAAGAGTTAAATACCCAGCTGTTATATAGAACCACAAGAAAGTTAAGCCTAACCGACGCAGGACGCTTGTTATACAAACACGCCAAAGGCATTAACCAACAAGCACATGACGCCTTTACCGCCGTTAATGAACTATCAAAAGATATCTCAGGCCACATCACCATGTCGGTACCCACCATTTCAGGGGAATTGTTGTTGGCAGATCTTATCGCCGAATTTTGCAAAACCTACCCTAATGTCTCGATCGAATTACGACTAGAAAATAAGCTGATTGATTTGGTAGAAGAAGGTGTCGACTTGGCAATACGCACCGCGGTATTAGAAGACTCCTCATTAATTGCTGTGCCTTTATTAGACTCAAATTGGGTGGTTTGCGCGTCACCTAATTATTTAACGAATGCTGAAAAGCTCGATAACATTGACGATCTGAAACACCACAATTGTCTTTGTTATGATCTGCAAGCCGAAGGAAGTAACGAATGGCGATTTGAAGATTCCGGCGAGCAAAAGTCTGTGTTAGTAAGCGGTAGCATGTCTTCAAATAACGCATTATCGTTAAAAAAAGCGGCATTAAATGATATTGGCCTAATTTATGTGCCGCAATGCAGTATTTATGACGAATTACAAAGTGGCGCATTGGTGCGTGTATTAAGCAACTACAAAACCCGATCATTAGGTGTGTTTGCCGTTTACCCTTACACCCGCTATAAACCGGAAAAAATCACCTTGCTTATCGAGCATATTAAACAAGGCTACCACGCACTTGCTCATTATTTCGAAGAAATGCAGTAACCATGTAAGGCTCTAGCATTCTTCTGATGAAAGTAGTTGGCGACTAACGCCATTCGACTATACAATTAGCCATCTTTTATTCGGTAACCTTGGCAGCTAGGCGCTATTTTATGGATTTAACTCTTCTTGAAAGTATTGACGATATCTTCAATCGCGCGGCAGAGCGTAAGGGCGGACAAGCAGCCTTAATGTTATTGTTAGGCGAAGGCAATAACGATCGTTTTTTAACTGACCTTTCTGATGACCGAGTGCTGTCTGCGTTCACTAAAAAAGTTTTTCAGTCGGGCTTTGTTTGGCGCGTTGTCGAAAATAAATGGCCTGATTTTGAAGAAAGTTTCTTTGGTTTTAACATTGAAAAAATCTTAATGATGCCCGAAGAAATGCTTGAGCGAAAAGCCGCTGATCCTAAAATTATTCGCAACTTCAACAAAGTCAAAACCATTAAAGCCAATGCGCAAATGATGTTTGAAGAACAGCAAAACGGCCATAGTTTTGCCGAATTTATCGCTAACTGGCCTAGTAACGACATTATTGGTTTATGGGCCTATTTGAAAAAACATGGCGCCCGATTAGGCGGCAATACTGGCCCTTATGCCCTGCGCGCTTTAGGCAAAGATACCTTTTTATTAACACGCGATATTGAAGCCTATTTTCGTGGCCGCGATATTATTAGCGGCGGCATTCAAACCAAAGGCAGCTTAGCCGCCATTCAAGCGAGTTTTAATCAGTGGCAACAAGAAAGCGATTTTTCTTTAGCGCAATTAAGCCGCTTAGTTGCCTACGCTACTGGCGATAACCACATTCAAGTTGAAAGCCATGAATAATATTGCCGTTGCTTACGTTAATTCAACCGACGCAGAGCAAGCCAAACGCATTGCCAACAAATGGAAGTTTACCTACATTGGCGATAAAAATGCCGCAGCGAGTCACCCAGAACTTGCCTTTTTATTGCAAGTCAACGAGCAGTATTTAGAGCTGATAAAATTAGACGAGCCTAAACTGGGCGGTATTTGTGTTGATTTTGTTGAAGGCGCGGTTGCCCATCGCCGAAAATTTGGTGGCGGACGTGGCCAAGACATTGCCAAAGCCATTGGCTTAAAACACGGCTTTACCCCCCATGTGCTTGATGCCACTGCCGGTTTAGGTCGTGACGGTTTTGTCTTAGCCTCGCTCGGTTGTAAAGTGACCTTGATGGAGCGCATGCCTGTGGTTGCCGCTTTATTGGCAGATGGCCTTGAACGTGCTCAGCTAAACAGTGATATTGGTGAAATGATGCAATCGCAAATGTCACTAATTCATGCCTCATCAATTGAGTCGATGAATTTAGCGCAGCAACCGGATGTTATTTACCTTGACCCTATGTATCCACACCGCGAAAAATCAGCCGCAGTGAAAAAAGAAATGCGCGTATTTCAAAGTTTAGTCGGGGAAGATTTAGACGCCGATGCTTTACTCGCGCCAGCACTTGAACTGGCCAAATATCGCGTGGTGGTAAAACGCCCTTCTTATGCGCCACCATTAGCCAATAAAAAACCGTCAACTAGCATTAACATGAAAAAGAACCGTTTTGATGTTTATGTCAATCAAGCCATTCCTAAAGGTTAGTATTTATTAGTGCCGTGGTAACCGCCTAGAATAAATCGCACAAAAGTAAAATTAGATTTTAATAATAAAGTACAGCATTCTCAGCGACTTGTAACAAAACTGTCATATAAAAGTAATAGACTGCAGCAGTTTTCGCTAAACATTATCGCAATACAAGGAGAGATGCTGTGCGAGTATCTAGCTTTTCAAAACTATCTGTAGTGGCTATTAGCACCTTCGCCATTATTTTTCTTACGGTAATGTATCAGGTCGTTAATACCTTGTCTGATAGCCAGCAGCAATACGGCGAATACCAAAAGTTAAAATCGTTAACCACTGTCGAATTCTACCGCACCATTAGCAATTATTTGCAATCAGGTGATGCTAGCGACTTAGCCCAAGCACAGCAACAACTTAGTCAAATCGAACAATACCTAACAGCTTCTGTTGACCAAGGCATGCAAGAAAAAATACTTGAGCAAACGCAACAGTTAAAAACCGATCTTGAAGGTAAATATCGCGCCTTAGGCAAACTTAGTGGCGATCCGTTAGTTTTGCTCAAAAATAGCGAGCAAAGTATCGCCGCATTAATTGCCACGCTAAGCGGTTATGTTAATCAAACTAACGAATTAACAAGCGATCAGCAACTTAACTATTTAAGCCAAACAGTAACACTCGCGAATGAATTAAATACGCTAGTCAGCGCAAGAGCGCAGTTATTTCAACAACAGCAACACAATACGCAATCGGTAAATAACGCTATTGCGATTCTCAGCAAACAACTCAATCAGTTAAAAAGCCTGCCGCTGCTTAACATTATTGAAATATCAGATGAAGATGAAGACGATTTATTATTTGATGACGATGAAGAAAGCGCTGACTTAAGCGAAGAAGTACTCGACGAGCTTAGCTCCATTATCAATCGCTATCCGTTTGAATTATCACAAACATTGAAACAAAGTCAGCAGCGCAGCGATGGTTTATTACAGCTTAATCAGCAAGTTGAAACAATAGAGCAACTCATTGTATCGGGTGAAACTAAACTAAGCCAAGACCAAGAAGCGCTGAACCAACAACTCACTTGGGTTGTAAGCGGTTTAATTGCCTTTTTAATACTGTTTTTGATCACTAATTACTGGTTAATGCGCCGCGTTATTTTGTCGCCATTACGTAAATTACGCGACAGTTTTGTGCAACTGGTTGAGCAAGGCCGTGTTGACAACATTACCGGCATTTCCGCAAAAACAGAGTTAGGTGAAATTTCAAAAAGCTTTAATGACATGGTTAACAACCTTGCCCAAGAAGACAAACAAAAAGCGAATCAATTAAACCTTGTTGCTGGTGCTATGCAAACCATGGAAAACCAAGCAAAAACTATTTTAAATTCGTCACAAATTACCAGTGAACAGTTGCAATCGGTTGGTGAAATTATGCAGGCCTTGTCTGTGGTAACTGAAACCGTTAACGATTTATCCCATCAAGTGGTAGAAAATGCCAAAGCGACTAAAGAGTCGATGCAATCGAGCCAATCACAGGTAGAACAAGTGCTTAGTGCAAGTGAATCAACCAATATTGCTGCGCAATCGGGTAAAGATGCAATTACGGAATTGGGTAATTCAGTCGACAGTGTCGGTTCAATTGTTGACGTGATCAGCGCTATAGCCGACCAAACCAATTTACTGGCATTAAACGCTGCCATTGAAGCTGCCCGCGCGGGCGAACATGGCCGCGGTTTTTCGGTCGTTGCCGACGAAGTGAGACAGCTCGCCAGTAAAACCCAAGACTCGCTGCAACAAATTAGTCAACGTCTTGACCAACTGCAACATGCAAGTAGCAGCATACGTGACACGATTAATGCCATCGAGCATGCATCAAGTCAACAAAAAGAAATTGCGCAACAATTAAAAAGCAATGCCGAAAAAGTTACCGATCAGGCTAATATTTCAGCTCAAGTATCGCAAGAAACCTTGAGTCAAATCACCGAACAACGCCAGCATTATTTCTCGTTTGAACAAGCAATGGAGCAGGTCAATCAAGAAGTGAATCAAGCAAAAGACATTGCCAATAATATTTCGCTTGATGTCAATAACCAAGTAACGGACATAAAACAAACACTTAAACTGGCAAGTTAAGTAAATTGGTAGCCGATACTGCCAAAATAACGTTATTCTTCTACAATAGAAGTATTGCTCGCTAGGATAACGTTATGGCAAAATCCCTGTGTAAGTGGAAGAAAAAAGACATAGAACGCAATATTCACGAATTAATTCATATTGTTGATAAGCCACGCTTTATTTGCAAAGACTGCGCACGAAGTGCCCACGACAAAGGCTTTTTGTGCAAACCCATTAAGCTCAAATAAATCATTCGTTTAAAAAGAAGGGGTCGGTGACATTGATTATATTAACCAACCCCAGTTATTTTCGTTCTTTATTGTCACCGACCCCTGTGTTTGAGACTTCGACAAGCTCAGCCTGAAAGGCGAGTGAGTATATTTAACTTTTCCGTTCGCCCTACCTGTCCTGAGTTTTTCGAAGGAAGCCTGCCAAACCAAGGAAACATCTATAGCTTTCCGTTCGCCCTGAGCGGCAAGTGAGTATATTTAACTTTCCGTTCGCCCTGAGCTTGTCGAAGGGAGCTTGTCAAAAAAAGAAAATAAGGGGTCGGTGACATTTATAACACTAGCCCAATCCCATTCATTTCCTTTCTTTATTGTCACCGCCCCCTGTGTTTTCAAAAATTCCACTCCCCAGAAACATCACTCCAGTTTGTCGTAAATTTACGCACGCCAACATTACCAAAATCAACAATCTAAATAATTGCACTAAAACCATTAAAGAAATCACGTTATTAAGCCCGTATTACTTGAACATTATCGATAGTAAAGGCACACTGCCCCTAACAACGCTTTATAGGAAAATCTAATGCTTAAACCTGAAATGGTCTCAAAATTAAACGATCAAATTAACCTTGAATTCTACTCGTCGAACTTGTACTTACAAATGAGTGCATGGTGTGAAGAAAAAGGCTTTGAAGGCGCCGCTGAATTTATGCGCAAACACGCCTTAGAAGAAATGGATCACATGACACGTTTATTCACCTACGTTAGTGAAACCGGAGCCTTGCCAATTTTAGGGGCGATTGACGCGCCACCACATGAGTTTGAATCATTAAGTGATATTTTTGAGAAAACTTATGAGCACGAATGCTTGATCACCGAACGCATTAACAGTCTTGCTCACCAAGCATTTACTAACCAAGATTATTCTACTTTTAACTTCTTACAATGGTATGTTGCTGAGCAGCATGAAGAAGAAACCTTATTCAAAAGCGTTTTAGATAAAATCAACTTAGTTGGCCATGACGGTCACGCATTATTCTTTGTTGATAAAGACCTTGCAGAAATGGCAAAAAATGGCCCTAGCGCCAGCATCATGACAGATACGCCGGCGTAATTGTGGCAACAATAAACAAAGATGTCATTATCATTGGCGCGGGTGCTGCAGGCTTAATGTCTGCGGCTACTGCTGGCTACCGCGGCTTAAGTGTTGCGGTGCTGGATATGGGCAAAAAAGCCGGTCGAAAAATTTTAATCAGTGGCGGCGGCCGCTGTAATTTCACCAACGAAAATGCCGGGCCAGACAACTACCTATGTCAAAACCCACACTTTGTTAAATCGGCCCTTAGCCGTTATAGCGCGCAAGACTTTATTGAACTCGTTGACCGTCACGGTTTGAATTATCATCACAAAACCTTAGGCCAGTTATTTTGCGATAACAGCGCACAAGACATCGTTGATATTTTGATGACCGAATGTGAATGGGCAGGCGTTGAGGTAAAACTGCGTAACGAAGTGCTATCGGTTGAAAAAAACGCCGAAGGCTATACCGTTACCACCAATGAGAATACTTACCAGTGTAAATCATTAGTGGTCGCTTCTGGCGGTTTAACCATGCCAAAACTCGGTGCTAGCCCAATCGGCTACAAAATTGCCGAGCAATTTGGCCTAGACGTATTACCCACAACTGCTGCATTAGTGCCTTTTACCTTGCACGATCACGACAAACAACGCTTTGACGGTTTATCAGGGATCAGCATCGCCAGTGAAGTCACCAGTGAAAATGGCGTCAGTTTTAAAGAAAATATTTTATTTACCCATCGCGGTTTGTCAGGCCCAGCAATTTTACAAATATCGTCTTTTTGGCAAGCAGGCCAAGCGATAACCATTAACTTATTGCCCGAGCAAAACTTAGCGACCACCATTGAACAATGGCGCGAGCAACAAGCGAATAAGTCGATTAAAAATTTATTAGCGACAATTTTGCCAAAGCGCTTTATCGACGTGTTAGTTGCAGAAAAAGTAGTACCAGAAAAAGCGGTCAACCAACTGAGCCATAGCGAAATAAAGGCCTTAAGCGACTACTTCCACCAATGGCAAATTAAACCCAATGGCACCGAAGGCTATAGAACAGCAGAAGTGACGTTAGGTGGCGTAAATACCGACGAGCTCAGCTCAAAAACCTTCGAAGCAAAAAAAGCCCCAGGGCTTTATTTTATCGGCGAAGTGATCGACGTAACCGGTTGGTTAGGCGGCTATAATTTTCAGTTCGCGTGGAGCTCAGGCGTAGCGTGTGGCTTGGCGGTTTAGTGTTTACTTTCAATATTAAAATAGAATAAGACACACTTTTTAAACTAATTTGATGTTTTTGACTACCGGCTAATATCAAAAAACTCACAACGAAAGTCACCAATTCACCTTCGTTGAGCTTTGAATATTTCATTTAACTGTAGCGTCGGTTTAAAAGATAAAACAGCAAAGACCATTTAAAACGGCTCTGACCCCTTTTATTCTCTTAAGAACAAAGCAGCTATTTATTAAACTAGACAGTAATATTAAAAAACAGTTTCGTAGTTTTTGCTGGCGAACAATGGAGAAAGTGTGCTGAACAAGCACTGATATTTTTGATTTTCTTTACACTTTCATTCAGAATGAGGCGTATACTTTGTGAGCAAAGGAATGCCAATGTGAATTCTTTACCACGCTTTTTTATTACATTACTTTTTACCGTTAGTTTTTGTTGTTACTCCAAAACTATAATCGAAATTAACGCTTCTAACTTCACTGAAAACTACTCACAAAGCGTAGATGTAAGTGGCTCAGTATTAGCCTCATCTTATGTAGACGGTAATAGTAAATTTGTCGAACCTAATGGCTTACATATATTTGTCCCCAATCCCACACCAACTGTTCATATTATATTGGCAAGCATAGATGGTAAGTATACTGCTGAAACACAAATAAATCTGAAATCTGAACAAGTTGGGTGGATACAGATTAAGCTACCCAGTAGCTACACGACAGAAATCAAAAAATATAAAGCTAATCAATTAGTCGCGTTCGCATACACAGATAGCGAAGATATGTTTGGAGACTATGTGCAAGAGGTATTTCCTACGTCTTGGGGGCAACCAACAGGCTCCTCCCTTCAATTTTTCATTAACAGTGCTGGCAGATCGCCAAATATCACATTTAAAAACACCTCTGGAGCTGTTATTAACAATCAATGTACGAGAATACAAGCTTCTTTGACAAGAGTATTTAATCATTTGTGTAGCATAAAAAAACATAGCTTAGACAAGCAAGCTACCGTGACATTTAGCCCAGATAAAAAAAGCGCAGGTAAAGACTACGTAATTTGGAATATCAATGACACATGAATCAAAAGATGAACCATTATTCGACTCTTTAATGGGTTGGGTACTGTCTAAAAACCTAATTAAACAAGCCTTAATATTAGCTGTCGTCGCACTATTGACCATAGCATTCTTCTTTACCGTTCTAGCGAAAGCTTTTTTTACTAAGCTTGATGCTCACACTGAGTATTCTATCCAAGCGGAAACACAAATTGTTAGTTATTCGCCTGTTGAAACATCGATTCAAGATACTAACTTAGGGAAGTTCAAACTCTATGACACGATTGATAATTGTGCCAAATTAGTGAAAGGCGAGTGGTATGAAAAAGGTGAGCTTAAAGTATACAAAGATAGCCTTGTTAATCTTTTATTTATACCTCCCAACACCATTGAAATAGGGATTAATGCTCCGTCAGGAGAGCGAACTAAGGTAGCTCAGCTCATTTCAAAAAAAGGACGATGCGAAATTAAGCAAGACGTCACAATTGATGTTGAACTTAATGAAAATCAAAAAAAATTCATTATGTTTATGGTTGGTGACGTAACAATAGGTTCGCCACTAAGTTACGCAACAGAAACTATGCCACCGCTACTTAAAAGTGGAGAAATTCAAGTTAAAGATAAAAGCTTTATTTTTGAAGATTCAATTTCACTACCGTCCACCATTCTTAGCACTGGAGATACTGCCATTTTGTCCTCCAATCAAAGCAAAAAAGCGATGGGCATGGTAATAGCTAATTTAGATGCTGAATACATGGATACTGTTTTTAGAAGAGAAGGTGGCGAGATAAGAATTGTTAAGCCTTTTGCCCCAAACGAAGGAACACCAATAAGCATAAGCTTTTTTGAGCGGATTTATAGCGACAATGTTTTGGCAATAGTACTTAGCGCGAGCATCGTCGTATTACACTTATTGATGTACTTAGTAACCACATTAATCAGGCTATCTTTTGCCGCTAAATCAAATTCTGATGAAAAACAAAGAGAAGAATAAATATGGTAACAATAAAAATTAAGTATATTTTTACCACTTTAATAACCTTGTTTGTCTTCAATACCAGCACTCAGCTAGCGATTGCATCTGACGCTTATGTAAGAACAAAATATCAAGAAGGACAAGGTATTTTAAGAAAGGCAGGCTCAAGTTGTTTTTTATATACACCTGCTCATGTAATAACAGGAGCCAAAGCCGCACTCGTAGAAACAAGGTTACGAAAACGAATTAGAGCTGAATTAATCAATACATATCCGCAAGATTTAGCCATAGCGAAATTAGAAGACGCTAGCGCATGTGAAGAAAGTAGCTGGAAAGGTGGTGGTGAGCGTGTAGACGCCATACTTGACGTGGTCAGGGCTGGCAGACTGAACTATAAGCATAAACAAGGTCGCATAGAAATATTTGATATTGAAATTACAGATAAAGCGTTAGACGCTACATTTGATATAAAACTTAAAAATAATAAAGAGTTCCGCAAAGGCATGAGCGGCTCCATTGTTACTGTAGGCGACTACCCTATTGGCATGCTGTTATCTGTTGAAGGCGATATTGGAAAAGTATTACGAATGGATACTATGGCCGACTTATCAAAGCGTGTCATTTTACGCTACGTTACAGATAAAGAAAAAATAGAGATGGGAGAAGTCAGCGCCATAAATAACACTCAACAAAGCAACACTCAAGCTTCAAGCTCTGTTACTGCTCATGAAAAACCTCAAACACAAACCAATTTGAAACCCGACAAAATAGAGTCGAAAGGCACTTTATCTGAGGGTGATGTGCAAGAGGTGAAAATTCTGGCCAGAGGAAATACCGCATACAATATTGTTTCACAACCTCAGCAGAAAAATGTTAAATACAAACTATATTTTTTTGATGATGCAGGCAACGAACTGTTTAGTTCAAATGTTGAGCAGTCAAAACGAAAACTTGAATGGGGAGTTGGAGTTGCCGACGCTGGTGAATACACATTAAGAGTCGTCGGTGTGTCTGGCTCTGGTGAATATAACCTTGCTATTCATACTGTTGCCACCCCTGAGGAGTTGCTATCTCCGAGCAATGTAATTGGTACAAATGATTCGATTTCTGGTGGTTTATCACGTGGTACGTACGCAGAATACAAAATACTGGCTCAAGGCAACACCGCATATAATATTGTTGCCAAACCACAGCAAAAAAATGTTAAGTACAAACTATTTTTTATTGATGATGCAGGCAATGAACTGTTTAGTTCAAATGTTGAGCAATCAAAACGAAAACTTGAATGGGGAATTGGTGTTACCGAAGCTGGTGAATACACATTAAGGGTCGTCGGTGTGTCTGGCTCTGGTGAATACAACCTTGCTGTTAATACCGTTGCCACTCCTGAGGAGTTGCTATCGCCGAGTAATGTAATTGGTACAAATGCTTCAATTTCCGGTGGTTTATCTCATGGAACATATGCAGAATACAAAATACTAGCTCAAGGCAACACTGCATACAATATTGTTGCCAAACCACAGCAAAAAAATGTCAAATACAAACTAACTTTATTGGATGATGCAGGCAATGAACTGTTTAGTTCAAATGTTGAACAATCAAAACGAAAACTTGAATGGGGAGTTGGTGTTACCAAGGCTGGCGAATACACATTGAGAATTGTAGGCGTGTCAAAGAGCGGTATGTTTAACTTTAAAGTTGAGACAGTTGCGACACCTGAAGAGCTAATATCAAAAAGTAATATTATCAGTCTAAACGACTCAATATCAGGCGGACTATCACGCGGAACATATGCAGAATACAAAATAATTTTTAAGAGTAACGCAGCATATAAAATTACGGCCAAACCGCAGAGAAACAATGTAACGTACAGACTTGAGTTATATGATAGCATCGGCAAACGAATACTTCGTTCAGGAACTACGCAGTCAAAACGTAAATTTCAATGGGACTTAGATTCAGCTCAACAAGGTGAGTATGTTTTAAGAATTGTTGGTGTTAATGGCACTGGTAATTACTTTTTTAAGCTCGAGGGTTAAGATTTATTAGGCTATTAAACGCAGAATGTGTCGGTAAAAATTACAAACCACATCGACTCCGAACTATTACAATTCAAACTGATAAAAATTGCCCTATTTAGTACTTCATTATTAACTAGGGCAATTATCATTTCTTTCCAAAACCGCTTTAAACAACCGATTTAGTGAATCAAATTCGGCATCGCGTTCTTTGTTGGTTGCGATATAGTTTTCATGGCGCTGTAACTCAGATTCGATAAATTCATTTATCACAGGCACGGTTGGCGCATATTCTTTTTCTAAACTTACACGTTTGCGAGCTAATAATTCTGTTATCGCCTCATCCAACACTTTGTTGTTAGCAACTAACTGGCGCAATATTTCAAACTCGATCGGCGCTGCTTGGTTATACTTTTCTATCCACATAATCGCCAACAAGGGTCTTAATACATAAAAGTATTTTTTCAACGGCACGACATCTTGTTTTAAGTAACCACGAAAATTACCTTTTGCCATATGCAGATAATGATAAATGCCTTTATGTAAAGAAACGATATTGGGTATTAAAGCCTTTGCTTGTTGGGCGAAATGGCCATCGTCTACATAAACAATTGGCGACTGCAACCATTCGACAAATGCAGGATTGGACTTCCAAAATAGCTTCAACGCTTTTCGAATATCCCAACCATTGATATCAATTTCATCCACTATCGGGTATTCGATAACATCACGCTTGCCTTCTAGGTCAACGCGCAGATACCAGTCTTTTTTATGGGCATAAATAAAACGCACGTCGTAGTCACTATTAGGGCTAGAAAAGCCCCACGCCCTACTGCCCGACTCAATGGCATAAAGTACCTTTACATCATGCTCAGTTTCAGCGGCTTTTATTCTACGTAAGATTTCTTTTTTGACATCCGCATTTATTAATTCTGTTGTTGTAATCAAATCCATGACTTACCTCTCCTATTTTTTAAGCCAACCATTGTAAGTGCTGATAATGAACAATAGTTTAACGTACACTATTATTGTTATCATAAAGCTAATTACCATAGAAATGAGTAATTCATCGAGTAGAAGCTAGCGATATGTTTGAAGAAACCAATGAAAAATAAGTGGTTGGAAAGTATCAGGCTCAACTATACAAATTCAAGCCTGCCGTAAATTGTGTGAATTTTGAAAGAAATCTGAGTAATTAGCTACTTATTAACCATCAAACTAACCAAAAAAATCCGTCGTTAGCCTTGGCTAAATACGGATTTTTCATTTTTATAAGTTGGCGATATAGGCATCTAAGCCTTTTTTCGATAGGGCAACGGCTGCAAGTGAGCTTAGCCCGTTGGGGTATTCTTCTTGTTCAACCACAATCCATTTTGTACCGCCAACGGCGATATTGGCTTGTAATAGTGCTGACCAGTTAATGGTATCTTTACCTATGATAGGAAGCTTGCCTATGCTGCCTTCGGGTAATCGTACTTTGTAATGCGTGGTATAGGTACGCTGCGGATAACGTTGTACATAATCTACAGGGTCTTTACCAGCATAGGTTGTCCAACCAACGTCTTGTTGCAGCACAACATTTTCACCGGTATTTTTTGCTAAATAATCCCAGTAGGTTTGTTCGAGGTAGTCGTCAAATTCATGGTCATGATTATGAAAACCGGTTTTGATGCCATAAGGTTGCAGTTTTTGCTCAAGCTTATTTAGCAAAGCAACAACCTCTTTAATACCTTCGGGGTGCCATGCACGTTCATCCCAACCAATAATTAACGTTTCAGCGCCAAGTTGCTGATAAAAGTTAACGGTTTTCGTAAAGTTGTCGTCGTTTAGCTGCTCAAATGAAACATGTGCGCCACTTGCTTGTAAATTTAACGATGATAAATACTGCTTTAGTCCTTGCGGATCGTCTTTATATACGCCAAATTCGCCAGCAAACTCAACTCCCTCAAACCCCATTGCAGCTAGTTGTTCAAGCGTGCCGGTAAAGTCGGTTTTAATCACATCTTTTACTGACCATAGTTGTACACTAAGTTTTGGCATTGTTTTCATTTCACTTTCTTTGGTACCGTGGCTACAGGCGGTTAATAATGTACAAAAGCTAGCCCATAGTATTGGTTTAATTAGTCGTTTCATTCGTGTCCTTATATACGTTTCGCTTTCATTTCTTGAGCACAATAATCAACAGCTCGCACCGTTAATGCCATAAAAGTAAGTGATGGGTTTACCACTGCGCTTGAGCAAAAACTTGCGCCGTCGGTAACAAATAAATTGGGGATATCATGGCTCTGGTTATAGCCATTAAGTACCGAGCTTTTTGCATTACGTCCCATTCGAGCCGTACCAACTTCATGAATTGCTAACCCCGGTGCACCTTCTTTCGTTGTGGTAAAGCTGCGCACATTTTTAAGGCCAGCTTTTATCATCATGTCTTTGCCAACTTCCGCCGCATCTTCCATCATGTCAATTTCATTTTGTGACCATTGGCAGTTAATTTCCAGCTGCGGTATGCCCCACTTGTCAGTTTTTGTGCGATGAAGGCTTACTTGATTTTCGAACCTCGGTAGCATTTCTCCTTGTGCCATTAACGACATATACCAAGGACCTGCTTGTGTTAGTTTTTGCTTAAAGTCTTTGCCTATTCCGTCTTGCCAAGCGCTACCTCGCCAATCCCCCCTGCCCGCTGAGCCCGATAATGCGTAACCTCGAAGATAGTGTTTACGATATTTGTCAGGTCGGTATTGTGCGTTTGGTATATATAATCCTGTCGGTCTGCGTCCTGAATAATATTCATCGTCAAAGCCGTCAAACTCACCTCTAATCACGGCGTTATAATTATGGTCCATTAGGTAATGGCCTAATACACCAGAACTATTGGCTAAACCATTAGGGAATTTTTTACTGGTTGAATTTAACAATATTTGAGTACTGCCTAGGGTTGAGGCACACAAAAATACCACCTTAGCAAAATACTCACGGGTTTTAAGTGTGTCGTTATCGATCACCTTAACCCCTTTCACGCGATTGGTTTTTTCGTCGTAAATTAGGCTATGAACCACGCTATTAGGCGCAATATGCAAATTACCGGTCGCCGCCGCTGCAGGCAAGGTTGAACTTTGAGTAGAAAAATAGGCGCCAAATGAACAACCTTTTTGACACTCGTTACGCGCCATACATTGACCTCGACCTTGACTGATATGAAGCTCGGTCGGCTTGGTTAAATGTGCCGTTCTACCAATAATCACGGGTTTGTCTGGAAAATGCTGTTTCATCGCTTTTTGAAACGAAAGCTCTGGCACAGTTAGTTCAAACGCTGGCAAAAACTCGCTATCAGGTAGCTGTGCAAGTTGCTCGTAACTACCGCTAATGCCGGCATGCTTTTCCACATGGCTATACCATTTAGCTAAATCGTTATAGCGGATCGGCCAATCGTTACCATGTCCATCGGCTTTGTTAGCATTAAAATCAAAATCACTAAACCGATATGATTGCCGATGCCAAAGTAACGACTTACCTCCTAGCTGATTCGCACGTATCCAGTCAAATTTAGTGCCTGGTTTGGTGGTATAAGGCAGCTCTTGGTCATTACCAAAAAAATGTTTCGTTGCGTCGTTAAAGGCATAACATTTTTTCTGTACTTTATATTGCTGCTCTTGCAATAAATTATCGACCTTCATTCGATGTGGAAATTGCCACGGTCCCTTACCTTCACCAATATAGTCTTTGCGGTGTTCAACCACTCGACCGCGCTCGATCATTAAGGTTTTAAAACCGCGCTGACAAAACTCTTTTGCCGCCCAGCCACCGGTAATGCCAGAGCCGACAACAAGTACATCGAACGTTTCTTTTGTTTCATTGATATAAAGTTGTTCATTCATTTTTTATTCTCTACCGGAATTAATAAAACCCTAGCGAGCCCCATGCTTTACTTTGCTCGTTGTACGAAATAGAGCCAGTAAAACCACCCGGCACCGCTTGGTAATTGAGCGCTTGGGTAGCGCCTACTTCAGTGGTGAAGTAGCCAAACACAAGTAACGCTTTAACAAACTTAAACTGCTGTTTTTCAATGGCAGAAAAACCTTGTTCAGCTTCAATACTGTTCAGTGTTTGTGTTTGTTTTTCACTCGCTAACTCAGCAAAACCTTGCTGATAATATGTTTGGCAATATTGATTAATCTTTTTAATTATTTTCACGGCTTGCTGCTGCTTATCCCTTGTGTGGCAATACTTTAATTGATGATCAATAAAGCCATGGCAATCAAGTTCAGCGCCACTTGGTGTATCGGTTTTGGGTAATATTGTTGCGGCAATATGTTCAAGAGTCTGCATCTGCGCTTGGCTAAATACAAACCCGTCACTGTCGGCACTATTGCTTTTAAAGGTATAAGCCATTGCCGTTGAAATACTATTACCAGCAACTAGCGAGCACGCCGCTAACGTACTTAAACTAATCCCTGCTTGGCGAATAAAATGCCGACGCGAGTTATTGAGCTGCTCGGTATTAGTAGACTGATTAGTCATGTTCATTCCCTGCCAAATTCAATCGTGTTGAATCTTGCTGACACTTGCTTTGTTTTTTGTTGATCAGCCAATACAAACCTGCAAAGGCAAAAATAAGCACTACAGGGAACAATAATAAATTACCTAATACTGCCTGCCCGATGGCCACTTCGGTTTGTAACTCAGTTAACTGCTGACTTTGGGCAAGCTGCTGCGCGTTATCAATCCAACCACCAATAACCGGATTAAACATGCTAACCGCAAACATACCAACACCACCAATTAGCGATAAGCCTAATGCACCGGTTTTTGGTTGATATTCAGCAACACAGCCGATCATCGTTGGCCAAAAATAAGTACAACCAATTGCGAATAATATTGCGGCAAAATAAATACTATTGCCTTGTACGTTACCCATCATGTAAATGCCAAGTGCCGCTAATACTGCTGAAGCTAGCAATACACCCGTTGGATTTAACTTATGGACTAAAGGACCAGCAAAATATCGACCAACGGCCATTAAGCCAGTAATTAGCGCAAGTATTAACATAGGTGATGCACCAGAAGACGACAAAATGCGTTCAATCCACTGCTGCGTTCCTAACTCGGTCGTCGCGGTAAATGCCATACATAACAGCAAAAATAGGTACAGCGGTGAAAATAGATATTTGAAATTTTCCGCGGTTGAATGGGATTTCTCGACCGCTGCCGGAAATTCAGACTTTAATAGCAACACACCGTAAATAATTGTCGGCACAAGAATAACCGCCACTTGCAATTGCCAGCTCAAACCAAAGTGAGTCATTGCACTCGACACTAAAGCGCCAATAACAATACCGCCCGGAAACCAAACATGGAACCGGTTGAGCATAGTTACTTTGTTGTTAGGTGACAGCTCTGCCACTAAGGGGTTACAACCTGCTTCAACCGCGCCATTGGCAAAACCAATAAAAAAGGTTGAAACCAATAAGCCCCAAAAACCGCCTGCGGTAATAGTTAAAATTAAACCTAGCATATGGCAAATAAACGCTAATGCTATTAACTTACGTGCACCTAAGGCGTTATAAAGTGCGCCACCGACCATAGTTGCAATAGGAAAGCCTAAAAAGGCCATTGCATTTACCCAGCCCAATTGCGCGCCAGTTAATTGATAGTCGACACCTAATTGGCCTAATATGCCAGCGCGAATCGCAAATGTCATTGCAGTTACCGTAAGCGCTAGGCAACACAATCGAAAAATATTAGGGTTGTTTGTTGTTATCGTCATTATTTTCCCCTGCTGTTTATTGGTTAGTTATTCGTTATATGCCAAGTATCTTTTTATTTAACACCTCGTCTTGCCCTGCAGAGGCAAAATCGTCAAAGGCTTTTTCTGTTGGTTTGATCAGGTGCTGATTAATAAATGGTACACCTTCTTGTGCGCCAACTTGCGGATCTTTGATGCAACATTCCCACTCTAGCACTGCCCAGCCTTCAAAACCGTACTGGGTTAATTTACTAAAAATGCCAGAAAAATCTATTTGGCCATCACCTAATGAACGAAAACGCCCTGCTCGGTTTTGCCAGTTTTGAAAACCACCATAAACACCGCATTTTCCGGTCGGATTAAATTCAGCATCTTTAACATGAAAGGCTTTAATGCGATCATGATAAATATCGATAAACGCCAAATAGTCGAGTTGTTGCAATAAAAAGTGGCTTGGATCGTACAAAATATTAGCGCGAGGATGATGATTGGTTGCTTCTAAAAACTGCTCGAATGAAACACCATCATGTAAGTCTTCTCCTGGATGCAGTTCATAACAAACATCAACGCCAGCTTCATCAAAAGCATCTAATATCGGCAACCAACGTTTGGCAAGTTCAGCAAAACCGGTTTCAACTAAACCACTTGGACGCTGCGGCCATGGATAAACCGTATGCCAAAGCAAAGCGCCTGAAAACGTCGCATGCGCCGTTAAGCCTAAGTTTTTACTTGCTTGCGCAGCAAACATGAGTTGCTCAATCGCCCATTCGGTGCGCGCACTTGGATTTTGCTGTACATGAGCCGCAGCAAAACCGTCAAACATTTCATTGTAAGCAGGATTCACCGCCACTAATTGCCCTTGCAAATGGGTTGATAGTTCACTTATTTCTAAACCTGCATTCGCCACAATTGACTGAACTTCTTCGCAGTATGTTTTACTTTTCGCCGCTTTTTCTAGATCAAATAAACGAGCATCCCAAGTCGGAAGTTGGATCGCTTTGTAGCCAAGTTCACTCGCCCATTGGCAAATATTGGGTAAATTATTAAATGGTGCTTCATCGCCAATAAATTGGGCGAGAAAAATAGCCGGACCTTTTATCTGTTTCATTATTATTACCTTGTTAAAAATCTGTTGTTATTGTTGTTCAGTTTAAATAGTGAAGTTATGCCATTTTTGGTCGCTATTACTGGCGGCAACAGCATTTTCAATAAACGCCATGCCGCGAATTGCATCTTCAATATCGGGCACATCAACTTGGCTTGCCGCATCAAGTTCACCTTGTTGAAAAAGTCGTACTTGCTCAACAAAATTGACATAGATATTAGCGAAGGCTTCTAAATACCCTTCTGGATGCCCTGCTGGCGTGCGTATCGCACTTTGTACTCGGCTGCTAAATTGCCCGACACCTGTGCGGATCATTTGACTAGCTTGATCATTAAATTTAAGCCAAAGCGTATTGGGTTCTTGCTGCGACCAATCGATACTCGCTTTATCGCCATAAATACGTAAACGCAACCCGTTTTCTTCACCTACGGCTATTTGACTGGCTAATAACGCGCCTTTGGCACCATTGTTAAACCTAAGTAATACCGTGCCGTCATCATCAAGTTGCCTGCCGGGTACCACAGGCACTAAGTCGGCACACATTTTACTAATGGTTAACCCTGAAACATATTCAGCTAAGTTAGCAGCATGTACGCCAATATCGCCCATACAACAGCTGATACCACTTTGGCTTGGATCTAAGCGCCAGCTTGCTTGTTTACCTGATTCAGCCTCTTGGTCGGCCAGCCAGCCTTGGTGATATTCAACAACTATTTTTTGAACAGTGCCAAGCGTATTGTCTGCCACTAATTCTTGAGCGTGTTTAATTAACGGATAGCCGGTGTAAGTATGGGTTAAACCATATAAACAATTGCTTTGTTCGATAATAGTTTTTAACGATAGCGCTTGCGCTAAAGAAAGGGTCGCTGGTTTATCACTTAATACGTGAAAACCTGCTTCAAGGGCAAGCTTAGCGGCAGGGTAATGTAAGTGATTAGGTGTCACTATCACGACAAACTCCATACGCTGATCAGCAGGTAGTTCTTGCTCGGTGATGATCATTTCTTCGTACGAGCCATAACAGCGTTCACTCGGTAAAAACAACTGTTCACCAGAGTCTTTACTACGTTGCTGATCGGCACTAAATGCGCCACACACCAATTCTACTTGTCCATCAATTTGTGCTGCAATGCGATGCACAGCACCAATAAATGCGCCACTGCCCCCGCCTATCATGCCCATTCTTAACTTACGTTTTGCCACAGTTGCCATAGTTTTCTCTAATTTTTGTTTTATATTAAAAGCACCATTGAATTGAGTGTATCGAAAGCCGATTGATTAGCGGTAAGATGAAATCGGTCACTTATGCAACAAATTCGGTGTTCTCTTATTTTCAACTTTGCTATTGTGGTATAAAAAATGAAGAGAATTAGCCATGACGACCTGTCAAATAATGCAGCAACTCACCGTAAGACAAGCGCTAAACATACTTGAGATTTTGCCCGATATTTTATTTTGGATAAAAGACGAAAACTGCGACTTTGTATACGGAAATCAATTACTTGTAAATCACATGAATTGTAAAGCTGTTGAGCAAATTATTGGTAAATCAGACCTTGATTTTTTTCCTGCTCATATTGCTAATCAGTTTATGGTTGATGACAAAAAAGTAATGACAGGCGATTTAGTGACTGAACGATTAGAGCTCAATATGGACAATTTTGGACAAATTGCTTGGTATTCAACCACCAAAAGACCGCTTTTTGATGACCACGGAAGTATTATCGGCTCTTATGGTTATACCCGACATTTACAAAAAACCGTTAAAACACTTTCTGCTGCTGAACAATTAAATACGCCAGTAACCTATATCCATCAACATTTTCATCAAGAAATTAGCATCGAGAAGCTCGCTGAAATCACGCATATTTCGGTCAGCGCCTTAGAGCGCCGTTTTAAAAAGCACCTTGCCAAAACACCCAAACAATTTATTCGTGAAGTACGTTTAGAGCACGCACGTAAATTACTCATTGAAACCAACTTGCCGATTGCAGAAATTGCCTATCAGTCGGGTTATACCGATCACAGTTATTTTAGTCGTCACTTTAAACTGATGTTTAATAAGCTACCTTCAGCACTAAGAACACTGACCAGAGTCGCCAAGTAATAAAAAAGCCACCAAATAATTTTGGTGGCTTGATCAATTAATTAAGCTATTTTCAGGTTATATTTTAGCTTTTCGATTACGCACTAAACTCAGCATTAATAACCATAACCACATACTTAACGTTAATGAACCACCACCACTATCTGAGCTTGTTGCATTATTACCTGGTGTTGTTGGCGTGGTTGGTACCTCGGCAACAGGGTTAATGGTAATCGTTATTGTGCTAGTCGTGCTGCTGTATGCATCAGCAGCAGTGAACTCAAAGCTTAGCTGCTCAACAGTACTAACATCTGGCGCAGTAAAAGATAACTCGTGGCTGTTTTCGCCGCTAAAGACAACGGTTTGCCCAGTTAATTGTTGCCAGCTATAACTTAGCTGATCATCTTCAACATCAATAATATCAGTTGCCGTTAGTACAACACTGTCACCTTCATTTGCGCTAAGTTCTTCAACTAAGCTAAAACTTGGTACTTGATTAACAAATCGGGTGATCATGCCGGGGTCTTCTATTTGACCATTTTTTAGCCCATCAATATCATTTGGACCGCCATCTTCAATGATCAATTGAATACAGTGATCCCCTACGGTTAAACCCGCGATATAACGCTCAGAATTTGGTTGAGGACAATTACCACGATCATCTTTTTCCGCAGAATAAAGGCTGTTGTTGTCATCAATCACAAAATCAAACCAACCTAAAGTTGGTGAGTATTTTCGATAAATAGCATCTTCAACAATATACTGCTGATCGGCTAAAGGAATAACCACAGTGGCACTGTCCATCACACCGCTATCGCTGCTAACAACAAAATTAATCAGCGCACTATTTGCAACATAATGCAGGTCATCAGTTGTTATGGTTGGCAAACCTTTATTGGCGGCATTAACGATGTCTTCAGTAGTAATTACCGCACTATCGGCTGACAAGCCTTTAGATAAACGCGCAATAGTACCTAAGGTTAACTGGGTTCCAGCAACTGATTGCAGAACTGTTGACACATCGTTTAACGGTAATTGATTTGCAACCGCATTATTGTCTAAGTAATCAGGAATACCGTCGTTATCCGAATCGGTTAAACCTTCATTAATATCACTTACACCATCGTTATCCGAGTCAGCATTAGTTAATATCGGTTTAGAATCAACAATTTCTAACTGCAGATTAACAGTTGAAGAAAGTTGCTCAGTAGTCGATGTTTCGCTGACAAGCACACTCACTTGATAACTACCAACAGCAACATTACTTGGATCAAAGATAAAAGACTGGGTATCAAGTGGCGTACTCGACGCTGCAAGCAAGGCTTGATCAGCTGACCATGCTATGGCGACAGCGTCATTATGCAGATCACTAACCGTTAAATTAAAGGTGACTTCACCGTCTTGTTGGTCCGCAACAACGATATTATTATTGTTTTGACTAATATCAAGATGCAAAGTCGGCGCGGTATTCGTTTCAACAATTTCAATAACACTGACTCTATTTTCGGCAAAACTTGCGCCAATAACGTTGTGTATTACAAAAGCTAAAGTATCGCCTGCAACTGCGGTTTCAGGAATAATAAATTCTAATTGAGTTTCATTGCCGACAAAGTTCAACCAACCTAATGAGTTATCACCTGTTAAGCCATTTAATTCAAAATAAAAATCGGTGAAATAGTCATCGCCAAATGCGCTATTTAAGCTCAGTTTAATTGACGCAGTTCCGCCTGCAACAGCAGTAACGTAAGGTTCAACCTGCAATTGCGGCAATACAAATACATCGATGTCGGCAAAGGCTTGGTTACCGCTACTATCGCTTACCACGATTGAAACTTGATGTGCACCCGGAGCTAAAATGGCGTCACTAGTAATTTCAGCTTGAGAAATATAACCGTCAACCGCATCATAAGCATAAATACTGTTGCTAACTGCTTGGCTAATATCTGTCAGCAGTCCTTGCCCACTGACATTAGGCACAACAATGTTATTAAGTTCTGGTGCAGTAGTATCAACAAGCATGATCGTTTGCATTGCTGTTTGCTCATTGCCGACAAAATCTGTGGCTAACCACTCTATTTGATTTTCGCCAAGTTGATAAGGGCCAGGCGTTGCTAGTGTTACATTCGGTACATTTGCATTATTGTCAGTCACCAATGGCGTCGGTAATTCGAGGTAAGAAAATTCGCCAGTGGCTTCAAATGTTAATGTAGCAATATCTGCAAAAACAGGCGCCAAATTTTCACCTGCAGTATCGTCTAATGGTGCAGTATCTTCACTATCGAATACCCCGTCACCATCGGTATCTTGTGACAATGGATTGGTATTAAGCTGGTATTCTTGCAATTCAGATAGACCATCGTCATCTCGGTCTAATTCAGCATCTAACGCGCTTCTTGGACTAAGTTGATTGTCAATTTCCCAACCATCTGGCAAACCGTCATTGTCGCTGTCGGCTAACAAAGGGTTAATCTGCAAAAAGTATTCATCTAGGTTAGTGACATTATCACCGTCACTATCTAAATTTGCATCGCTTGCATCATTGCTATTTAAACCGTAATAGTTTTCCCATCGATCCGGTAAACCGTCACCGTCGGAATCAAGTAAAGCATCGGTTAATGATACTTGTAGCTGGTAATTATCACCCAATGGAATAGGAAAAACAGGCAACCTCGACACTTCAATGTAGTAAGTTCCAACGTCACTGAAAGTATAGGTTATATAAGAGTCTAAACGACTAGCGCTGCCACCTTGACCATAAGAAGTACTGCTATCATCGTTACTGCTTAACCTAACGCCAGCACTATTAAAAAGTTGTAAATAACTGTCAAATGAGCCGGAACCACCTGCGCCATAGTCTATGTCAAAAACTACAGTTGAAGGCACAGTGCTAACAGTAAAACTAAAATAATCTAGGCTATTGTCACCACTGCCAATAATAGTGACATGGGGAATGGTTTCTGATGTATTGGTTGAAGTGTCGCCAATATCTTCAGAAAAATGTAAATTAAAGTTGGTATCTATATTTTGCGCCTGCTCAATCGAGTTATTGTCTTCAATTTCAGCTAACACAAAAAACGCCGGTGGCGTACCCGCTATAAACTCGGCTAAGTTATTCACGCCATCGCCGTCAAAATCTAACGCACTATCATCAATTAACGGGTTTAAGTGGTTTCTTACTTCCCAACCATCAGGCATTGCATCTTCATCAGTATCAAGCATGTTTGCATTGGTCTGGTAGCGGGTAACTTCTTCATAATCGGACAAGCCATCATTGTCGCTATCCGTTATTAACGGATTCGTTTGATAAGTCACCACCTCTTGATAGTCGTCTAAACCATCGTTATCAGTATCACTGTTTTGTGGGCTGGTATTGTAGGTATGAACTTCTTCTCCATCAGATAATAAGTCATCATCACTGTCAGCATCATGCGGATCAGAGCCACTGTGGTATTCGCTTAGATTGTTCAGCAAATCTTCATCGTTGTCATTGATCGCATCCGTTTGGTCGTTTTTATCTAAACCATGCTGGTCTTCCCAGAAATCAGGCAAGCTATCGTTATCGCTATCAATTAACCAATCCACCGCAATAGATTCAAATCCGACGCCAATGTGAAATTGCTCAGTAATGGTTGCGGTTGTTTTATCTAACATAAAGAGAATGCCGTCTTCGTCCATTCCCCATAAGTTGCCGTAAATATCGGTGGTTAAGCCTGCTTGTTTGTTAAGAGTTAACCCTTCAATTTCACCAAAAAAGCTCGACGTAGCTAAATTACGATCTATTTTATACAGGCTATTTTGTCCATCAGAACTAAGCGCCCACATAGAAACACCGTCCCAAGAAACCGCGTCAATATTGTCGGCTTCAAATGCGCCCACTAACTCAGCACTACCGGTTGTGGTGTCTAAGGTATATAAATGACCATCGCTGCCACCAGTTACCATGTACAGGCGATTGTTATTATCAAAAGTCAGTCCGGCTTCGCTAATATCAACGCCTAGCGCACCAATTAATTGTGCTTCAGCCGTAGTGGTATCGATAGAATACAAACTATCCGTTAATGGGTTTACCCCATAAAGTAGGTGGTTTTCAACAAAGGTAAGCCCTGAAATTGCTGACGTAGATACTGTGCCAATTAACTGGATTTCACCCGTAATCAGCTCTAACAAATGTAATTCGTTATTTTCATTAACTGCGTAGGCTTCAATAACGTTTGGAAACTCAGCTGCATTAGTTGGATCGGTTTGATATTGGTATTCTTTTTTATTGCTCCAGCTATCACCGTCGAGATCGCCATTGCTATCATCAACTAATGGATCTAAACCAAAAGCAATTTCCCAACCATCTGGCATACCGTCATTTTCGCTGTCTGCGCTTAACGGGTTGGTTAGGTAGATTAAATACTCGTCGCCATCAGTTAGTGTGTCGGCATCAGTATCTTGAACATGAGGATTAGAGCCAATTTGAAATTCAATTAAGGTGCTTAAATTATCATTGTCGTGATCAATATCACCTTCACCTGCATCAACATTAGGGTCGAAGTTAAATTCAACTTCAAAACCATCGGCTAAGCCATCACTATCGCTGTCAGCTAACAATAAATTGGTATTGTATAGGTTAACTTCATCGCCGTCGGACAGTCCATCGGCATCGCTATCCATCGAAAGTGGATTTGATAAATAAGTCGTGATCTCTTCATGATCAGTTAAACCATCGCCATCAGTATCACTATTTAACGGTGAGGTGCCGTGATCATTAACTTCTTCGCCGTCAGTTAAGCCATCGTCATCAGTATCAGCAACAATGGGGTTAGTGCCGAACGTATATTCTTGTATGTTAGTTAAGCTGTCTTGGTCATTATCAAAACCGGCATCTAATGGATCGGAATTATCAAGACCGTATTCACTTTCCCAGCTGTCAGGCAAGCCATCATCGTCAAGATCGCCATTAATGTGTTCAATCGACATGTGCAGCACATAACTGTTGCCATCACTTATCGGCGAGTCTGAAAAACGAGAGACTTTTAAATAATACGTGCCTGCAGCAGTAAAATCATAAGTAAGAAAAGAGTCTAAGCCACTAACACTGCCACCTTGACCATAAGACGTGCTGCTATCGTCATTTGAGGCTATGCGCGCCCCTTCATCATTGTAAAGTCTAAGGTAGGTGTCAAACGAGGCTTCATCAATATCAAATATCGCTTTTGACGGCGCACTTGCTACCGTAAAGCTGTAATAATTATAACTACCATTACCTGCACCACGAATCGAGACATGTGGTATCGATTCAGAGGTATTGGTAGTGCGATCGCCAATATTAGGTGAATAACCTAAGTTAAAGCCATTTTCGATATGTTGTGCTTGTTCAATGCTATCGTTTGGCTCGATATCTACAATTTCTGCACTAGTCGGGTTGGTGCCTTCATTATATTCTTGCAGGTTATTGCGCTGATCGTTATCTGGGTCAAGTAGGCTGTCATCCAGTAAAGGATTTAACGAAAAGCTCACTTCCCAACCGTCGGGCATGCCATCACTATCACTGTCAGCTAAGGTTGGATCTGTTAAGTAAGTATTAACCTCATCACCATCTGATAATTGGTCACTGTCTGAATCAACATTAACAGGGCTAGTTAAATAAAGATTAACTTCTTCTCCATCGAGTAAGGTATCGCCATCGCTGTCGGTATTGTTAGGGTAACTGCCTAATAGGTATTCACTAAGGTTTGATAAATCATCGTTATCTAAATCGCCTTCGGCATCACTTGGGTCTGTAGGGTCTAAGCCATAGTTTTGCTCCCAGTAATCAGACATACCGTCATTATCTTCGTCAATAAACGGTAAGTTGTCACACACCACGCCAACAATTTCAAAAGCGTTAATCACATCAACAAAATCATAGTTTAAGTCATGCGCGGCATTAATTGCACCACACGCACCATCAACAAAGTCAGTCGATGGAGTCCAGTAGTTTCTATTAGCATCAAACATCACATCGTATGCCGTTCGGGTGTTCCAGCCTTCTGTATTTGCTAATAAATAAAATGCACGGTTAAAAACACCACTGCTGTAATGCACATCCATACCATTACTAAAATCATCAGCATGACCAATAGAGCGACCATCACGTGTTGGATCTTCGTAGTACCTTAATGCGCCTTCGCCTTTGATAATATCGGCGCCGCTCATCCAGTCATTACTACCACGTAAATAATATTCTGCAGCTTCACCTGACATATCAGAAAAAGCTTCATTAATGCCACCTGACTGCCCACTGTAAATAAGGCCCGAGTTTTGCTCGGTGACGCCATGGGCAACCTCATGCGCTGCCACATCAAGTGAAACAAGCGGGTGAAAGCGACTGGCACCATCACCAAAAGTCATCGCTCGGCCGTCCCAAAATGCATTTTCATAGTTGGTGCTATAATGCACTCGCATCACTAATTGAAATGACAACGGACTCACTGAGTACCAATCGTTAAACATGGCAAAAATGGCGTTACCAAAAAAGTGCGCGTCGTTTAATGGTGAATATGCACCGTTGATTTCTTTTTCGGTATTGCGATAGCAAGGAAAAGAAAAAGCACTATCACCCGAGGTACCATGATTTAAATTAACGGTTTTAACATTGGCATTTTCCATGGTACAAGTGCCATCAGCTTCGCTAACGTCTATCGGGTCAAAGTCAGTACCATATTCATATTGCCCTATTTTTTCATTGCCGCCAGGGCCTGTTGCCTCACTATGAGCTAAACTATCCCATTTGCTTAAAATATTGCCGTTGCTGGCATTTACAATAAAAGCAGGTTTGCTTACTTCACCCGTCTTAGTTTCAACTAAAAATTGAAAATAAAAAGCTAAATGCGCGGTATTGTTATGATCAAGAAATATTATTTGCTCTGTTTTTTCTTGGCTAAACTGGCTTGAAATCGCAAACTCTTGATTGGCTTCAATAAAACGTTTTTGAATATCAATAAGTGCCTGCTGCTGATCAATAACTTTTATTGCAGCAATATCTGTTGAGAAGTGATTTTCAATTTGACTAACATAACTACCATTTAATTTATGGATCTGATTATTTTTATCAAAATGAACAATGGTTTGCTGTGCCCAAACAGGAGTATTTTGGTAATACTGTTGAAACCTAACATGGCGATCGCTTGCAATTGATGAGCTAGTTTTTGCCGCTTTAAATTGGTAGCGACTATCGAGCTGATTTACCATTTTAAGATTATGGGCGATGCTTGCAAATGCATCAGAAGCAGAAGATTTTGCCGCTAATGTACGATCCGCTTGAATTTGATTTTTTAACGCGATAGCGCCGAGGCTTTTAACTTTATGTTCTTTTGCCGCTTGTACGCTAAATATACTTAGCGATAAAAGTAAAAATACGCTTGAATTTAATTTTCCCACCAACAATCCCTGTTTACAATTAACCTGAACATTATCTGCTGATAATACTATAACTCGCTAATCAACCACACGGTTTTTGTAACCAAACGTAAATTCATCTCGATTGTTTTACAATTTAAAAGACAATATTTGCTAATAATGAGCAGTGATTATTTAGCGTGATGGGCTTTGTTAAATTTCTCGACGCAGGCGTTACAGATACAGGTTTTGTTTTTTAGCTCAGTTGGTAGTTGTGCAATTAACGCTTTAGGAATGGGGGTTTTCATACACCAACAACCTTCTTTGGCTGACACAGCACATTTATTTTCTTGTTGGCAAAGTGGACAGGTTGTTAAATTTTGATTCATAAAAATAGTTTACTTGTGGTGTAATTCATTCAGATAAAAATTATATGTTAATAAAATGTATGTTCTTGGTTTTATTTTTATTTATTTGTAGAGATAATATTAACAATTCATACAAATTCAGATTAAAGAGTAAGTTAACTTATTAATAGAGACAAAAGCTAATAAGTTTACAGGGAAAGGCAATGTCGTTTACTAAGCAACAAGTTGAAGAAATTACCGCAGTGTTCACACCACTTTTGGGACATGAACTAAGTTGGCGTTGGGAAGCAAGGTTTTCAGTAATGCTCAGTGAATTCGCTCGCGATAAAAAAGATAAAACCTTGGTAGCACTGCGCAAAGGCTTTCCCCATGAATGGAATAAAAAAACCATTAAACAAGCGCCACCCGAGTTAAAGTCTCAGCTAGGTGAGTTTACCAAACTCAATAAAGAACAACTTATTTTTTCATTACCTGCTTCAGATAATCATCCAACTATCATTGCCTTGTGGTGGCCATGGGGGCATGGCGGCACCTACTCACTTAGGCTGTTATTGGTACCTGAAACCTATTTATACCAACCGCAGCAAAGCAGTTTTTTTGATAAAATAAAAAGCGTATTAAAAAAGTAACCTGCTTAGCGTGATTTGCGTTTAGCGTTACCGAGCGCTTTGGCTCTAGCTCTTTTTTTACTGCCGCCTCGGCGCTGCTTTTTTGCGGCATCAAGCGACTTTTCTAAATCTGGTTCATAGCCTGGAAACCATTGCTGTAATAAGCGAGTATCAAGCACTTTTTCTATCGCAGTTAACAGCCCTTCTTCTTGAGGGCTGACTAGCGAAATAGCTAAACCATCGTTGCCTGCACGACCGGTTCGGCCAATGCGGTGAATATAGTCTTCAGCAACAAAGGGCAATTCATAGTTAATAACTACAGCTAAATCAGCAATATCAAGCCCACGTGCGGCAACATCGGTAGCGACCAAAGCACGTACTTTTCCCGCTTTAAATTCAGCTAAGGCTTTTTCACGCGCCCCTTGTGATTTATCGCCATGGATCGCTTCAGTTTTTAAGCCGTCTTTACACATTTCTTTGGCAAGTTCATCAGCAGTTTGTTTTTTACGGGTAAATACTAAGACCTGTTGCCAATTTTTAGCGCCAATTAAATGCGAGGTAAACTCACGCTTGCGGTTTTTGTCAATTGAATAAACCAATTGTTCTACTTTCGCTGCAGTGGTATTTCGCTCGTTGACTTCAATGAGCTCAGGTTCAGTTAATAAATTTTTACTGAGTTTGAAAATTGCGTCGTCAAAGGTGGCAGAAAACAGCAAGGTTTGTCTGTTAATCGGTACGCGCTTTAAAATGCGGTTAATTTCATCTTTAAAGCCAAGGTCAAGCATGCGGTCGGCTTCATCAAATACTAAGTGCTGAAGCTGCGAGAGGTTGATTGAACCTTTAATGACATGATCAAGTAAGCGGCCGGGTGTCGCCACTAATACATCAACCCCTTTATTAAGCGCCTCAATTTGCGGATTAATACTTACGCCACCATAAGCGACAACAATATTAACCTCGGTATTTTCGGCATAGCGAACAAAGCTCTTATACACTTGCTGCGCTAATTCACGGGTAGGCGTTAAGACTAACGCGCGAATATGGTTTTCAGGATTAGAGGTTTCGCTTAATAATTGCAATAAAGGCAAAGCAAAGGCCGCAGTTTTACCGGTGCCGGTTTGCGCACCAGCCATAAGATCTTTACCCGCTAAAATAGCAGGAATGGCTTGTTGTTGAATAGGTGTTGGTTGGTCATAACCTAACGATTTAACCGCGCTAAGCAAAGGTTTACTCAGGGCAAGTTCTGAAAACTGGGTAACGGTACTCATTAGCGACGTTGTTTGCTTTGTTGCTTCTTTAAAGCGCTTTCAAGCTCGTCTGGGTAAAATACTAAGCCTTGTGCTTGCTGGCTTGGAAAAACCACTAACGCCAGTTCATCGTCCATTAATCCCATGGTCCAACGGCTGAACCATTTATTAAGCGATACAGCTTCTGCCTCGCAATGTTGCCATTCATCAGTCGCCCAAGCTTGTGCGGCAGACTCACTTGGCCACACGGGTACACAGTCTTCATCTTCGGTATTAAGCATGACACAGCCATGCTCATCTTTAAGTAACCAAATTTTATTGCTTGCCGCTGCTTCTTTGAAAAAATAGTTGGCACGCTGCTCGTCGTCAGCGGTTAACATATTATTGCTATTTTCTGGGGCGTTCGCCATGAGATGTCCTAATGATTTTTGCAGTGGCTATTCTACAAAAATCTCCATTTCTTCGCCAATTTGTTTGCGCATTTCCATCAATTTAACTGCTGCATCGTGTTGTTGTTTGTCTTTATCTGTAACGGGTGTCCATTGAGGCACACTCTCTGATTGACCATTTTGATCAACAGCCACCATAATGACAATGCAATGCGTGGTTAAGCGGCGGTTTAACGATTTAGGATCACAAGCGTTAACCTCTAATGCAATATGCATCGACGACTTACCTGTGTAAATCACCTTAGCTTCAACTTCCACTAAACTACCGACATGAATAGGCGCAACAAAACGAATACCACCAGCATAAGCAGTAACACAGTATCGACCACTCCAACCTGCAGCACAGGCATAAGCTGCTAAATCGATCCATTTCATTACTGCACCACCGTGTACTTTGCCACCAAAGTTAACATCTTGTGGTTCAGCCAAAAATCGTAAGGTTACATCTCTTTGTGGTTTATTCATTTTACTTCTCTCAAACTTCATTATTAATCTATTTAATTATAAGCACGTTGCATTCCACAATGCACAAACAATATCATATTGATTTTTATGGCATAATTTTAATCAAGCTGTATTTTACCGATAAGAATATGCATCATAAGTTAAGATTGCACCATATACGTGCATAAGTAAAAAACATTTTTATTCATAGATATAACCAACACACGCACATGGTGGTGTAATATGCGTGTTTTAACACTTCAACAAATGAAAAATGACTATGAATATTTGGGTTGATGCTGATGCATGTCCGGTAGTGATCAAAGAAATTATTTTTCGTGCCGCTGAGCGTACAGGCACATTAACTACGTTAGTGGCAAACCACGCCATGCGAGTACCACCGTCAAAACACATTAAATTCATACGGGTAAGTTCAGGATTTGATGTTGCTGACAATGAAATTGTAAAACGGTCTGCGGCAAATGATTTAGTGATAACCGCCGATATTCCATTAGCCGCTGAGCTTGTTGAAAAAGGCTGTTTAGCGTTAAATCCACGAGGCGAGCTTTATACTGAAAGTAATATTCGTGCACGATTAAACATGCGTGATTTCATGGATACACTGCGTTCAAGTGGTGTTGAAACGGGCGGTGCGCCACCTTTAAGCCAAGCCGATCGTCAAGCCTTTGCTAATAACTTAGATAAGCTACTAGCAAAACAAGCACGCAGTTAATTAGTACTGTTATATTGGATTAGCTCGCTGGTTTGGCGCGACGAGGGTTTCGATTACTGTTGTTTTGCGCAGGTTTTTTATTGGTTTTATTACCATCGACATGACGTCGATTTTTACCGGTTGGTTTATGGCCGCGCGCATTTTCACCAGAACGTTGTCCATCTTTATGTTCAACTTTACCTGAGGTTGGTTGCTGCTTTTGCGGTTTCGGTTTCTTTGGTTTTTTCGCTTTTAATGGGCGTAGTTGTCGAGATTCAGGTAATGGATTAACTGGCTCAAAGCCAGCAATAATTTCACGTGGCAAATGCTTCTGAATTAGGTGTTGGACATCATTCAGCAAATCAATTTCGTCAGCACAGACTAATGAGATAGCCTTGCCTTCTGCTCCTGCACGCCCTGTACGTCCAATACGATGCACATAGTCTTCAGGCACATTTGGCAGTTCATAGTTAACCACTTGCGGTAATTGATCGATGTCGATACCACGGGCAGCAATATCTGTTGCAACAAGAACATTAATTCGGCCGTCTTTAAAGCCCGCTAGCGCTTTTGTTCGAGCACCTTGGCTTTTATTACCATGAATAGCAGCAGCGTTAATGTCAGCCGCTTCAAGTATACGAGTTAATTTATTTGCGCCATGTTTTGTTTTCATAAACACGAGCACTTGTTGCCAATTATTTTCGTTAATTAACTGCGTCAATAATACTGGTTTTTTCTTTTTATCTACCGGATAAACCCACTGTTCAACTGTGTCTGCGGTTGAATTTTTAGGACTAACTGAGATTTCGACCGGTTGATGAACTAAACCACGAGCCAGTTGACGAATGTCATCAGAAAAAGTTGCGGAAAAGAGTAGGTTTTGACGCTGCTTAGGAAGCAAAGCTAAGATCTTTTTAATATCTCTTAAAAACCCCATATCTAGCATACGGTCAGCTTCATCAAGTACAAGTATTTCCAATTGTTTAAAGTTCAACGCGTTTTGATTGTATAAGTCTAATAAGCGACCAGGCGTTGCCACCAAAATATCTACCCCTTGGCGTAAACGCATCATTTGCGGGTTAATTTTCACACCGCCAAAGACCACGGTCGAATTTAAAGGTAACTTTTTGCCGTAGTTTTCGACACTTGTTGATATTTGCGCGGCTAATTCACGTGTTGGCGTTAAAATTAAACACCTTACTTGATTAGCTTTAACTTTATTGCCACCAGATAGACGCTCTAAAATAGGTAAAGTAAAACCTGCGGTTTTACCTGTGCCTGTTTGCGCTGCTGCCATCACATCTTTTCCGGCAAGCACTGCAGGGATCGCCTGAGCTTGAATTGGAGATGGTTCGCTATACCCTTGCTCATTAATTGCATCAAGAATTGGAGCAGATAAACCTAAGGTATTAAAACTCATATATGGATCTCTAGTTAGATGTGAAAAATTGGCTGAAATTCAGCGGCGGTGCAGCATACAGTATCAAGCATATAAGTGCAATTTATGCGCTCAACCTAAACCCAAAAGCAAAATACTTAGTACTTTATTTAGTCAAATAGACTAGACTATTCAGATGAATTCGTCTAAAAACATTATTGGTGCAGTACTCTCATCCAAAGGTCTTATGTCACAAATTGATTTTACCAATACAAAATTTTTAATTGTTGATTCTGTTAAGCAATCTAGCGCAACATTAAAGAACTTCATTCAAAATTTAGGCTGTGCTCGAGTAGACGAAAGTAGTCGAATAAATGAAATCTTATCTTTGTGTGAAAGTTTTGATTATGACTGTATTTTACTCGGTTATGATTTAGGCCAAGGGAAAAAAAACGGCCAGCAACTTTTAGAAGAATTACGCCTCAAAAAGCTCATATCACGCCACTGTATCGTAATTATGATCACCGCGGAACTATCACAAGAAATGGTGTTAGCGGCATTAGAGCACAAGCCCAATGAATATTTAGCTAAGCCGTATACCCTAAAAGACTTAACCACTCGCATTGACCGCTCTTTCAAAAAGATTAAGGCGATGCAGTTTATCTATAAAGCACTAGATAACAATGAACACAAAAAAGTGATTTATTTATGCCAACAAAAAATCGACGACAACAGCCCTTACGCTCTTGAATGTGCGGGAATAATTTCTCGACAATATTTTCAATTAAAGCAGTTTGACCAAGCAAACCAAATTTATATGAATTTTTCTAAAACGCCAAACTGCCAATGGGCAGACATAGGTTTAGGAAAAATAGCACTGCATAAAAAAAATTATACTGATGCTAAAAAGTATTTTGAAACCATTATTAAAAACCATCCTTACTATTTGTCAGCTTATGATTGGCTCGCAACAACTCATCAGTTAGAAAACGATTTGCTCGCTGCTGAAGCGACTTTAGCCAAAGCCATTGAAATATCGCCACGTAGCTATACACGTATGAATAAATACGCCCATATTTGCTATACCAATACCAATTATCAACAAGCGACTAATGCGTATTTTCAGACGAACGATTTGGCCCAAAATACGATGCATAAAGAACCTGCAATTGCATTTTCGTTAGCCGATGCGAGTTTAGAATATTCAGTAGAGTTGCCTTTGCAACAAACCAAGGCTTTGAACAATCGCGTTTTTAAAGTACTTAGTCAAACCAGCAGAGAATTCACCTCTCCAGAGGTCAGTATTCAAACTGGATTATTTAATGCTAGGTTGCATTATTCGGTCAATAATATCGGCGAATATGAAGCATGTTTAAAACGTGCAGAAAATATTTTGGAACGACGTATTGATGAGTTACCCGTATCGAGCATGGCTGATATTGCCAATAACTTGTTTAAACTCGATCGCAAAGTAAAAGCCAATAACTTGCTGTTTAAGATGGAACAATTTAAGCAAGACAATCAGGAGTTTTTACTTGAGCATGAAGACGATAACCTGACAAACCTGACCAATACCGAAAAACAAAAAGCACAGATAGCTGTTGAAAAGGCAATTACTTTCTATCACAACGAACTGTACCAACAAGCATTAGATAGCCTAAAAGAAGCATTAATTATTTACCCCAATCACAATGGAATTAAGATTAACGTATTACAAGTGCTTCTTGTTGCCTTTGAAAAAGACGAAAATGATGAATTGCTTAATAAAGCGAGAGAGTTGATAAAAGAGTTGAAGAAAAACAAAAAGATAAACGAAAAAAACCAGCGTTTTATCAAGTTAAAACAAAAATTTTATTCATTGCAAAAATAAGATGGTGGAGGGAGGTGGATTCGAACCACCGAAGGCGGAGCCGTCAGATTTACAGTCTGATCCCTTTGGCCACTCGGG
>NZ_JBPDIH010000008.1:0-248948 GCF_052030545.1 Thalassotalea sp. PLHSN55 | reverse complement strand
GGATAAAAAACAAAAACATTTATGAGGATAAAAAATAGTATTCCGTACTTCACGAACTCTCCTAAATACCTAACGCCATGCTAAGCGGCGCATAAATAGTTGGCTATAATTTGCGAGGAACGAGCACAGCCAACTGTTTTGTGTCCGTTTGAGCAACTTGTTAGCTATTAATTTCGACAAACTTAATGTCTGGAAACTTTTCTAAAATTAATTGCTTTACTTTTTGAGTATACTTTTTGGATAACCAAAAATCTTCTGCGTGCTCACTATAATTAAAAAAAGATAAGCAATTACCTGCAAGTTGTATACGATTAATTTTGCTTAACTTTAGCTTTACTGGTGAACTAAAGCCATAATCAGTTTCAATTGTTGGGTTAACAGTGACTATGTCACCATTGATATTGATAAAATCCTTATTCTGATTTTTACGCTTTCGATATAAAAATGAAATAATCGAAGGTAAAATTATAAATAAGTAAAAATGTTCGAATAGTAAATCCATAATCTGATTTTAATAGCTAACGCCTCACTAAGAGGCAAAAAATAGTTGGTTAAAATAAGCGACGCAGGAGCAAAAACCAACTGTTTTTTGTCCTTTTAAGTGACTTGTTATAACCCTGATACAAAGTTACCACAAGCAATACTAAACACACCTTGGGATAGCAACTCTCGATTTGATTTAATTAATAATTGTTTATCGCGAACGATTTTAAGCCAACAGACATATAGCTCAAATAACTCATCTTTTGATTTCATTTGATTAGGATCTTTCTCAATCTTAACTAATAACATTATTAAGCCCTCTAATAGCGAAATAATATTGAGTTTTAATGAGATTGCTAACCTTGTGGTAGTAGGTGAAAGTACAGATAAGTCGTTATCGCTTGGATACAACTTTCCATCTATGAAGTCACGACGATATTCGGAGATCATTTTATAGATTTGTTCTGAGCTAAGTTCACTATCTTTCATTTTCTGATTAGCATTTGAGATCATTTCTTCAAATGCTCCATTCAGAAATAATTCACTCTTCATTTCTTGGAGTTTATCTTTAAACTCCTCATTTATCTTTAATATTTCTTCAATGCTATTGCACTTTTCATGCTTCTCAGCCCAACGTAAGCCCACACTAGATAATTTAAAATCGGAGTCATTTCCTTCGATTATTTTCAAAGACCAGTGCACCAAATAAGCATCAAGCTTTGATGTTACATTTCGTTGTTGGTGTGCAAGTTTTATCGATTCCCTGAAATAGAAAACTAAAATCGCACTTATTGCTGCCCAGAATATGGTCACGGACTCTCCGAAGGGTTATAACGTTTACATTAATAGGCTAAAAAAGATTGGCTACAATCGCGAAGCGAAAGCCAACTTTTTTAGTCCTGTTGAATGCCTTGTTAGCGGGCAACTACCGAAAAACTAACAAGTAACACCATACTTTAATTTTTACATTGAACCTGAAAAGGGCAGAACAATGCAAATGAATTTCAAATCTTTATGGAGTTTGCGAATTTGTTGACTAGAAAAAGAAACTAATCTTAAAAATTTTTAACCCTAAACTTCGTTGCCCGATAACGCCACCATTAAGCGGCAAATAAAAACTGGCTAAACTTGTGAGGCACGAACAAAAGCCAGCTTTAATTTGTCCACTTGAATGCCTTGTTATGTGTGGCGCAGAGCTTTAGCGGTTTACCGCTTAAACCTGAGCCTTTTAAGTAGCTTATAAAATTTACGTTAATAAATACACAAGAAAGTTTAACTGGAAAAGGGCGCTTATTTAGAACTCATTTTCCGTAACTTAAAAGTTTGAACACTTTAAAATTTAACTTTGATAAAAAGCTTTACCGAGTTTAAACGATAATAAAAATTAAGGCATGCTGATGCCACATAACGCTTACATTAATAGGCTAAAAAAGATTGGCTAAAATCGCGAAGCGAAAGCCAACTTTTTTAGTCCTGTTGAATGACTTGTTAGCGGGCAACTACCTAAAAACCAACAAGTAACACCAAAACTTAATTTTTACATTGAACCTGAAAAGGGCAGAACAATGCAAATGAATTTTAAAACTTTATGGAGTTTGCAAATTTGTTGATTAGAAAAAGAAACTAATCTCAAAAATTTTTCACCGAAAACTTCGTTGCCCGATAACAGTTTATTATGAGGAAAAAATCCTTCTTTCACACAGGTTTTTCAAATCATAATATAGTAATTGTGTTTTAATCCTAAATTAAAAATATCCTACATTCAATCTATTACATCTATACACGTTAAACTTTTGTTCAAAATACAATAACAGACTGGATCAAATGCGGATTTACACTAAGCTGTATAAATAAACAGTTTTCTGGTGGTTGATATGACGTCTCCGTATTTAACATTGGTTATAGAAAAAATGCGTACCAAACGATACGCTAAACGAACAATTGAAACATATGTATACTGGATTAAAGCATATATTAATTTTAATAAAAAGAAGCATCCCGTAAGTTGTCATAACCGCGAAGTTGAAAACTTTTTATCGTATTTAACCAATCAATTGAACCTAGCACCTAGGTCGCAAAGTTTAGCACTCAATGCGTTGGTATTTTTGTATAAGCACATTGTCAATAATCCGCTCACATTAGAACTTGAATTTAATAAAAGTCGAATTCAAGCAAAGCTTCCTGTGGTATTAACACCGAAAGAAACACAATTATTACTAAGTCATGTTGATGCTAAGTTCGATTTACCAATTAAACTTATGTACGCCAGTGGTTTACGATTAATGGAAGTGGTGCGATTACGTATCAAAGATATCGACTTCGATTATCTATCAGTACAAGTGTGGCAAGGAAAAGGCGGTAAAAATCGCAGAGTTACCTTAGCAAAAGAGTTAGTCGAGCCGCTTAAAAAGCAAATAAACATTGCTAAAGCCATGGCGGAAGCGGATAAAAACGCACCTGATTATGCAGGTGTTTGGCTGCCCTTTGCATTGTCGCGCAAATATCCACAAGCAAAATTAGACACGCTATGGCACTACTTATTTCCTTCTTTGCGCCTTAGTTTAGATCCTGAGTCTGGTTTTCGGCGCAGACATCACATCGACCATACTAGTTTGCGTAAGGCGGTTAAAGTGGCGACAGCAGAGGCTAAAATTGAAAAAAACATCACGTGTCATACCTTGCGTCATTCCTTTGCCACACACTTGTTACAGCGAGGCGCAGATATTCGCACCGTACAAGAGCAGTTAGGGCATACCGATATTCGTACGACACAAATTTATACGCATGTAATTGAACACGGAGCCAATGGTGTTAGAAGCCCTTTGTCTGATTTAGCAAATGTATAACAAGATCAGTAATTAAACGATAAGGCATAAAAAAGCCGTTAAAGAATGCTTATCTTAACGGCTATTTTGGTAGTTAACTGGAATTATGTAAGCGTTAAATATTGTTCGTTACATCAACCGACAATTTAAGCATTTGCCCTGGTTGCAAATATTTTCTGCTACTTAACCCGTTCCAGCGTTCAATATCTTTTATTGATACATTAAACTTATCTGCAATACGGGCAAAAGAGTCACCACGGCGCACTTTGTAGGTAATATTGCGCATTATCGCTTGTTTGCTTGACGCATTTGCCGCAGCACCTGATTTTTTAGCTTGCCAAATTACAAGGTTTTGGCCAACTTTTAGTGTGTCTCTTGGCGCCATGCCGTTCCATTTAGCGATGCTTTTACTGCTCACCTTATACGCTTGACCAATATCCCATAAGGTATCGCCTGATTTAACTTTATGGGTTAATTTGGTGCCGTTATAGCTTTGGCTTTGTTTTTTCGCAATACGTTGTTCTTGTGAAAAAATATAGCTATCAAGTGCTTGCGTCGCAACAGGAATTAACAAGTATTTTCCGGCGCGAATTTGCGAGCCTTGAATTTGGTTTACCTGCTGAATAAGCGCGGTCGTGGTATTAAATTTTTTGGCTATTTGGCTCAAGCTATCGCCCGATTTAATTTGATAACGCTGCCATGCAAGTCGCTCTTTTTCACTTAATTTATCTAAACCTGCTTGAAACTTTTCTATCTTGTTATTTGGAATAACTAAATAGTGAGGCCCGTCAGGGTCGGTTGACCAACGGTTAAAGCCCGGGTTTAAATGTTGTAATTCAGCCAGCGACAATTCAGCAAGTTGCGCCGCTTTTGCTAAGTCTAATTGTGAACCAATATTAATTTGTGAAATCACCGACTTATTTTGAATGTCGTATAACTCAATATTAAAATCGGCAGGGCGCTTAATAATATCGGCTAAGGCAAGTAGTTTAGGTACGTAAGCTTCAGTTTCACTTGGTAAGTCGAGTGACCAAAAGTCGGTTGGCTTGTTTTTGCGGGCATTATTTTTTACTGCGCGTCTAACTCGACCTTCGCCTGAATTATACGCTGCTAAGGCTAATAACCAGTCACCGTCAAAATAGCCGTTGAGGTATTTTAAATACTTAATGGCACCTTGGGTTGACGCAATAACGTCGCGTCGTCCGTCGTACCACCAGTTTTGTTTCATACCAAAACGCTCACCAGTGCCGGGTACAAATTGCCACATGCCTGAAGCGCGACCGTGTGAATAAGCAAACGGGTCAAAAGCACTTTCTACAATAGGGAGCAGGGCTATTTCAACCGGCATATCGTTTGCTTCTAGTTCTTGAACGATGTAGTACAAAAACGGTTCGGCGCGTTTGGCGACTCGGTCTAAATAACTGGCGTGTTTAACATACCAATTACGCTGTGAAACAACACGTTGATTTTGTGGAATATCAAATGCCATTTTAGCTTTAATATCTTCCCATAAATCGTCAGTGACTTGGGTTTCATCAGATACTGAAAATTCCACATCAGCAATAGGGTGCATTACTGAATTTGCTTCGTCGCTAAGCAAAGCGAGGCTAACTTCCGCAGGAGTCGCCGTGTCGGCAATTAACGTTGAGTTTTGGTCTTGTTTCGATTTTTCTGACTGAAAAGGTGTGCTTTGACAACCACCTAACATTATTGACACAGCAATGGTAAGGGGAAAATAATACTTCATGAAAACTCTTGTCTACTTAATATAACGGCAAGTGTCACTTATTTAGTCAGTTTATTCAAGACTGACTTGTAACAATGGCATTAAAAATTGTCTTTCCATTGGCGAATTGCTGCAAATACTTCCACTTCATTAGCAAGTGCGTTGTTTACATATAGCGCGGCACTTTCTGCTACTTCCGTTTGATCTGAACGTAAAAACGGGTTGATCTTTTTCTCTAACGCGATGCTAGATGGAATTGTTGCTTTGTTTTGAGCGCGCAATTGCTCTACCTGATTATAATAATTGAGTAGGTCAACGTTGCTTGGCTCAACCGTTAAAGCAAAGTGCAAGTTAGCCTGCGTATATTCATGTGCGCAATAAACTTGAGTCTGTTCAGCTAATGCTGCTAATTTACCTAGTGAATGGTGCATTTGCGCTGGTGTGCCTTCAAATAGTCGGCCGCAACCACCAGAAAACAATGTATCGCCGCAAAATAATTTATCTTGGCTAATGTAAGCAACATGCCCTAAGGTATGCCCTGGTAAATCAATAACGTTAAACGTTGCGTCAATCGCGCTTAAGTTAACCTCGCTTTGCTCATCAACGCCAACATCACCTTCTTTAATGTCGTTATTTTTAGGGAAATAAACACATAGTGGCCATGATTTTTGCTGACAATAACGACGTAAATCGGCCAAACCACCAATATGGTCGCTATGGTGATGGGTAATTAAAATATCGGTCAGTACTTTGTTGTGTTGCTCGATATAGTCAATGCAAACTTTTGCGTCACCTGGATCAACTAATACCAGATTATCACTTGTGCTTTGCGTTAATGCCCAAATATAATTATCTGAAAAAGCAGGAATTGCCGTTACGGTGAAGCTATTTTGCGACATAATTTTTCTCTATGGTTACACTGTATATACTAAGGTTTAAACGAGCACTTAAATTAGCGTTCAAATTCACGATTAAATTAAGGCTTATAGTAATGGAAGTTAGGCTGTGATGAAACCCGCATTATCTTTTCGACAACCGCAATCTCCCAAAGCGTGGCGAAAGCTGCCTAATGGCGAGGTGATCCTTAATGAAATTAATCAGCAATTAGCGCCGTGGTGGCCAAAATTTTTTGGTTATCATTTACTCAAAGTAGGCGCGTTAAGTGCTGATGTTGACTGCACGCTTAGCCCAATTAAACACCAGCTCACGGTTTCAAGCTTTTCAAAAAAAGCTGATGTTATTGCCGATGTCGACGATTTGCCTTTTTTAGAGCACAGTGTTGATGTTTGTTTGTTAAGCCACACTTTTGAATTTTCGGTCGACCCTCATCATGTGGTGCGCGAAGCGAATCGTGTGCTCATTCCCAACGGCTATTTAGTTATTACTGGCTATAACCCGTTTAGTTTGGCGGGTTTAAATAAAGTCGTGCCGTATCGAAGAAAACAGTCGCCATGGAATGAACGTTTTTTCTCACCAATGCGGGTCAAAGACTGGTTGCAATTAATGGGCTATGAAATTTTAACCGATCAGCGCACGTTGCATAGCTCTTTGGTTGGCAAACTAGGGCAAGGCAAGCTTACCTCATATTGTCAAAACTTTGCCAGCAACTATTTACCAAGTTTGGGCTCTATTTACATTATTGTCGCTAAAAAGCGGGTATTGCCACTTACGCCAATTAAACCTAAATGGAAATTACGACCTAAGTTTTCACCAGTGAAAGTCTCTACCATGAATTCACCTAAAACAGGCTCGTCGTCTTAATTTAACCTTGGATGAAGCAAAGGTTTCACTTATGATGCGGTTATTATTTTTATCGCAGGTAACAACACAATGCATCGTAGTGAATTTGAAAATTTTTTAACGCAATTATTAAAACCGGAACAAATTAAAGATTACTGCCCAAACGGCCTGCAAATACAAGGCAGTGAGCAAATCAATAAAATAGTTACTGGCGTAACGGCGTCACAAGCGTTAATCGATAAAGCGATTGAATTAAATGCCGATGCTTTGTTAGTTCACCACGGTTATTTTTGGAAAAATGAATCGTATGTGATCAAAGGTATGAAGCATACCCGTATTAAAGCGCTGCTTGATAACAACATCAATTTGTTTGCTTATCATCTGCCACTCGATATTCATGCCGAGTTAGGCAATAACGCGCAATTAGCCGATTTATTAGCAATTATTAATCGTCAGCCGTTAGAAAGTGGTAATCCGCTTAGTGTTGCTGTCAAAGGCGAATTTGAACATGCCATTTCCGCACAAACATTAGCGCAGAACATTTCAAAAACCTTAAATCGTCAGTGTTTGCATTTACCGTCGGGTAACAATCAAGCAATTAAAACCGTTGCTTGGTGTACAGGTGGCGGACAAGACTATATTGAGTTGGCGGCCGAGCAGGGCATCGATGCTTTTATTTCCGGTGAAGTATCAGAAAAAACGGCGCATATCGCCACCGAAATGAATATTCACTTTTTTGCCGCAGGCCATCACGCCACCGAGCGTTACGGCGTAAAAGCATTAGGCGAATATATTAACGCCGAGCTTGGTTTATCGGTCGAGTTTGTTGATATTGACAACCCCGTATAAAACGCGGGTTAACTTGTCGCTTTTATAAATATTGCTTTAACCACTGAACAAATCGCCCAAAGCTTTCATACCAAACATGGGTGGTTTGCTCAAAAGCTTCGCTGTTTGGCAAATAGTACTGCCAACTTTTCTCACCATAATAATCTTTTACCCAACGCGAGGCCGGCGCGGCAATGGCATTCACACCTTGTTGTTCAAAATAGGCTAACGCTCGTGGCATATGGTCGCTGTTGGTAATTAGTATTACCGGTTTATATGTTACTCTTGCGCTAATTAATTCGGCTTCTTCTTCGGTATCTTGCGGTGTTGGCTCGGTAATAATCAGTTGCTCATTTACGCCTAATTCAACTAACGCTTGTTTAATCAATTCGGCATTCGGGGTTTTATCACTGCCACCAAAACCTGAGGTGATGATGTGCGCGGTAGGGTAGAGCTGATGAATTCTTAACGCTTCAATGGCGCGCTGCAAAGAACACACTCTTAATTGACTAACAGCCGGTAAACTATCGTCAGTAACGTGTCCGCAGCCTAATACCACAATGTATTCAACAGGCTTATTCGCGTAGGTAAATGCCTCATGGTTGTCTTCAATCGGCTTCATCATCATATCTGACACCACAGGTAAGGATGAAAGGATCAGCAACAAAATACTGACAAATAGACAACGGAAACTCAATTTAGGTGAATATCGGTGCAATATTAACGCCGCAAGCATTAATAAAATAATAACGTTAATGGGCATAATTAATACGCCAATAATTTTTTTAAACAGAAAAAGTATATCCATAACCCTATTCACATCGCGTTAAGTGTTGTCATGGTAAACAATTGATTCGTTAATTAAAAGTAACAAGCGCGTTGACAAGGATTTCTACTCGCTTCAGGGGATTGACAAGAAAACTCATTTCTCTAAATAAGAATTGAGCGTACTTGGTTCATTTATTTCTAATAGACGTCTAAAAGTCTATTGCAATTAATGTTCAATTAAGGTCTAATAGCCGCGTTGTAAAATTACATCATTTTGAGTGTTAATTCCTCATGATGTGATTACAGCACCAGAAGAGGCGCGTTAGCTAGGTAGATTATTCGAGGAACCACAATTCCGATGACAATAATTGAGGGGGACTAACGCCGAGGGCACTAACTGTGTGGAGGTTATTGTTCGGTTACTAGGGTTGAATCCTTAGAATTGTCACCAATTTGGTGGAGGGCTTCTGGCTGAAAATGTATAAGTCTAATTGCTTCTTGCTCGCTTTATCTTCAGTCATGCTCTTCCTTGTATTAATACGAATCAATGAATAAGAGTCATTGATTGTTAGGGAGACCTTTATGTCATCTAATAATAGTAAAAACCTTACCGTTGCCAAATTTGGCGGCACCAGTGTTGCCGATTTTCAGGCGATGCAACGTTGTGTAAACATTATCAAAAATGACCCAGCAACACGTTTAGTGGTTGTTTCCGCTAGCTCTGGCGTGACCAACAGCCTTGTGCGCCTTGGCCAAGAAAATGTTAGCGAACAAGAGCGTATTCAAACCATTGACAGTATTCGCGCGATCCAATTGAATATTGTTGAGCATCTAAGCAATAAAGCTGACTTTATTGATCAAATCGAAACCTTGTTAGCTTTGCTTAGTCAAACTGCCGAACAGCAAGCAGCGCATTACAGCGCAAAAACCGCCGATGAAATTTTGTCTTTTGGCGAGCGTATGAGCTCGACACTTTTTGCTGAAATTATGCGTATGGAAGGTTTGCCTGGTGAATGTTTTGACGTGCGCCAAGTCATGAAAACTAACAGCCTTTACGGAAAAGCTGTCGTTGATGTTGACGAATTAAAAAGTAACTGCAGTGCATTATTAAAAGCAACGCTTGAAAACAAAGTGGTTGTGACGCAAGGCTTTATTGGCCAAGACGGTTTAGGGTGTACGACCACATTAGGTCGAGGCGGTTCAGATTATAGCGCGGCATTATTAGCTGAAGCGTTAGACGCTGACAACCTTGCGATATGGACCGATGTTGTTGGTATTTTTACCACCGACCCAAGAATTACCTCGCATGCGCGTGCGATCAAAGAAATTAGCTTTGGCGAAGCGGCTGAAATGGCAACATTTGGCGCGAAAATATTGCATCCGGCGACCTTAATTCCGGCAATGCGTCATAATATTCCAGTGTTTGTCGGTTCTAGCAAAGAGCCAGAAAAAGGCGGCACTTATATTCAAAAACAAGTTGAGTCTCGTCCAACATATCGCTCTATTGCCCTAAGAAAAGAGCAAACTTTGGTAACGGTGAAAAGCCCAGCTATGCTGCATGCCAGTGGTTTTCTTGCCAAAGTATTTTCAATTTTGGCAAAACATGAACTTAGTGTTGATTTGATCACCACCAGTGAAATTAGCGTTGCGTTAACGTTTGACAACCCTCCTGGCTCAACGCAAGCGCAATTAACGGATCAGGTGATTAAAGAATTAGGTCAATTAAGCCAAGTAAAAGTTGAAAATGGCTTATCACTTGTTGCGGTTATTGGTAATAATTTACATAACGCACAAGGCACTACCAGTACAATATTTAATACCATTGAGCAATCGAATGTGCGTATGATTTGCCAAGGGGCAAGTCAACACAATTTATGTTTCTTGGTTAATGAAGATGCGGCTAACGATGTCGTTGAAAAATTACATCACAAACTATTTGCATAACGTTACCTTAAAACTAATTAGTTAACACTAGTGACTTAAAATTAGTAAGTTAAAGCAACTACCTTAAGTTAACGTAATAAAAAAGCCTTATGACAATCTTGTTCATAAGGCTTTTTTGTTTAACCGGGCAGCGACGTTACAGTAGCTTTTCAATATCATTTATAATGGCTTCAGGTTTTGTGGTGGGCGCATAACGTTTTACCACCTCGCCATTTTTAGTCACTAAAAATTTAGTAAAATTCCATTTCACTTTTTCGCTGCCTAAAATGCCACGCGCTTGCGACTTTAATAGTTGGTAGAGCGGATGCGTATTCGAGCCGTTAACTTCAACCTTATCAAAAAGTGGAAAAGAGATATTAAACTGTAAATCACAAAATTTGGCGATTTCTTCATTTGAGCCTTTTTCTTGCTGACCAAATTGATTGCACGGAAAAGCTAACACTTCAAAACCTTGTTGATTAAAACGCTGGTACAGCTCCTGTAGACCTTGGTATTGTGGCGTGAATCCACATTGACTGGCGGTATTTACGATCAACAGCACTTTGTCTTTATATTCAGCCATGCTGTGTTTGGCTTGTTTGTTATCGACCACATCAACGTCATAAATGGCGCTCATTTTTATATCCCTTTAAATTTTTCTAGTATGTTAGCGTTAATTGTTAAAAATATGCAAATGAATCGGGTGAATAGCTAGTATGTCGACAAATTAGACATTATGGCTAGTGTATTCATTTATTTGCACACAAGAGTTATAGACAGGGGGATTAGTGATTTAATTGCAGAAAAGTTTTGGTTAGACTGAGTTAATTATTTATTTAGAGTGACAAACTGTGAAAAAAGTAGCGTTTATTGGTTTAGGGGTAATGGGTTACCCAATGGCTGGGCATTTGTTAACGGCAGGCTATCAAGTGTGTGTTTATAACCGAAGCACTGAAAAAGCTCAGAAATGGCAACAAGAGTTTGGTGGTGATATGGCACTAACCCCCGCATTAGCCGCTAAAGATTGCGATATTGTTTTTTGCTGCGTGGGTAATGATGACGATGTGCGTGACGTAGTTTATGGCGACAACGGTATACTCGCAGGTTTAAGCGAAGGTGGAATCTTGGTTGATCACAGTACCGCTTCTGCCGAACTTGCGCGCGAGCTTGCTCAGGCGGCAAAAGCGCAAGGTAAACATTTTCTTGATGCGCCAGTCTCAGGTGGTCAAGCTGGCGCTGAGAATGGGGTCTTAACCATTATGCTGGGCGGCGAACAGGCGATTTACGATCAGATAAAACCCGTTATTGCAGCTTATGCCCAGTTTAGCCAACTTATGGGGGAAGTTGGCAGTGGTCAGCTGGCTAAAATGGTCAATCAAATATGCATTGCCGGTTTAGTGCAAGGTTTATCTGAAGGCATTGCGTTTGCAGAAAAAGCGGGCTTAGATGGTAATAAACTCATAGAAACTATCGCTAAAGGTGCTGCTGGCTCTTGGCAAATGGAGAACCGCTCTAAAACCATGTTCGCAGGAGAATATGATTTTGGTTTTGCCGTTGATTGGATGCGCAAAGACTTAGGGATCGCATTTGCTGAAGCTGACAAAAATGGCGCAAACTTACCCGTGACTAAAATTGTTGATGGCTACTACCAACAAGTGCAAGAAAACGGTGGTAATCGCTGGGACACTTCAAGTTTAATTTCGTTATTGAAAAAATAGTCACAGAAAATCTGCGTTCAGTTAATGTCATTGCCCATTAGCCTAATTGGTTTAATTGACTTTAACCAAAACTGAACGCGCTATTTCTTTGTACCTTGCTATATCTAACTAAATTTAAACAAATCTAACTAAAGGTTGAAATTAATTACGCTTGCACGTATTGGTAAAGCGCTTTTAATACCGACATTTTTTCTGGCTTGCTTTCGTTTTCATATGCCAGGTTTTCAAGCTTGATCATATATTCTTCAATACTTAATAAACCTTTACCGCCTTGTTGTATTTTGTCTTGGCAATACTGTTGCCATTGCTGCTGTTCGTTAGCGTTCAAAGTTAATGGGTAATTTCTGGCGCGAAAACGAAACAGTAATGTGCTTAACCTTGGATCTTGAAATTGAAAAGGGTGGCTTGCTAACTGCTCAGGCGGGAGTTGATGTAAAATTTCCATTTGAGCTTTATCGGCATGTGAGAAAAAGCTGCCGCTGTATAATGCTTGCTCAGGGTCAATTTTTTCATCATTATCGTAACTGTCGCTAAACACTTCGGCGAGCTTATCACGCACTTCAAGCTGTTTTTTTAATTGGCTTAAATGGCTTAAACATAGCTCACGTGGGATCGCCAATCGCTCGGCATTTTCTGGTAATAAGGTTTTTGCTGGTGCAACAACCGGGCACTTGTTTAAATGAATCAATTTAACGGGAATAGGTAACTCATCTTCAGCCAGTTCGTCGTGTCTTGTATAAAGGCGCGCTTTTATTTCGTCACTGGTTAAATCAAAAAGTGGCTGTGGGCTTTTGGCTAAATCAACTGCGATAACGGCATTTTTATTGGTTGGGTGATAAGCAACAGGTGCAAACCAACTCGTACAACCATGTTGCGACGGTACTTTACTTGAAGTATGCACAACCGGTGTCATGTTGTAGACATCAATTAATTCAGCAACCTGCTTTTTGTTTTTTAAATTAAAAATAAATTCATAAAGCTTAGGTTGTTTTTCTTTGATAAGTTTTGCCATGGCAATAGTTGCATAAACATCACTCATCGCGTCATGTGCTGCTTCATGGGCAATATCGTTTGCCGCGGTTAATAGTTCAAGTTTAAAACTGACAACCTCTTCGCCGTCTCGGTCGATGGTCGGCCACTCAATACCTTCAGGTCGTAGCGCGTAACATGCACGCACCATATCAATAATATCCCAACGGCTATTGCCGTTTTGCCATTCACGCGCATAAGCGTCGTAAAAATTACGATATAATAGGTAACGCGTAACCTCATCGTCAAAGCGAATATTGTTGTAACCCGCGACACAGGTGTTCGGCGTAGAAAATAGCTTATGAATACGAGCAGCGAACTCAGCTTCGGTTAATCCCTCAGCCAATGCTTTTTGTGGCGTAATGCCGGTGACTAAACAGGCTTCAGGCTGTGGTAAATAATCTTGTGGCGGCTGACAATAAAACATTTCCGGCTCGCCAATAATATTTAAATCGAGATCTGTACGAATACCTGCAAATTGAGAAGGTTTATCAAACTTTGGTGATACGCCCCAAGTTTCATAATCGTGCCACAAAATAGTAGGTTGTTCGCTGGTGTTCGTTGGTGTTTTATTATTCATGGCTTTTGATTTTTACTCTTTGTATTGTAATTACTTAACTTTATTATTGGTTCGTAGAAATCCATAGATGTTCTTTATTATTAATTAATAAGTGTGCATCGTAATGTGCATCATGAAAATGTAAGATGTGCCCATAGACGGATTTATTTATTGAGTAAGAACCTATGTCATTATCAGATAGCAAACTAAGAAACATAAAAGCTCCTTACGAAGGTGAAGCTGAGCTAGCTGATCGTGATGGATTAACCGTAAGGTCACACGCAATGCAATAATATCATTCAATTATCGCTTTAGATGGCGCGGTAAGCAACAACGAATAAAAGTAGGGCGTTGTCCGGATATTAAATTATCAGATGCTAGAGCTGAAGCCGATGAGTATCGACAAGTATTATTAAAAGGGCTTGATTCAAGAAGTTATGCTAATCGTCATCAGGAAGGCAGGTTATTAGGGGGCATTTGAAATTTTGTAGAAAAGCTTAACAAAAGCAAAATCGACTAAAACAGCTATGACTCAAAAAGCTGCTTCACGTATTCACTGGAAGTTTAAATTTCACTAAGGGATTAATTATTATAAAGCCGTAATTATTATTAACTTGAATATTCTATGCGTCAATAAATGACGTACCTTACATGTACACTTATTTAAAATTTAAATGGGTGATGACATGAAAGAATTAATCAATACACGATCAGAATTATTAATTACCGTAATAGGTGTTGGTGGTTGCGGTTGTAATACCATGAACATGTTAAGTGAAAACGCGTTAGCTAATTGCGTAAGGTTAGTGGCGGTAAATACCGACATTGCCGTACTCAACCATTCTACGGTAGAAACTAAAATACTGATAGGGGAAAGCTTAACTAATGGCTATGGCGCTGGCGCTAACCCCGCTGTTGGGTTACAGGCGGCACAAGAAAGTGAAGAAGCATTAAAAGGCATATTACAAGGCAGTGACATTGTTATTATTACCGCAGGCTTTGGTGGCGGTACTGGTACAGGGGCAAGCCCTTTTATCGCAGAGCTAGTAAAAGAGATGGGCATTAACTGTATTGTGGTTGTTACATTACCCTTTGAGTCAGAAAGCCAAATGCGAATGAACTATGCACTAGAAGGTATTGAAAACATTAAAGAGCCAGCACAAGCTTATATAACATTGTCGAATGATTTATTAATTGAGGGTTTAGGTGAGTCTGTCGGGTTATTTTCAGCCTTTAAACATTCAAACGATGTACTTAATAACTTGTTAACGTCACTAGTTGTTATGATGACCCAAAGTGGCTTTATAAATGTTGATATTGAAGACTTCTCTCGCATAATTTCATACCAAGGCGAATCGGTTTTGGGTGTAGGTAAAGCGGACTCCGAAGAACAAGTCTTTGAAGCGTTAGAGCAAGCGTTAAATAATCCACTTGTTGATAGAACTAACATCGCGACAGCCCAAGGGGTGATCATTCATATTTGCTGTAAAAGCGAACCGAAGATTTCAACCTACAACAGTTTATTAAAAGAGGTAAACCGACGAATTTCTAATAATCAAACCCTTGTGATTGCAGGTGTTACTTTAGACCCCGATTTATCGTGTGAATTAGAAATATTGATCGTTGCATCAGGTATCGATAACAAGCAGGCTAAAGAGCCGCAGCCAATCACCAAGGAAATAATTTATACCAAAAAAACAGTCGATTACTTAGATGAAGAGTTATCATTTATCGGCGAAAATGAAGTGTTTACCGATATTCCAACCATCATCAGAAACATGCAAGCTAATTCAGGCCATTAACTCATCGATAAAGTTGTTGATATTGTTTTGTGATTTCTTGGAAGTATTCTCGTAATGAAATAGGTGTTAATACTTCAATAGCGGGGCCAAAACCACGTAAGAACGCGCGTAATTTAGGGGTGTCATGAACTGAGGCACTAATTTTCACATATTCAATTTTATCGGTTTCTTCAATCTTTTGGTTTTCACTAAAGCGCGCGTTACTCATCACAAAATAACTGTCTTTACGTGCGAACAACGAAAGTTTAACCGGTTCGCTGTGCTCTTGTAGTTGGAAGTTGTTGTCTTTGAAATAGTTAAAATTATACGATGCTGGCGCGATCACTTCACGATCAAGTATTTCAACATTTTTCATAAATGCTACTGGAAATTTATAAACCCGTTGATGAAAAGTGCCTAAGGTGCAAACCAAGGTAATTACATAATCTTGTTGTATTAATCCTAATGGTTGTATTTTGTGATAAGTTTTCCAGACAGGTTCTTTGTTTGCTAACAAATAGCGTTTTAAATCAGCATTAATTTGTTTTTTATGGAAGATAGCTTTTTTTATCAAAGCCAAAGCGGTGTTGTCAGGTTGCGGTAGTATTACAGGGCTAGGGCGATTAATAAGGGCTACCGAGTTTTTCCAATGAGAAATTAATGTTGACTTTTCATTAGTAATAATAGTTTGTGCTTTTTCAAAGTAAGCAGAAAGGTCTGACAAGGTTGACTCCGGTAACAACGTGGTAGCTATTTCTTCGAGCGTAGCGAATGCCAATGCGGTATTCGCATCCATTAATGAGATATTGAGTTTTTTCCAGTTTAAATTTACTGACCAACCATGCGGTTTAGAACGTTTATCTACTTCTAAGCCAAATACTCCCAGACGTTCAAGAAACTCTAAATCACGCTGCACAGTTCTAATATTTAACTCTGTATGACCATGATTTTCAAGCGAGCACAATACCTGTGTGGTAGAGGTTTTTCGGGGATATTTGGGGATGCAATCAAGTAAATCTAAGCGTCGTTGGAAGGCAGACATCGTTATTTCAGTTGTATTGAGTAATGTTAATAACCTTAACATTACTATACGTCAAAAAATGTCGCATAAGAATATTAATCAGGTAGCGAAAGTGTAAAAAATCAATTGCCTATATTGATAATAGCCTTACCGTACAAATACAATTTAGTAACAAAGCAAACTTATATTGCGAACAAGTTAATAGTAATGTACGAGTATAAATCAGTGCTAAATTGGGAGTAACATGCTGTGCTGTAACGGTATAATTATTGAAGTTGATGAAAGTTCAAGGAATGATGAAGGTTACAGAGCCGAGGATATTAGCTTAACCCTAAAAAACGACACATTAAACAGCTACTCAATTGACTTAGAACAACTACTTAAGAATAGTCGAACGTCAGCGAAATTATATTTTCACCTGCGAGTGCAGCATTCCAGTGGGCACAGATATTGGTCAAGGTGTATCAGTAAAATTTGTACCGACGCAATTAAATGGATACTTAGCTAACCAACCCAAGCATGCTTTATTTTTCCTCGCCCAGAATACATCAAAGCAATAGGTTGTTTCCTAACAAATGAAATCACGCTACTAAAAAGCCTCAACACACACTTTATACTCGAAAGTAATGATTGAACTGCTTTACAAGATGACATTAATGAAGATTAGCTGATGCTATTGAGAGGGGCCAATCCTAATAATTGGCGTATTAACCCATTTGGTAAACATAACGAACTAGTTGTTGTTTATGCTTCTAAGGGCTCAGCACCTATGCAGGAAAAAAGGTAACAAAATTATAATTTTTGTTATTCGTTATTTTGGTTATTGATCAGACGCGGCTAGTGCATTTTAAGTTTAGGCACAAATAATTAAAATGTGAATTTAGCAAAAAAGGATTATTTCCATACTAGTTTTTTCTGTTCATCTAGTGCAGAAATTACTTGTCAGCAATTATATTGCTCACCATTTTATTTATAAAGTAGGTACATGGTTTACAACTAAACGGTAAATATTAAATTGAAAAACGATACTGATAACAAACAGGTTCTATTAGATCAAAAAGGAATTCAATGGTGCTTTGAAAAAGAACTCGTTGATACTGAATTTTTAAAAGCTAAGTATAAAAAAGACACACGTATTTATATTTGTAAGAACCAAACTACGTCCGAGCTGAAGAATATAAAAACCAATGCTGCAAATGTTTTAATCGGATTTTTAGACGATGAAACAACGAGGTGGGTTACTGAACAAGAAAATAATGGAAATATGGTTTATGGTATTATTGCTAATGTGAAAGGGCAGTTCCCTGAATTGAGTGTTCGATTAAAATTGTCAAAGCATCCTATATTTTTAGCTAAAATTGCGCCAGCAACGAAAAATCATAACATACCACGCTTATCAAATTTAATGCCTATAAAACCACGTCTTAATTCTCGCGCTAAGCATCCTTTAACTAATAAAGCATTTGCCCATCGTTCTCTTGATAAGTTTATCGAGGATAATCGAGGGATTAGTGGAATTTATTGTATTTATTCTAAAGAGTTTGCCACTTATATTGGTCAATCAATTGATGTTGGCGCTAGAGTCAAAAAGCACTTTTATGATCTTAAAAAGAATAAACATCACAATGCTAAGATGCAGTCCGATTGGAAGGATAAAGGTGAAAGGTTTTTTACTTATCATCTCATTCAAACATGCGATGAGAACTTGTTAGACGAATTAGAGGAGTTTTATATTGATAAGGCAAAGACATATCAATACGGCTATAACTGCACACCAGATGGACAAGGTAAAGTGGTTAGTACAGATAAAACTAGCTTAAAAGACACTGAAAAAACTTTAGAACAACCAATCTATGCACCAGTGAGTGATGAGGTACCTGAAGTTGAAATTGCCGATATTGAGACAAAGACAAAACATGGTGAACTCTTACCCCACGACAACGCATCTTTTCGTCAAAGTGGAACAACAATAATTGATAATTTTTTTGACGATTACGATGAAGCTGAACAACAAGTAACTGTAGAGCATTACGATGATTATGTAGATATTAATAATGGCGGGAAAGATAGCTCTGAAGCTAGGTACGATCATAAAATAGACTGTGCCAGGGTGATAAATACCCCACCAATTATCTCTACTACCTGTATTAATGTAGGCCGTCGAATAGACACAGACCTACAGGATAATGAAAATACTGAGTTTGAAAAAGTTGTACTTATTTTGACTGACCGTTTTAAATTAAGTCTTTTAGACCGCATGGTACTTTTTGCAAATAAACACACTTCGTTATTCAGTAAACGAAGCGATATCATTATTAAACAGCTAAATGCATTAAATTATTCAGCTGAAATAGAGCGTAGAAGGTTTGAAAGCCGCTTAGATACGAAAGAATTAAAATGTTTATTATCAAAGATAGAGAAGTACGTGTAAATTCAATTACGCATAAATAATCAATTCAGAGCGATCAACAAAATAGTTACAAAGCTTGTCCATTGTACAAACAATTCGTTTGATAATACTCAATGATTGAGGTTCTTTTAATTGTAATAATAACATACATTGACTATCCCCCAATTTTTCCATTATTGATTATAAGAAATTAAATAATACTAACGTTAGACGTTATTTTATTAATCAATTAGTGCTTGCTAGGCGCGGCGGTTTACTCTTTTATCATTGATAAATGTATAAAAGGCTAAAATACAAAAATCTGATAATTGCTTACCAGATTTTTGAAAATTGACGCTACAAGTTAAAAGTAACTGTGTATTATTCAACTTGGCAAACAAGGCCTTTTAGGTAATAACCTTCAGGGTAGTTTGCTGAAACAGGGTGGTCTGCTGCCTGATGTAAACGCTCAACAATATAGGCTTTTTTACCCGCATCAAGTGCGCCATCAGCGACAACTTTTTGAAATAATCCGGCGTCTAATAAGCCAGAGCAAGAAAAGGTTAATAATATGCCATTTGGCTTTAACAGTTGCATGGCGAGCATGTTAATGTCTTTATAACCACGGCAGGCACGGGTTAATTGTGCTTTAGAGTCAACAAACTTTGGTGGATCTAAAATGATCATATCAAAGGTTTTTTGTTCTGCTCGGTATTGTCTTAGTAGCTTAAATACATCTTCTTTTACAAAATTAACGTTCTTATCCGCTAAGCCATTTAGTTCTAAATTTCTTTTCGCCAGATCAAGCGCAGTTTGTGAAACATCAACATTGGTCACTTCTTTAGCATCATTGGCAGCGCAATGCAGAGAAAATGTACCTGTGTATGAAAAACAGTTTAATACGGTTTTGCCTTTAGCATATTTGCCTGCCGCTAAACGCGAGTCGCGCTGATCAAGATAAAAACCCGTTTTATGGCCTTGTTCAACGTCAACATGAATTTTAATGCCATGCTCTTCAATGATACATTCGGTCGACGCAAGTGGTTCAGTTAACCAGCCGGTAACAGGCTCTAAACCTTCTTTCTTGCGCACATCAACGTCAGAACGCTCATAAATAGCACAGTCTGGATAAAGCTCTTGTAAACAAGACACTAAGGTATAACGATGAAATTCTGCGCCAGCACTGAGTAACTGACACACAATGATATTGTCGTATTTATCAATGGTTATGCCGGGCAAACCGTCAGATTCGGCAGCGATCAACCTAAAGCCGGTTAACTTACCTTGTTCGATAAACCAGTTCCTGCGTAGCTGGGCACTGGTGAGTTTTCGCATGAAAAAGTCGCGATCAATTTGTTCATTTTCATCAAACGTCCATACTCTGATCCGAATTTGCGATTCAGGCGAATAAGCACCTTTTGCCAGCCAGTTTCCTTTATTATCAAAAACGTCAACAGTATCGCCCAACATCGGCTTACCCTTGATTTTGTTGACTCCTTTAGAAAAAATCCACGGGTGTTTTCGCAATAACGACTTTTCTCGGCCAATATTTAAATAAATTCTTGCTGACATATGCCTATACTTAGTAATAATCGATTGCGCGCAGTGTAGACAATGGGCTTAATTGGCGCAACGATTTTATCATCAGCGGACATAAAAGAGGACAGAGTTTATGCGAGTTAGTTACATTGCACATGTTAGCGGAAAGGTACAGGGTGTTTATTTTCGTGCATCATCACAACAAGTGGCAATAGATAATCACCTAAGTGGCTATGCCAAAAACTTAGATGGTGGTGAAGTCGAAGTGTTGATGTGTGGGGATGAAGAAAATGTCGAAAAAATGCTTTCTTGGCTAGAAAAGGGCCCCGAGCAGGCAGAAGTAGAGCATGTTGATAAAAAACAGGTTAAGTGGCAAGAACATCACTTTTTCTCAATTAGTTAATTGTGCGAACAAATTAACAATGCAAAGCATAGCTAAAAGCGTGCGTATATTGCCCATTTAGCTATGTTTTGCGGTCTTTCACTAAACAGACTCAACCCAACAAAAGCGTTTCACCGTTTTGCCATCACGTTCGATAATTTCGTCAAACATTGCTAGTGGCCTAACAAATATTTCTCTGTCGCCATATTCCGGCTGATAAACCACCATTAATTCATCTGTTTCACTGTGCTTTGCGATATGCAGTGCTTGATAATAGTTACCTTTAAAATGTTGATACCGACCTAACTTGAACAAAACTTACCTACCTTAATGCATATTCGTTTAAAAAGTGGCGCACCCGTTTAACCATGGCAGCGCCTAAAACTGGCTCTAGTATAGCGAGAAAAGCATTTTTGAAAATAAATTAATATTTTTTAATTTATTTTCAGTGCTAAAAAAGTGTTGTTTTACAACAAAAAAAGTCATTTTTCGGCTTCGTTATGTAGTTTTTCATGAGTAATTACACACCTTGATTTTATTTGTAAATTTAGTTTTTACAGATTTTCAAAAGCAATCATATTGTTATTATTTGATTGGATTTATGTATTTTAGCCTGATCAAAGATGCTAGCAAAACTGCTTTGTTAGTGACTTGTAAAAGGATATTTTTTGCTTTTAAATACGCCGCATGCCGCTATTTTACTGGTGTGCATAGATTATTATAAATATTATAAATACTACTTTCAAAAATGTTAGCGCTCGTTTTCTAGTGGCTAATGTTATTTGAAAAACAATAAAAACGATTTTCTAATGCGGGGATTTATGGAAACGGTTTCAAGTTTAAATTCATCTGGGGTAGCACCCAATTCAGGTCAAGCGAATAACTATGGTTTTGCGCTGACATCTTTAACATCATTATTTTTTATGTGGGGGTTTATTACCTGCTTAAATGATATTTTGATCCCTCATCTAAAAGGGATTTTTGATCTTACTTACATGCAAGCTATGCTTGTTCAGTTTTGTTTTTTTGGTGCGTATTTTATTGTCTCACTACCTTCGGGGGCGATTGTTAAGCGTATTGGTTACCAAAAAGGCATTGTTGTCGGGTTGATTATTGCGGCTGTTGGTTGCATGGCGTTTTATCCAGCCGCTTCAATGCATAGCTATCCTGTGTTTTTAATGGCGTTATTTGTGCTTGCTTGTGGCATAACTTTATTGCAAGTATCGGCTAACCCTTACGTTAGTGCACTAGGTGAAGCAAAAACGGCGTCGTCTCGTTTAACGTTGACACAGGCGTTTAATTCACTCGGAACAACAGTTGCGCCGTATTTTGGTGCTTTATTAATTTTAAGTGAAGCAACTGATGCCGCAGCCTCTGCTGAGTCAGTGCAAATGCCTTATTTATTACTTGCGGCAATGTTACTGATTCTTGCGGCTATTTTTGCATGGTTAAAATTACCTGATATGTCCGCTGCTCAAGAATCAGAAGAAGACAGTGGTGATGTGTCTGGAAGTGCTTGGCAGTATTCCCATTTGGTACTTGGTGCGGTTGGTATATTTGTTTATGTCGGCGCTGAAGTGTCAATCGGTAGTTTCTTAGTGAGCTTTTTTGCCGAGCCGACAATTGCTGGTATTGAAGAAGCTGAAGCGGCTAAGTACATTACCTATTTTTGGGGCGGTGCTATGGTTGGCCGTTTTATCGGCGCAGCTGTTATGCAAAAAATTGCTGCGGGTAAAGCGTTAGCATTTAATGCATTCGTTGCCATTATTCTATTGCTCGTTACTGCATTTGCCTCAGGGCAAGTTGCTATGGCGGCAATTTTGCTAGTTGGTCTTTGTAATTCAATTATGTTTCCAACCATTTTCACTCTTGCGATAAATGGCTTAGGTAAGCATACAAGTCAAGGTGCTGGCATTTTATGTTTAGCCATTGTTGGTGGTGCTTTTATTCCATTAATTCAAGGCGCTCTGGCCGATAGCATTGGCGTTCAACTGGCGTTCTTGTTCCCTGTAGTTTGTTATGCCTTCATTGTTTATTATGGCATTATTGGTAGCAAGCCTAAGCAAGTTGCTGCTTAATTTGCTGGTTTTAGAATTGACGATGAGCAATTAATGATGAGCAATTAATGATTAGCAATTAACGATTAGATAGTTATTAATAAGTATTAGCGCCTAGCCGTTTGTGTTAGGCGTTTTACTTTAAATGCTGTTCGTTTAATTTTTCCACTTTCCACTTTCCACTTTCCACTTTCCACTTTCCACTTTAAGCTTCTTACTTCTTACTTCTTACTTCTTACTTCTTACTTCTTACTTCTTACTTCTTACTTCTTACTTCTTACTTCTTACTTCTTGCTTGTAACTTGTAACTCCTACCTCGTAGCTTGCAACGTGAATTTTTACAATTTAGCTGCATAATTTTGGCGCTATACCTAGACAACAACTGAATGTTTTCGCTAAATTAACCAAACGTATCAAATACCTCTTGGTAAATTTTATCAAACAAGCGACATTACCCACGGTTATTGCAGGCCCCATGCTTCGACATTGTTGTCAAAGCGAAATTAACGTTTGGCTGGTTACTGATAAACCTTACGCTATTTCTTGCCAATTACGTCACATAACCACTAACACTAGCTTGTTTGATGACACACTTTCTGGCTCGCAGCTTCAACAAATTTGCATCGGAAAACATGCCTATATCAATTTAATTCAGTTAACATTTGCTCAGCCGTTACCTGAAAATGAGCGTATCAGTTATGATTTGTCATTTTCGCATGGGAATGAAAGCATCGGTTTAACCGAGTGTGTTGACGGATTAACGTACCCTGAGCAGCCACTGCCAAATTTTGTCATTAAATCAAAAGCCGATCATCTATTACATGGCTCTTGTCGCAAGCCTCATTTTTCAGGTGGTGATGGCTTAAGCCAAGTTGACCAGCAATTGGCGTCTGTGCAGCGCAACCATCAATCGTTAAACGATTATCCTGCGTTATTAATGATGTCGGGGGATCAAATATACGTTGATGATGTTGCCGGCCCTACGCTAAATGCCATTCATCAAGTCATTAAACTGTTAGCGTTGCATGACGAAAACTTACCGCACACACAAACAAACGAAAATACGATGGCTAACGGGCAACAGCTATACCAAAGTGAAAGCTGTTTTTACCAGCGCCATAACATATTGCCACACCGTTATATCAACCAAGGTTTTTTCGGTAAGCGTTTTTCTGTTAAGAAACAGGAAATTTTTACCTCAGTTAATGCGAAGAATCATTTGATCACCGCTGCTGAAGTGTTTGCCATGTATTTATTGGTGTGGTCACCCAGTTTATGGCGTTTGGTGGATCTAAAAAATACTTCGGCAATTGCTGCGGCCAATCTTGCGCATTATCAACAAGAGCTCAAGACTATTGACGCTTTTGCCCTTGAACTGCCAAATATTCGCCGAGCACTGGCCCACATTCCTACTTACATGATTTTTGATGATCATGACGTTACCGACGATTGGAACCTAACCCGCGGTTGGGAAGAGGCCGCCTATGGCCATGAACTTTCTAAACGTATTATCGGTAATGCACTTATTGGCTATTATTATTGCCAAGGGTGGGGCAATGCACCACAAAACTTTGCTGATGTCGCTGATGAAATAAATCAGCACTTTGGCAATAATGAAATTAACGAGCACGGCCGCTTAGTTGAGCAATTGCTTGATTTTGACCAATGGCATTATCATCTTAATACCTCGCCTAAAATCGTGGTATTAGACACCCGAACGCAGCGCTGGCGCTCTGAAAGTAACGCCAATAAACCCTCGGGTTTAATGGACTGGGAATCGCTTTGTGAATTGCAGCAAGAATTGATGAATGAAGAGAGCGTGATCATGGTGTCTGCTGCGCCAATCTACGGCGTGAAGTTTATCGAAGCAGTGCAGCGTGTTGCGACCTTTTTTGGCAAGCCGTTAGCAGTAGATGCTGAAAACTGGATGGCGCATTCAGGCACCGCCAATGTTATTTTAAATATCTTTCGTCATCATAAAACGCCGCCAAACTTCATTATATTATCTGGCGATGTCCATTATTCCTTTGTTTATGAAGTCCATCATCGCTTTATTCGCACCCAGTCACGCATAATACAAATAACCTGTAGTGGCATTAAAAATCAATTTCCGGATAAGTTATTGCAGTGCCTCGACTTTTTTAACCGTTATTTATACGGCAGTTATTCGCCACTAAATTGGTTTACCAAACGTCGACGGATGAAAATTAAAGTTCGAAAGCCAAATAATGATCAAGCAGGGCACTTGTATAACGGCAGTGGCATTGGCCGATTAATTCTCTCTGATAACAACAAAAATGTGAAGGCAGAACTGCTTTGTGTAACTGGCGACATTATTGAATTTCAACCCCCTAAAAAACCTACTGATCAAGCCATTGACTAGTTGATGTTTTCATTAAAATTATTGTCATTTAAAGTAAATAGTAAGTTTGGTCGGGGTTAAATATTATTTCATCCCGAAAATCCTTAAAAAAACCGCTATTGCCCCTACATATTCCACGCTAACTTGTGTAGAATCACTCACCATTTTATTAAACAAATTTGTCTACCCAAAGCCCTAACTTTATTGAAGTTAACAATAATGATAGAGGCGCTTTAGAGGAACTCATGAATTTAGACGACATTATATTGCAAGCAGAGCAAGCTATTTCTGCTGCGACAGATCCCGCAGCACTCGATCAAGTGCGTGTTAACTTTTTAGGTAAAAAAGGTTTATTTACAGAGCAAATGAAAGGCTTAAGTAAATTACCTAAAGAAGAAAAACCTAAAGCCGGCCAAGTGATCAATCAGGCTAAACAACACGTGCAAAAATTACTAAATGAACGTGGTGAATTACTACGCGCTGAAGTGATCAAGCAAAAACTAGCTGCCGAGGCAATAGATGTAACCTTACCCGGTCGTGGTACAGAAATGGGCGGTTTACACCCAGTAACACGCACGATTGAACGTATTGAAAGCTTTTTTGGTGATCTTGGCTTTGAAGTAAAAGCAGGTCCTGAAGTGGAAGATGACTTTCATAACTTCGATGCCTTGAATATCCCTGAGCACCACCCAGCACGTCAAGATCACGATACTTTCTATTTCAATCCTAAGTTGGTGTTAAGAACACAAACTTCGGGTGTGCAAATTCGTACCATGGAAGTTGAAAAGCCGCCACTTAGAATTATCTCTCCGGGCAAAGTCTACCGTAATGATTACGACCAAACGCATACACCGATGTTTCATCAGGTTGAAGGGTTAATGGTTGATAAAGATGTCAGCTTTACTCATTTAAAGGGTATTTTGCATGACTTCTTGCATCACTTTTTTGAAGAAGATTTAGAAATTCGATTCCGTCCGTCGTACTTTCCATTTACTGAACCTTCAGCTGAAGTTGATGTAATGGGTAAAAATGGTAAATGGTTAGAGGTGTTAGGTTGTGGCATGGTTCACCCTAACGTACTTAAATCAGTAGGAATTGATCCAGAAGTTTATACTGGCTTTGCCTTTGGCATGGGCGTAGAACGCTTAACTATGCTGCGTTATGGCGTAAATGATTTACGTGCATTCTTTGAAAACGATCTTCGCTTCTTAAAACAGTTCAAGTAGGAAAAAGCCACAATGAAATTTAGTGAATCATGGTTACGCGAGTGGGTTAATCCTGCCATTTCTTCAGAAGAATTATCGCATCAAATTACAATGGCTGGTCTTGAAGTTGACGGTGTAGAGCCCGTTGCTGGCGAATTTACCGGTGTTATCGTTGGTGAAGTTGTCGAATGTGGTCAGCATCCAGATGCAGACAAATTACAAGTGACTAAAATCAGCTTAGGTGATTTTAACGACGGTGAGTTAGTTGACATAGTTTGTGGTGCCAAAAACTGTCGTTTAGGTTTAAAAGTTGCGGTTGCCACCGTTGGTGCAGTTTTACCAGGCAACTTTAAAATTAAAAAAGCCAAATTACGCGGTGTGCCTTCGCATGGCATGTTGTGCTCTGAGTCAGAATTAGGTTTAGCCGACAGTTCAGACGGCATTATTGAATTACCACAAGATGCGCCAATCGGCAGTTGTGTACGTGAATATTTAGATTTAAATGACGTAACCATTGATGTTGACTTAACAGCAAACCGTGGCGACTGTTTAGGCCTTAAAGGCTTAGCTCGTGAAGTAGGCGTATTAAATAGCTTAAGCGTAACAGAGCCGGTCATTAACGCCGCTAGCCCAAGCATAGATGATAGCCGAGAGATCACACTTACGGCTGCTGATGCGTGTCCACGTTATTTAGGTCGTGTCATTAAAAACGTTAACTTAAACGTGCAAACGCCATTATGGATGGTAGAAAAGCTGCGCCGTTGTGGTACGCGTTCAATTGACCCTGTTGTTGATGTAACCAACTACGTATTGCTTGAGCAAGGTCATCCGATGCATGCCTTTGATTTAGCAAAAATTGACGGTGCAATTAACGTACGTTATGCCAACGAAGGTGAAACCTTAGTATTACTTGATGAAAATGAAGTTAAACTTTCAAGTGAAACCTTAGTGATCGCTGATGACAATAAAGCGTTAGCGATGGCAGGTATTTTTGGTGGTTTACATTCAGGTGTTACCAGTGAAACAACCGATATTTTCCTAGAAAGCGCGTTCTTTTCACCGTTAGCGATTTTAGGTAAAGCACGCCAATACGGATTACACACAGACGCTTCTCATCGTTATGAGCGCGGTGTTGACCCTGTGCTTCAACGTGACGCCATGGAGCGTGCAACTGAGCTTTTATTAGCGATTGTTGGTGGTGAAGCAGGTCCAATTACAGAAGCGGTTGCTAACGAGCATTTACCACAAGCAAAAACAGTTTCCTTACGCCGCGAAAAATTAGACGGTCGTATTGGTCATCATATTAATGACGACAAAGTGACTGAGATTTTAACTCGTTTAGGTTTCACTGTTGAATTTAATAACAATGTTTGGCAAGTGAATGTGCCGGCATATCGTTTTGATATTTCAATTGAAGTGGATTTAATTGAAGAAGTCGCGCGTATTTTTGGTTACAACAACATTCCTAATGTATCGCCAAAAGCAACTTTAGCGATGCGAAGCCAACAAGAAAAAGGTTTAGCGGTAAGTAAATTACGTCAAGCGCTGGTTAATCGTGATTATCAAGAAGCGATCACTTATAGCTTCGTTGATCCTAAAGTACAAAGCTTATTGTTCCCAGAGCAAGAGGTGATGACCTTACCACACCCAATTTCGTCAGAAATGTCGGTAATGCGTGTTAGCCTTTGGACGGGATTAATTCAATCAGCGGCTTACAACCAAAACCGTCAACAAAACCGTATTCGCTTATTTGAAACAGGCCTTCGCTTTATTCCAGATGAAAGTGCTGAAAATGGTGTTCGCCAAGAGCAAATGATCGCAGGTTTGATTAGTGGTCAACGTAGTGAAGAGCATTGGAGCAAAGAAAAAGCGGCCAGTGACTTTTACGACTTAAAAGGTGATGTTGACGCATTACTTGCATTAACTTGCCAAGCAGCTGATTACGAATACAGCGCCGCTGAAATTGACGCGTTACACCCAGGTCAAACTGCACAAATTCGTAAAAATGGTGAGCTAGTTGGTTACATTGGTACCTTACATCCTGAATTAGAAAGGAAATTAGGACTAAATGGTCGCACATTAGTTTTCGAACTTTTACTGTCTCAACTGAGTACTCGTAAATTGCCGCTAGCTATTGAAATCTCTCGCTTCCCGGCAAACCGTCGTGACATTGCAGTGGTTGTTAAAGAACAAATTGATACAAATAAAGTTTTACAACTTATTGAAAAGGTTGGCGGAAATTATTTAATTGATCTAAACTTGTTCGATGTATACCAAGGTACAGGTATAGACGATGGTTTTAAGAGTCTTGCAATTGCGTTAACGCTGCAAGATATTGAAAAAACTCTCGAAGAAAAAGATATCACGGATGTTGTGAATCGTGTAGTGGATACATTAAGAACAGAACTAGATGCAACACTGAGGGATTAAGCCATGGCGCTAACCAAAGCAGAAGTAGCAGAGCATTTATACGAAAAAGTTGGGCTAAGTAAGCGCGACGCAAAAGAAATGGTCGAAATATTTTTTGAAGAAATACGAGAAACCTTAGAAAGTGGTGAACAAGTAAAACTTTCAGGTTTTGGTAATTTTGACCTTCGCCAAAAAAGTGAACGTCCTGGCCGAAATCCAAAAACCGGTGAAGACATTCCAATTTCAGCACGCAAAGTGGTGACCTTTAGACCAGGTCAGAAGCTTAAAAGTCGTGTTGAAGACGGCAATGGCTAATTAGCCTTGTGTAAATGTTAATGAAAAAAGCTGCAATGTATTGCAGCTTTTTTTATGCGTATTTAAATACTGCTAAGTTGCATTAAATGCTATTTTGCTCGCTTAAGTGTTTAAACTTGCTTAAGCAGTAGTGCTTGTTTTAGTTGAAAAAATTCGTGTTGATAGCGCTTTTATAGCCATTATAAGCAACTCTTTTATGGTTAAGATGGAAAATGCGAATAATGCGCCTGTCACTAATGCGTTAAAGGTTAATGGAATGGCAAGTACAAATTGCTGTGCTGTTGCTTGCGCCATTTCAATATTCATTTCTTGAACAAAATAAACGATACGTTGCCAATAGCTTTCTTGCTGAAGCTGACTAAATGCCACAGCAAGTTCATCAATTCTTACCGTTAAATTATTCACTAATTGACCTGTTTGAATAATGGCGGGATCGCTGTTTTGTTGATAGCGATTAATTAGCTCTGACAAATCGCCGTTAAACTGAACGTCAGCAATAACTTGAAACTGCGTTAAATGATGTTGTGCTTCATTTAAATGCCCTGATAGTCGTTGGCTGTACTGTTGAATAAACTCAGGCAATTGCACGCCAGCTATAAAACACAGCGTAAATAACACCCGATCAAAAAGGCGATGGCTAAAGGCAAATAAACGGCGTAATAGTTGAGTAATAACTGTGGCCTAATTTAATAGAGTAAGGTCATAGCGCCAATAATTATCACCTTGGCAAAAAAAAAGCAAACCGTTATGGTTTGCTTTTTTGATCATACAAGATAAATTCTGTATTAGAATTGAAAGTTAAGGCCAATCATTGGACCGTAAGTTACTGTATCGTATGCGTAGTAATCTCTACCAGTTTCGCCGTTGTTGTAGTCTACCCATGTTGCTTTGTAGCTTACGTCTAACGTCATTAAATCGCTAATGCGGTAGTTAACGCCTAACTGTACAGCAGAAGTGAAGTCAGAGCTTAAACCAAAACCACCTACATCAGCGCGTGCTTTAATTGCCCAATCTTCGTTAATTTCTTTGAATAAACGAACACCTACAACTGCATCAACCCAATCTTCAGCAACGTCAATCGGCATGATTTCGTGTTGTTGTGGTGCTTCTGGGAAAGATAAGCTAGCTTGTAGATCGTGATCCCACCAGCGAATACCACCAAATACGTCAATTTGACCAAAGGCAGTTTCAGTACGTTTGAAAACTAAACCTTCTAAAACGCCTAAACGGTTTGAAGCAAATAATACGCCGTCACGTGGAGTTGCAAAAGACTTGCTTAATTCCATCATGCCGTAATCAACTGCAAAACCCCAACCTGACTTATGAACCGCTTCACCAGCGATCATTAAAGTAGCATCTAAGTTTTCAAAAATTTGTTCAAATTCCATGTCAGCAGAAACATCATTAAGACCACCAGCACTTGCAGTACCAGCAATGTTGTTTAAATAACCGTATGGCGATACTTGGAAAGACCAGTCGCTAGCTTCTTCAGCTTGAACGCTTGCGTTGAAAGAAAATGCTGCTAACAGTGAAAGGCCGATAATTGATTTTTTCATGTTTTAATTCTCTTAGTTGAGCTTAATACTATAATTAAGGCTTAAAAAATTTGGTTGATACTTAGCTAGCGCTTATTAATTTACTTGCTCTGTATCGATGAATATAATTTAGCACCAAGCCTTGTAAAAAATTGTAGTTTTTTAGTGTTATTGTTTAATTTGCGAACACGTTTAATTACATCTTCTGTTTTCTATGCGTATTTAGCTATCAAGCAATGTTGGTTGTTTAATTAACATATAAACCGTTATCTTGATGCTTATGCTAACGTTTCTGTTAGAATAAAAACTCTACTTTAGCCTAGCTTGACATTTACATTGTTGCCATTATTTGTGGTCAATTTGGCGAGGTATTTTGTTTCAAAGTATTTACAAGTTCTGCGGCGGTAGCCGTTATTGTGTTTTATGCCGTGTGAGTATGACTAGCGTAAGCCGTTGCTAGGTTATTATGTGTGAATGCTTTATTATGTTGTCTAATCGTTATTCTCAAAAATTAGCTTGTGTTTTATTTGAACTCGAGCTTATGGTCTTAAATTAACCGCAAGTAAAATAAGAAGAAAGTATGCGTCGTTCTAATTACCCTCAAACTGAAGTCAAAGAGATAAACTGGCAAGTCATCAAAATGCTTTGGCCTTATTTGCTTGAGTTTAAATCGCGCATTATTTTTGCGTTAAGCTGTTTAGTACTAACTAAAATAGCCAGTGTCTATTTACCTTTTATTTTAAAAGATATTGTTGACACCTTAGATGCTAATCAAGCCGATAAAGTATTGTTAGTGCCATTTTCGCTTGTTGCAGCGTATGGATTAGTGCGCTTATCAATTGTACTTTTTGCTGAAATTCGCGATACCTTGTTTGGACGAGTAACCGAGCGTGCGATTCGCCGCATTGGCTTGAAAGTGTTTCAACACTTACATCAATTAGATTTAGACTTTCACTTAAACAGACAAACGGGTGGCCTATCTCGTGATATTGACCGAGGCAATTCTGGCGTTAGTTTTTTAATGCGCTTTATGGTCTTTAACATCGTACCGACCTTGCTTGAAATTGTGATGGTGGTTACCATTTTGTTTGTTAACTATGGCATATGGTTTGCGCTGACAACGTTAGTATCAGTTGTTAGCTATATTGCTTATTCTATTTATGCCACAGAGTGGCGAACCGCTTTTATTCGCGAGGCTAATCAAGCTGACTCTTCGAGCAATACTCGTGCAATTGACAGCCTATTAAACTACGAAACGGTTAAATACTTTACCAATGAAGATTTTGAAGCGCAGGCTTACGATAAGCAACTAGCGCAATGGGAGCAGGCTAAAACCAAAAATCGCCTGTCATTATTTGCCTTAAACGGCGGGCAAGCGTTTATTATTTCTGTGGCGATGACAGCAATGTTAGCGTTGGCTGCCTATCAAGTCACTTATGGTGAAATGACCTTAGGTGATTTTGTGCTGATCAATGCGTTTATGATGCAGCTTTTTATTCCACTTAACTTTTTAGGTTTTGTCTATCGTGAAATTAAAGGCTCATTAGCTAACATCGAGCACATGTTTGGGCTTTTAAAACGAACGCCAAAAGTTGTTGATGTTGAAAATGCCCCCAAGCTTAACCTTGAAAATGCTCAAATTTCATTTCAAGGGGTTAATTTTCATTATCATCAAGACCGAGCCATTATTAAAAATTTATCTTTTGAGATACAAGCAGGGCAGAAAGTTGCCATTGTCGGGGAAAGCGGCTCAGGTAAATCAACATTAGTGAAACTGCTGTTTCGATTTTATGATGTTAACCAAGGCAGTATTACCATTGACGGGCAAAATATTAGTCACATTAGCCAACATTCACTGCGCAGCAATATCGGTATTGTGCCGCAAGATACGGTACTGTTTAACGACACGTTATTTGCCAATATTCAATATGGTCGCCCAACGGCCTCAAAAGAAGACGTATTAAAAGCAATAGAGATGGCGCATTTAAGTGAATTTATTGCCTCACTACCTCAAGGTGACCAAACCGTGGTTGGTGAGCGCGGCTTAAAGCTTTCTGGCGGTGAAAAACAGCGAGTGGCGATTGCGCGCACTATTTTAAAAGACCCGAAAATATTAGTATTTGATGAAGCCACCTCGTCGTTAGATAGCCACTCAGAGCAAGCTATTTTATCGGCAATTAGTGATGTTGCGAAAAACCGCACCAGCTTGGTCATTGCTCATCGTTTATCAACCATTATCGATGCTGACAATATTATTGTCATGAACAAAGGTGAAATTGTTGAGCAGGGCGATCATCAGTCTTTGTTGGCGCGTAAAGGGCTGTATTCTACTATGTGGCAATTACAGCAGTCTTCCCTTTAACTTTTCATTAAAATTTTTTAGTAACATTTTTCGAGTAAAAGAGTGAGTATAAAATTGAGTAAAAAGCGATGAGCAGCATCCATCCTGCAATATTAAAAACCCAAGCCTGGTTAGAGCAAGTGATTATTGGCTTAAACTTTTGTCCGTTTGCCAAAAAAGAATTCGTTAACAATACCATTGACTATCATGTCTGCGCTCAGCGAAAGTTAGAGCAAGCCCTAGAAACCGTTATCGCGCGCTGCCACTATTTACAACAACATGATGAAATTGAAACGAGTTTAGTTATTTTTAGCTTAGGCTTTCGCGACTTTGAAGACTATTTAGACTTAGTCGATTATGCCAATCAATTGCTAGTAGACTCGGGTTTTGAAGGTGTTTTTCAATTAGCCAGTTTTCATCCTGAGTATTGTTTTGAAGGGGAAAGCCCTTTAGATGCGGCCAACTATACTAATCGCTCTCCTTTACCGACCCTGCATATTATTCGCGAAGATAGTTTGGCGCGTGTACTGGCTGTCTATCAAAATCCAGAGCAAATTCCTGATAATAATATTGCGCTTGCGCAAGACAAAGGGAACAACTTTTTCAAGCAACTGTTAGCTAATATTCATCAAAAGCATGAATAGTGTTGGCGAAAAGTCTTTACAATCATAGCGCTAAAGATTTGTTTGCCTAATAAAGCAAAACGCAAAAACTTTGGGTATAATGTCGGCTCATATTATTTGGGCTTCAACGTTAAGTAATTTTCATTAAGGTGTTTAATTTTCGTGGATAAAATTTCCGTAGTACAAGTTGGTGGTAGCATAGAGCGCGCTGTAAAAGGTGAATATCACCTAGATATGAAAGCAATTATTAATGAAGCTTGGCGTAGTACGCAGCAATCTCGTCTCTCGTTAAATGTCGGGTTATTATTTACTTACTTTATTGGCATTATCGCCGCCCTTGCCGTGGGCGAATATTTTGGCGGCTTAACAGAGCTTATTAATAGTATTGAGCTTAAAGGCGACGAGACTAAAATGCCTGAAGATGTTGCTCAAAAAATTAATTTAATTTTTATGGTAGTGGCTATTGTTCAATGCCCATTGTTTGCTGCGTTAGATATGATGGGGGTAATGCATAGTGTTGGTATTAAAACAAAAACTAGCCTTATATTTGCCTTTTTTAAACGCAGTAGTTGGGTAATTTTGTGTTCGTTATTATCGTCAATTTTAATTCAATTAGGTTTGCAGTTGTTTGTTTTGCCGGGACTATTCTTAGCGGTATCTTTGACAATTGTTATGCCACTTGTGATTGATAAGAAGCTGTCGGCAATGAAAGCGATTATTGTTTGTGTGCAAGCTACACGTTTCCAATGGTTTAAAATTGCAGGTTTATACTTAATTCTTGCCGGCGCATTTGCAGCTTCGATGTTGCCGTTGATGTTATTAGCCAATACAGGCGCTGCAATTATTGGCGTAATGGTATCCTTATTTTTATTTACTTACCTTGCTCCGATGTTTTTTAACGTTAAAGGTATTATTTACCGTGAAATGTTTGGCGTACAATTACAAGCCAACGGTTCAAATGGCTCGTCAGCGAATGACGTTTTTATTGCCTAATGTTAGGTCGGATTTTTATTGCATTTGCATAAGGTGAACATGAATTATTCTTTAATTATTAAGCTAGTTATCCTTGTTGCCAGTGCAATGATGTTAATTGCGCCTTTTACTTTTTTAAAACCGATAACTGATGTTTCGACTTCAACGCCTATTGAATCAGAAGAAGTTGCAAAGAAAGCTACGGTGAAAACAACGCCTAAAAAAGTTGTGGTCGAAGAAAAACCCTTACATTCGGTGGTATTGCCCGATTTTCGTAGCATTGTTGATGTGAAAGAAAAAAAACGCCAGTTCTTTGCTTTTATTCGTCCTTCAGTCGAACAGGAAAATGATAAAATTCTTGAATTGCGTGAGCAATTATTAACGATCGTAGACAAACTTTCTTTAGAAGACCCTTTGTCAGAGCACGAAACGGCGCTACTTAAAACTAACGCTAAAAAATATAAAGTTAGCGGCCAATATTCACAGTTATATCAAGCCCACCAACTATTGCTAAAAGTTGATATTATTCCTACTGAGCTGGTATTAGTACAAGCGGCGAATGAATCAGCTTGGGGCACATCACGGTTTGCACGTATTGGTTTAAACTATTTTGGTATTTGGTGTTATCGCAAAGGTTGCGGTATGGTGCCTAGCGGTAGAAATGAAGGCGCACGACATGAAGTTGCCGCGTTTGATAGTGTTGACCACGCTGTAGAGCGCTATTTGTTTAATATTAATACCAATAACGCTTATCAAGTTTTTCGCACGATTCGCGCACAATTGCGTTCAAATGAAGAAGAACTTGCACCTGAAATATTGGCAACAGGCTTATTGCCATATTCAGAGCGCGGTATCGATTACGTGTTAGAGTTAACTGAAATGATCCGCCATAATCAAGATTATTTTGTTGAAAGCGATTAGCCATTAAATGCAACGTCGACAGTTTATAAAATTAGCAGGATTTAGCACTTTAGGTTTGGCCTCTGGTGGGGCAATTTGGTTGAGTATTGGCAATACCTCAGAGCCATTGACCATTGATAGCGCATTAGTGAAGTTGTCTGCTTTATCGGTTACGCCTTTGCAGCATTCTGGGCAATGGCCGATTGCTAAAATATTCACCCATTGCGCGCAAAGTATTGAATATTCGATGCTTGGCTACCCTGAGCATAAATCAGCATTATTTAAGCAAACCGTTGGCGTAGCGGCATTTTCAGTATTTTCTGCCAAAGGGGCTATGGTACACAACCTATCCGAAGCAATTCCTGGTGCGCCAAGCTTACCGACCGATAATAATATAAATAAGGCGACAGAGCGCCTAGTAAAAGCGTTTAAAGACTTTCAAGCCTATCAAGGTGCCTTGGCGCCGCATTTTGCTTACGGGCCCTTAACAAAAGCTGAATATGCCTTGGCACACGTACTGCATTTTTTTAATCATTTAGAGGAAGTTTCGATACTTGCGTAGTTGACGGCCTTGAATCGATTTATGATTGAATTCGAAGGCCGTTTGAAAGATATTATGAAAACTAGGCTGTGATATAAAATGTGTTACAAGGTCGCAATTGTTGCTACAAACTTAAAGCAGACCTTATCGCTTGACGTTGGTTGAAATTCATACTCAATTTTATCGCACCTTTTTGCTATTTCATAAAACCCCAAGCCAGCACCTTTACTGTGCTTGCCTTTGCCGCTTCTTCGCAGTTCGCGATACATTTTTTTTATGGTGTCTTTATTGTTGCAGGTTACATCAATCAGCCTAGGTTCTATTTTTTCTTTAACATCCATCGTCATAATATTTTGACTCGACACATAATATTCATTGTTTTGATTGGTTCCGACCATAATGATACTTCTAAGATCAAAGGCGTCATCTGATGCAGCAACAATATTTGAATAGTTCATCATGTTCTGTGAAAGCTCGACAAAAATGGTAAAAAGGCTATTAGATGCCCCCATACTCAGATCAGAGTCTGTTGCGGCTTCTTCAAGTGCGCCGGTCATTCCATGAATTAAATCTGAGGTCAAAAGACCACAATAGGTTAAAAATATAATGCCTTCTTTTTTAAGCAGTCTCTCTAGCTCGTTAGTAAACTTAGTTTCCACTGTTATTTTCCTTAGTTCAGATTAATTATCTAAAGGTATGTAGACAATTAATTGCACAACAAATACAACGGGTTATTAACTAACACTCGAAGCTTTGTTTTATTACCCTTTTAGTAAAGCAAGCTATTAGGGGCGATATGTAGAGCAATAGAAACTATTCTTTAATGATTAAATTAATGTTTAAATCTTCAAAGTCTTCAATGAAATCTTCTCCGGCTTCCTCTGCTACGTCATTTTCAGGGTGGTATAACCAATTAACTTCTATTTCGTGATTTATTTTCGCTTCATCAAGTACATCAAAAAAGTCGAAAAATAGCTTTGAACTACTGGAGTTAAAATAAATTATTTCCATATTTATGATGGTCTTAGACTTTACATGACTTGCGAAGTAAGACTCGAGCCATTTCATAACAGGGTGGTAAAAAACAAAACTATTCTCAGGATAAGATTTGCCAACAATAGAGATAATGCCCGTTTCAGCACTCATATCTACTTTAGGTGTAAACTTTGTTTCTTCGATAATTAAATGTTCCATGGTCCCTCACTTTTGTCTTTTGCGTACGTAAAATTAAAACTTTATCCCAGCGACAGTAATATCATCATTTCTATCTAAATTTCCCTGATATTCTGCCAGTTCGTTAATAAAAATAGTTTCTTGTGTCGACATTGATTGTTCGTCAAAACTACACAGTAGTTCCTTAAAGCGTTTTTTGCCAAAACCAAAACCTTTGTCACCACCACTTTGATCAAAATACCCGTCAGTGCTCAAATATATCGCCATATCTTTTTGGATTGCAATGGTGTGCTCTTGATACTCGTAGTCTGTTTTACAAGACTTGTAACCAACCGAGTGGCGACTACCTTTGATAAGTTCAAGCGCCTTATTTTTAACGATGAATAATGGCGTTTCGGCACCCGAAAATTTTAATAACTGCTTCGTTTTATTGTAATACAAAATACCACCGTCAAACCCCACGTTGCTCATAGATGTTTTAGAGTACTGTTGTAGCATGTCTTTAATGGTGCTGTTGAAGGTTGACAGAATTTTTGCTGGGCTAACCTCTTCATCACTATAGTTGATTTCGGCAATTATTTGCTTTTCAATGGCTTTGACTAACATAGTGACAAAGCCCCCGGGAACGCCATGGCCAGTGCAATCAATTAGCATCAGTAAGCTCTCATCACCGGCCCTTAACTGCTCAAAGAAATAGATGTCGCCGCTAACAACATCTTTAGGCTGCCAAATGACAAAGTGATCAACAAATTGGCTTTTTAGTTTGCCGCTATCTGGAATTAAAGATTTTTGTATAATGGCGGCGTAATCAATTGAATCGCGAACTTGCTTATGAACAAGGTCAACTTCTTGTTTTTGCTCTTTGATTTTTGAGATCATAAGATTAAAACCATCAAACAATACTTTAAACTCATCCTGACTGTTGTCGTTTATTTTTATATCGTAGGTTTTACTTGCTGAAATTTGCTCCATCGCTTTTTTTAGTTTAAAAATAGGGGAAGTAAATGACTTTTGTACTTTAAATGCGAGTACTAAGATAATGAATAGGGCAATCAAAGAGGCTAGCAATTGCATGATCAATTCATTGATAATTCTATTTTTCAATATACTGGTGTCAGTGATCAGCACAAAGGAGCCGATATAGGTTCCGTCGGTAACTATTTTCCGGTTAACTAAAATATTATCAAAGTCTATATAGTCATATTCTTGCTTGGCTTTATGGTTAGCCTGCTGTGACGTTAAAAGTGTTAATATCGACTGACTTTCAATGCCTTCTTTAATATATTTCGAAAATACATAATTCTCTTTAGTGAAGAAAAATGCTGCCTTAATATTTTCATTAAACGATAAGGTATTCAAAATAGCGACAGCACTGTCTTCATCATCAAATTCTACCGACGCTTCAAGTGTGTGACCAATAACAATGGCCAATTGTGATAACTCACGCACATCATGCTGCTTTGACGCATAAATAGTACTTGTGAGTGTTGTTATTGAAGAGAGTAAAATAGCAATTAATGCTGTAATACTCAGCAGTAATACTAATTTAGTTCTGATTGACTTTACCTTCATCAGCACAGTTAAAATCCTATACTTGTTTGTAAATAGTAATACGCGCCACTATAGCCAAAAGGGGAGTATCGAGAATAAGGTTTTATACCGTCTGTCGCATATATATCACCTGATAAGTTTTTCCATTTATTAGGTTGTTCGCCAAAAATATTATTAGCACCCAAGCTTATGCTTATTGCGTTACTTAGCTTATATTTAGCATCTAAATCGACGGTCCAAGCGGAGTCAAAGGGGTAAGAGACATTGTTGATCACTTGGTTATAACCACCAAATTCGCTGATATTCATGGTCAATTCAACTTTTGACAGTTGATAATGGGTTAAAAATCGTATGTTTGATTTTGGCTGGCCATTTTCTAATCGCACTATTTGTTCAAATGAACCATCCCTGTCTAAGGTATCATCATTAAAATCTATAAGTTTATTGTCAGAATAATTATACCAAAAACTCATTTTAAGCTTTGCGTCACCTTCAAGAGTAGGCATGTAATCTATTTTTACATCGATGCCTTTGGTTTGGGTTTTTAGGGCATTAGTAAAGAATCTGGCTTTGGTGACGTTGTTTGCTTTTAGCTGTTCGATTTGTGCAGTTGTTGTACCTTCTTGCTCATTTGATAAACTGATCCTGTCATCTACTTTGGTAGAAAAATAATCGACCATCAATGATAGGTTTTGTATTGGCTGATAAACCGCACCTATGGTTAGATGTTTTGATGATTCAGGAGTGAGTTCTTTTGCTCCTAATGCCTGAGAAACCTCATGGCTTGGAGTAAACGTTCCTTGCGTTGATAGCTTATTTGTAACGGTATCGGCAAATGACGATGTTTGTGAATAACTGGTTTGTGCAAGCGATGGCGCTCTAAAACCTGTGCTGGCAGAAGCTCGCAGTAAAAGTTGGGGAATAATTTTATAGCCCATTGCAACTTTAGCATTGGTTGTGGAACCGAAATCTGAATAATCTTCAAATCGAGCTGCGCCTTCTAAAGATAAATGGGTAAATTTATGCGAGGCGTTTATATAAAGGGCATAATTGGAACGGTGACGGTTAGTTGCATTTTCCGGCTTAAAGCCAGCAAAGCCTTGTGAGCCGGTACCTACGTATGAGGCGAATTCCCCCTGTTTTATTTGATACTGTTCATAGCGGTATTCAAGACCTGCAGCTAAACCTAAATTGCCAAAATTTTTGTTTATGTCTAAATTGGTGGTATTTTGGATAAAACTTAGCTCACCATTATCAAAAGACGTGGGAGATAACGCCCCCAAACTTTGATTGATACTGTCGGTGACATTAAATTCAAAACTGTTATAACCATAAACATTACTTAAATCCCAAAAGTAGCCGTCATTAAGCTGTCCATTCATACCTGCTGTGAGGGAGTAATCCATTATGGTTGCATTAATCATAGGTAAATAACCGTCTGGAAATATTTCCCTATCTGGGTCTGGCACTCTAAAAAATGCACTTGCTTTGCTGTCGCGATAATTAAATAGGGCATTTGTATAAAAGGTTAAATCCGTTTTTTGAGGAATTTCAGCATTAAGTGCTAGTTGAAGGCTTTCTGAGTCAGGTATGCCAACATGAGTACTTACGATCGCCGGGGTTAATCTTTTATCGGTGCCAGCGCGTTGCGTTTGTTGTTGGTCAATGACTGAAACAGTCACATTAACAAAGCCCTCGTAGCTTAATGGGAAGGAAATAAATCCATCTACATAAAGCTGCTCACCATCTCCTTCGTCTCGTTGACCAGCGCTAAAGGTCATACTGTCTTGATGACCTATGCCTTTTAACACAATATTAATGACACCGGCAATGGCATCAGAGCCATATTGCGCTGCTGCTCCGTCACGTAATACCTCAATTCTTTCAATTGATTTAACCGCAATGGTATCAAAATCAACACCACTAGTGCCTCGGCCGATTACGCCGTTTACATACAATAACGAGGAAGTGTGTAATCGTTTGCCATTAACCAGCACTAAGACTTGATCTGGACTCATTCCTCTTAACGTCGTTAACCTGACATGGTCACTGCCATCGGCAACAGAGGTTTCTGGGGCATTAAAGCCTGCAATAAAGTAGCGCAATACGTTAGTTAATGAAGAAAGCCCCGTGCGCTCTATTTGATCAAAGGTTATAACATCTACAGGCGATCGTGCTTCTAAAATATTTCTGGCTTCGTCTCGAGTACCCAATTCAGCTTTAAGCTCAGAGTCCATATCCAAGATAGACTCAAGGCTTTGGTCAAATAAATCATCATCAGCGTAGAGGGGAGTGCTAATGAATAATAAATTAAGCAATAGGGAGATAAATTTAGTCCGTTTCATTTTCTACCTTACTTTCAACAATTGTTGCTATTTTTAACAGCGAAGAGCTTATTTTTAAATTTTCTTTTTTTGACTTCGTGTAATTGATCTTCAATTTGTTTTTTTGTGATGAAGTATAAATCTGAATAATGCCGTTTTTTTCAGCAAAACCTCGACTATCACTAATGGTAAGTACATTCATACCTTCCACTTTTTGTAAGGTTTTTTCGAGTACAGAATAACTCACCTCAGGAATAAACAGCACATGGGTGTTATGTAGTTCATCAATGTTGTCGATATTAATCACTTCAACATTTCTGTTTTTTATTTGTTTTCCTAAGTAAGTGTCACTTACTAAATTGCCAAATTCGGCATCACCTACAATCGTGATTTTAAAGGTATTTTCGTTTATCGTTTTCCAAGTGACATATTTGGCTGTTTTGCCAATAATAAAGGCTTTTATTTTATCTTCAGATAGGTACGAGTAGGCATGCACATTAATAGAAAATATTAATAAAGCAAAGGTGCTAAGAGCAAGGCGGAGAAGAGGTTGTAGGATTCCTTTATTCCTAAAATCTAAGATCAATCAAACTATCCTTGTCTACTAAATCTTTAGTAGTAACTATACTACTCCCCAAAAATTCAATTTTCAATACACCTATAACGTATCATTTATAAACAATCGCTTGAGGTGTTAGGTTAAACTTAGAACAAGTTAAGAAAATCACCAATATTGAGGAAGGCATTGCTGATATTAAAGCGTACAAGTGCAATATAATTGTGAATTTAACTGATTTTTCAAAATATTAACTTAGTATTATTTAATCAGTAGAAGATAAAATTAAGCACTTTATTTTTTAATCACTTACGCTATAAAGTTAATAGGAACACTGTAAAATTTAATAAAACGCTGATAAGTTAAAAACAACCGCCGCTATAAAACACTGAAAAAGTAATGGAAGACTTAAAAGATGAAAGAGTATGAAAATAAACTTATTGTTGAAATTGAGACGATTAAAGAGAGTTTTACAAAGCTAACAGACAATATTATCAAAGATGTTAATCGCCAAAATAAGATCATGGCTCGTAGTGATAAACGGCAAAAGCAAGAGTACGACGAATTACAAGATAAGCTTGAAGAAGTTGAAGCTTTACAAAGGGAAATAGAAGAAACACAAAAAGAAGTTGTCTTTACGATGGGCGCTATTGGCGAAAGCCGCTCTAAAGAAACGGGCAACCATGTAAAAAGAGTGGCGGATTATTCCAGGTTGTTTGCCCTTTATTATGGCTTAGGTGAACGTGAGGCAGAGCTGCTAAAGCAAGCAAGTCCTATGCATGATATCGGTAAAGTCGGGATCCCGGATGCCGTGTTAAATAAGCCGGGCAGACTTAATGAGGAAGAGCGCGCCATTATGGATACTCATGCGGAAATTGGCTTTGATATGCTGAGAATGTCGAACAGAAAATTACTCAAAGCAGCAGCCACCGTCGCTTATGAGCATCATGAAAAATGGGACGGAACAGGGTACCCAAGAGGCTTAAAAGAAGAAGAAATCCATATTTATGGACGAATTACCGCCATCGCTGATGTTTTTGACGCCCTAGGCAGTGATAGGTGCTATAAAAAAGCTTGGCCAGATGAAAGAATATTTACGTTATTAAAAGAAGAGCGCGGTAAACATTTTGACCCAAAACTTGTTGATATATTCTTTGAGCATTTAGATGAATTTTTAGCAATTAGAGAAACGTTTAAAGATTGATTTAGCGCCAAAGGAGATGTTTGAGGAGCTGCAGTTAGCTCCTCATCTTTAACGAAGAGATTACTTTGTTAGGTTTTCACCCCGCATTTTTTGTATTTCAATAGCAAGCTACGACGCATCGACAATTTCAATATTCTGCACATCAATTAGGTTGGATGAAGAAATATCGACACCGCCAAATTCCTGCGCTTTTGGGGCTTGCGTTCTATCAATAGCAAGATCAGCAAAATTGTACTGATTATGATCCGATAATTGCGAAGGGCTAATATTTTGCGTACTTTTAAAAACACTTTCCACACGCCCAGGAGATTCTTGATCCCACTGAACCAGCATTTTTTTAATGTGTTTTCTTTGTAAGTTTTCTTGTGAACCACAAAGGTTACAAGGAATAATCGGGTAGTCATTTAACTCAGCAAGTTCCGCGATATCTTTTTCTCGGCAATAAGCCAGCGGTCTGATAATAACGTTACGTTTATCATCACTGAGTAATTTTGGCGGCATCGCTTTGAGCTTGGCGTTGTTAAACATGTTCATTAACAATGTTTCAACGATATCGTCCATGTGGTGACCTAAAGCTATTTTAGTAGCACCAATTTTTTCTGCAAAACCGTATAAAGAGCCTCGTCTTAGGCGAGAGCATAACGAACAAGTGGTTTTACCTTCAGGAATTTTTTGTTTTACAACTGAGTAGGTGTCTTTATCGACGATGTAGTAATCAATGCCTTTTTGTTCAAGGTAGGTAGGTAAAACGTGCTCAGGGAAGCCTGGCTGTTTTTGGTCAAGGTTTACGGCGATAACGTCAAAATTAATTGGTGCAACACGTTTAAGGTGTAATAGCGTATCAAGCATTAAAAATGAATCTTTTCCGCCACTTAGCGCAGCTAAAATTTTATCACCTTCTTCAATCATGTTGTAATCAGAGATGGCTTTACCTGCTAGGTGCCTAATTTTTTTTTCAAGTTTGTTGCTAGGATCTTGTTTACTGTTCATTGAAACTACTACCGCTAAATTTACTTTTTGAACTGCTGCTCTATTAATGCGCGGATTCTACCATAATAAAAGATTGAAAGCGTAATTCGAACTCAATTGATCTTTTAATTTTGTTATTGCATAGCGATTTTTGTAAAGGACGTGGCAGAAACAAAAAAACGCATCAATTATTCGCTAAGGTGCGATATTGATGCGTTTTTTTTCTGGTAAGCCGGCGATGCGTTTACCTATAAATCGATTACGTTTTAATTAACGCGGCACTTTCTTCGGCAAAACCAACACCTGCTTCGCTGTAGAAGTTAAATACTTTATCAATACCATATTCTTCTAGGGCGATGCGTTCATCGTCGAAACGTGCAATTGCGGCTATTTTTCCTTGGTAGTTAGCAGCTTGCAGTTGAGCGGTAATGTTGTAGCAGTCTTTAACACTTGGCACTGCAAGTAGTACTAATTGAATTTTATCTAGGCGTATATTTTCCCAGAAATTAATATCTTCAGCGTCGCCAAAGTAAGCTTGCATGCCGTTCGAGCTTAACCAGTTGATCTTGCCTTTGTCTGCGTCTAATCCCCATGCTTGGCTTGGCTTTTGTGCTTCAAGTGCGCGATAAGCACCCATACCAACGCGTCCCATACCCACAACGACAATTGGCGCATCGCAAGGTTGAACAAATACGTCTTCTTCAAGGCGGTCTTTTCGCTCAAATTTATTAAGGTATTCTTTATTATCGGTAAAAAAGGTGTGCGCATATTTGTACGCGATGTTGGTGCAAATAAACGAAATAGTGACCGAAAGTGATAATATGACCAACCACTCGTTAGATAACCAGCCTGACTGCACACTAATGGCTGCGACAATCAAGCCAAACTCACTAAAATTACTTAACGATAATGACGTTAAAAAGGAAGTGCGCGAGCGTATTTTTAACCAATTAAACAGCGTGAAAAATAATACAAACTTAAAGGGTACGAGTAAGAATATAATCGCAGCCATGCCTAACATTGACCATGTCGGCAATGCTGCAAAACCAATCGACAAGAAAAAGCCAATTAAAAACAAATCTTTGAAACTTAATAGTGACTTGGTGATTTCACTGGCTTTAGAGTGAGACGCTAAATACATGCCTGCTAATAGGGCGCCTAAATCACCTTTAATATTGACCAGTTCAAATAATTCGTAACTGCCAAGGGCAATAAAAAAGCCCGTTAATGGAATTAACTCGCCGTGACCTACTTGATCAACCAATTTATTTAGCCATGGCTTGATAAAGAAAAAGCCAACTAGGGCGATGGCATATATTGAAGGAGCTTTGCCGGTTGCAGCAACTAAGAACAATACCGCGACAATATCTTGAATAACTAAAATACCGATGGCGAGTTTGCCGTGACGGGTTTTCATTTCACCATTTTCTTCCATCAGTTTTACCACACACACTGTGCTACTAAAACTTAAGGCGAAAGCGATAATGGCCGCTGAAAAATAGCTAAGCTCACTAAAGTAGGGAATGGAAAAAATAACCAGTAGTTTGATAAAAGCAAAGGTTACGGCAATCCAGACAAAAGAATGAGACAAGCTGCCTAGCCACACTTCAGTTTTTACTAAATCTTTAATATTAAGTTTTAAGCCGATCATAAATAGCATTAAAGTAATGCCCAGATCTGCTAAGTTACGTAAGGTGTCACTTGCCTCGTAACCGAGGAAATGCAAGATAAAGCCTGCTGCTAAATAACCAATTGAAGGAGGGAGTGTTATTACCTTTGCCGATAAACCTAAACCAAAGGCGAATAATATCCAGATAAATTCCATTAAATAAACCTCAAAAAATAAAACTAGGGTAGGGAAAGTTGTTGTAGTTGTTTGTCCATAAATTCAGCAATTATAGGCTGAGCTTTTGCATTTGGGTGAATACCGTCGGGTAGCATTAGCGTGCTGTTTGTAGCGACTTGTTCTACAAAAAACGGCAACAAAGGTACAGCCGCCTCGTTTGCCACATCAACAAAGACCTGTTCAAACATTTGATTATACCTAGGACCATAATTAGGTGTGATCTTTATTTGCATTAATGCAACGGGAATATTTTTATCTTGTGCAAGTTTGATCATTTGTAACAAATTATTTTTAATTAATTTGGGCGAATAGCCTCGCAAACCGTCATTTCCCCCCAGTTCAATCAATAAATAATCAATTGTTTCATTCGCTAGAATGTTAGGTAATCGCGCTAAACCGCCTGTTGTCGTTTCGCCGCTAATGCTAGCATTGTGAATAAAGTAGTTAGCATTTTGCTCAGCTAATTGATTATTGAGTAAACTTACCCATCCTTGTTCCGGCTTCATGTTGTAACTTGCGCTAACACTATCTCCAAGTAATAAAATGGAGTTAGCGGCCCAACTGGGTGATAATGCTGAAAAATAAAGTAATAAAAACAACGAAAATAGTGAGTTTTTTTTCATGGCGTTAAATTCCGAAGCGATTTTAAAAGTACACAATCTGACTAAGTCAGTACAGTTAGAAGATAAAACCCTAAAGCTATTACAGCCAATAAATTTAACCGTAAATAGCGGCGAGTCGCTCGCTATTGTTGGTTCATCGGGTTCAGGCAAAACTACATTGTTGTCGATCTTAGCCGGATTAGATTTGCCAACATCAGGTGAAGTTTATCTTAAAAGTCATGCATTACACCAGTTTAATGAGGAACAACGTAGTAAAGTGCGTGCCGATCATGTTGGTTTTATCTTTCAGCAATTTTTATTGATAAACAGCTTAACAGCGATTGAGAATGTGATGCTGCCGGCGGAATTGGCCAATCAGGCTAATGCCTTAGAAAAAGCAAAAACCTTATTAGCACAGGTTGGTTTGGACAAAAGAGCGGATCATTATCCTTCGCAATTATCTGGCGGTGAACAACAGCGAGTTGCGATAGCACGTGCTTTTATGGCAAGTCCTGATATTTTATTTGCTGATGAACCAACCGGAAACTTAGATACAGCCACCGGGTTGCACATTGCTGATTTGTTGTTTGAAATGAATAAAGAGCTTGGTACGACACTGGTTTTAGTGACACATGATGAAAAACTCGCTGCGCGTTGTCAGCGTCAAGTGGTGATGGACAGTGGCGTTCTAAGCGAAGTTTTGGGTGACGTGCAAGCGAGTGACTTATGATGACAATAGTCAATTCATCCAATAGCTGGGTTCGTCAGTCATTACGTTTATTGCACCATGAATTACGTCGCGGCGAATTAACCATTATCTTTTTGGCGATTGTATTAGCGGTAGCAACAGTTTTTTCATTGTCGGGTTTTACAGGGCAAGTAAAACAAGCCATTTTAACCAGCAGTACCAACACCATTGCAGCAGATCAAGTACTTCGCAGTAGCCGGGAAGTGCCAATTGATGTAATAAAAGAAAGTGAGCAGCAAGGTTTAACATTAGCAAAGAAAATTGAAACTAATTCAATGGCTTTTGCCGGTGAAGAGATGTTGTTGACCGAACTAAGCGCGGTTTCGAAGGGTTATCCACTGCGCGGTAAACTGAAAGTTAAAACGTCTTTATCGCAACAGGTTGCACAAGAGGCAACTGCGCCAGCAGCAGGTAAGGTCTGGGTAGAACCAAGTATTTTAGGCCGCATGCAGGTAAATATTGGTGATGAGATAGAGCTAGGGTTCGCAAAATTTGTCATCGCTGGCGTGGTAACCGATATTCCAGATCGTTCATTTCGGGTATGGGTTTCAGGCCCTACGATTATTTTAAATATTGACGATATGGCAAAAACTGAACTTATTCAGCCAGCTAGCCGTGTTACCTACAAATATTTATTTACTGGTGAACGTGAAGATATTGATGCATTTGGTACGTGGTTAAAACCACAGCTTAATGAAGCGCAGCGCTGGTACGATGCTAAGCGTTCGCAAAATCGACTCGCTAATATTGTGACTACCGCCGAAGAGTTTTTATCATTAGCTAGTATGCTTGGCATTGTATTGGCAGCGGTTGCTGTGTCTGTAGCAAGCAGGCGATATGGTCAGCGCCACCAATCAACCGTTGCGGTTTTTAAAGCCCTTGGTGCAAGCCAAAGTCATGTGCAAAAGCTCTATTGTTTACATTGGAGCTTGCTCAGCGCGATTAGCATTGGCGTGGGTTTAGTGCTCGGTTATATTTTACTGCTTTTGGGCACAGCTGCGATAGAAAGTTATTTGTCATTAGATGAAACTACATTAGGTTTTACGCCGTTTATTACCGCTATTTTTACCGGTTTACTGTGCTCACTTGCCTTTGCAGTCGAGCCTTTATCAAAATTGGTTAATACTTCACCGCTTGCTGTTATTCGTGGCTTTAGTAAATCTAATACACTAACGTTTAGCCTTAAACAAACACTGCCTTTATTAGCACTGTTTACACTACTGTTTATTTTTAGCCGCGATTTAATTATGAGTGTCTCGCTATTATTGGGTGGTTTGTGTGTTTCAATGGTTTTACTGCTTGTTGGCCGTATTTTTATGAATGCAGGTCGCAGTATTGGCAGTAAAGCAGGTAAGTCGTGGCATTTAGCGTTGGCAAATCTTCGCAGACGCGCTAATGAAAATAGTGTGCAGTTAGTAAGCTTTACTATTGCGATAAAATTATTATTACTGATCACCGTGATCAAAGGTTCAATATTAAGTGATTGGCAAGAGCAGTTTCCAGAATCAACGCCGAATCATTATTTAATCAATGTTGCCAGTAATGAAGTTCAGCCATTAGCTGAGTATGCTCAAGATAATGCCATAAGTAACCAAGGTTTTTATCCGATTTACCGCGGTAGGTTGTCAGCAATTAATGGTGAAAAAACCATCAGGACATCACCGTCTGAGCAAGATGCACAACAAACAGACGATGAACAAAACAGTGAACAAACGCAAGGTCGTCGTGGTATTGGCCGAGAATTAAGTTTAACTTGGCTCGGCGATAAGCCAGAAGATAACCAAATAGTCGCTGGAACTTGGTGGCAATTAGCTGATAATAAGCCACAAGTTTCAATAGAAAGCACCATAGCTGAACGCTTAGATATTGTTATGGGTGACAAGCTAACGTTTGATTTAGGTGGTGTTAGTTTTTCCGTGCCAGTGACCAGCATTCGCGAAGTTAACTGGCAAAGTCGAAAACTTAATTTTTATATGATTTTTAACGAGGCTGCGTTAACTCAATTTACCAGTACTTCGGTGTCAGCTTGGATGGTACCCGAGCAACAAAAATCACAGGTTTATCAATTTTTATCGCAATTTCCAACCATTTCGGTGATGGATTTTGGCGCGATAATGAAACAAATCGAACAAATGATTGAGCAAATATCAATCGCCATAGAATTAATTCTGATTTTGGTTGTATTAGCAGGCAGTTTAGTCCTTGTTGCGCAAGTGCAATCGAGCATGGAAGAGCGCGAACGCGAACTCGCTATTTTGCGTACACTTGGCGCAAAAGGAGCGCTATTAAGAAATAGCACCTTGTTTGAGTTTGTCGCCCTTGGCGCGATTGCAGGTCTTATGGCTAGTATTGCGATGGAAATTGCGGTGTTCTTTTTACACACTCAAGTTTTCAATATGCCAGCGAGCTTTCATTTTCAATATTGGCTGGTGGGGATTGGTGCGGGCGCGAGCTTTGTTGGCTTAGTTGGTATGCTGAGTTGCTGGCGATTGTTAAATTTATCAAGCGTTACCTTAATTCGACGAACCATGTAGGTAGTTTATTTGCCTATAAAAATTATGAACCTTAGTTGGTTTCAGGTATTATCGAGCCAATTTTAAATAAACAAGATTTACGTATTCTTGTGACTATTCAAGGAAATATGAATGGCAAAAGTAGACCAAAGTGGTGTCTTAAAAGCGCTGGTTATTTTAGCAGCAATTGTTGTGGTTTTTGCAGGAATAAAAACCGCTGCAAATATATTAGTCCCTTTTTTACTGTCAATTTTTATTGCAATAATCTTTAACCCTTTGGTTGCTAAAGCTACGGAATACAAGGTACCTAAAATTATTTCGGTATTTTTAGTGATTGCCATTTTTGTTTTTGTCGCTTTATCGTTAGGTGGTCTTGTCGGCAAATCACTGACAGAGCTTTCGCAATTATTGCCAGAATACCGTGAGCAGCTCAAAGAGCAGTTTTCATGGTTAACGGCAAAGCTTGCGACCTATAATATTCAAGTTTCTACTGCAATTTTACTTGAGTATTTTGACCCCGCCGCCGCAATGGGCTTAGCGACCGACATTTTGGGTGGCCTTGGTGGCGTAATGGCAAACCTTTTCCTTATTCTATTAACCACGGTTTTCATGTTGTTTGAAGCCTCGTCATTACCTCGAAAAATTCATTTGGCAATGGACGATCCGGCAATGCGCCTTGGACAAATTGATCGCTTCTTATCGTCGGTTAATAACTATTTGGCGATAAAAACACTCGTAAGTGTTGCTACAGGTTTATGTGTGTCACTGATGCTATGGGCGTTTGGTCTCGACTTTTATTTGTTATGGGGTGTATTAGCGTTTTTACTTAACTATATCCCCAATATCGGGTCGATAATTGCAGCCGTACCAGCAATGTCGCTAGCGGTGTTACAGCTTGGTCCGGGCGCTGCGGGTCTTATTGGACTGGGTTATTTATCGATAAATACCGTGATGGGCAATGTGGTTGAACCTCGATTTTTAGGAAAAGGTTTAGGCTTATCGACACTTGTCGTATTTCTATCGTTAATCTTTTGGGGCTGGCTACTGGGCACCGCTGGCATGTTGTTATCTGTACCTTTGACCATGATTTTTAAAATCGGCTTAGAAAATTCTGCGGAAGGGCATTGGTTAGCGGTATTATTATCAGGTGATGATCATGTTGACGAGCAAGTAGAGCAGCATGCTGCTATAGAAATGACTGATGAGAAAGCCTAAGTTGTTCTCGCTAATAATATTAGCGATTGCATAGAACTTTAATTAAAAAATAATCAGATAAAAAGAAAGCGCTAATTAGCGCTTTCTTTGTTTATTGCAATGGGTTTTTGCAAGCTTAATTCTTTGATCCTATTTTTGCTTAAATAGATATAACACATCTTATATACGTTAGCCGCTTCAGTACTGGGTGTTGTTGCCAGGTACTGCCAACGACAATTGTTTTCACGGTAGGTGAGGAAGTTTCGCTGAGAACGTTTAAACATTTCAAGCGGTGTGCCTCTGCCTGAGCTAAGTGATAAATCTTCTAGTTCAAAAGTCTGATTGTTCACCCAAGTTTGTAGTTCGCGGTCAACGAGCTCTTGTACGCGATCTAAACACATAGCGTAGTCTGTTGCAGATGCCTTTTTTTTCTGACAATCTTCAACGGTTTTAGCTGCATGGGCAAAGCCGGTAAACAATGCGGCTGAAATCATTAAACTTAAAGTATAAGAATTAAGCTTCATCAAAGCACTCTCTATGCAGGTAATACTTTTTTGTAAGGTTTTACCGTAACGTTTTTATATACACCGGCGTCAATATATGGGTCGACATCAGCCCATGCTTGCGCCTGTGTTAAGCTTTCAAACTCGGCAATGACTAATGAACCGGTAAAGCCAGCATCTCCAGGGTTTTCACTATCAATGGCGGGGCATGGTCCTGCAACTAATAATCGGCCTTGTTGTTGTAACTCTGATAAACGTGCTAAGTGCTTGTCTCTAACTGATAGCCTTAAAGCTAAGCTGTTTTCAACGTCTTCACTGTAAATGAGGTAATACATAAATTTTCCGTTGTTTTATATGTGTTTTATAAGTTATTAATTAATTTTTTTCTATGTTCTGAGGTTCGATGTTCTGAGATTCTTCTTTTTGTGATTCTTCAACTTTTTCTTCGTCTTCTTCTTTAGGCATATATTTATACAAGGATAAAACAGAACCAATTGCAAACACGAAAGTTAAGCCGGTTAAGCCAAATACTTTAAAGTTGACCCATACTTCTTGATCAAAATTAAAGGCGATATAAATATTTAGCACACCACAAACAACAAAAAATACTGCCCATGCGAAGTTAAGTTTAGACCACACTGGCTCGGGTAATGTTAATGATTCACCTAAAAAGCTTTTAATTAAATTTTTCTTAAACATATAGTTGCTAACGATTAACGCTAACGCAAAAACAAAATTAATGATGGTGACTTTCCATTTGATAAAACTGTCGTCATGCAAGAATATTGTTAGACCGCCAAATACTGCGATTAAGCCAAAAAATACCCAATTTCGCGTAGGTACCGGTTGTTTCTTTACCATGTAATAAACGATTTGCAGTGCAGAGGTGACGATAAGTGAACCAGTGGCCCAGTAAATATCAGCAAATTTATAAAAAATGAAAAATACGACGAGTGGAATATATTCTAAAAGGGCGTGCATATTATGCCTGATGAAATTAAACGTTAATTGATTTTAACTAAATGCACACTAATAGCCAAATAATTAACGATGAATTATTGCAAATTGGGTGTTGTATAAATTTTAAACGTTAGTTGTTTAGTATTTTAGTTTACTGAAAATTAAATTAAAAATTTGCACAAAAGTGCTTTAGAAAATTTTGTTAAAGCCGATAACAAAATAACAAAATAACAGAAGTAAAAAAGTAGAAAACCTTTGGTTGTTAACACATTAACGAAAGACATTTTAACGCACGAATTACAGCTTGGCGAAGAGCTGAATAAATGTGTGCATCAAAAAAGAAGATCTGATTTTTCTTTGATGCTAGCAATGTTAACTGATGATGTTCGAGAGCATAGCCAATTCTTAGTACCACAAAGTGATACGCCTGAAATAGAATCTACCGATGCACTATTACGGCGTCAATTTGCTTTACCTGAACAAGCCGAACTAGCACTATCTGAAATTAATGACATTAAGCGCTTTGACCAAGCGCAGCAAGTTGCTGAAAACCATTTATTGGATATTAAGCTCGCTGATGCCGTTAAGCCAAAACCGATTGCATTTCGTGATGATCCTAAACACATTGAAAGCCAGGTATTGAAAAATACCTCCATTCATTGCCAAAAAAAGCATAGCAAGAACCAAACCTCGACACCTTCTCGATTAGCCTTTGATGCCATTAATTGGCTTAACAGTTTGCAAACAACAATTGTTAAGTCGACCTTAGTAACGGCATAACATTGGTTAAGCTGCGCTATTATTGAGCACCAGCAGACATGCCAACTATTTTGTGACACTTAGGGCAACAAAATACTCTATTCACACTAAACCAACCGCGATTCACTTCAATTAGTTTATCCCGTTTTTTATCACAATGTGGGCATATAGGGTCGATATTCTCTTTAACTATTTTTACCATTTAGGTATTCCTTTCTGTAGTTAATTAGTTAATTAGTTAATTAGTTAATTAGTTAATTAGTTCATTAGTTAATTAGTTCATTAGTGCAATAAAATTATCTGCATAACTTTATATTTAAATGAAAATATGAAAATATGAAATATTATCTCAAACACATCATCATATTTTGTTAGTGTGGAATTTATTACAAGGAAAGTATATGTCTGAATCTACAGTCGCTTCACTTTTTTTGATCGCCTTTGGGGTTTTACCTTGTTTTTTATCGGGCTACTTTATGGCGATTAATCAAAAACGTGGTTTAATTTCTTTATGGAATGATAAGTGGTTTACCAACCCTGAAAAAGCCGCTAATTATTTAGGATGGTCGCTGCTTCTAACGGCTTCACTACTGCTAACTACCGCTGTTTTGCTTTATCTACAACTAATATCAAACCTCCTTGTACCCAATATACTCGTACCAATATTATTCATCCCAGTGTGCGGTGTTATTGGTATCAAAATTAAGTATGGCAAAAATTAGGCGTGAAATTTTGAACATCCATAATATTTCTATAAATCAGTAAAATAGAGGGCGTATATTTGAATAAAGTAGCTTTTCACATAAATCAAGAAACAGAGTACGGCGGTTTTGAATATTCAACGGTAAGTATTATTATCGACGGTAGGCCATTACCTGAATTAATGAAAAAGATTGAAATGAAAATGGCGGAAAAAGAAGGGCACCCAGATATTGCAGGAAACTACGGCACGTTAACTCTTCCATCTAATCCACATGATTATTATTTAGGGTTGATTGAAGCAGACGAAGGCGAAAACGAAGATAAAAGCACCTTGCTTGATTGTGCATGCGGATGTTTTGGCTGTTGGCCATTGTTATGTAATATTAGTATCACAAATAATAAAGTATCTTGGACGCATTTTGAGCAACCACAGAGGGGAAATAAGTCTGAAGGCAGCCATTGGAGTTATGAAGATTTTAACGGTTTTGTTTTTGATAAAGAGCAATACTTAAAAGCGCTTGAGGTCTTTCACCGTTAATTACGTGTTTTTTGATAGTTTTCTAATGAAGGTGTTTTACAATCGATAGTATCGATATATATATTTCGTTCACGCCACATCACTTCTAAGTCGTATAAACAAAATGAATATTTTTTGGGGTTTTCTTGCCAACCTTGCTCGGTGTTCACAGATACCGAGGTAAATAATTCATTGTCGTTTGCCCACCAAACCAGAACCAAGTAATCGAGACTTTCACCATCGTGAAAAATGGCAAAAGCTGGGGTGGTGTGCCAATCAATATCAATCGACGACTTAACTGAGTTTAACCTTGTTTGGTACTTAGCCTGATCAACTAAACCTGAGTGACTGGCGATGGTATAAATCTTTACACCAGTATTGTCTAGCCAGTTAACATCGCTTTGTATTGCCCTTGCTTTAAACATGCTTAACCTTTTACATCAATGAAATGCGCGCTTAATCTAAATGAAGATGTGCGTGTTATTTACTGCAACATTTTTTAAATTTTTTGCCGCTTTCACACGGGCAGGGATCGTTTCTTTTAAGCTGAGCTACTTGGTGGTTTGCTTTTATTTCACCATCTAAATATCGCCAAGCACCTTGTTCTTGCACAAACCTAGAAAGTTCATGCATTTCAAAAAGTTTATCATCGATAAGATAAAAAGCCGAGAACTCAACGGTAGGCAATTGCTGTGTTAGATCATTACCCTCGGTACTGCTATGAATGGTTAACTTTAGCCAGCGACAGTCGGATGCCGATTCACGTATCTCGTCAATCGACTGTTGAGCTTGGCTCTTGCTTGCATACGTATCGTAAATATATTGAGCGTTATTCGTTGCATAGGCGCTATAACGCGAGCGCATTAGTGCTTCTGGTGATGATGCGCTGCGCCTTTTATTATGAATGGCGAAGCAGCATTGTTCAAAGGGCCGTGATGTTCCACAAGGGCATTTCATATGAGTATCAATAAAGCTATTAAGTCTGTATGGGATTTTACCATAGCTTTTTTAGACTTACCTTATTGCATGTATCTAGCCTAAGTTTTTACCTTATCGTTATTTAACCGTAAAAAATAAAACAACTGTGCGCTGTTTTTATTAGAGCGTGTTGACCTTTGTAGTATAGATTTTGTTCGAATTAACCGTGATTTAATCAAGGCATAGCGATTGAAGTATAGTTATTCTATATAAATGAGCTATAACACAGAGTAAATCACGGTTAATCGAATCTTAATGACAGCGTTTATTGCGCATTTCCACTACGTTGCCCCACATGGATGTGGGGTAAGGTGACTTTGCAGGAGCATAAAGTCTTTATCGCCTATTTATGTGGAACAACCACACTGCATAGGCGCTGCCTTGTATAAATACGCAATATACTGCTGCAAAAATATACGCCAAAGATCAACATGCTCTAGTGTAGTGCTTTTTTGTTAATCACAATACACTGGGTTTTGCCGCGTTGCGCACTTTTAATAAGCTCTGAAATTTGTTGTTGAGTAAAATCGCTATTAGAGACGATAACAGCTGAACAATTTCCTTTTTGTAATGCCATTTTGATAGGGGCAATACATAATTTATCTTTGTTAGAGTTCACCCGTAATACTTTTCTTGCGTCTATTTGTTCATTATCAGACAACGGCTCTAATGAATCCTCTTCTGGGTTTATCATTAAAATCCACTTACGTTCTTGATGATATTGATGGCAAATATTTGCATATTGTGCAGACAGTTCTTGGTGGCTAGATATGGTTATTTCGTCAAACCAATTGTCTTCTATGTCCAACATTCTATTAATATAAAAACTGGTGTCATTAATTAAGTTGCTGATTTTAATGTTTTTAACGTTGTACATAGCAAGCTCTCTTTGTGATACGTAATTATACTGTATGAATATACAGTATAGTTGTTTGGGTGATTGATCAAGCATTTTTTGAATAAATTTTGATACTTATATTGCAGGGCAATTGGTAATGTTTGCCAACGAGCTGTTTTACTGAACTACATAGAAGGGTTTAGTTTGAATTACATTTATTAATGAGTAGAATGATAAAAAAGTGTAACTAAGGTTATTGAATGAAAATGGATGTCTGCTTATTGGGGAGTCTGCTAAAGCTAAAAAATTTCAAGCAACTGAGTCTTTCTGCAGATGTAATTTGCGCCTTAAGATGTGATGCCATTATTAATAACTAGATTAAATATAATATTTAGTTTTCTATTACTGCAGTATTCACTGTTAGCTTTAAGCCAATATATTGAAAATCTAACATCAGGTATTGCCTGATTTTGATACCACACTTATGGAATGAATTTTTGTTCATAAGTTGATTTAAGGAAAGGAATGAAAAACAAAGTCACCTTAAAACCATTGTTGCTAATATTTTTAGTTTGTTTGAGTTACTCAACAAATGCCAGTGAGGCAATGTTAGTTAAGGCACATACTGCCATAAAAAACCTTGATGCTATTAATAGCACGCATTGGTCTTATATTCATACGCAACATAGCAATTATGATGTGGTCAAAAGTGAATTTGATCCAAGGCGCCCTAAAACTCAACAGTGGAAATTATTACTTGTTGACCGAAAAGTGCCAACGGTTGAGCAATTAACTGAATTTGACGAAATTTGGAATGCCGAAGATGATATCGCCGAGGTGAGAGAGCCGGTAAGTTCGATGATAGCAAAACAGTCGTTAGTGTTTAGCCATCAACAAAACGATATTGCTGTATTTACTTTTATTCCGGTGGTTGAAGATATGCTCGACCAACAAGATAAACTTACTGGAAAACTTAGGCTTAATCTTAGTTCAGGTGATATTAGCGAGATCATTATTAGTAATACCGAACCGTTAACGCCTGCCGGCCCAATAGAGTTAGAGGTATTTAATTTGGCGCTTGAATTTGTTCGTCATGGCAAACATATGGCGTATCATCGCATTACCATGAAATTTTCAGGTACTGCGGGTTTGGCGAAAAGGTTATCAGAGCAAAGTATCGAAGAGTTTTCTGACTACTTTTATGTCGGCACTGGAGCTAATCCTTAAGGGTTTTTATGATTAACATTATTGTTGTCATTATTTTAGCTGTTTTTAGTCAAACAGTTGCCGCCAAAGATTGCGTGATTTTATTACACGGCTTAGCTAAAAGTGACCGCGATATGAAGAAATTAACTCAGGTATTAACACGGGAAGGTTTTTTGGCGGTTAATTATGATTATCCTTCACGCAAAGATAGTGTGGAAAATCTTGCTAATAATGCGATTGGCTTAGCACTTGAGTCATGTAAGCAAACAGATAAAGTGCACTTTGTTACGCATTCCATGGGCGGAATTCTAGTACGTTATTATTTAAGTGAACATGTGATTGAAAACTTAGGGCGGGTGGTCATGCTTGGGCCTCCTAATAACGGTAGTGAAGCAGCAGATGCTTATCAAGACTTCCCTGGGTTTTCTGCAATCGCAGGCCCAGCTGGTTTACAATTGGGGACTGGTGATATGAGTATTACTAATAAAATTGGCTCAGCCAAATTTGAGTTAGGTATCATTGCTGGAACACGAAGTGTTAATCTTGTTTTGTCTGCTATTTTACCCGGTAAAGATGATGGCAAAGTGACGGTTGAGAGCACTAAATTGGCGGGCATGACAGATCATATCAGTATGCCCGTGACTCACCCGTTTATGATGAAAAATTCAAAGGTAATAGACCAAGTCCTTCATTTTATAAAGCATGGTCAGTTTAAGGTTGACGCATAGATCGCTACGATTGTTACTTAACCTGAGCTCGTACAGCTCAGGTTACTTAGCTTTTTTACCTATTTTGAAATAGCCATTATTATTAAATTGCACTGTTTCTTGGCGCTTTTTACCTATAAGTAATGCACCATCGTCCATAAATAAGAAGTTTTTCCAAGTGCGCTTAAATACCTGCCATGTCGTTTCAATAACGTAGTTTCGATTGCAGCAATAATACACCACGGTGTTATTGTCCCAGTGTAATTGAGAAAGTATTAACTCGGGTAGGTCGGGCTCGTCACTGTCCCATAAGGTTTCCCACTTGCCATTGTCAAACCACACGCCATCTGCGACTGGCCAGTCGCCTTTTTTGAAAAAGTCAGGGTGATCAACTTGTCTGCTAATTGCAACATCCCAAAGGGTATTAGCGCGGGCAGCAGTCATCGGCTTGATTTTAGTTAGATCTTTTTCAGCAACAGGTAGGCTGTTATGTCTAAAAATCCATGCATTTTTAAGTTCTTCAATTGAAATATAGTTCATTAAATTGTTTGCTTGATAAACGGCGACTGCATTATATCAATGTTCTTATTCGAGCAAATAGTTAATTTTTTATATTCGCAGCTTTTGAACTTTTGAAGTTGAATTTCGTACACAGTAAACGTTTTTTGTGCATGGCGTAACTAGGGTGAAATAACGCGGTAAAAATAAACACAGCAATTTATCACCCTTATGCATTGTTAGCGACATCTTGTTCAAAAATTGACAGTTGCTGACTAAATTCTTGGTATTCAATGTGTAATTGCTCAATCAGTAAAATGATCTCTTTCATATCGCCTTTTTTTATCGCATGTTCTAATTCTGCAGATTTTGCTTGCAAACGTAACCCACCTAAATTGCCTGCCATACCTTTGAAGGTGTGAGCCGTTAACTTTAACTGTTCAACATCGTTTTGTTTGGCGGCTTGGTTAAGTGTGTCCATATGCGTTGGTGCGTCTTCGATAAAATTATTCACAAGCATGGTAAGTAATTTAGCTCGTGAGCTAACACGTTTTAATACGGCTTCTTTATCTAAGGTGACTAACCCCTTTTTAGTTACTTCTGGCTGCTGCTCTGGCTGTGGTTTCGCTACTGCTTTAGTTGATACTTTTGCTTTTTGGTGATGATTTTTATTTTGCCAGTAGGTGAGCTTTTCAAAAAGATCGTTTGGTTCGATAGGTTTTGATAAGTAGTCATCCATGCCGACAGACAAGCATTTTTCGCGATCACCTTCCATTGCATTTGCTGTCATTGCAATAATGACTACCTTTTTATTATGTTCGCCTGCATCGCTGTTACGTATCGCTTGGGTCGCTTGATATCCGTCCATTACCGGCATTTGACAGTCCATCAATACTAAGGTGTACGGTGCGTGTTTTGTACACTGTTGCAGTAAATATAGGGCATCTTTACCGTTGGCTGCAATATCGGCCTCTAAACCAAATTCACTTAAAATACCAAGCGCAACTTGCTGATTAATTCGATTATCTTCCACCAATAATATTTTAGGTGGGTGAGTCCACTCAATGTCGGCAATTTTATTGTCAGGTTGAGGGCAGGTGGCGCTTTTTTCGTCGCGAGCTAAGGTTTGCAAATAGCTATGGGTAACAATAGGAACTTGTTTTAAGGTATCACCATTGTCAACGACAACGGCAAGTGCGTCGAATAAATCTGAGGTTGTCGCCGGTTTTGGAAAGTACGCATTAAAACCAAGGTTAGCGAAATATTCCGCTTCGTTACCTTGTGCAATAGACGTCATCATTACTAATTTCATATGATGATATCGCTCATCTGAACGTATTAACTGGCCAAGTTCGGCGCCATCCATTTCTGGCATTTGCATGTCTAAGAAGGCAACGTCAAAAAAGGGGAGATCGCTGTTGTAACGTTCGTTACATATTTCAATGGCTTCTTTAGCGTGGCACGCCTCAGTAACGGTTGCTCCCCACAGTTCTAATTGGCCACGCAATACTTGTCGGTTAGTTGTATTGTCGTCAACAATGAGTAAATGCAAGGCGCCGATATCAATCTTGGGTAGTACCGGCTGCGAAAGCTCACTTGGTTGTATTTCTATAGTGATAGAAAATGTGCTGCCTTCGCCGATCGTACTTGTAACATCAACAGTGCCGCCCATTAATTCACATAAACTTTTGCAAATAGATAAACCTAACCCTGTACCGCCGTATTCTCGCGTGGTAGAGGCGTCTACTTGAGAAAAGGTATCAAATAAAGTTGCTGTTTTATCTTCTGGAATGCCAATGCCGGTGTCTTCTATGCTGCATTGAAATATTAAACTTTCGTTGGCGCTATCTTGTGTTTGAGCCCGAATGACTATTTCACCTTCGTGGGTGAACTTAATGGCATTACCGACTAAATTGGTGAGTACTTGTCGAATACGACCTTGATCACCTTTTACCATCGATTGTTGAACATTTTGCACATCGAGCACAATTTCTAAACCCTTAGTTTGTGCTTTTAATGCCATCGCTTCAGTAAACTCTCCCAACATGCCACGTAGGTTAAAATCAATATATTCAAGCTCTAGTTTGCCTGCCTCTATTTTAGAAAAATCTAAAATGTCATTAATTAATACTAACAGTGATTGCGCACTGGAATTGGCAAGCGATGCTTTATGGCGTTGATCTTCATTTAGATCTGTCGCTAATAACAAACCTAACATACCTAAAACGCCGTTCATTGGCGTTCGTATTTCATGACTCATACTGGCGAGAAATTCACTCTTTAATTGGCTACTTTGCTCTGCTGCAACCGAGGCTTTTTTCAACAAGCTTCTGGTTTTATCTTGTAAAATCGCGATAGATAACATATCGACGATTTCTTGTAGTAACACCATAATTGCTTCATCAGGCATTGACTGACTGGTGGTATGAATAAACAAAACACCAAGTTTTTGTGATGCTTTGTCTGAATGAGTAACTAATGGAAAAACATACTGGCTACCGTCGTTGTATTCATTTCTTACTAGCGAAAACTTGCCTGAATTAATCACGCGATGGTAGTGGCTGTCTTTTTGGCAATAAGACTCAATACTTGTTTGTTGCGCTTGGCTAAGCTCACCATGATATGCAGTTAACTTGAGGGCTTTTGATTCTGCGTTGTATAAGCAAATGCCTGCTTCACTTTCAAAGTCTGCGTGGCCAAAATTAAGCAGGGCAGCTAATGAGTTTTTAAGTTTTTTAACTTTTTTTGTTGGTTGAGATAACTCTTCTGCAACGGCCAGTTTAACTTTATTTTGTTGATTAATTTTTTCTTGTTCAAATTGGGCAAGCTTAAGTGGCGTAATATCGAGTACTGTGCCGATCATGCGGGTTGGGTGATTTTTGTAATTACGTTCAACTACCTTGCCACTGTCGACGACATAGACCCAATCGCCATTCTTGTGTTTAATTCGCAGCTCTACCGAGCACGTCGTATTCTTGCTGACTAAATCACGCTCGAATACTTGTATAAATTGAGCTAAGTCGTCTGGATGAACGATGTTTTTCCAAATATCCAGTGTAATAATTGAATCTTCAGTTGGCTCATAACCGCAAATTTCGAACAATCGTTGATTACAACGAATGGCATTGTCGTCTAATTGCCAATCCCAAATACCAACATCGGTACTGGCAACGACAAGTTCAAGTTGCTTGGCGTTTTCAGCCAGAGCAAGTTCGATTTCTTTATTTCGGGTAATATCCGTTCGTATCGCGATAAAACTTTTGGGTTTACCATTTTCGCCAATAAATGGCACTATAGTGGTATCTACCCAGTAATAGCTGCCATCTTTTTTACGGTTACAAACTTCGTCATGCCACACTTTTCCTGCTTTAATGACCTTGTACATTTCATACCAGTATTCTTTGCTTTGCTTTCCTGAATTAAGCAGGCGATGGTTTTTGCCGATCAGTTCTTCAATCTCGTAACCACTGAGATCAGCAAACTTTTTATTAGCAAAGGTTATGGTGCCTTTTACGTCGGTTATCGCAACAATGGCATGTTGATCAAGTGCAAACTTTTGTTCATTTAGGGCATAAAGTATTTGTTGTGAATCCTTATTGCTTTGTTTGAGTTGCTCAATATTCGCTTGTCTGGTTGCAACCATGTAATTCAAGGCGTCTGCTAATTGGCCAATTTCATTATTTGAATTGATTGACACTGCACTACTGTCTTCGTCTTTAGCGACTTTTAAACTTTGCTCGGCGAGCGTGGTTAGCGGTTTACTGATTTTTAGGGCAATTATTTTAGCTAAGATAAAGACGATGATCACGGTTAACGCAAATAAGAAAAAGGTCACGTTTCGTATCAGTAGGGCTGAAGCTAGCGCATCTTCATGGTTTATTTCACTAAATAGTGCCCATTCAATTTCGCCAATTGGAATTGATTGATGAATACCAATGACTTTCTTATCATTCGGCCCGATATATTCAAAAGCATGTTCTTCGGTATTATCTTGATGATTTGCCTTGGTAATGTGCTCAGATTTCCATAAGTTAAATTGATCTGTTGTTATTTCCCTTTCTAAAACTTCACCCCAGTTTCCTTGCTGATAAGGGGTTCTAAGTAAACCATCGCTAGATACTAAATAATGCCTTAAGGAGTTTGAGCGAGAGGTGGCTTTGTTTAAAACATTTGCAATGCGCTCTAAGGTTATTTGAATGGCAATAACACCGGCAATATTATTGTTGTGGTCGATAAGTGGCGCAGTGATAAAGCCCGATACGGTATTGTTTGACGGTTGATACCGTTCAACCCCTGAAAATGAGATGCGCTCTTGGTTGATAGTGCGCTCTAATGAGTAAGCAAATTTTGGATGTTGTGCGCTGCTGGTAAATAAATTGGTACCTAGATCATTCTCTTTGATGACAGTAAACAGTACGTTACCTTGGGTATCGATGAATAAAATATCGTAAATATAATCGTATTGCTGCATAAACGAAGTCAGTTCGTTACTTGCAGGTTTTGAAATTTCTTGCCAGCGGTCGCTAACAACAAATTCTTGTAAAGACAAACCACTTTTTTGCCACGTCGCAGATAACGCGCTAATTAAATCGACATTATGTTTTGCTTGTGCTTGAGTTGTTGTATCTTTTTGGCGGTAATACATCCAGTTGTTGATAAAGGCCTTGCTGAGCATAGCCGAATGAGCAAGTTCACTTTTAGCTGCTGCGGTGAGGCTTTTTGACGTTTGATTAAAGCTGATAAATGAAATGATAGCGATGGGCACTAAGGCTAATAATAAGAACCAAATCCTAAGCTCGTTTCCTAAAGAACCAGTGAACTTTTTTTGGCGTGGAGAGGTATCTGGTGCTGTTGCCATTTATTATTGTTTCCAAGTATCAAATATGTCTTGTTTTATTAAGCATATCTTATAATTGCGTAATTTGCTGACTTGGATAAAAATTTATTTAAATGGGGAGGAAAGCTAAGCTTTTATGCTTAGCAATAATAAAGCTTGTTAGATAATTTAAAGGCACGTTAATACGTGCCTTTAATAATAAAGTGTGAAAAAAGTTGGTTACGATAAATACATTAAGAAGCCACTTTCTGCGCTGGTTGAATAAGGTGTACATCGCGTTGTGGAAATGGAATGGTAATATTTTCTTTTTCAAGTGCTAAGTATATTGCTTGGTACGCTTTATATTTGTTGGCGTAAAGCTCTGCGGTAGGTGTCCATATGCGGATTCCGATATTAATCGCGCTATCGGCAAACTCATCAATACCAATGAGTAACTCTTTTTGCTGTCCCGAAATATTGAGCTCAGCAATGACCCCTTCAAGCAGAGAAACCACTTCGATAGGATTATGTTGATATGAAATACCAACGGTTAATTCCAGTAAAGAATCATTTTTTGAATTTTGCAGGATTTCACCAACAATGTGCTTATTTGGAATCGTAATTGTCACGCCGTCTTCGTCGCGCAATATGGTATAAGCAAGTAGTACTTCTTTGACGATGCCTTTGACATTTTGCACTTCTATGGTGTCACCAACGACAAAAGGGCGAAGCAATATAATATTAAAGCCGGCGGCATAGTTCGACAATAAGCCTTGTAGCGCTAAACCTACGCCAAGTGATAAAGCACCAATGGTGGCAATAAACGGGGTGATACTAATACCGAGCTTACCTAACGCAACAATGGTAATAAGCACGACTAAGAACATTTTGGTGGTGTTGGATAAAAATTGGCTTAAGGTAATGTCGAGTTTGTGCTTTTCACATACGCGCAGTACAAAAGCTGCAATTTTTCCTGAAATATAAAAGCCAAACAAAAATATGATGATCGCGCCAATAATTTGAAAGCTATATTGGGTTAAATAATCGATGGCGATTTTATAGATAGAGGTAACGTGGTTAATTTCGTCTTTGAGTAGCGCTGTGGGTGATAAATTATCTAATACAGGCTGTGTTGCTTCAGGGGCTTGCTCGGCCATGTAAACTCCTAGTGAACAAATAATTTTACGCTGCTTAGTAAAAGCAGCTATTTATTCACATTATGAGCAAATGAAACAAAGTTGTAAACGATTCGGGTCAAACCAGTGAAAGTTTTATCGTGTTTATTTAGCTAAGCAATAATGCGCCATGTTTAGTGTCTGCACCTTGCTGCAAGTATGTTGATATTTCTTTATGGGCTTGGCGAAATGGCTTGTATAAATGAGATTTAAGCGCTTTTTTAACCTGTTTGATATCGCCATTTTTTAATACGGTAAATAAGGCTAATGCATACACAGTTTCGAGTTCAGGCAAGGCGGCTTGTCGGTTTAAATTACGATTGTTACAAGAGCCACAGCCGCCTTTAAATTGATAAGCCGTATTGGCAAATATAACGCCAAAACCCATAAAACAGGCAACTAAATCGATGGTTTGCGCTAAGGTCTCTTTGCCGCCAGGAGGCGCAATTTTTTGCTGACTAATTAAAATACTGGCTTGCTTTTGCACTAAATAGGCAATTAAGTCTTGTGGTTGATTTAGTTGGCTTGGGTGAAATGCAATATCGATAGTATGTGCTATTTCTTCATCATTAATTGTATAACTGGCTTGAGACGATACTTTACAGTGTTCACCGCGAAGGTTTTTGTCAAAACTAAGCGCAGGTATTTGTTTTTGAATATAACGCTCTGCTGGGACTAATTTAATTGGCCAGTTAGACAGTCCCGTATATTTGAGCGTATTAGTAAAAATAGCGTCTGCCATTTCTTCAACGCTGCTGACTTTTCCAGGGTAAAAGTTATTGTTAGGTAAAATGAGTTCGCTATTATTTTTGAAAAAATCACCATCAAGGTGCTGTATACACCAAGCGAAAGTATCAAAAATCCAATCACGACTAGATTCGTCGATTACAGGTTGAGTTTTAAATAAAGTCGAAAACATTAATGCGAACCCTTAGAAAGTGTAACTTCAAAGATAATAGAAAAATGAACAATACTTGTTAGTACCTAATATACCGATGTAACTTACTACTAAACGGTGGAAGTTTAAAGCTTGAAGCTAAAAGTAAAAAAGCTACAAGCAGCAAGTTGAAAGCTTGAAGCTAAAAGTAAAAAGCTACAAGCAGTAAGTTGAAAGTTTGAAGCTACAAGTAAAAAGCTACAAGCAAAAGTTAAAAAGCAAAAGTTAAAAAGCAAAAGTTAAAAAGCAAAAGTTAAAAAGCAAAAAGGCCGCCATAAGGCAGCCTTTTTATCGAATTTGGTACGTCCGAGTGAATTTGAATCACCGACCTCATCCATGTCAAGGATGCGCTCTAACCAACTGAGCTACGGACGTATAATAATTTGTAAACGTTGATTGTTTCAACGGAGCGCTATGTTATCGGGCAGCTTTAAAACTTGCAAGTAATTTTAATGAAAAATCAGGGCTTTTTTCACTAACTGCTTATTAACGCAGCAGGCTGCGTTAATTTTGTTCAGCTTGCGATGATTCATTTAAGGATTCACTGCTTGATGCTAATCTTTTTTGCACAACTTTTAATCGCCAGCCTAGTAAAATGGCTGCACTGGTCAATCCTAAAATTATGCCAACCCAAAAACCATAGGCACCAATCGAAGGCACTATCCAATCGGTTAAGCCTAAAATCGAACCTAAACCCAAACCAATGACCCAATATGAAATAAAGGTGATATACAAGATTGACTTGGTATCTTTGTAGCCACGTAGCGCGCCGGCAGAAATTACTTGAATATAATCTGATAATTGAAACATGGCCCCTAGCAACATTAAGTTAGCGGCTAAGGCGATAACGTTTTCATCGTTAGTGTAAATACTTGGAATGTACTCTCTAAAAGCAAGGGTAAATAACGCTGTGGTCACGGCAATACCTAAACCTAAAATATAGGAGTTATTACAGATATCTTTGGCTTGTTGATGATCTTTTTCTCCCAACGCAAACCCCACTTTTATGGTAACTGCCATCGCAATACTTAATGGCACCATAAAAATCATACCGGTAAAGTTAATGGTAATTTGGTGGCTGGCGACAATATCTACACCAAATGGCGCAATAATAAGTGCGATCACCGAAAATAGGCTCACTTCAAATAACAAAGATAAGGCAATAGGTACACCAACGGTTAATATTTCTTTAATGCCTTGCCATTCTGGCCAATATATTTTGCTAAACAATGGTGCCTTTTTTAACGGCTTTGCCAAGAGTACGTATATCAACATACTAATAAACATAACCCAATAGACGAGACCTGTTGCTAATCCACAACCGGCACCGCCGAGCGCCGGCATGCCAAATTCCCCGTAAATAAAAATATAATTGGCAGGAATATTAATGAGCAAACCGATAATGCTAATTATCATGGTTGGTTTGGTAAACGATAAGCCTTCTGAATAGTTTCTAAGCACGATATATAAACAAAAACCCGGTGCGCCCCAAACAACAAAACTTAGGTAATCAAACATTAACTCTTTTAATTGCGGATCTAAGCCGAATGTTTGATATACATAAGGCTTTGCAAGATAAAACAATCCGATAAGTGATATACCTAATACGATGGCAATCCATGCGGTTTGGTGGGTAGCTTTAGCCACTTCATCGAATTTTTTTGCGCCGCTAAGATTCGACACTATGGTCGCTAATGCCATGATCAAACCATAAATCGTTAGAATTAGCGGTAACCAAACGCTACTGGCTACGGCAACCGCTGCCATGTCTGTTGCACTAACGCGGCCAGCCATCACTGTATCGGCAAACCCCATTAAATTTTGGATAAGTTGGGCAATTAAAATAGGATAAGCGAGCTTTAGTAAGCTTTTGGTATTTTGAAGAAAATTATTAGGTTTCATTAATGGCTACTAGTTTATAAGCGTAAATTTATTAATCGTGGTGATGCTTTTTGTCAGAATGGTGCTTGATTGCCCCGCAATCATATCGTCTTTAGGGAAGAGCACAATGCACAAGCATAAGTTATTTTGGGAAAAACAGAATGTAAATTTAGTAAACGTTTGTATCTTTCGATTCAATTAGAAAACTTGTTCGTCGTCACTATCTATTGCCAGTTGTACTTTTTGGCGATATTCGTCGATATGCATGTTTAAGTGAATTTCTTTGCAACAAGCTGGGCATTCTTCATAATAGTCTTGATCACCACCCGAAAAATCTAATGTTACGCGTAAATGGTGCCCACAGTGAGGGCAAGTTATGCGTTCCTCTTTAATATTGTCGACCATAATGCTTACTCTGTTAACTTCAGTAGCTATTGTTGAGTATGGACAATTTTACCTGTTTCGCCATTAAAAGTTAGCCAGTAAAACTAGTGTGTTGATCTTGCTAAAATAATTTTTCTAAAAAGTCTTTCTAGCGTGGTAGTGATTATATTTTCTACTTTTCGGCGTTAAGTACAGGATAATTTAGTCGTCAGCATCAACAATCAAATATTGAATTTTATTAGGCACGCCATCCCATTCTTTTGCATCGGCAGGTGGCGTTTTTAAATCTGTTATTCTTGGCCATATTTGCGAAAGTTCAGCATTGAGTTTAATAAACTCTTTTTGATCTTCTGGCACCTTATCTTCTTGGTAAATCGCTTCAGCGGGGCACTCAATAGGGCAAAGGTCGCAATCGATGCAATCGTTGGGATTAATGGCTAAAAAGTTTGGCCCTTCGTAAAATGCATCAGCAGGGCATACAGCCACACAATCAGTATATTTACATTTAATACAGTTATCAGTTACTACAAACGCCACGGTGTTCTCACATTTAATATCTCTACTCGATTCCCATTAAGTCTAGCGCGAGGGAACAAATTTCGCGATATCATACCTTGAACGCAAACAAATACAATTGTTGATTTAACATAACCAAGCTATCAGGTAAAATGCCGGCAATTATCGATATGCTGCTTTGGAAAATTTATGCTGCGCTTAACCAATATTAAGCTTGAACTTAATCATCAACCCGAACAATTACAACAAGCTGTGCTTGAAAAACTGAATATCAGCGAACAACAATTGGTTGATTTTACGGTATTCAAACGGGGTTATGACGCCAGACGTAAAAACAACATCATTTTAATGTATACCTTAGATGTTGAAACAACCATCAATGACAAATTGTTAGCTCAGTTTGAAAAAGATCAAAATGTTAAATTAACCCCAGATATGGCGTATAAATTTGTTGCGCAAGCACCTGAGCAACTTTCGCAGCGTCCGGTGGTCATTGGCATGGGCCCATGTGGCTTGTTTGCTGGTTTAGTTTTGGCGCAAATGGGCTTTAAACCTATCGTATTGGAACGTGGTAAAGAGGTACGAGAACGCACTAAAGACACCTTTGGTTTTTGGCGTAAAAAATTATTGAACACTGAATCTAATGTACAATTTGGTGAAGGTGGCGCAGGTACGTTTTCTGACGGTAAACTTTATAGCCAAGTAAAAGATCCTAAGCATTACAGCCGTAAAGTACTTAATGAGTTTGTTGAAGCCGGCGCACCCGAAGAAATTTTATATGTCAGTAAACCGCATATTGGTACTTTTAAATTAGTGACCATGGTTGAACAAATGCGCAACAAAATATTTGAACTTGGCGGTGAAGTACGTTTTGAACAACGTGTTGATGATTTTCACTTTGAAGAGCAGGGCGACAGTAAACAAGTAACAGGCATAACCCTTGCCAGCGGTGAAAAAATTGACACCAATTTTGTTGCACTAGCTATCGGCCACAGTGCCCGAGATACCTTTGAAATGTTGCATGAAAAAGGGGTGTTTATTAAACCAAAACCGTTTTCAGTTGGCTTTCGTATCGAACACGAACAATCCGTTATTGACGATGCCCGTTTTGGACAAAATGCCGGTCACCCTATATTAGGCGCGGCAGATTATAAATTAGTGCATCATTGTAATAATGGTCGTTCAGTATACAGCTTTTGTATGTGCCCAGGCGGTACTGTTGTGGCAGCAGCATCTGAGGAAGGTCGCGTTGTTACCAATGGCATGAGTCAATATTCACGTCACGAACGTAATGCTAACAGTGCGATTGTTGTTGGTATTGAACCTAAAGATTTCTGTAAAGACGAAAACGATGTTTTAGGCGGTATTGAATTTCAGCGTCGCCTCGAAGAAATCGCGTTTACCTTAGGCGGTGAAACGTATGATGCGCCATGTCAGCTAGTGGGGGATTTCTTAGCGGGTAGAAAAAGTGGCGAGCACGGCGAAGTAGAACCTTCCTATAAACCGGGCGTACATTATACCGACTTAAGCGAAACACTGCCTGACTACGCCATTGATGCTATTCGTGAAGCGCTTCCTGCTTTTGAACGTAAAATTAAAGGCTTTTCAAAAAAAGATGCAACCTTAACCGCGGTTGAAACTAGAACGTCTTCGCCTATTCAAATTACGCGCGATAAAGAAACCTTGCAAAGTCTTAATGTACAAGGGCTATTTCCAGCGGGTGAGGGTGCAGGTTATGCCGGCGGTATTTTATCAGCAGGTATTGATGGTATAAAAATCGCAGAAGCTATGGCTATTGCCATGTTAAAAGCCTAGTCCACTACTATTTGCCATTGTTTTGTTGCCACTAATGGTTATTGATAACCTTAATGAGTGGCTTCTTTTATACCCGCTATTGTTTGTTGTTGGTTATTCGTTAAAGGCAGCTGTTGGTTTAACTGGTCAAAGGTTTGCCAAATAGCGCGTAGCGATAATTTATTGGTAAAAGAACGTGGCAAATTGCCTTTGGCGTCAGCGGTAAAAACGTAATCAATACTAAGCTGGTGTTGCGCAATGGGTTTAATTAACCAATGTGCTTGTATCACATCTACTTGAATCACGTCGCCTTCATCGAGCGGCGTAATTAACTGCAACTCTTTTTCTGTCGCGTTGTTGATTGATATTTCAATCGATAAATCGTAATTTTGCCAATAGTGCGATGTTAACAACATAAACCTTGGTTTTACCGGCCATAATCCTTTAAAGCGAGTAATGAATATACGGCGCTGTGGCGTAAGCTGGTTAAGTACTTGGCTGTTTTTTGCATTAGCTAACCAGTTGGCTGTGTTGTGTGTGTTTTGAATAAAGGCGAGTGCGCTGGCGAGTGTTGATGTGATTTTGGTACTGGCTTTTATCGTAATTAGTGGGCTATCTTCAATGGCTTGATAACTGACGCTTAAATCACCTTTTTCACGCCATAATTGCCAGTTGTTGTTTTGCGCATTGGCGCTGCTTTGTCGGGGAATAATTAAACTTATCATGACCAAAACACACCATAGGCTTTTTCGTAACAAAAATAAATTTCGCAAGTTTGTTAACATAATTTCGATGGGCATTGCATTGTGGATGATTTTCCCCTATATTCCCGAGCCAAATATTTAAGTTTATTACACTTATTGGTAAATATTACCATAGCTAATAAATATAGATAGACAGAATAATCGTAGTTAACGACTTTACTACGCTATTAAAGTATTAACTTTTAACGTAAAAAATATAAGCAAGCGTCACTTGGTATGTGCCGCCACTGTATAAAGGAAAATTCATGCCTGTAATTACTCTCCCTGATGGTTCACAACGCTCATTCGACAATGCTGTATCGGTTATGGATGTCGCTCTTGATATTGGTCCTGGTCTTGCCAAAGCGACGATCGCTGGTCGTATAGACGGACAATTAGTTGATGCGTGTGAGTTAATTGAAAAAGACGCGGCACTTCAGCTTATTACCAGTAAAGACGCTGAAGGTTTAGAAATTATTCGTCACTCTTGTGCGCATTTATTAGGTCACGCAATTAAGCAAATTTGGCCTGAAACGAAAATGGCGATTGGTCCTACGATTGATAACGGCTTTTATTACGACGTTGATTTAGAGCATTCTATTACCGAAGACGATTTAGTTATTCTTGAAAAACGTATGACCGAGCTTGCTAGAACTGGTTACCAAGTAATTAAAAAGACAGGTACTTGGCAAGACGCTTACGACGCTTTTAGCGAACGTGGTGAAACCTACAAATTAGAAATTCTTGATCAAAACATCGAGAAAACCGACACGCCTGCACTTTATCATCACCAAGAATACATTGATATGTGTCGTGGTCCACATGTACCAAGCATGCGTCATTGTCATCATTTTAAATTAATGAAAGTTGCTGGCGCCTACTGGCGTGGCGATTCAGACAATAAAATGCTGCAACGTATTTACGGCACAGCATGGGCTGATAAAAAGCAATTAAAAGCGTATATTCAACGCCTTGCTGAAGCTGAAAAGCGTGATCACCGTAAAATTGGCAAAACCTTAGATCTATTCCACTGGCAAGAAGAAGCGCCAGGCATGGTATTTTGGCATAACGACGGTTGGACAATTTACACCGAACTTGAAAAGTTCATTCGTGAAAAATTACACGAATATGATTACGACGAAGTAAAAGGCCCATTAATGATGGACCGCGTACTTTGGGAAAAATCAGGTCACTGGGACAAATACGCAGAAAACATGTTCACAACCACGTCAGAAAAGCGTGAATATGCCATTAAGCCAATGAACTGCCCAGGGCACGTGCAAATATTTAACCAAGGCTTAAAATCGTACCGTGATTTACCATTGCGTATGGCTGAGTTTGGCTGTTGTCACCGTAATGAACCATCTGGTGCTTTACATGGTTTAATGCGTGTCCGTGGCTTTACCCAAGATGACGCGCATATCTTCTGTACCGAAGATCAAGTACAAGCTGAAGTAACGAAATGTATTGAAATGGTTTATGACGTTTATAAATCATTTGGTTTTGAAGACATACTAGTAAAACTTTCAACACGTCCTGAAAAACGCATCGGTAGCGATGAAATTTGGGACAAAGCTGAGCAAGGTCTTGCTAATGCCATGAACGATTTAGGCATTAAGTTTGAATACTTACCAGGCGAAGGTGCTTTCTACGGTCCTAAAATTGAATTTACCTTATTAGATTGTTTAGGTCGTAACTGGCAATGTGGTACTGTGCAATTAGATTTTGCCTTACCAGAGCGTTTAGGTGCAACTTATGTTGGTGAAGATAACGAACGTTACACACCGGTAATGATTCACCGCGCAATTTTAGGTTCATTAGAGCGATTTATCGGTATTCTTATCGAAGAGTACACCGGCAAATTCCCAACGTGGTTATCGCCAATTCAAGCAACTGTGATGAATATTACCGACAAACAGGGTGAATATTGTGAAAAAGTTGTTAAAAAACTAAAAGAAAATGGATTTAGAGCAAAACTAGACTTGAGAAATGAGAAGATAGGCTTTAAAATCCGCGAGCACACTTTGAAGCGTGTTCCGTATTTATTAGTTGTTGGTGATAAAGAGATGGAAGCCGGCGAAATTGCAATACGAACTCGAAGTGGTGAAGATTTAGGAAAAATGTCGGTTGACGACTTTATTGCTAAGCTAACAGACGAAGTAAAAGAACGTCTTTAAGCGCTAAGCAAATTAAAGTAACATACGGATATCACAAATATTTTATAAACCAACAGTTCGCCAATAATTGCGCGACAAAGTTGGAACAAAGTTCTTTGGAGGAACATGGCTATTAAAGGTGGTCAACGAGGCGGGCAGAAAGAGCCAGCTCATCGTTTAAATGAGTTAATTACAGGTACTGAAGTTCGTTTGATCGGATACGATGGTGAACCAGCAGGTATCGTAACGTTAAATGAAGCAATGGATAAAGCTGAAGAAGCGGGTGTAGACCTTGTTGAGATCAGCCCTACGGCCAAGCCTCCAGTTTGTCGAGTTATGGACTACGGCAAGTTCCTTTATGAAAAATCAAAGGAACAAAAAGAACAGCGTAAAAAGCAGAAACAGATACAGGTTAAGGAAATTAAATTCCGTCCTGGAACAGATGAAGGCGACTATCAGGTCAAACTACGCAACCTGAAGCGCTTTTTAGAAGGCGGCGACAAGGTCAAGGTTACATTACGTTTCCGCGGCCGTGAAATGGCCCACCAAGAACTAGGGTTTGATCTACTAAATCGTGTTAAAAAAGATTTAGAAGAGCTAACTGTAGTTGAGTTCTTCCCTCGTAGAGCGGAAGGGCGTCAAATGGTGATGGTCTTAGCCCCTAAAAATAGATAATTTTTGGTTTGACAAGTAGTTGGTTAACTTTGGTTAATTAACTCACCATCATTATCTTTATACGTTGGTAGTAAGGCTTGCAAGTAAAGTCCTGTGTTTAGTTTGAAACGTCAAATTAAATGAATGAGATTTTCGCCTTTGCTACTGTAAATTTGGCATAACAATGCGGAGTTATTCACATGCCTAAAATGAAAACCAATAAAGGTGCTGCAAAGCGCTTTAAACCAACAGCTAATGGCTACAAGTTCAAACAAGCTGGTCTTCGTCATATCTTGACTAAGCGCCGTACTAAAGTAAAACGTCACCTTCGTGCGAAATGCATGATTGCGGCTTCTGACATTAAGTCAGTTAAAAAACTTTTACGTCACGGTTAATAGGAGAGAAAGAAAATGGCAAGAGTAAAACGTGGTGTAGTAGCAAGAGCCCGTCATAAAAAAGTTTTAAAGCAAGCTAAAGGTTACTACGGTGCTCGTAGTCGCGTTTATCGCGTTGCTTTTCAAGCTGTAACTAAAGCTGGCCAATACGCTTACCGTGACCGTCGTCAACGTAAACGTCAATTCCGTCAACTTTGGATTGCTCGTATTAACGCGGCAGCTCGTCAAAATGGTTTATCTTACAGCCGTTTCATTAATGGTCTTAAAAAGGCTTCTATTGAAATCGATCGTAAGATCCTAGCTGACATCGCAGTATACGATAAAGCAGCTTTCTCTGTATTAGTTGAAAAAGCGCAAGCTTCTTTATAATACCTGAGTAAAAGTTTGAGAAAGGACGCATTAGCGTCCTTTTTCTTTTTATTGATTATATTTTATTGCTATTTTCATTATAGCGGCGTCAATCATGCTCACTTATGTTCATAAGCTCCGCGTGTTTTCCTTGCTCTAATATCAAATAGCTGCAAAATATATCTCAATAATTTTTATATAAAATTAAAAGTTTACTATCAAATAGCAGCATTAAACCAAGTAGAAGAGTGTTTAGTTATTATTAATGTAATTTCTCGTGTGATAACACAGTAGATTACATCAATAATAATTAAATTTAGTGACATTAAAAGGGTTACTCATATGAGTCTTGCTGATCAAGTTTTAGCGGTAAATAATGATTTGCCAATTCGTACCGATGCACCAGTGCACAGTGGTAAAGTACGTAGTGTTTATTGGTTAACAGCAGCCGATAGCAAGCGTTTAATCGCTGAAAAAGGCTATGATGTTGCCGCAGATACACCATTGGCTATTATGGTGATCAGCGACCGTATTTCAGCGTTTGATTGTATTTGGAAAGGCGAGGGTGGCATGAAAGGTGTGCCGGGTAAAGGCGCTGCGTTAAATGCCATTTCTAACCATTGGTTTAAGTTGTTTCAAGAACAAGGTTTAGCTGATTCACATATCTTAGATATTCCTCATCCATTTGTCTGGATCGTGCAAAAAGCCAAACCTGTGATGATCGAAGCGATTTGTCGTCAATACATTACTGGCTCTATGTGGCGCGCATACACCAAAGGTGAACGTGAATTTTGTGGTATTGAGTTGCCGGAAGGTTTAGCGAAAGACAGCAAACTACCTGAGCTTTTACAAACCCCTTCAACAAAAGGTATTTTAGAAGGCATTCCAGGCGTACCTGCTGTTGATGACGTTAACATTACCCGTAAAAACATCGAAGATAACTTTGCTGCGTTTAACTTTAAATCAGCTGATGATATTGCCTTATACGAGAAGCTATTAACTGAAGGCTTTAATGTAATTTCTGAGGCGCTAGCAAAAATTGACCAAGTGTTTGTTGATACTAAATTTGAGTTTGGCTACGTAAAAGATAGTGCCGGCAATGATAAACTTATTTATATGGATGAAGTGGGCACACCTGACTCGTCTCGTATTTGGGATGGCGAACAATACCGCGCAGGTAAGGTCGTTGAAAACTCGAAAGAAGGTTTTCGTCAGCTATTGCTAAACCATTTTCCAGACGCTGATATTTTGTTAAACAAAGACCGCATGGATGAACGTGAAGCCCTAGCAAGAGACAACGAATTACCAGCATCAGTTTTAATGGCGGTATCTGAAACCTATACTAATATTGCTGAAAAAATTACCGGTAAAAAAATCGTCTTAAGTGACAACCCTAAAGCTGAAATTATTGCGATTTTAAAAGAGCAATATCAGTTGATTGATTAAGCTTTACTCACTTACTTCCTCAAACCCGCTCTTAAGCGGGTTTTTTTTATTTATTCTAAAAATTATAATGTGTCTTCATTTTCTTTAATTGCTTATTTTTCCTACCTATATCGACAAAAATTGTCCACAGCGTGTACAGATACAAATCAAAATAAAGCACGAGTTAAACGATTAAAAATACTTATCGATACGATAAATTCATTTTGTTGTCTATTGATAGAAATTCAATTAAATTCGGCTTAATTATTTTTCAGTAAAACATGAATGTATAACAAAGCGAACGCTTTATTTTTTTAACGATTTATTTATTCAATAATGATTGGAATTTTAGAGGTGATATCAATGAACACCACAATTAGAGTGGGTAAAAAACTTTTTTATGGTGAAAGTGACTTCCCAAGGGGGATAGGTCGCTCTGGCTTTTTTAATAAAAAAGAAACTGAATTATTAGAGCAATACGGTGATACGTTAATGCGATTGGCTGATAAAGCGTTAACGCCTGAAAATGAAGAAGAAAGCTTGTTTGTTGCTGCGATCGACTCTGGTGACGAAAGCGCAAATGCTATGGTTAAGTTATGGCGTAAGTATGTAAATGCTGTTGAAAAAACTAAACGACACCATAGTTTTACGCAAAGCAATGTTAAGCCAGTAGGCTCAGCACCAACAGACAGCCAATTTGATGACCTAAACGAATAGATTTCATCTAGCTATAAAAAGTTAGAATCAAAAAAAGGCTACCTTAGGTAGCCTTTTTTGTTATCTAACGCGCTGATTAGTTTATTAATAAATGCACGTAAATACTGGCAAAGTAACCTAAAGAAATTACTGGCGCCCATTTTAAATGAGCAAAGAAGGTGTAATAGCCTCGAGCTTGCCCCATAAGTGCAACACCCGCAGCAGAGCCAATGGATAATAAACTACCACCAACACCAGCTGTTAATGTTACTAGTAGCCATTGAGTGTGATCCATTTCTGGTTGCATCGTTAGCACGGCAAACATTACCGGAATGTTATCAACAATGGCTGATAAAATACCGACTAAAATATTGGCATTTGTTGCACCGAGTTCACCGTACATAAATTCAGACACCATGCCTAAGTAACCCATAAAGCCTAAGCCACCAACAGCTAAAATTACGCCATAGAAGAAAAATAAGGTATCCCATTCTGCTTTTGCAATTTTATCAAAAATATCAAAGTCATCTTTGATCTTGTTACTGGTTGGCATATCCGACTTATCGATAGTTGCATGACCTTTTTTACGCAAGTAATAACCGAAGAATTTTAAGTAGGCTAAACCTGTCATCATGCCAAATACTGGTGGTAAGTGTAAAAAGTTATGGAATGAAACCGCGGTTACAATCGTAAGGATGAATAGCGCCACTATGGTTAAGCCGCCTATTTTAATTGGTGTCATCTCATTTGATTCTGCCGTCGGGTTACCCTTAGGAATGGCAAACTGCATAATAAAGGCAGGAATAACAAAGTTAACAACCGATGGAATAAACAAGGCAAAAAACTCTTGGAATTGCACAATGCCTTTTTGCCAAACCATTAGCGTGGTGATATCGCCAAATGGACTAAATGCGCCACCTGCGTTGGCACCAACAACAATATTGATACAGCTAATGGCAACAAATTTAGGCTCGGTTTTACCAACCGCTAATACAACGGCACACATGATTAATGCTGTTGTTAGGTTATCGGCAATAGGTGAAATAAAGAAGGCTAAAATACCCGTTAACCAAAATAGAGATTTGTAGCTAAAACCTTTCATAACAAGCCAATCGCGCAGGGCGTCAAAAACGTTGCGCTCAAGCATGGCGTTAATGTAGGTCATGGCAACAAGTAGGAAGAAAAACAATTCGGCATACTCTAAGAAGTTATGGCGAATGGCGACTTCCGCTGCATGAGGCATGCCTTGTGAACCATAAAAGGCGGCAATTAAAATCCAAATTAGGCCGGCAGCTAATAATACCGGTTTAGATTTTCGTAAGTGTAATTGTTCTTCTAAAATAACCAAGCTGTAAGACACTACAAAAATGGCGATAGCAGTGTAACCAATCCAATGATTGGTAAGATCAATCGTTTGTTGTACAGCGCCAGATGCAAAAGCAATACTCGGTGTACACATTGCAAGTAAAAGGAATAAGAGTTGTTTCATTATATTCTCAGAAAATGGTGTAAATTATTGTTGTTTAAAGTGAGTCAATTCTACCAAAGCTTTTTTTAGATTGATCGTTACAAAGTTGTCTGTTTTTAATACTTTGCTATAAAAATCATTAACTTTAGATGGTTTATTGACCGCTAATTATTAACAGCACCGCAATGATAGTGTAAATAAACTGCGGTAATGTCTTGCTTGAAAGAAGCTTGCAACAACCAAACACTGTTTTACTGTTGCAAACAAATTTCGCGACAAATTATTACACTTAAATAGCGCAAAATTTTTGCGCCTGATCATTAATCATTTGTTAAAGTGCAATAATTAGTGTTTATATTCTAATTCTAAGCAAAGGGCAATTAGATTTTAGTCGGAAGTGGTACTTATTTGATAGAAAATGCGAGTGGTAAATTGATGGGGCAACTACGTTTGTTCATAACCGAGAAAGTCATCTTTATTTAATTCGCCTCGGTTAATTTTATTGGTTATCCCAGGTCCTAACTTGCCTGACATATTGTGAACGTTTACCACTTCGCTACAACATGAACATGTCAGTTTAGCATTGGCGATATTTCCACAGCTTGTGTGGGTAAATTGAATAGGCACGCCGTCGCTGTCTGCTTGCCATTTATCACCCCAATTGGTGATGGCAATGATAATAGGAAAAAGTTCTTTGCCTTTATCAGTTAATCGATATTCAAAGCGCTGATGTGACTCATCGTACAACGATTTATGTAGCACATTTGCATCAACTAACCGGGTTAGCCTATCTGACAGTCTGTGTCGTGAAATTTGCAGCGAATGTTGTAACTGTGAAAAGCGGCGAACTTTTAGAAAAATTTGCCTTAATATTAATAAAGTCCAACGATCACCAAATATTGCAATTGAACGAGCAACCGAGCAAGGCTTGCTATCGATGTCTTGCCATCGCATATTAAACTCCTACTACTTTTTTATATCGCTTTTAAATATTTTCTTTTACTGGTGGCCAAGGGCGATGTTGCTCTGAATCAATCCATTCTTGTACCCATAAAGGTAAAGCTTGTTCGTTAAATTCAAAGCCCATCGCTGTAACCAACTTCTCAGGTGAAACTAAACCGTCACGCGAGGTTATGCCGCCACGCACTAATACCGAAGAGCAAGGTTCGCCTTTTACCCACATTGACTGCACCATGTAAATCCACTTGTCGTCTGAGCCGACACATTGGCTGTGCATGGTAATTTTATCAAAAGACATAATGCGTTTACGGTAACGCACAGAACTGCCGGCAACAACCATGGCCCATTTATGCTGTTTCATCACTTTAAATAAGCTGTTTCTAAACGATAAATCGAAGCGACCTAAATCGTATAGGGTCATAACACGTCCGTTATTCATTTCATTAAACATATCAAGATCCCAAGGATGACACCTAAATTCGATAGAACTTGGCTCAAGATAATGAATGGGCGTTTTCTTTTTAGCGCCAAAATAGACTTTCATAAAACGTGCTAAAGGGTACATAAACTTCCTTGGTCGATAAGGTATGGCGTTGTGCGTAATTTATAGGTTCTATTATGGAACCCATAATGATTGAATGCAAATGCTCGATGTATTAAGAGATGATATTTAACAAGAGGAGATAATGTGCACACATTTACTTACGTTTTAACCGCAAATATTTATAACGGTCATTAGTGTTTAACTGCCTGAAATAAATTAAAAATATACAAAAGCTAGTGCTGCTTAGTTTGATGTTTTTAATGTTTAACGTTAATTGATGGAACAAATAATTGGTGTAAACGTCTTAACACAGCAATCAATCTAAAAACTCACACAAGCTGTCGACTTATTTTTAAAACAAGGACTATTTATGAAAAAGAAAATGCTAACGCTATTAAAAGAAAATAAATCATTTCTTATTTTTATACTATTAATGAGTGTTTTTCGTAGCGCATTTGCTGACTGGAATACGGTGCCAACAGGGTCAATGAAGCCGACAATTGTTGAAGGCGATCGCATTTTAGTGAATAAAGTTGCCTACGATTTACGACTGCCATTTAGCGATGTGTCATTAATAAAGCTAGGTGAACCAGTGCGTGGCGATATTATTATTTTTAACTCTAAAGTCTCTGATATGCGTCTTGTTAAGCGTGTAATTGGCGTACCTGGCGATGTGGTTTCGCTTACTAATAACCGTTTAATGATTAATGGTCAACCCATTGAATATCAACATTTAACCGAAAATACTCTAAGCGCCGATCGCGTAGAGCATCTGTTGGGCATTGAACATATGATCCGCGTTAAAAAATCGGGCAGTTCGCTGTCATCTTTTTCTCCCGTTGTTGTGCCAAATAATAGCTATTTAGCCCTTGGTGATAATCGAGATAATAGCTCTGATTCGCGCGTGATTGGTTTTGTGCCCAGAGATGAGATTATAGGTCGTACAAAAAGTGTGGTAATGTCGTTTAATTATGATAATTATTACATACCAAGAGCAGACCGTTTTTTTCATAGCTTGTAATTAGCTACGCAAATATAGAGGTTGCTGTTCTTAGTCTATCAAAGTCGTCAATAAAAATAGTCAATTAAAAAGAAGAGGGCACTATGATTTATAACGGAAGCTGTCATTGCCAAGCGGTAACCTTTCAAGTAAACGCGCCAGAAAAGCTTGAAGTTGACCGCTGTAATTGTTCAATATGCAGCAAAGGCGGTTTTTTACATTTAATCGTGCCGTTAAAAGATTTTACTTTGCTTAGCGGAGCAGAGAGTTTAACGACTTATACTTTTAATACTGGTGTGGCAAAGCACACGTTTTGCAAACATTGTGGTGTTAAACCGTTTTATACGCCGCGCTCTAACCCTGACGGTATCGATATTAACGTTAACTGCTTAGATACTTTGCCAACAGAAATCAATGTTACGGACTTTGATGGTCAGAACTGGGAGCAAAATGCTGCAAGCTTAGCCCATAAAAGCGTATCGTAAATAAGGTTTTGCCACCAACGTCGTTGAAATTTAGCAAAACCTTAAACGTAAGCTCAACGCAAGTTTAATCAATTAAATGAATTTGGCTGAACTTGCGCACCGCACCATAAACTGAAATAGCGGCCCAAGATATTTCCAAATAAAATACCGGCCAATTGCCATCTATCCATAACTGCGGCATTAGCGCAATTGCGGCAAAAGCATTCCAACAAAGGTAATATCGCGGTAACATTTTCTCTTGGCTAAACAATAAATAACAGCCTGAAAATACAAATGCCGACAACCAACCTAAAATCGCCATATTAAGCTGTGCTTGGCTTAGATAATAAGCAATAAAGCTGGCGATAAACATCACCACAACGGTATAAAAAATACGACGACTAAATTTTATTACTGAAATATCTTTATTAGCAAGTAGCGCAAGGCTTATTGCTAACCAGAAACCATTAATGACAATAGCTTGCCAAGACTCGGTAAAAAAAGAACTGACGATTAAGCACGCCGCGGCAACTGCATTAGCGCCATAATAAATGGTTTTTTTCCATTCTTGCGTGAACGAAATATAAGCGTGGTTGGCTAAATAAATAAACGTACCTAACCAACCTATAGTAGCAATTAGCATTATTGTAACTCGATGTGCATGTTGCGAATGTACAACTCTTTACCGACATGTGGTCCATTTAATAAAACCACCTTGCTTAAATCCATCATATTTTTATAAATGCTGTCGTTATGAGAAGGTTGTAGTATTTTTGGACTCCACTTGATCACCAATACTTTGCTGCCTTGCGGTAGCGTATAGTATTGAATATTGTCGCCGCTGGCGCTTGATTGCCCAAGGATCAACGGATAGCCTTCAGAGGAGACAAGCTTGGCAACATCAACAGGTGCTGCAACATCTGAGGTAGTGCTGAGTAAACTGGTCATGCCTTGTTGCTGCATATAATTTAAGGCGGTGTTTACCATGGTAATTATCGTTTCGCCTTGCGTATTTTTAGCGCCAATAACATGCAAGCTTGATTTATCAGCGATATTTTTTAAGGCAACAATGAGCTGTTTTCGTTGCGGGAAATTCGTACTTAACTGATGATTCATTACACCTTCTGTCATTGGCAGTACATCGATGTCGTTATTAAGCAATGCCGTTAGTGCTTGATCTTCACTGGCAAATTCGTGCGCCTGAGTAAGTTCTTGATCAATCGTTTCACCATAACTATAACCGGCAACTTTTCCGATACGCTTTTTATCGTTAAATGCTTTTTCTGCTTGGCTTGCGTTTAAAAACTGTCGGTTGTAATACACGCGACTGGTAACAGAAAATACCGGTTGAGAAAATAACACCTGTGCTTGTCGTTGCGCTGTTTTAAAGTAGGGAAAAGAAGCGTTGGCTTGCTGTGACGACACTTGGTCAAAGGCATATTCATAAGGCATATATTGCCAGTTGGTTGCCACTTTTTGATGATTAAGCAGCAGCTCGACTAACTTAGCGGCGCTGCCTTTAGCTTTGTCATCTTCATTAATATATGGCGGCCAAACGTCGGTCAGTAAATTAACGTTTTTTGGGTTACTTGCCAGACTGTTTGGCGAAAATACACTGCTTGCAATTACACAGCTTACCAGCAATATTTTTGTTTGTTTTAGTTGTTGATAAACGAAATTTGTTAAATGTTGCACTAAAAATACCTTCTAAAATGTTTGAACGTTAACCGATTAAGGGCTGGTTGTTTATCGAGACTTTATAATTTTATAAATAAAGACCAACAGTAAGGTAAGGAAGAAACCAGAGCCAAACATCACGTCCATGTCAATTTCAGCAATAAATTGCAGCATAAAAGAGCGGCCATCATCATTAAAATCTAAAGTAGGGCGTGACATCATTTCGCGGCTAAGTTCGGTTAAATAAAGCGATAATTCAAAAACAGTGAAAAAGCTTAACGCTACGAGTAATAAGTCGGTTAATAACGAACTACGTTCACGCTTAATATTTTCTGTTTCGTCTATTTTGCTCGAACAAATTTCGATCATACGCTGACCATTTTCAGTGAGTTGCTGATAGTTCCAATGCCCAAGTATGTCTTCTAACATGTTGCGTTTATTGCGGGTGAGATAATTTAAATGCTCATTATAATCAACTTGGTGCATACGTGTTCTTACGCGAGTTTTACTTAATTTTTCTTGCGCTTGACCGTTTTTTGCATCGTTGTAGGCACCATCGATAGCTTGTTTAAGCAGCTTATTACATTGCTCTTGAGCGGAATAATAATATTGGGCCAAAATCATGCTGTCTAAACGATCATCATTAGGCTTTAAATCGACAATGGCATAATTTAACCAAGTCATAGAGTAATCTTTCTGCTGGGTTAAAATATCATGCGCATCTTGCGACCGTTGTGTATGAGCAAGCCATTTAGTTAATAACGTCTCACATAAAGGCTGCGCTAAATCTTGAGAATCAAGAATAACAGTACGAGACACCCAAAATATTTTTGCTTGGTCTTGATGTTGATTAAGTGTACGTAAAAAGTTGCCATATTGCGGATCGCAGATAGCATTTATAGTCTCAATAAATGTGCTATATATCGCGGCGATTTGTTGTTCTGCTTGATCTTGTGCTTGTTGTTCAATGAGTTTGTTATCGCCTGTGTATTCAAAGGTATGGTCAATTTCTACAATGCCAATATTGTTTGGAAATACGTGAATTTTTATCGTTGGCGCCTCAATATTATCAGTCCAAGTAAATAGGCGCATTTGCCAACTGTCTTGCTCAATAGATTTATACCCTGCTTGTGCTTGATTTGTTTTACCAAGTAACGCTGAATCGAACGCGGTATGAATATTTTTTTCAAATAACTCAAATGCTTTCGAGGTTCGGTCGGTACCGGTTTTTAAGTCGAGAGGAACAATAATTGGGGAGATGGTACGAATACTAATTGCAAGAGGCGCCATGAAAACTACTTCCTTTCTTTAATTTTATTTATCAAAGGCTACGTCCTAATAATATCCTGTTTTATGAGTTAATCCTATTGATTTAATTAGTTTTTTGTTTATGCATCGTAATTCTGTATTTACAGTGATTAGGTAAAAACATGCCAAGAATTGGTTTTAAAAACATGCATAACATTCAAATCAAAGAATGTTAATTCGCTTCTTGTAGTCGCCTTTGCCTTATGATTGAATAGCAACCAGTAAATATTCTCTCGGTCATTCTCTTATTGCTGTGTGAACGCTTAGATAGTGTATTTAGTCGCATGTTGCAGACTTGGTCTGCCTTTTTCATTACTAATTATTCAAGGAAGTTGTTTTGACTGATCTAAAAAACGTCAAATCGGTACTGTTTGTCTGCATGGGCAACATCTGTCGTTCGCCTAGCGCAGAAGCTATTTTTCGCCAAAAAGCTAAAGATAAAGGGTTAAACCTTAAAATCGACTCTTCGGGTACCATCAGTTCTCATGCTAAAGAAAAGCCCGATCACCGTGCGCAAAAAGCAGGTATGGCTCGTGGTTATTCATTTGACGGTATAAAAGCAAGAAAAACCACGGCAAAAGATTTTGAAGACTTTGATTTGATCCTCGCCATGGATAATCAAAACATTAAAGACTTACGAAAAATTGGCCCCGATCATTTATTTGATAAAGTGCAGTTATTTTTAGACTATGCTGAAAATCATGATGAAAGTGAAGTGCCTGATCCCTATTATGGCGGTGCTAAAGGCTTTCAATACGTGATTGATTTAGTTGAAGATGCCAGCGATGGTTTATTAAATAAATTATAGCGTGCTAAAAATTTCGCTAAACAAGCAAGCCCATTTCATGGCGATTAGCAATGTACACTGTTTGTTTAGCGTTATCGTGATCTCAGTATTATTGAGCCAAAAGCCAAAAGCCAAAAGCCAAAAGCCAAAAGCCAAAAGCCAAATGCCAAAAGCCAAAATACTGGCAACTCCAGCAAAGAACTTAGCGTTAGCGCATCGCGTATACTTTGCTAACCTTCTAAAATTCTTAATGAAATAGCTGCTGCCGAAGTGCGGTTATCAACACCTAGTTTTCGGTAAATTTGCTCTAAGTGCTTGTTCACGGTTCTTGGGCTCATGCTCAGAATTTGCGAAATTTCCCAGCTGGTTTTTCCATAAGTCACCCAATAAAGCACTTCCGATTCACGTTTCGTGACCGGTAAATGGGTTTTTAAGTCGGTGGCGGTGCGCTCGGCTTGGCAGGTTTTGATACGCAATAAATGTAGCTCATTTTGTTGCCGCTCGTATGACACTTCAATAGGTTCATTAAAACAAGTCATTGTGATGTTTTTACTGGTATCATTTGCCAGCCATTGCTTGAGCTCTGCGGCTAAGCTAGCCCATGGAATACTATTTCCTGTGGATATTTGCTCGATCATTGCGTGGACATCAGGTGTTGCCCAAGAAAGACGACCTTCAGCAGAAACACAAAATACATTGTTACCGGCATGATCTAAAGCGCTTTGAGCACTCAAAGCAAGTTTGGCGGTTTGAATATGGGTTTTAATACGGGCAATGACTTCATCCGGCGCGATAGGTTTGGTAACGTAGTCAACACCACCTGCATCAAAACCTTTTACGACATCTTCAACATCAGTTAAGCCGGTCATAAAAATGATGGGCGTATTAGGCAGTAATTGTTTGAGTTTTTTACAGGTTTCAAAGCCATCCATTTCGGGCATTATCGCATCAAGTAAAATAACGTCTGGTTTTATTTTATCAACAATTGCGAGTGCTTGAATGCCGTTAAGCGCCACTAAGGCGGTGTAGCCTTGTGTATTTAAAGCGACATTTAACATACCAAGCGACTCGGGGGAGTCGTCAACAACTAACACCACTTCTTGCATATTATTGTTCATTACATAACTCTTCTAGCAGTTGAATAATTGCCGGGAAATTACATTGTTTAATGTAAAAATTGATTTGATTGGCAACCTCTTCAGGAATGGCATAATTTTCTTTAATTTCATCGAATTTTTGATGAAACCCCGAAAGGTAACCAATTTCAGCAAACCCTATCAAGTCTTTATATTGCGCAGTGCTGCTAAGCGGTTGAACTGATGTTGGGCTTAGCTTGGGGAGTTCGTCGCTAGGCTGGCCTTGGTATTGCCAAACTAAGTTTAACAGCTCGCCAATTTTAGCTAATAATGCCGCTAAGTTAACGGGTTTGGCAATATAGTCGTTATGGTAACCTTCTGCCGCCAAGGTAAACTCATTGTCACGGGCGTTGGCAGAAACCATGATCACCGGCAAGTAAAAACATTGTTCGCGCATGCGTTTAACCATTTGCCAGCCGTCAGTTACAGGCATTCGCACGTCTAAAATCATCAAGTCTACGGGGTTATTTTCCAGTAAGCGCATGCCTTGTTCAGCATCTGGGGCAAATAGCATGTTAAAGTTTAATGGCGTGAGAAAATCAGACATTAATCGATGCTGGTATACATCATCATCGACCACTAAAATTGTTTGTTGTTCACCACAATAGCCAATAACTGGGGTGTTTTTTTGCTCCGGAGTTTGGGTGTTTTGAGAAATCTGCGGTAGCATCAGCTTTAAATGGAAAGTCGAGCCTTCACCGAGTTGGCTGGTCAAGGTAATTTCACCCCCCATTAAATACGTGAGTGAGCGAGAAATGGTTAAGCCTAGTCCGGTGCCGCTAATGGTTTGAGTTTGCGCATTGCGTATTTGCTCAAAAGGTTTGAAAATCGTTTCTTGATCTTTTTGAGAAATCCCCATGCCGGTATCAATAATACTAAAATGTACTACTTCATTACGGTAAGAAATTTTTAAGGTGACAGAGCCTTTTTCTGTGTACTTTATCGCATTAGAAATAAGGTTGATCAGAATTTGTCGAAAGCGCTGTTTATCTGTGGCAACATTATCGGGCAAGTTAGCCGGAGGCAGGTAATAAAACGCTAGGCCTTTTTGATTGGCCTGCATTTGAAACATATCAACCAATTGTTGCAATATCGCTTTAAGGTTAAATTCGTCGCGGTGCAGGGTTAACCGGCCAGCTTCAATTTTTGATATTTCTAATAAACCTTCAATTAAATCAGCTAAGTGGTCGCCATTTCGTTTAACAATACTCAGACTTTCGCGTTGATGGCTTGGTATTTCAGGATCTTGACTGAGTAATTGCGCATAACCTAACAATACATTAAGCGGGGTACGCAGTTCATGGCTTAAGCCAGCAAGGTAGCGACTTTTGGCTTGGTTCGCCGATTCAGCAATATCCTTTGCATTTTTAAGGGCTTGAGAGGTATTTTCATGCGCATCAATTTCTACGGCTAAGGCATTGGTTTGCAAGCGAAGCTCTTTTAAAGCGAGGTTGTTGCTACTACGCGCTAAAATAAACAGCCAACTAATAATGCCGATAATAATAAACAATAAGAAAAATATTTTAATTAAGGTTATTGCAAATACCTCTTTTACTTGTGCGTCAGCCAAAGGAACTTGCAGGTATATAAGAAATAAAATAGCCGCGCCAATACAGCTTAACGCTAGGGTTATCGAAATAAACTGCATCATGGGCGTGGTCATGATGCTTAATAAATCAGTGCTTAAAAAGCGATTGAAAAAATGATGCGATTGTTTCGATAGGGTGGCTTCAGTACGGCATTTGTCACCACAGCGGACATCTAGCGAGCAACATAGTGAACATATTGGGTTTTTATAAGCAGGGCAGTAACTCATGTCTTCTTGATCAAAGGTATTTTCACAAATATGGCACTTTGTCGGTACATCAAAGACCTGCTTATTATTATCAACCAAGTAATATTTCCCTTTGGTTAAATAACCAATCACAGGTACGGTGATAAAGGGTAAACCACAGGCAATAAAAGAGGCGAGTGCTTTACAGGTTTCGCCATACCAACCAAAGTGACTGGTAAAACCAACCACACTGGCAATTAGCATAGAGCCAACGCCAACAGGATTTATATCAAATAAATGCGAGCGTTTAAATTCAATATGCTTAGGGCTAATACCGAGCGGTTTATTAATCACTAAGTCAGCAACAACCGAGCTTAACCATGCGAGCACAATAACCGAATAAACCGATAACATGCTTTCAATGGTTTGATAAATGCCCAGCTCCATTAAGAGCAGCGCAATGGCAACGTTGAAAATCATCCAAACGACGCGGCCAGGGTGATTATGTGTAACTCGAGAGAAGAAGTTAGACCAAGCTAATGACCCCGCGTAGGCATTGGCCACATTAATTTTTAGTTGAGAAATTACCACAAAAGAACAGGCAATTAAGACACTAATTTCAGGATTGTCAAATACTAAGCTAAACGCTAGGGTATACATGTGCGCAGGGTCGTCAGCTAAAGCTAAAGGCACCCCTTGGCTTAAGGCAAAATAGGCTAAAAAAGATCCTAAAAATAACTTTAACGCGCCAAAAAGTATCCAACCTGGGCCTGCACTAATTAATGCTAACCACCAACGCCATTGTTTTTTCTTGGGCTTTTCGGGTAAAAAACGCAAAAAATCAACTTGCTCACCAATTTGGGCCACTAAAGAAAGCAATACCGCTGAGGCGGCGCCAAAAAATAATAGGTTAAATGATCCGCCTTGTTCGCCCGCATTACCGGTAAACGTTAGCCAATCAGCAAAATCACTATCGGGGTGGCTAAAGACAAAATACAGTGGCAGCAATTGCAGAATCAGCCAAAACGGCTGACTCCACACCTGAAACCGACTGATATAAGCAATACCATGAGTAACGAGCGGTAATACAACCAAAGCACTGATCACATATGCAATGGATAAAGGGATGCCAAAGAGAATTTGCAATGCCATCGACATGATGGCAGCTTCGAGGGCAAAGAAAATAAACGTAAACGAAGCATAAATCAGTGACGCTATAGTCGAGCCAATATAACCAAACCCAGCGCCGCGGCTGAGTAAGTCGATATCAACGCCATATTTTGCCGCGTAATAACTAATAGGCAAGCCGGTACAAAAAATAATCGCCACTACCGCCAAAATTGCCCATGCGGCGTTAACAAAACCAAAATTTAAGGTGATTGCGCCACCAATTGCTTCTAAGACTAAAAACGAAACAATCCCTAAAGCTGTAACCGCGATACGGTTTAAAGACCATTGGCGTGCACGTTTGGCGGTAAACCTCAGCGCGAAGTCTTCCATCATTTCGTTGGCAACGAGCTTATTGTAGGTTCGGCGTGTGGGAAGTATTTTTTGGCTTGATTGCATTTAATTCTTATAGATTAGATATTGACTGCATGAACCCTTCGCTTTTTATGAGAGATATTCAAGCAAAAACAACATCATAAAACACTCTTCTATGCATCATATAATAAATGCCAGCAACATTATATGCGTAATTTTACGTAGGCCTTTTCGCGCTTTTGCGCATATTCACACTTCCATAAAACATCGATACTAGAGCCAGCTCAAATAAGGCTTGTGTTAATAGTCATCAACTTAAAAAGATGTCAAAGACACGTAACTAAACACTTTTATAGGAATGCGCATGAAAACACTCTTTACAAAATTAACGCCGGTAGCCGCTACAGTGCTACTTTCATTAGCTGCAGCAACATCGGCACACGCTGATGAAGCCAAAGACAAGCTCAGCATCTCTGGTTTTATTGATATGTCATACCTTGCAGTTGATATTGACGGCGGTGAATCTTTTCACGTTTCAGGTCTTGACCAAGTTGAATTAAATGTTGGTTATGAGTTTGACAGTAAGCTTGCTGCTTTTGTTGATGTTGAATATCAAGATCAAGGTGATGATTTAGAAGATAATCAAGAGCTTGATATTGAACAAGCCTTTATTACTTATGCCGTATCTGATCAATTTAGCGTAAAAGCCGGTCGTTTTTTAAGTTACTCAGGCTGGGAAACTGAAGAGCCTACGGGTTTATTCCAATATTCAGGCACTGGCTATGCAAAATATTTTTATGGCGGTTATCAACAAGGTGTTTCTGGTATTTATAGCGGTGATAAATATGCCGTAGCTGTTTCAGTTGTGAATGATCTTGCTGGAGAAGGTACCGACTCAGAGCATCCTGCCATTGAAACCATGGTGGCGCTAATGCCAACAGATGAAATTACTATTAAAGGTTTTTACTCAAAAGATGGCGATGTTGAATTAATCAACACCTGGGCAAGCTATTCAAAAGACGCGTTAACACTCGCGGCGGAATATAACAGCGCCGAAGACAGCGTATTTGTTGGCAGTGAAGCAACAGGTTTCTTATTAATGGCTAACTACGCTTTTGACGACATTGGTTTAACCCTGCGTTACCACGATTGGGATATTGAAGATGCCTCGGGTGCCACTTATGAAGATGCTTCGGGTATTACCATTTCACCAAGCTATACCGTTTCTGACAACCTATTAATGGTATTTGAATACCGTATGGATGAAATTAACGACGTTGATGTTACCTCATACGCGGTTGAAGCTTTAATTACGTTTTAATCCACCAGACTTAATAGGAATTTATTATGAAACTTAAAAAAATTATTGCGGCAAGTTCAATTATTGCAAGTAGCTTAGTTGTACAAATGGCGTATGCTGCCGACACCATCAAAGTGGGTGTTTTACATTCATTATCAGGCACTATGGCTATTTCTGAAACCACATTAAAAGATACCGTTTTAATGATGATTGAAGAACAAAACAAAGCCGGTGGTTTACTTGGTAAACAACTAGAACCTGTAGTGGTAGATCCTGCCTCTAACTGGCCTTTATTTGCAGAGAAAACCCGTGAGCTTTTAGCGAAAGAAAAAGTGGATGTTATTTTTGGTTGTTGGACCTCGGTATCACGCAAATCAGCGTTACCGGTGCTTGAAGAGCTAAACGGTTTATTATTCTACCCAGTACAATACGAAGGTGAAGAATCATCTAAAAACGTATTTTACACGGGCGCTGCGCCAAACCAACAAGCCATTCCTGCGGTTGATTACTTAATGGATGAAATTGGCGCAACGCGTTGGGTTTTAGCGGGTACTGACTATGTTTACCCTCGTACGACCAATAAAATCTTAAAGGCGTACTTAAAATCTAAAGGCGTTAAAGACTCAGACATTATGATCAACTATACGCCGTTTGGTCATTCTGATTGGCAAGGTATTGTTTCAAAAATTAAAAAGTTTGGTTCTGCTGGTAAGAAAACCGCTGTTGTGTCAACAATTAACGGTGATGCAAACATTCCTTTTTATAAAGAATTAGGTAACCAAGGTATTTCTGCTGAAGATATTCCCGTGGTTGCGTTCTCGGTAGGTGAAGAAGAACTTTCAGGTTTTGATACTAAACCACTTGTTGGTCATTTAGCGGCTTGGAACTACTTCCAAAGCGTTGAATCTGATGAAAACGAAGCCTTTATTGCAAATTGGAAAAAATACATTGGTGATGACAAGCGCGTAACCAATGACCCGATGGAAGCAACCTATATTGGGTTTAAAATGTGGGCTAAAGCGGTTGAGAAAGTGGGCACAACCGACGTTGACGCTGTTGAGCAAGCACTTATCGGTATTGCTGTTCCTAACTTAACTGGCGGTACAGCGGTTATGAATGCCAACCATCATTTATCTAAGCCAGTGTTAATTGGTGAAATTCAAGAAGATGGTCAATTTGAAGTGGTTTCAGAAACGCCAGATACCGTGATTGGTGATGCATGGTCTAATTTCTTAGACAGCTCTAAAAACCTTATTTCAGATTGGACCGCGCCGGTTTCATGCGGCAACTTCGATGTGAAAACCGCTAAGTGTTCTGGTCAAAATTTCTAAAGGTTTATCTAGAAACAAACCAACACAATAACGTTTAGTTTAATGGGAAGCTTGCTTCCCATTTACTCAAAGCAATTTAATTATCGATATCAGAGTGTTTTGAGTAAATGACCCCGATAAAACCAATAAACATTAAGCACTAAATATAACTTTAAGCTGTTTTAGCAACGACGTGTAAACAGCTTTGTAACTTTACTAGTAACTAAGGACGCCGCAATGTTGCGTATTTTTTCTGTTTTGATCGCTTGTTTGCTGTCATGGCAAACCCTGTCGAGTGAGGCGATCGCTGCTGCAGAAAGCAAACTTCCCTCTTTGTTTAAACAACTCCCTAGCACTAAATTATCAAAAATGAAGGGCTTGATAGAGCAAATTTCAGCAACAAATGAACCGCAAGTGCCCGCGACACTTGAATATTTACTCAACGGTGAATTGTATTATTTAAAAGCCAATAAGCAAATTGTTAGGGCTAAGGTTAATGCCAATAAACGCTATGAGCTAACCGATGTGTTAACTGATACTCCGCTAGAGGCAGTCACTAAAAGTGCCATTAAAAAAATTAAAACCAATAACGCCTTACGGGGGAAAATTAGGGGCTTGTTGGCGCTGTTAGATTTAAGGTCAGCAGATAAAAACATTCGCATTAAAGCAATTAAGCAATTACTCGATAAACCCAATTCAACCGGTATTACCGCAGTAACGGCATTAGTGAATAACGAGCCAGACGAAGACGTGCGCGAATTAATGTCGGTAGCACTTCTTGTTAATCAACTGATTAATGAAGGCCATGAAGCAAAGTTGGCGGCTATTGAACAGTTAAAAACCAGTTTAGAGCCAGCGGTTAAAAACGCAATGAGCAATCAACTTGAAGCGATTGCAGACTCAACAAATGAGCATGATAAAACTTTAGCGGCAGAGTTAACTAAAGCCTTGGCTGATATTGACGATCGCAAAGGTATTTTTGAGTTTCTTGAAACCCTCTTTTTTGGTTTTAGCTTAGGTTCGGTATTATTACTTGCAGCGATTGGCCTAGCTATTACCTTTGGCGTGATGGGGGTAATTAACATGGCGCACGGCGAAATGATGATGCTCGGCGCTTATACCACTTATGTTATTCAACAAGCTTTTCCACAATTGATCGAATACTCATTATTAATGGCCATTCCGGCAGCGTTTTTAGTGTCAGGGTTTGTGGGCGTTTTAATTGAACGTGGCGTTATTCGTCACTTAAAAGGTCGCCCCCTTGAAACCTTACTGGCAACTTTTGGTATTAGCTTAATTTTACAACAACTGGTGCGCAGTATTTTTTCACCACTAAACCGCCAAGTTGCTTCACCAGAGTGGATGAGTGGTTCATGGCAAATCAACCCTGTGTTTTCATTAACCTATAACCGTTTGTATATCATTATCTTTTCTTTAATGGTGTTTGTCGCTTTACTGATGATTTTAAAGAAAACTTCATTGGGTTTACATGTTCGTGCTGTTTCGCAAAACCGCGATATGGCGCGTGCCTTAAGTATTAAAAGTGATTGGGTTGACGCTATCACTTTTGGTTTAGGCTCAGGTATCGCTGGTATTGCCGGTGTCGTCTTAAGCCAATTAACCAATGTTGGCCCTAATTTAGGGCAAGCGTATATCATCGACTCCTTTTTAGTGGTGGTTTTTGGTGGTGTCGGTAATTTATGGGGCACGTTAGTAGCAGCAATGTCGTTAGGTTCAATTAATAAGTTTTTAGAGCCTATAACCGGCTCCGTACTGGCGAACATTATTGTACTAGTTGGCTTAGTGTTGTTCATTCAAAAAAGGCCTAAAGGACTGTTTCCTCAAAAAGGGAGGTCAGCAGACTAATGAGCACTTTAACAAAATCACCAACAACCTCGTCATCAACAGCTGATACTAACACTGGCCTAAATGACTCAGTCACTATACCTGTGAATCATGATATGAAAAGTATGTTTTTGAAAAAATTTGAACAACTTGGCAGTTTGCATTTTGTTATCACCTTATTATTTATTTCAACCTTGTATGTCACGGTTTGTAATTTAGCTTTTGCTGAAGGATCTTTTTTACACGTCAGTGACTACACAGTAAGCCTTTTTGGTAAATATTTATGTTATGCCTTATTGGCACTGGCAGTTGATCTAGTTTGGGGCTATTGCGGCATTTTAAGTTTAGGGCACGGGGCATTTTTTGCCTTAGGTGGCTATGCCATGGGCATGTATTTAATGCGTCAAATTGGCGACCGTGGTGTTTACGGTAACCCAGATTTACCCGATTTTATGGTTTTCCTAAACTGGACCGAAATGCCGTGGTATTGGGCAGGCTCTGACAGTGTTTTATGGATGGTTGCCATGGTCTTTATTGGCCCAGGGTTACTTGCCTATGTGTTTGGTACGTTAGCTTTTCGCTCAAGAGTAAGCGGGGTTTATTTATCGATTATGACCCAAGCGGTTACGTATGCCTTGATGTTAGCTTTTTTCCGCAATGAAATGGGCTTTGGTGGTAACAATGGTTTAACCGATTTTAAAGAAATTTTAGGTTTTTCACTGCAATCACCGACCACTAAATTAGCCTTGTTTATCGCGACAGCGGTGGCTTTAGCCATAGGTTATTTAGTTTCTCATTATATTGTTAACTCAAAAATGGGGCGGGTGGTAACCGCTATTCGTGATGCCGAGTCGAGAGTACGTTTTGTCGGCTTTAAACCGGAACATTACAAATTATGGATATATGTTGTTTCAGCGATGCTAGCTGGCGTTGCTGGTGCTTTATACGTGCCGCAAGTTGGCATTATTAACCCAGGGGAATTTTCACCGCTAAATTCTATTGAAATGGTGGTTTGGGTGGCTATTGGTGGTCGTGGCACCTTATATGGCGCGTTAATTGGCGCGATATTGGTGAGTTATGCCAAAACCCGATTTACCGCCATCATGCCTGAAGCTTGGTTGTTTGCCTTAGGCGGGCTGTTTGTTTTAGTCACGCTATTTCTACCAAAAGGAATTTCTGGGCTATTACCGAATATTTTTGCCAATAAGAACAAACAACAACCGCTGTCAGCCAATGCGGAGGCGAAATCATGATCGTAGATAAAAGTGGCTCACCGTTATTAGCCAATGAAAACATTAGGCCAGATACTCGCCATGGCGTTATTTTATATGTTGAAGATGTCAGTGTCAGTTTTGATGGCTTTAAAGCGTTGAACGATTTAAACCTTTATATTAACGATGGCGAATTGCGTTGTTTAATCGGCGCTAATGGCGCTGGTAAAACCACCTTGATGGATGTTATCACCGGAAAAACTCGGCCAGATACGGGGACGGTAAATTTTGGTCAGCAAGTCGATTTATTAAAACTAAATGAAGCGGAAATTGCGCGAGCGGGCATTGGCCGTAAATTTCAAAAACCAACCGTGTTTGAAGCGCTCAGTGTTTTTGAAAATATTGAATTAAGCCTTACGGGTGATAAAGGCATATTAACCAGCTTGTTTCATAAATTAACTGGTGAGCAAAAAGATCGCATTGGTGAAATTCTTTATACCATAGGTCTTGTTGCAGAATGTCATTATCCTGCGGGCCGTTTATCTCATGGCCAAAAGCAGTGGTTAGAAATCGGCATGTTATTAGCGGCGGATCCAAGAGTATTGTTAGTGGATGAACCTGTCGCGGGTATGACAGGACAAGAAACTGAGCGTACTGCTGAGCTATTAACGTCGCTTGCTGGCAAGCATTCCGTGGTCGTGGTCGAGCATGATATGGCGTTTGTGCGCTCAATTGCACGCACTGTTACCGTTTTACATCAAGGCTCGGTATTGGCTGAAGGTAGCATGAGTGAAATTCAAGCAAATCCTGACGTTATTCAAGTCTACCTTGGCGAAGAGTAAGAGAGTAAAGATGATTGAATTATCTAAAGTAAATCAAAAATACGGCGGTACGCAAATTTTATGGGATCTCGATCTCAAAATAGCTAAGGGCTCACGTACCTGTATTATGGGGCGCAATGGTGTGGGGAAAACCACACTGTTAAAAGCCATTATGGGCTTATTGCCAATTAGCTCTGGCTCGTTAAAAATAAATGACCAATACATGACTAAAGGTAACGTTGAGTCTCGTCCTGAAATCGGCGTAGGTTATGTGCCGCAAGGTCGTCATATTTTTCCTCAGCTAACGGTTGAAGAAAATTTAAAAATAAGTTTGAACTGTAAACGTCAGAAAAGTAAAACCATTCCTGAGCATGTATTTGAGCTCTTTCCGGTATTAAAAGAAATGTTACATCGTCGCGGTGGTGATTTATCGGGTGGTCAGCAGCAGCAATTGGCCATTGGCCGTGCTTTAGTGCTAAACCCAGACATTTTAATTTTAGATGAACCTAATGAAGGTATTCAGCCAAATATCGTGCAACTTATTCGTGATGTGTTATTAAAACTCAATAAAGAACATGGCATGACTATTATTTTAGTTGAGCAAAAATTACCTTTTGCTCGCGCCGTTGGTGAAGCTTTTCATTTAATGGAAAAAGGCCAAGTGATCGCCTCAGGTGAAATGGACGAGTTGACTGACGAATTAGTCGCTAAGTATTTATCTGTGTAATAAAGCGTTGAAATTTGGCCTAATAATATTGCGAATGACCTTTGACACTGATATAAAAGGTGCTGATTAAAATTTCGCGCTAAGGTTATTTAGCTCTAATTAGCTTAATGAAAAATAAAGGTTTTTAATAATTTTGATGTTAGCAATACAATGATCACCGAAACGCAAAATATACCGTTAACCGGTAATGTTAAGCCTATAGCTAATATGCGCCAATGGCTTGCGAGTTTAAGCCTAGTTTTTAGCCATTCAAATTTTGGTACGGCATTAGCTGCAACAAAACGACAAGGGCCATTATCGGTTCAAAAAGCTTTTTACCCGGAAGGGCGTGATTGCGCCCATATCTATTTGTTACATCCGCCAGCGGGAATTGTTTCCGGCGATCAATTACGAATATCGCTTGAACTACAAAAAAATGCACATGTGTTAGTGACAACTCCCGGGGCTAATCGCTTTTACCGTGCCCGCGAAGATCAAAGCATTGGCGAATCTAAGCAACTGCAAATAACCACTTTTAGCCTAGCTCAACACGCTATTTGTGAAAATTTCCCTCAAGAAACGATTGTTTATGAAGGCGCTGATGCCGTAAATACAGTAGATATTCACCTTAGCTCGAGTAGCGTTTATTTCGGTTGGGACATTAGCTGTTTAGGTTTGCCGAGTTCAAATCAGCCATTCAAGCATGGCTCGTATACCCAACTAAACCGATTATATTGTGATAATAAACTCATTTATCATGATCGTATCGCAATATCCCCGAATAACCAGCTTATGGCTCATTCGGCAGGTTTAGCAGGGCGAAGTGTTTTTGCCACTTTTCTTGTATATGCACCTAAACAACTTGCTTTGGCGAGTGAACGACAACAATTAGTTGAGCACTTGCGCGAAATCATCGAGCAACAACACGCGGAAAACAAAGTGAGCATAACGGATATTAAAGGCTTGTTAGTGATACGGTATCTTGGGGAGCAGGCCAATGAAGCAAAACACTTGTTCATTCGCTTGTGGCAGCATTTACGCCCGCAACTCATCAGTAACAGTGCGGTTGAGCCGAGAGTATGGCATACCTAATATCAGTGAGCGCCAGTGAGCCAACAGAGCGTTAGCTAAGCGAAAAATTAAGTCTTGATTAAAGAGAATGTTATGGATTTATTACCTAGAGAAAAAGATAAGTTATTGTTATTTACTGCGGCGCTATTAGCCGAGCGCCGCCTAAAACGCGGCGTAAAGTTAAATTACCCTGAAGCGATGGCTTATATTTCCATGGAAATTATGGAAGGGGCTCGCGATGGTAAAACGGTCGCACAAATGATGGATTACGGTAGAACATTACTGACTCGTGAGCAAGTCATGGAAGGCATTCCCGAGCTGTTAGCTGAAGTACAAGTGGAAGCAACCTTTCCCGACGGTACTAAACTGGTTACCGTTCACAACCCCATTGTATAAAGGAGCCTGACTATGTTGATCCCCGGAGAAATCAAAACCGATGACGGTGTGCACGAGTTAAATGTAGGGTATGCCAAAATTAAAGTCACTGTTGCTAATTCAGGTGACCGGCCCATACAAATTGGCTCTCATTATCACTTTTATGAAGTAAATTCGGCTTTAGTGTTTGATCGAGAGGCGTGCAAAGGTTACCGCTTAGATATTACCTCAAGCACAGCAGTGCGTTTTGAACCGGGACAAGAACGTGAAGTCACCCTAGTGGCTTATCGAGGCAAACGTAAAGTGTATGGTTTTCGCGGCGATGTTCAAGGAGCTCTTTAACCTTTAGGTTAACAGGTAAAAAATTATGGCAAATATTGATAAACATGCATACGCACATATGTTCGGGCCAACTGTCGGCGACCGCGTTCGTTTAGCTGACACTGACTTGTGGTTAGAAGTTGAAAAAGATTTCACCACTTACGGTGAAGAAGTGAAATTTGGTGGCGGTAAAGTCATCCGCGATGGCATGGGGCAAAGCCAAGCGTCATGTTTTGCAACGGTTGATTTGGTGATCACCAATGCGTTAATTGTTGATCACTGGGGCATTATCAAAGCGGATGTGGGCATTAAAGACGGCCGCATAGCAATTATTGGTAAAGCCGGAAATCCTGATATACAAGACAATATTGATATCGAAATAGGGCCGGGCACTGAAGTGATCGCCGGTGAAGGACAAATTTTAACCGCAGGCGGCATTGACGCGCATATTCATTTTATTTGTCCTCAACAAATTGACGAAGCGCTTATGTCAGGCGTTACGACCATGATCGGCGGCGGCACAGGGCCTGCGACAGGAACCAATGCCACCACTTGTACGCCGGGGCCTTGGTATATACATAAAATGTTGCAAGCTACTAACGACTTTCCGATGAACTTTGGCTTTTTAGGTAAAGGCAATGCGAGTTTACCGTTAGCGATTGAAGAGCAAATTGAAGCTGGCGTGTGTGGTTTAAAATTACATGAAGATTGGGGCACAACACCTGCGGCAATTGACAACTGTTTAACTGTCGCCGAAAAATACGATGTCCAGGTGGCAATTCATACCGATACCTTAAACGAGTCGGGGTTTGTTGAAGATACTATTGGCGCATTTAAAGGGCGTACTATTCATACTTACCATACTGAAGGTGCCGGCGGCGGGCATTCACCTGACATTATTCGAGCTTGTGGTGAAGCCAATGTATTACCATCGTCAACCAACCCAACACGACCTTATACCATTAATACCATCGACGAGCATTTAGACATGCTGATGGTGTGTCATCACTTAGATCCGAATATTCCAGAAGATATTGCTTTTGCCGATTCTCGTATTCGCAAAGAAAGTATTGCCGCTGAAGATATTATGCATGACTTAGGGGCGATTAGTATGATTTCATCTGACTCGCAAGCGATGGGACGTGTAGGGGAGATGATCACTCGCACCTGGCAAACTGCCCATAAAATGAAACAACAACGTGGCCCATTAGCACCTGATACTGAGCGTAATGATAATTTTAGAATTAAACGCTACATTGCCAAATACACCATTAATCCGGCGATAAGCCACGGCGTAAGCCATGAAGTAGGCTCTATTGAAGTGGGCAAACTTGCTGATATTGTTATGTGGAAGCCGGCTTTTTTCGGCATAAAACCAGCCATGATCATTAAATCTGGTTTTATCGCTGCCGCGCCTATGGGGGATGCTAATGCCTCTATTCCTACCCCTCAGCCGGTCTATTATCGCCCAATGTTTGGCTCGTATGGTTTAGCAACGGCGAAAATATCGATGACCTTTATGTCACAAGCCTCGATTGATAAAGGCGTACCAGAAAAAATTGGCATGACACGTATGGTTGGCGTATGTAAAAACACCCGTAATGTGGGTAAAGCCGACATGGTGCATAACAGCTGGCAACCGACAATTGAAGTGGATGCTCAAACCTATGAAGTAAGAGCAAATGGCGAGTTACTCACGTGTGAGCCGGCCACTGAGTTACCACTGGCGCAGCGCTACACCTTATTTTAAAAAACTCAAAGTAGTAAAAGGAATAAAGAGTTAATGTTAAAAGCATTTGAACGATTTGATCACATTCACCAAGCAATTGATGATGCCATCACTCTAGATCACGATACCCGCAAAAAAGCGCGGATTAAAGGCGTAACAGATAAGGGCAGCGCTATTGGTATTTTTATGGAGCGCGGCCATCCACTCCTTATTGGTGAAATTTTAAAAACCGAATGCGGTTTATTTATTGAAATTAAAGGCCAAGCAGAAGAAGTTACTACCGCAGTTGCTACTGATTGGCTAACGTTTGCTAAAGTGTGTTATCACTTAGGCAACCGACATACGTCGATGCAAATTGGTGAATTATGGCTGCGTTTTAAGCCGGATCATGTTTTAGAAGAATTAGCACAAAACTATGGCTTAACCATCAACCACACTCCGGCGGTATTTTCGCCTGAAAATGGTGCTTACGCTAAAGGCGGCCATTCGCATAGTCATGGTGAACATGAACATGAACATGAACATGAACACTAATGCTAGCGTGCAAATAAACACGAGCAACGGCATTAAGTTAAGTCGTTTATTGCAATTGTGCAGCGCTAATTTGCCCGTTGGTGGCTTCTCATTTTCGCAAGGCTTAGAATTTGCAGTCGACAACGGCTGGATAAATAATTCATCAGATACTGCAAGTTGGATTGAAATTAATTTATTTGAAGCGATAGCCCGCACCGACTTAGCCATTTTAGCGCGTTTATATCGCGCGATAGCAAATGATAATGTCAGTGATTTTCAATATTGGGATCAGCATTTACAAGCTTGCCGAGAAAGTAGTGAATTATTGCTAGCCGATGTGGCGATGGGCAAAGCCCTAATTCGTTTGTTAACTAATCTCGACCGAATCGACGAGAAAAATTATCAACACTTTTTACCCGGTTCAGATATTAGTTTTGTTAGTGCCTTTGCTTTAACTGCCTATTTATGTGAGCTTGACCTGACCTCGGTGCAAAGTGGCTATTGCTGGACGTTTATCGATAACCAAGTGGCTGCAGCAACCAAGTTGGTACCTTTAGGACAAACTCAAGCGCAGAACTTATTGTTTGATTTAACAGAGAAAGTTGATGCTGCGATTGCAGTGGCTGAAAAGTTAACTGACGATGAAATTGGCGGTAGCCTACCGCATTTAGCGATGGCAAGTGCATGGCACGAAACACAATATAGCCGGTTGTTTCGTTCGTAATAAAATCAATGAATAAAAAATTAAGCGTTAACATTTAAATTCAAGAGAGAAAAAAATGAAAAAACAAGTATTACGCATAGGTGTTGGTGGCCCGGTTGGCTCAGGTAAAACCGCATTATTACGCGAGCTTTGTTTAGCGCTTCGCGATAAATACAACATGGCCGTAGTCACTAACGATATTTATACCCGTGAAGATGCTGAGTTTTTAACTAAACATAACGCCTTGGCGCAAGACCGTATTCTAGGTGTTGAAACTGGGGGCTGTCCGCATACCGCAATTCGCGAAGATGCCTCAATGAATCTAGCGGCTATTGACGAATTACAAGAGCGTCATCCCGATTTAGATTTTGTGCTCGTTGAAAGTGGCGGTGATAACTTAAGCGCGACTTTTAGCCCAGAGTTATCCGATTTAACTATTTATGTTATCGATGTTTCTGCTGGCGATAAAATTCCCCGCAAAGGTGGTCCAGGTATTACCAAATCTGATCTATTGATCATTAATAAAATTGATGTTGCTGAGCTTGTTGGTGCATCGTTAGAGGTGATGGACAGAGATGCGAAAAAAATGCGCGGCCAGCGCCCGTTTATTTTCAGTAATATGAAAACCAAACAAGGGTTAGACGACATCATTCGCTTTATTGAACAAGAAGGGATGTTGTCGGTGTAAAACTGACTCAAAACATCGCCAATTTAATATCATTAACTATTAGGACATTAAGATGAAGTTTATAACTATTATTTTCACACTACTGTTTAGTTTTTCTGCCATGGCGCATGATGATCACTACTTAGGTGACGGCATGCTGCATAATATTGTGCATGCGTGTTTATTCTGTTTAGCTGCGATAGCGTGTTATAAAGTAGGGCAATATATCCGCCAAAGGTTCTTTAATAAAGCGCAATAAAATGGCTATGTTAGCTAGCTAAGTATCATCAAAAAAGCCGTGAAATTTCACGGCTTTTTGCTAAAGTTTATTTTGCTGTGATTATTTATTTGCTTGGCTTACTGCATCAGCTAACAAGGCAAGAATGTCGGCACTGGTATCTAAATCAACACAGGCATCGGTAATGCTTTGCCCATAAACAAGTGGCTCGTTTGGCAGAACGCTTTGATTACCGGCAACTAAAAAGCTTTCGATCATCACGCCAAAAATAGCGGAATCACCTGTGGCGACTTGCTCTGCAATTGAGCGTGCCACATCAATTTGCTTATTATGATCTTTACATGAGTTGCCGTGGCTACAATCAACCATGATTTTGGTTTCAACTTTTGCTTGGCTGAGTTTTTCTGCGACATCGCTAACATGTTCAGCGCTATAGTTTGGCTCTTTTCCGCCACGTAAAATCACGTGTGCAGACGGGTTGCCATGGGTTTGATAAATACACATTTGCCCATTTTTATCAGGCGAGTAAAGTACATGAGGTACGCTTGACGCTTTAATCGCATCGATGGCAATTTTTACATTACCGTCGGTACCGTTTTTAAAACCGACCGGGCATGAAAGCGCTGACGCTAATTCGCGGTGAACTTGGCTTTCTGTCGTACGTGCACCAATAGCACCCCAGCTGATCAAGTCAGAAATGTATTGACCGGTAACCATATCTAAAAATTCAGTGGTTGCTGGTAGACCAAGCTTGTTTATATCAAGTAATAAGTTACGGGCAAGGTTTAATCCTTTGGCAACATTAAAGGACTTATCAAGGTCTGGATCGCTAATTAAGCCTTTCCAACCCACGGTGGTACGCGGCTTTTCAAAATAAACCCGCATCACGATCAATAATTCGTTTTGGTATTTTTCATGAAAAGGTTTTAGCTTTTTGGCGTAATCAACGGCAGCTTCGGTATCGTGAATCGAACACGGACCAATAACCACTAATAAACGTTTATCTTCACCTCGAATAATAGCTTCAATTTCTTTACGACTTGCCATAATAAAATCGGCGGTTTCTTGGTCTAAAGGAATTTGCGCGGCAAGCTCTGCCGGTGAAACTAAGTTGTCAATGAGGGTGGTGCGTAGTTCGTCAGTTTTTATGGTCATAGGTCATCTTTAAGCCATTTATCGGCATGAGTAAATAAATCGCTGCTACGATAGCGAAAATGGCTTTAGATGTGAACTGCTTTCAGGGTTTTAGATGAAAAATTCCTTTGTATTTAGTACTTATATCTTTGCAAGCCTGTTTCGGAAAGTATTTTGGCAGTAATTTCTTCTACTGAAAACTTAGTGGTATTAAGAAAAGGAATTTTTTCTTTCTTATAAAGCTTCTCTACTTCACGTATTTCCATACGACATTGTCTTGCTGAGGCATATTTACTGTTCGACATTCTGCCATCTCGAATATCCATTAAACGTTGGGCGTCTATGGTTAAGCCAAATATTTTATTTTTATGCATTTTTAAACACGCAGGTAACTTAAGCTCGTCCATATCATCGTCGGTAAATGGGTAGTTGGCCGCTTTGATCCCGTACTGTAATGCCAAATAGAGCGAGGTTGGGGTTTTGCCAGAGCGAGAAACACCCACCAGAATAACGTCAGCATGCTCGTAATTGTCGACTTTACCACCATCATCGTTTGCCAAGGCGTAGTTTACCGCATCAATACGGTAGTCGTAGCTGTTTTCGTGAATGCTATGTGTTCTATGGGCTTTTGGTTTTGCCGTAACACCCAGTTGTTGCTCAAGTGGCGCAACAAAGTGTTCTAAAAAATTATAAATAATGCCGTCGCAACTATCGATAATCTCTCGAATTTCTGGCTTAACAAAAGTATGAAATACTAACGGTGGCTCACCTGAGCGACTTGCTGTTTTATTAATGAGCTCACGTGCTTCATGTGCTTTTTCTACACTTTCAACAAATGAAATGGTTTGATGTTGAAATTCAACAGGAAATAAAGATAGTAGCGCATGACCAAACACCTCAGAAGTGATAGCCGTGCCGTCAGAAATATAAAATGCTGTACGCATAAATGCCTCAAAAAGTACTAAACTGAAAAATAACGTAAATCAAACTTAATTAACCAATATGTATCATTAAAAACACTTAATGAATAGCAATAATCATGTATAGATTGATTTGCTTTAAATTATTCGAGTATCTTTGGTTGAAAGTTTACATAATCGCTTTCAGTTTTTTATTGGAGCAGTGTAGAATATTAGCGCTGTCAAAGTTTTTGCGATATCGATAGCGTCAATCGAATTAAAACTTATTATTTATCCTTAATGGAGAATTGTTGTGCAAGAAAACGTGCTTTGGTATGAACACTTAGGTATGGGCGATGTAGACCGTGTTGGCGGTAAAAATGCATCACTTGGTGAAATGATTTCGAATTTAGCAAACGTTGGCGTACAAGTGCCTGGCGGTTTTGCTACTACTTCATATGCGTTTAACGAGTTTTTAGAGCAAAGTGGCTTAAATGATAAAATTTATCAGTTACTTGATACATTAGATGTGAGCGATGTTAATGCGCTAGCTCAATGTGGCGAAACCATCCGCCAATGGGTTATCGACACGCCATTTCTTCCACAAATGCAAAAAGATATTGAAGCGGCCTACGAGCAACTTGCCGGTGGTTTTGCAGATGATGCGTCTTTTGCAGTACGTTCTTCTGCAACAGCTGAAGATATGCCGGATGCTTCTTTTGCTGGTCAGCAAGAAACCTTTCTAAACGTTCGCGGTTTAGAGTCAGTAATGGTGGCGATTAAGCACGTATTTGCGTCTTTATTTAACGATCGCGCCATTTCATACCGAGTACACCAAGGTTACGACCACCGTGGCGTCGCCTTATCTGCCGGTATTCAGCGTATGGTGCGCAGTGATATTGCATCATCTGGCGTGATGTTCTCAATTGATACTGAATCAGGTTTTGAAGATGTTGTCTTTATCACCTCAAGTTACGGCTTAGGTGAAATGGTGGTACAAGGCGCAGTAAACCCTGATGAATTTTACGTGCACAAACCAACACTTGCTAATGGCAACCCAGCGGTAATTCGACGCAACATTGGTAGTAAAGCCATTAAAATGATTTACGCTGATAGCACAGCTCACGGCAAACAAGTTGAAGTGGTTGATATTGAAGAAAAAGATTCAAATCAATTTTCACTTACCGACGCCGAAGTGCAAGAGCTGGCCAAACAAGCCGTAATTATTGAAAAACATTATCAACGTCCGATGGACATTGAATGGGCAAAAGATGGCTTAGACGGCAAGCTATATATTGTTCAAGCGCGCCCTGAAACGGTAAAAAGTCGTGAAAACGCTAATGTAATGGAACAGTTCCAGTTACAAAGCAGCGCGAATATCATTTGTGAAGGTCGCTCGATTGGCCACAAAATAGGTAGTGGTGAGGCAAAAGTTCTATCGTCACTGGCTGAAATGGATAAAATTTTACCTGGCGATGTATTGGTTACAGACATGACTGATCCTGATTGGGAACCAATCATGAAGCGTGCTTCTGCAATTGTCACGAATCGCGGTGGTCGTACGTGTCACGCCGCTATTATTGCGCGCGAAATGGGCATTCCTGCCGTTGTTGGCTGTGGTGATGCAACATCAAAAATTTCAAATGGTGACGAAATTACCGTTTCATGTGCCGAAGGTGATACTGGCTTTATTTATCAAGGTAAACTTGAGTACACGGTAACCACTTCAGAAGTTGATTCAATGCCTGATTTACCACTTAAAATCATGATGAATGTTGGTAACCCAGATCGCGCGTTTGCGTTTGCACGGTTACCACATGCAGGTATTGGTTTAGCGCGTCTTGAATTTATCATTAATAAAATGATCGGTGTGCACCCTAAAGCTCTACTTAATTTCGATACTCAGTCGATTGATCTTCAAGAAGAAATTACAGATATTATTGCCGGTTATGAAAGCCCGGTAGAGTTTTACATTACTAAACTTGTTGAAGGTATTTCTACACTAGCAGCCGCTTATGCGCCTGAGCGTGTGATCGTGCGTATGTCTGATTTTAAATCAAACGAATATGCCAACCTGGTTGGCGGCGAACATTACGAGCCCGATGAAGAAAATCCAATGATCGGTTACCGTGGTGCATCGCGTTATATCTCGCAAGATTTTAGAGATTGTTTTGCGCTTGAATGTGAAGCGATAAAACGTGTTCGCAATGAAATGGGCTTAACTCATGTTGAGATTATGATCCCATTTGTTCGTACGTTAGAAGAAGCGACTGCGGTTATCGATATTTTGGCAGAGCACGGTTTAAAACGTGGTGAAAACGGCTTAAAAGTGATCATGATGTGTGAATTGCCATCAAATGCGCTGTTAGCGGATAAGTTCTTAGATCACTTTGATGGCTTCTCAATCGGCTCAAACGATTTAACGCAATTAACTTTAGGCTTAGATCGCGACTCAGGTTTAATTGCTCACTTGTTTGATGAACGCAACGAAGCGATTAAAATCTTGTTAGAAATGGCGATTAAAGCCTGTAAAGCTCGTGGTAAGTATGTGGGGATTTGTGGGCAAGGTCCGTCAGATCACGCCGACTTCGCCGCATGGTTGGTTGAACAGGGCATAGACAGCGTATCGCTTAATCCAGATACTGTGTTACCAACTTGGTTGTACTTAGCCGAACAACACGGTAAATAATAACGCTTAACGTTACTATTACTGTTTAAGTTTGCATTAAAGCTTAAGAACATATTGTTATTGCACATGTTTTAACAAAAAGTTCTTAGGCTTTTTTTATTTCTGTTCAAAATTACAAAAATCTCGTGTTACAATCGAATTCTCTACAGAATTTACGAATAATGTCACATGTTACCTAGGTTAGACCATCAATCACTTATCTCTCCGTTATATAATGCTTTTTCTGAAACCTTAAAAGCGCACCACTTTACTGGTGACATCAACTGTCAGTACGGCGCACGTTTAGCTGTGGCAACAGATAACAGTGTTTATCAGCAACTGCCGCAATTAGTGTTGCACCCACGCACCAAAGCAGATATTCAATTAATTGCTCAATTGGCTGATACAGAAAAGTTTCAGGCGATAAAATTTAGCGCACGCGGCGGCGGAACCGGCACCAATGGTCAAAGTTTAACGCCGGGTGTGGTGGTTGATTTATCAAAATACATGAACCGTGTGTTAGAAATTAACGTAGAAGAAAACTGGGTACGTGTTGAAGCGGGTGTCGTTAAAGATCAGTTAAATGACTTTTTAAGACCGCATGGATTTTTCTTTTCACCAGATTTATCTACCAGTAACCGCGCAACGTTAGGCGGCATGATCAATACTGACGCCTCAGGTCAAGGCTCGTTAGTGTATGGTAAGACTTCTGATCATGTCTTGGGATTAGAAAGTGTATTGGCTAATGGTGAGTTATTAGCAACATCGCCGATGACCATCGAACAAGCAGAAGAAATAGCGACTCAGCCAACTTCTGTGGGTGAAATTTATAAACAAGTGATTGCTGCCTGTCGTGATAATCGCCAACTTATTTTAGATAAATTTCCACGTTTAAATCGTTTTTTAACAGGCTACGATTTAGAGCATGTATTTAACGACGATTTAACCAAATTTGACTTAACACGTCTAATCACCGGCTCAGAAGGGTCATTAGCTTTTGTTTGTGAAGCGAAATTAAATTTAACAAAAATTCCACATGCCAAAACCTTAGTTAATATTAAATACGACAGCTTTGACTCGGCACTGCGCCATTCACCAAGTTTAGTGAAAGCAAAAGCCACTTCAGTTGAAACCATTGACAGTAAAGTACTGAATTTAGCAAAACAAGATATTGTTTGGCATTCAGTTAGCGAGCTTTTAACGGATGTCGAAGGGCAAGTGATGGACGGCATTAACATTGTTGAATACAACGGTGAAGATGCTGATTTAATTGAACAGCAAGTGGCCGAGCTGTCGAAAAGCCTTGATCAAGATATTGCACAAGGCAAAGGGGTGATCGGTTATCAAATTACGTCAGATCTCGCTAGCATCAACAAATTATACGCTATGCGTAAAAAAGCGGTTGGCTTGTTAGGTAATACTGATGGCAGCCAAAAACCATTGGCATTTGCCGAAGATACTGCGGTGCCGCCTGAAAATTTAGCGGACTTTATCGCAGAGTTTCGTCAACTATTAGATGACAAACAATTGCATTACGGCATGTTTGGTCATGTTGATGCCGGCGTTTTACATGTTAGACCAGCACTTGATATGTGCGATCCCGAGCAAGAAAAATTACTGCGTGATATTTCAGATAAAGTGGTTGCCTTAACGGCAAAATATGGCGGCTTGATGTGGGGTGAACATGGTAAAGGTTACCGCAGCGAATACGGACCTGAATTTTTTGGTGAAGCGCTATTTTTAGAGCTTCGAAAAATAAAAACAGCTTTTGACCCGCACAATAAAATGAACCCGGGAAAAATCTGTACGCCGGTAGATTCTAACGAGCAGCTTGTGTCAGTTGACGGTGTTAAGCGCGGCTTTTACGACAGGCAAATTCCAGTAACGGTTAAAGACTCTTTCACCAGTGCACTTGATTGTAACGGCAACGGTTTATGTTTTAATTACGACGTGAATAGCCCAATGTGCCCATCAAGCAAGGTAACGCGTGACCGAAGACATTCTCCCAAAGGTAGAGCTGGCTTGATGCGTGAGTGGTTGCGTCTTGTTGAAAATAAAGGCGTCGATGTTTTAGCTTTAGAGCAAAATATCGACGGCTGGTCGGTAAAACAACTGCTAGATAAGATTAAAGCGCAGTTTGTTAAAGAAAATAAAGACGATTTTTCACACGAAGTGATGGATGCCATGGCAGGTTGTTTAGCGTGTAAAGCCTGTGCAAGCCAATGCCCGATAAAAGTGGATGTGCCCGATTTTAGAGCGCGATTTGTTAACCTTTATCACACTCGCTACTTCAGACCATTAAAAGATCACCTAGTTGCAAATGTTGAATTATTAGCACCACTAATGGCAAAAGCGCCTAAATTAGTGAATGCCGTTATCGATAATAAGCTGTATAGCAAAATATCTGAAAAGACGATTGGTTATGTTGATACGCCACTACTTTCTGTACCGACATTAGCCGAGCGCATCGCAGCGCAAAAATATGAAATGTTTGATTTAGAGTATTTCAAATCGATTAATGAGCAGAAAAAACAAGATTATGTATTTATCGTGCAAGACCCGTTCACCACATTTTATGACGCTACTTCGGTTGAGTCGTTAATGGGGCTTGCTAAAGCGCTAGGCTTTAAACCGGTTTTATTACCGTTTAAACCGAACGGTAAAGCGCAACACGTTAAAGGCTTTTTAAATCGCTTTGCTAAAACGGCGAAATCAGCCGCAGCGTTTTTAAATGAACTATCGGCACTTAATATTCCGTTGGTTGGCATCGATGCCTCGTTGGTATTGTGTTATCGCGATGAATATAAACAAGTATTAGGTGAAAAACGTGGCGATTTTAATGTACAGCTAGTACATGAATGGCTAACCACAGTTATTGACAGTAATGACAGTCGTTTACCGGCCAAGCTTGAAAATGTAGCGACAAATTATCAATTATTTGGTCACTGTACTGAAAAAACAGCTTTACCAAATAGTGAAAGCCAATGGCAGGCAATATTTAGCTATTTTGGCTTAAGCTTAAACAAGGTTGCGGTAGGGTGTTGTGGTATGGCGGGAACTTATGGTCATGAAAAACAAAACCAAGAAAACTCAAAAAGCTTATTTGAATTAAGCTGGCAGCCTAAGTTAGCTGATTTTTCAAACGAACAAGTATTGGCCACTGGTTTTTCATGTCGAAGTCAAACTAAACGCATGGCGCAGTTTAAACCTAAACATCCAGTTCAGGCGCTATTAGAACATTTTAGTTAAATAAACTGGACCACAACAAACAAAAGCCAGCGTTTTGCGCTGGCTTTTTTGTTTTCTAATTGCAAGCAAAAACAAAGGGGTCGGTGACATTTAATTTCAAACTTGAATCAAGACAATATGATTGAGTTTAGCTTATAACTATGTCACCGACCCCATTTGTGGTTTGATATACCAATAGGGCTGATCTTACCGTCTCCTAAAGCAAGCTATTGTGCGACTTTTACGCGAATTCTATTTTTTGCCACGCGTGTTTCATGCAAGCTTGAAAGCGCTAATTTTGCTTCCTTTTCGTTGGGCATTTCAACAAAGCCAAAGCCTTTTGATTTACCGGTTTCTTGGTCTAAAACCAAGTTACATTCAGTAACTTTGCCATGTGCCGAAAACAAAATACGTAGTTCTTGTTCTGTTGTTGTGCGAGAGAGGTTGCGAACCAAAAGTTTCATAATGTGCCATGTGGTGTGTAATGTCAGTCGCTATTGTCTCATACATTGTAAATAGGTAAGTAAAGTTTATTGAAACTAAATGATGAAACTTATCAAATTACTATAACTTTATGTTCAAACTCATATTTTTCATATCTAGGGTTTCGTTCTAATTAATTTTTTGACACACTAACTATGCAACAGAAAGGAATTCAAGGGTTGGACACTAAATCTAAAACTTCAATTAAGGCGACACGATTGCTGTTTGATTTATAACAATGTCACCGAACCTTTGTAGCGTTTTGCTAAATAGGCATTAACAAGAATAAATGGAATTAAATGTGAAAAACATAATAGTCACTCTAGCAGGTCTTTTGTCATTTAATGTAGTTTCAAGTGAATTGAATGCATGTGGTAACAATGAACAGGCGCAAACCTTATATAAATTAATATCAGCGGATTCGGAGCAAAAACGTAAATCAATTCGGTGTAATAAAACATTAATGATTGCGGCTGAGGCCAAAGCTAAAAAAATGGCTGACTATGGGTTAGTTCTTCATAATTTAGGCGGTAGTCCAAATTCACACCTAGAAAATTCGGGTTATAAATTACCAAAGCACTATGGCCGAGATTTTACCAGCAATCAAGTCGAAGCCATCGCCGGTGGCTATTCAACTGCCGCTAAGGTTTGGAATGCTTTTAAGCGCTCAAGAGATCATAGAACGCATTTGCTGGGTGAACATGAGTTTTATATTGAACAAGATGAAATCGGTATTGCTTTTATCAAAGAGCGAGGAAGTTCTCATATCGAGTATTGGGTGGTTTACCTTAGTCAAGGCTATGAAAAAGATCAAAACTATTCATCTAATGTTAACAATATTCCAAACAAAAGCTCATATTTATTATCGGCTCCGAAAAATAAAGATTAACTAAGTATGTATATCAAAAATAACTACATCATTTACAAAAGTAAAAATTATGTTGATGTGCATCGTGTTAAACAATTGCTTTCAGCTTCCTATTGGGCTGCCGATAGATCGTTTGCCGATATAAAACTGTCAATTGAACATTCGGAGTGCTTTTCATTATATGAAGGTGACTTACAGATAGGTTTTGCCCGTGTAGTTACTGATTATTCAACTTTCGCATATTTAGCTGATGTGATTATCGATCATCAATATAGGAGTAAAGGGCTTGGGAAATGGTTAGTCGATATTGTGGTGAACGACAGCCGCTGGCGAAAAAAATTTCTAGTGTTAGCGACAGACGATGCCCATCAGCTTTATGAAAAGCATGGTTTCAAGCAAAGCGCTAAGTTAATGGGCGTTGGTTAACGCTATTTTTAAATGCATTAAAAAGCAGTATGGTATAAACATCAGTTAATATAAACAACACAATGCATCCATCTATTAGCAAAATATGTGACGATTATTTTAAATCGTTATCCTTAGCTGTTAAACAGCTAAATTATTGGCACTTTTGTGACAACGAACAAGACGCCGACGAATGCGCTGAGCTTGTATTAAAAGGAGTTAAAAAAGCAACTTCACCTTCGCTGTGGTGGTTTAAAGCAAATAATGAAGCATTACCTAAGGTTGGTGAATTAAACATAGTCACTCGTTGGAACGGGGAGGCGGTCTGCATTATCGAAACGCTAAGTGTTTCCATCGAGCCTTTTAATGAAATAACTGCAAAGTATGCTGAATTAGAGGGAGAGGGCGATAAAAGCCTGCGTTATTGGCAAAAGGTTCACTGGGATTATTATCACCGGGAGTTAGCTTCGACAAATTTTACCCCAAACAAGGAAATGCCAATTGTATGTGAGGTGTTCAAAGTCGTATTTAAAGCAAAATATGATGGCTAAATTTCGGTTATTTGATTGACTCTAAGGGGCTGCGACTTTAATTTGAACACTTCAATAAGCCGACAAAAATGTAGATTTATAACAATGCTACCGATCCCCTTGGTACCAATAAAAATAAACTGTTACAGTCGTTATCAACAAATACTTGCCTTATATTTTGTTTACTTTAAATTAGATAGCATAAAAACAGTGCTAATTAAGCACAGTAAAGCAAACACTTAAATAATTTGAGGTGTAAAAAATGAGTAAAGAAATACAAGGGAGTTGTCTGTGCGGCAAAGTGTCTAGCGTTGTTACAGGCCCTTTTAAACGTTTTTATCAATGTTACTGTGACAGATGCCAGAAAAAAACAGGCTCTGCATTTGCGGCATTAATGTTTACTACACCCGATAAAATCAAATGGAAATCAGGCGAGCAATTAATTAAACGATTTGATTTACCAGAAGCCGCGCGCTTTAGTAATTGTTTTTGTTCTGAATGTGGCTCGCAAGTACCTTATGTTAGTCGTGATGGGGCGTTTTTAATTGTACCTGCCGGTTATGTTGAACAAGATCCTGAAATTCGACCTTCAGCCAATATTTTTTGGGATGAAAAACCTTGTTGGTTTGAAGAAGGCAAGTCGGCGGATAAATTTTCTCAATACCCTGAATAAGCCTTTTAGGCGAACTTAGCTTTAAAGAGTTTGCTTTATAGATCATTGTTTAAATTATAATTATTGTTGTGCACAACGAAAAGGAACCTCGATGAAACCTTCCCTAATTACCGTAATAGTAACGATATTACTGCTTACATCATGTAGTGCAATTGTTAGCAACAACACTGGTAAACAAACACAATCTAGCAGTTTGATGGACTTTTTGTATCCAAATAAAGAGAGTCGTAGTGAGCACAAACCCGAGCTTCCAGTATTGTCACTCCCGGTAAAAGTGGGTTTGGCTTTTGTTCCTTCGAAAAATTGGCATCGTGATGGACTGCACGGTAAAGACCAAGTTGAATTACTTGAGAAAGTTAAACAATCTTTTTTGCAATATGACTATATAGACCGTATTGATATTATTCCAAGTACTTATTTACAAGGAGGCGAGGGTTTTACCACGTTAGAGCAAGTAGGGCGCCTTTATGATATTGATGTAATAGCGCTTGTTTCATACGATCAAGTAACCCAGTCACTGGAAAATAACGCCGCCTTACTCTATTGGACAATCGTTGGCATGTACGTTATTCCTGGCAACGAAAATTCAGTGCAAACTTTTGTTGATACTGCAGTTTTTGATATTAAGAGTAAAAAAATGCTATTTAGAGCCCCGGGGATAAACAAGCTTGAGAAGCGAACAACCGCTGTTGGTATTGACGGTACGCTACAAGAAAAGTCATTGGAAGGTTTTCGTTTAGCGGTTAACGATATGACCGCCAATTTAGATCACGAGCTTGCGAGATTCAAAACTCGAGTAAAAGAAGAAAAAGTGGCCAAAATTGAACACCGCGCTGGCTATAGTGGCGGCTCAATTGGCTACGGTATTATGCTATTTACCGTGTTGCTGATGAGTCGAAAATGCTTGGTCATCAAAACCAAACAAAGTGTTTAAAACTTTGTTAGGGGCAGTTTTGGAAAAATAATGAGAATTCACGGCACGTCAAAAACTAAAGAATCTAAATACAACTCAACCGTTGGTTTAATTATAAGCATTGGCATGCTGGTCGTTGCGCTGATGGTTTTTGATTTTTCAAATATGCCCGCGTTTGGCAAAATATTTATGATCTTTTGGGTATTTGCCGTGTGCGCGCAAATTTATCAATCTTACCGCAATTCTATATTTTCAAATAAAAGTCTGCATCATGAAGTAACTGATCATAGTTTAAAGGTGTCAGGTGGTGCAAAATCAACAGCGCCAAAACAGCAAGATGGCAATGTAAGCCATGCGATGCGTTTAAGGCAAATAGAACAACTGTATCGAGAAGGCTTACTAACCACCGATGAATATGAAGCCAAACGACAAGATGTGCTTGATGAAGATTGGGGTAAATAAGTTGTTGATGCAATCAGCTTCGCCAAAAAACTAAGGAGATATTAGGTGTTAATAATACGGATTACTTTATTTTTAGTTGCATTTTTAATGGTGCTATATCCATTTTGGGGCGTTATTTACCCTGCATCTTATTTAAATGAACTTGTCGAAACGTTTTCGTTTGCACAACAAGCAAAACCTGAACAAGTTCAACAAGCGGCATTATTGCATTTATTACCCAATAGCGCTTTTGCACTAGCACTATTTTGCTTAGCAAAATTTATTCAAAATCCAAGCTACTATAAGCTGGCGAAATTTGCAGCGCTTGGTTTTTTACTTTATCCAATATTACTAGTGATTGGCGATATTTTTATTGCCTCCGTTTTAAGTCAGCCCGATCAACAAGAATCGGTAGCTATTGAATTATCGGGTCAGAAACTTTTCTATATTTTATTAGCCATGATCGTTTGGGCAATTGCTAAGAGTCAATATGAGTATCAAACTAGCGATAAGTAACAAGTAACAAGTAACAAGTAACAAGTAACAAGTAACAAAATAAAATCTAATAAACAAAAGTTCAAAGCAACAACAAAAGGAAATTAGGTGCTTAATTCAATTCATCATGCCGCAATTATTTGTTCCGATTATCAACAAGCCAAACATTTTTACGTGTCTATATTAGGCTTAGAGGTGATTGCAGAAAATTATCGCTCAGAACGTGACTCCTATAAGCTTGATTTAAAACTGCCTGATGGTAGCCAACTTGAATTATTTACCTTTAACAACTCACCACAACGACCAAGCTACCCTGAAGCACTAGGTTTACGTCATTTAGCTTTTAGTGTTGAGTCTGTTGAAAAAACTCGTAACTATCTAGTGTCAAATGGGGTTGACGTTGAACCTATTAGAGTCGATGAATATACCAATAAGAAGTTTACCTTTTTTAGCGATCCGGATGGCTTACCGTTAGAGTTGTATGAAGAAATTTAGCATGAGATAGCTATTGGCCGGCTATGTCGGGATTAAGGGGCCGGCGCGGAATAAGGGGTCGGTGACACTAAATTTAAACTTAATTGATGCGACACGTCTGCTGATATATTTATCAATATGTCACCGACCCCATTCGTTCATATTGCAGCTGGGAAATAGATTATCGATGAAGTGGAATATGAACGTTGAAGAAAACGAATCGTATAACTAAATCCTAACAGTAAAACCAAGGAAGGTGGTAATTTGAGACTTTTAAAAATTTGTATCATTGCAGCATTATTAGCAAGCTGCTCTTCAACTAACGTGCATCTTTACAAACGTTACTTATCAGATGAACAAGCGCAACGGATCACGCAAAAGCTCGAAGCATTAGATTATAATGTTAAAGCGAATGTTCTTGTTTTTCCCGATGAAATTCAAAAGTCTACTATCGTCTATTCACCTTTTATAGACGGTGAAAAAAATTTAGACAGTTTTATCGCAGAAATTGGTCAACTTGGTTGGCCTGATGTTGAATTACAAGCTTTGTTTAAAGGCAATCATTGGTATTCAAAAAACAGCATTGGATTGTTTTTAATACCTGAAGGCGTTAAACAAACTGATAAAATGCATAGCCAAGATCTGGTAAATCAATATAACAGCGAGCAATGTGAAGTCTCGGCACAGTTATTTCTAAAGCGAGATCAGACCTATCAACTCTTGTATACAAAAGATCCTAATACGCTCACCGAGCATAAAACTGGGACATGGACGTTAACAGGTTATCCCTATATAGAACTTACTTCGTCAAATGGTGATTGGAGATTTTATTTTGAAATTCACCAAAGTAATATCTCCGATGTTGTTGGCAAGGTTGATTTGTTGCAATTAAAACCGTTAAGTTCACATCATGTTTATCCAAATTGTGTTTTCAGCTTCGGAGTGAGAAGTTAACAGTAATTACACTCGAAGAAATATTTAAAGACTAAGGATTAGACTAAGGGGCCGCTGACGTTAAATTTAAACTTAATTGATGCGACACGACTGCTGATATATTTATCAATAGGTCACAGATTCACTTAATCCTTGAACAGTTACGCATAGGAGGGAGTATGCATTTAGCACAACTGAATATCGCAAAAGCAAAATACGATTTACAAGCGCCAGAAATTAAAGAGTTTGTTGATAATTTAGCGCCGATCAATGCTTTAGCTGAGACAAGCGCGGGGTTTGTATGGCGCTTACAAGATGAAAGTGGTGATGCGACCGCGATTGAAGCATTTAGCGATCCAAGCATTATTGTCAATATGTCAGTTTGGCAGTCAGTCGATGCGTTAAAAAACTTTATGTTTAGAACTCATCATCGCGACTTTCTTCGTCGCAAAAAAGAGTGGTTTGAAAACATCTCCGAAGATAGTTATGTACTTTGGTGGATCCCCACTGGCTACACACCAAGTATTGAAGAAGGCATAGAAAAACTTAATTACTTACGAGAGCATGGCGATACGCCAAAGGCATTCTCGTTTAAAAGCAATTTCAGCGCTGCAGAATATTTGTCGTTAGCACAAGGAAAATAAATGAACATTGAAGTCAGTTTTGACCAATCGATTAATCAAGAAGAAGTTGTTAGCTTGTATCGAGCCAATAAGTGGTCTTCAGCAGATAAACCAACACAGCTGATAGCTGGGTTAATTAATTCGCACTCATTAGTTACCGCACGAGAGAATGGTAAGTTAATTGGATTAGCTAATGCGATCTCCGACGGGCATTTGGTGGTGTATTACCCTCATATGTTGGTGCATCCTGATTATCAAGGAAAAGGCGTTGGCCGGCAGATGATGGATGCTTTGCAAACGGTATACAATGGTTTTCATCAACAAATGCTAACTGCCGATGGCGAGGCTATTGCGTTTTATCAAGCACTTGGTTTTGAACGCGCCGGTAACACTGAACCTATGTGGATTTATGCAGGCGATGAACACTAAGCGTGTATTAAAAGTGCCTAAGGGGTCGGTGACATTAAATTTACACTTCAATTGAGGCGACAAGATTGCGGTATTTTATCTTGTATGTACCGACCTTTTTGTTCTTATCCCTTTAGCGTTTTTGCCATGCTGATTTCAGTATTTGTCTACCTAACATTAATTTTAAGGCTTAATAAATGAAGTTTGCTCTTTTGTCAGATATTCATAGCAATGTTTTTGCATTAGAAGCGGTGATCCAAGATGCTCAGCACAACGGCGTTGATCACATGATTAACTTAGGCGATATCTTATATGGCCCCATTGCGCCCAAAGAAACGTACGATTTGTTAATGCAACATGAAATGATCACCATAAGTGGTAATCAAGATCGGCAAATAGTTGAAGCAACCGAAACTGAAATGGCGTTAAATCCAACCATGAAGTTTATTGTTGATGACCTTGGTCCTAAACCAATTGCGTGGCTGCAAGCGCTGCCATTTGATATGCAATTTAATGATGATGTCTATTTATGCCATGGAACACCACAAAGTGATTTAATTTATTTATTGGAAAATGTTGAATTTGGCTATGCGCGTTTACGCGCAGATAACGAGATAATAAGCTTACTTAATGGTCAAACGACTAACTTAATATGCTGTGGTCATACTCATACACCAAGAACGGTTAAGTTAAGTACAGGACAAACAATCGTAAACCCTGGAAGTGTCGGATTACAAGCATACACCGATAATTTACCTGTTGTTCATTCAATGGAAAATTTTAACACAATGGCATCGTATTCAATTGTCGAATTGAACCGTGGCAGCTGGCAGATAAAACATATCAATGTACCATACGATATTGAACCAGCAATTGAAGCTTGCCAGCAAAGAAATAGAACAGACTGGGTACACTTTATTAAAACGGGCCGGTGTTTATAGCACTTTTCGTATTTTATTATTACCACTTTTATGACGAAGGATCTCTATGGAAGAGTTAGCCGAAGGATTACTTAAAACCATATTAAGGTTTATACGATGGTTTTTATTAGAAGCGATTTGTGAGCGATTTTTATATTGGCTTGGTCGATTATTTTTATTGGCTGTGACATTTGGCGCTTACCCAAATGCGCAACAACAAAGGGCGCATCAAGGGCGAATTATATTTACCGGGCTACTTGTGGCAATTGTTATTGTTGTTCTAATCAGCTTTGTTGTATAACCTAAATCGAACTAATACATAGCGCTGTGTATACCCATTGGCAACTAGCGCTAAACACTTCGAATAAATTTAAGAATATGGCCTTTAAACTCTTGTGCTAAAAAATCGGTATGCAGTGGTTTTTGCTGACTAGAAACAAAACCAACACTTTCTAATTCTCTACAAATCTTGTTTTTTCGGCCTCTGCCGGGATCAACTAGAATAACTTCACATTCAGGATTCGCGTGATCATTGATAAAGTCAGCCAATAGTTTTATATGGCCGTCTTCATAGAGTAAGTCGCTGCCAATAATTAAATCAAAATTGCCCAGTTGGTCATTTTCGTCAGCCCAATCAACTCGTTCAAAGGCAATGGGGTCACCTTCATTAAGTAATGCATTTCGTTGCAAAAACTTGTTCACTTCTGGGTGAAAGTCAGTTGCTGTGATATCTGCGTGTTGTTTATTCAATAACAAGCTAGAGAGCGCAATACCACAGCCCACTTCTAAAATGCGTTTAGACTTTGTTTGATAATCAACAATGAAATGGGCTAAAACTAGGCTTGATGGCCACACAACGCCAAATAACGACCACGTGCCCGAATGAATACCGAGCTTTTCAGCCACGCCGTTAGGATCGTGGAATTCTTGTTTATCGCGCAGAGTGCACAGGTGTATATCAGTTTTACCAAACTCAATGGTTTGGTAGCTTAAGCGAAGGGCTGTCATCATTCGTCTCAAAAGTTGAGCGCTGAGCCAGCCATCGAGCGATAGATAAATGACAAAACGAAAATTTGCATACAGAGTATAGTACTGAGGCTATAAGGCAAGCGATTTAACTTATTTGTTCATAACCATTTATTCACATCCCTTATAGAAATGTATTAAAATTTAACTTTAAAATTAAAAAGTTAAGCAGAATGAATATAGAAATTACTACTCAGCCCAACCAAGTAGATTTAAAAACGATCAGTCAGGGAATCGAGTCTTATAATCAAAACTACCTATCTGATGATGTAGTTTTTGAAGCGGATAATAAATTTGCTGTTTTTGCAAAAGATGCTCAGGGGAAAGTTGTTGGCGGGATCAGAGCAACAGCTTTTTGGAATTATTGCATTATCGAATTATTGTGGTTATCGCCAATGACTCGAGGGCAGGGGGTTGGTAGCAAGCTAATACAGGCAGCTGAAAAGTTTGCGCTTGAAAAAGGTTTTAGCTATATGCGAACAGAAACATTAAGTTTTCAAGCAAAACCTTTTTATGAAAAGCATGGTTACAGCGTATTTGGTGAATTAGCTGACTATCCAGTCGGCCACACAACCTATTGTTTAGTGAAGAAGCTAAAGTCAATTTAAGTCTGCGAGGAGTTATTATCCTCGTCAGACTCGTGCTAGTGTTGATGATTTTAGATAGGCTATTTTTTACCTTTAGCGATGATTTCTCTGGCCATTTCATCAGCAACTATGCCTGTTGGCTGATTAGTCGCTTGTGCTTTTTCAAATACGTTCATTAAAGTTTGATAAATATTTTGCACCAATGCCGTTGCAGTATCAGCGCAGTATTCTTCTGGGTATATTTCTAATGCTACGTTGATAATGCCGCCTGCATTTATCACGTAATCAGGTGCGTACAAAACACCTTGGTCAAGCATTGCTTTATCGTGGCGAGCATGAGCTAATTGATTATTGGCACAACCTGCAACTATGCTAGCTTTAAGCTGTTGTAGCGTATCATCATTAATCGATGCGCCTAATGCACATGGTGAAAATACATCGACGTCTTGTTGGTAAATTTCATCTAATCCTACAATGTTTGCGTTTAGCTCACGCTCTGCTTTTTCAAGTGCATTTGGGTTTATATCGCTAACATATAAAATAGCACCGGCTTGATTAAGCTTTTCGCACAATGAATAGCCAACACTGCCAAGGCCTTGAACGGCGACTTTAATTCCTGTTAAATCATCTTTACCCAGTTTAAACTTTACCGCAGCTTTAATACCCAAAAATGTACCTAATGCCGTAAATGGGCCTGGGTTGCCACTTTTACCTTCTAATCCAGATACAAAATCAGTTTGTTGATTAACTAACGACATATCGGCTGTGGTGATGTTAACGTCTTCAGCAGTGTAATAACGGCCGTTAAGGTTATTAACTGCTTTGCCAAAGGCAGTAAACAAGGCTTCAGATTTTAGTTGTTTTGGATTGCCAATGATCACCGCTTTACCACCACCAAGTTTCAAACCTGCCATGGCATTTTTATAGGTCATGCCTTTAGATAATCGCAATACATCGGTTAGCGCTGCTTCATCTGATGCATAATCCCAAAACCGACAACCGCCAGCAGCAGGGCCTAATGCAGTACTGTGGACGGCTATTATTGCTTTTAAGCCACTTGCTTGGTCGCTGCAAAATACGACTTGTTCATGATCGTCAAAATCAACTAAATCAAAAAAGGACACGTTACTTCTCCGAAAAACTGTGCATTATTTAAGTGGTCTACCATCTCTTAAAGGCGCCACATTAGTAAGGATTCCCGAACCTTAGCACGACATTTTTAGCGGTGCTACCAACAGAATAAATTGCCGTTTACGTAAGTGTTAACTTAAAGGTACAAATGAGCTTTGACGTAGGTTTTTGAGCGCACAAATTAGAGATTTTGTTACTAGAGAATGAGAACTAATGACTTAGATAATACTTTGCCATGCCAATATTCGTGATTTGACAAGCCATGCGTTGCCTAGCAATACCGGCTTCCATAAACACTGCGCCTATTGGACAAAAGTTACGTTCACTAAAATAGTTTACCGTGCTAAGGGGAGCTGAAATAAAGACTTCATTTAGCTCTAATTCTTTAGCAATACGAATTAAGCTTGATAAAATCACTTTATCTACAGGATCGTGACGATAATTTTTTAATACAGCGATGCGGCTAATTTCACCAGTAGGCATAATGCGACCGGTGCCTATGGGCTCTTGGCTAATATCGTCGCAAACTAAAATATGGTAGGCACGCGGGTCTTGCTGATCAAATTCAATATTTTTTGGGATCCGCCATTCGCAGACAAATACTTTTTCTCTAACATTTTTTAGAAGTGGGGCAGCTAATCCCCACTCAACACGGCTTACACTATAAGACACACATCTACTCTATATACCAATAACCCTTATTTAAAATGCTAGTTAACAGTTGTCTGTTTTTCAAACAATCTTGGAAACTTTTTAGCATTTTGTTGGTCAAAGGCGATTTTTGGGCAAGTAGCTTTGCTAAAGCCTGTGTTTGTTGGCACACAGGGAATTCGTCACCATTAATGATTAACGGGTTTTCTAGCTGTGGAACCATAGCGGCTTTTATGCCTGAAACAGGAACAAAATCAATGTCTTCATCGATTATATCCAATAACTGCTGATCAGTAATGGGTGTTGTTGGGATCAGCAGTTCTAAGCCATGATGGGATTTTGTTAAATAACTTGCTAAAAATTGCTCAAATCTATTGCTGTTGCTTATTTGTGATAAGAAAAACTGCGTTAAGGCTGCAAGATCTGCGTTTTCAATGTTTTCACTTGCTGTCGCAATAGTTCGACCTTGATCGCCAAAACGTTGGATACCTAAATTTTTATCAAGCATTTCGTCAGCAAATGCTGAAATTAAGTCTTGCGCGTTCGGCGCTTGAAAGCCAATTGAAAAGTTAATAGAGTTTTCAATTGAATTACCGTCATGGGGATGATTCGGTGGAATATAAAGTAGGTCACCTTGCGAGGTAACAACATCTATTTCGGCAACAAAATCGTCTACTTGCTTAAGATCTGGGTGAGGCGTTTTCTCCGCTAATTTAGCATCCGGTAGCCCTACACGCCAGTGACGCTTTCCTTCACCTTGTATTATAAATACATCGTATTGATCTAAGTGTGGCCCAACGCCACCATTTGGCGTTGAAAAGCTTACCATTACATCATCGATTCGCCATGAGGGCAGAAAGTTAAACGGGGCCAATAATTGGTTGGTTTGACGAGACCAGTGATTGACGGCTTGTACTAGCAAGGTCCAATTTTGTTCACCATATTGGCTAAAATCGTCAAACGGGCCGTGATCAACTTGCCACTGTGCTTGTGAATTTTGTGAAATAATACGCGACTCAATATGCTCTTCCATCGCCAAACCTGCAAGTTCGTTTGCTTCGATAGGATCTTGAAAGTTTTGAAAAGCGCCTTTGATAAATAACGGTTTTTTTTGCCAGTATTTTTTGAGAAAAATTTCTGGGGTGATATCGCCCCAATTAATTTGGTACATGTTACATCCAAAATTTTGCAATAAAAAAGGATCCAAACGAATCCTTTTTTAATTTATAAATGATTAGCTAGCTAGAGCGTGTTGATCTTTCAAGTTTGTTTTTGCAGCAGTTTGTTGGGTATTTATACAAGGCGGTGCTTTTGATGTGTGGTTATTCCACATGATAAAGCACCAACACCGTATAAATGACAACAAACGCTGTCCGAAGGATTCGGCTAAAAGCTTTTTACTCTTTGTTACCTACATGGATGTAGGTACTTAGGTTACGTCTGGAACTTGTAACCTGTGTGAGGTGTTTTGCTTAGATGACTAGGCAACAAACCTCACGCCGCGATTAAAACGCTTTTATCTCGAACAAAATTCAAACAGTAAGGATCAACACGCTCTATATTTACATTAGTCTAGTTCAGCAATAAAGCTAATTGCGCGACCAATGTATGAGGCTGGCGTCATTGCTTTTAATTCAACTTTAGCGTTGTCTGGCAATTCTAAGTTGTCGATAAAGTCAGCCATAATTTCAGCATTTACGCGCTTACCACGAGTTAAGTCTTTTAACTTCTCGTAAGGCTTTTCAATACCGTAGCGACGCATAACTGTTTGAATAGGCTCAGCTAATACTTCCCAGTTTTTATCTAATTCATCTAATAAAGCTTGTTCATTAACTTGTAACTTACTGATACCTTTTAATGTTGCAGCGTAAGCAATAAGTGCGTGGCCAAAACCAACACCTAGGTTACGTAATACGGTTGAGTCAGTTAAGTCACGTTGCCAGCGAGAAACAGGTAGTTTTTGTGCTAAATGCGCCATAATAGCGTTGGCAATGCCTAAGTTACCCTCTGAATTTTCAAAATCAATAGGGTTAACTTTGTGCGGCATGGTTGATGAACCAATTTCGCCAGCAATGGTTTTTTGTTTGAAGTGACCAAGGGCAATGTAACCCCAAACATCACGGTCAAAGTCAATTAAAATGGTATTAAAACGCGCAACTGCGTCAAATAGCTCGGCAATGTAGTCATGTGGTTCAATTTGCGTAGTAAAGGCATTCCACGTTAAACCTAAGCTAGTAACAAATTCGTTTGAAAAGTTGTGCCAGTTAACTTCAGGGTAGGCTGATAAGTGAGCATTGTAGTTACCAACAGCACCGTTAATCTTGCCTAACATTTCTACGTTTGCGATTTGGTCACGTTGACGCTTTAAACGTACATAAACGTTAGCCATTTCTTTACCCATGGTACTAGGTGAAGCAGGTTGACCGTGTGTACGACACATCATTGGCATTGCTTGGTATTCAACAGCCAATGCTTTAATTTCACTTAAAATTTCATCCATCACCGGCAAAAGTACTTCGCTGCGGCTTTCAGAGAGCATTAAGCCATGTGAAAGGTTATTGATGTCTTCTGAGGTACAGGCAAAATGAATGAATTCATTAACGGCATTTAATTCAGCATTGTCGGCAATTGCGTCTTTTAAAAAGTACTCAACTGCTTTAACGTCGTGGTTTGTTGTTGCTTCAATGTTTTTAATCGCAAGGGCATCTTGCTCAGAAAAGTTGTCAACAATTGCGTCTAATACTGCATTTGCTTCATCACTAAACGCTGGTACTTCAGCAATTTCTGCAGTTGTGCTAAGTTTTTGTAACCAACGTACTTCGACTGTTACGCGGTATTTAATTAGACCAAATTCACTGAAAATAGGGCGTAAGGCTTTGGTTTTGCTACCGTAGCGGCCATCAACGGGTGAAATTGCACTAAGTGCTGAAAGTTCCATAATATAGTCCTGAGTTTTTAAGTTCTAAATGTTTTTACATTATAAGTTGTTAAGTAACTGTTTTGCGCAATCGACAATTTTACGACGAGAAAAAATAATGTTTCGTCGTTTGCCGCCAACTTGTCGCCATAATACACAAGAGCGAATGCCGGCTAATAGTAGTGCGCGAATTTTATGCTGGTTAATGCTTTGCTTTAAAATATCTGGTTCGCCGGTTACCTGAATTGGCGAACCAATTGGGCTAATAATGTCGCTGTATATACTGGCAAAACTGCTGATAAGTGTTTCGCTGTCTATGTCGTAATGCGCTAATTGGCGTTTACTTTGTTCAATGCGTTCACCAAGTTCATTCATTTTATTACGACGTTTTTGAAGGCCACGCTCGAGCGCCATTAAGCTCACCACATAGCGGGTAAGTTCAGGGTCTTTCTGCGTTGATTTATCACCTAGGTGTGAGATTAACGTTGTTAAGCCTATTTTTAAATGAGCAACATCATCACCATAAACGGCTAATGTATTATCTGGTGAGGTGATGGTGATGCTGTTTAACATCACCTTTAGTGCTTCATGGTCAACGTGACCCGTACGTGAAAGCTTTTGTACTAAATAGGCTACTTGGCAAATTGCAGCTAGGGTAAGTGTTTGTTGTTGCATATTGGCTCTTAACAATTAGCGGATCAAGGTATTAATGATACCGCCGCCTAGGCAAACATCATCTTGGTAAAAAACAACTGATTGACCTGGTGTTACTGAGCTTTGTTGCTCGTCAAACATGATCATGTATTCATCTTTTAGTGGGTCGTCATGACTTGTTGGCATTTTTACCACAGTACAAGCAACGTCTTCTTGGCGGTAACGCGTTTTTACCGTGCATTTTATTGTTTCACTAAGTGGTGCTCTATCAACCCAATGCAATTGGTTAGCAATAAGACCTTTTGAATAAAGGCGAGGGTGGTTATGGCCCTGACCAACAATGAGTACATTGCGGATTAAATCTTTTTCAACAACATACCAAGGCTCTTCACCTGCGTTAGCTAGGCCGCCGATTTTTAAGCCTTTACGTTGACCTAACGTGTGATACATTAAACCATCGTGTTGACCAATGGCTTCACCATCGGCAGATTCAATAACACCTGGTTGGGCTGGTAAGTATTGGCCAAGGAAATCTTTAAATTTACGCTCACCGATAAAACAAATACCCGTGCTGTCTTTTTTATTGTGGGTGATCAAGTTTGCTTTTTCAGCAATAGCTCTTACTTCTGGCTTTTCAATATGACCAACAGGGAATAAGGTTTGTGAAAGTTGCTGTTCATTTAAGGTATACAGAAAATAGCTTTGATCTTTATTATTATCTAAACCACGGATCATTTTCCAATGACCGTCGCGCAATTCACGCTGCACATAGTGGCCTGTGGCAATGTAGTCAGCATTTAAATCTTCGCAGGCAAACTCTAAAAAGGCTTTAAATTTAATTTCTTTGTTGCACATGATATCGGGATTTGGTGTACGACCTGCTTTATATTCAGCAAGAAAGTATTCAAAGACATTATCCCAGTATTCTGTTGCAAAATTAATGGTGTGCAGTTTGATACCTAATTTATCACATACGGCTTGTGCATCTTGTAAGTCAGTTGCTGCAGCACAATACTCGTCGGTATCATCTTCTTCCCAGTTTTTCATAAACAAACCTTCTACTTGATAACCTTGTTCAAGTAATAAGTAGGCTGAAACTGAAGAATCTACACCGCCAGACATACCAACGATAACTTTGGTTTGCTCAGGCGATTTAGCGGCATGTGTTGTATCTGATAAATTTGTATCTGTAATATCGTTCATGGTCTTTGCGTGTTACTGCATAGTGCTCGCATTCACCTTTATTGTGCGCTAGGGAAGCGAGTTTACGCGATTATAAAAAAAGGCGGCAAATTATAGCACGCAAAAATGCTTTGTTATAGATTTTTATCACTCGTTAAAGATTAGATTTTATTGACGATAGCGGAATATTTACGCCACTTAGATAATCGTTAATGCACTGCTGGACCATGTCGCTACGATGTCGCGTATTTTGCGCAATTATATCATCAAGTGTCAGCCAGTGTGTTGCCACTATTTCGTCGTCTTGAGGTGTTGCCATTTCAAAGCTATCTAGCTCAAATACATAACAAAAGCGCAAAAAATGCAAACTAATATCTGCTCGGTACATATAGTAAATTCCGCAAAGATAAGCTGGCGAAAGCTGTAAGCCGGTTTCTTCAAAGACTTCACGTTTAATTGCGCTAAGTAAACTTTCATTTGCTTCAACATGGCCAGCAGGCTGATTTAATACTAATTGGTTATGCTCAATCTCTTCGACTAATAAGAATTTGTTCTTATGATGAATAACCGCTGCAACTGTTGTGTTGGGTTTGAATTGCTCTTCGCCATGGTCCATTTTTTATCCTCAAATACTGGTGTAAACTCTCTCGAAAATTAACTGGCGTTATTTTTTTCAATTAATTGATACTGACCATTGTTAATGTTATCGATTGTCCATTTGCCGATACTGTATCGAATCAGCCTTAATGTTGGGAAACCGATATGTGCTGTCATTCGCCTAACTTGGCGATTTCTGCCTTCAATAATAGAGATACTTAACCAGGTAGTCGGAATAGTTGCACGCTCTCGAATGGGGGGAATGCGTGGCCAAACATTAGGTTCTTGCATTATTTTGACTTTGGCGGGCAGGGTCGGGCCGTCTTTTAAATCAACCCCATGTTGTAATTTTTCAAGATCTTGTGCCGTCGGCACGCCTTCAACTTGTACCCAGTAGGTTTTTTCAGTCTTTTTTTTCGGATTAGCTAATTTATGTTGTAATTTTCCGTCATTTGTCAAAATCAATAAGCCTTCGCTATCTCGGTCGAGTCGTCCAGCTGCATAGACCTCTTTAATATCAATGAAGTCAGCTAATGTTTTACGACCATCACCATCGGTAAATTGGCTTAATACATCGAAAGGTTTGTTAAATAAAACCACCTTTTGCGCACTGTTATCTGGTCGTACCAATGACCTTTTGTTACGGAAGTGGTCATTTTTATTACGATTTTGCCTTGATTTCACTATTTATTGCCTTAAATGTAGTAATGTATTTACATGCGCTATTTAAAAACGCGTCATTTTCCTATATTATTCGCGCGCTAATAAATTTTATGGTTAGGTGAATTTAAAATACGTTTTGTTGAATATTTATTCATTGAACCAAACCATTTGGATATTTTGAGTAGGAAATTAAATGACCACTGAACCTTCGAAGATTATATATACCATTACTGATGAAGCTCCGGCTTTAGCCACGTATTCTCTTTTACCTATTATTCAAGCTTACACTGCATCTTCAGCAATTAACGTAGAAACGCGTGATATCTCACTTGCTGGTCGCATTATTGCAAATTTTCCTAAATATTTAACTAAAGAGCAACGAATAGATGACGCTTTAGCTGAATTAGGTCAACTAGCGACAAAACCAGAAGCTAATATTATTAAATTACCAAACATTAGTGCTTCTGTTCCACAGTTACATGCGGCAATTAAAGAACTGCAAGCAAAAGGTTACCAATTACCGAATTACCCTGAAGAGCCTTCTAATGAAGCGGAAGCTTCTATTAAGTACACCTATGATAAAATTAAAGGTAGTGCGGTAAACCCTGTATTACGTGAAGGTAATTCAGACCGTCGTGCTCCAGGTTCTGTTAAGCAATACGCTCGCAATAACCCACATTCTATGGGTAAATGGTCTGCTGATTCAAAATCACATATTGCGAGTATGCACGAAGGTGACTTTTACTCAAGCGAACGCTCAGTAACGATTGATAAAGCAACAGAAGTTAAAATTGAATTTGTTGCAGCTGACGGTAGCGTTAAAGTACTTAAAGAGCAATTAGCTCTTCAAGAAAAAGAAATTATCGATGCATCACTATTAAGCAAAGCGTCTTTAGTAGAGTTTTTTGAAACTGAAATTGCGAAAGCTAAACAAGAAGATATTTTATTATCGCTTCACTTGAAAGCGACCATGATGAAAGTATCTGACCCTGTTATTTTTGGTCATGCCGTTAAAGTATATTACGCAGACGTATTTGCAAAACATGCCGATGTATTTGAACAACTAGGTGTTGATGCCAATAACGGTATTGGCGATGTATACGCAAAAATTGGTCGTTTATCGACAGAGAAGCGTGCTGAAATTGAAGCAGATATCGCAGCCGTTTACGAAACAAACCCAGAACTAGCTATGGTTGATTCAGACCGTGGTATTACTAACTTACATGTACCAAGTGATGTGATCATTGATGCGTCAATGCCAGCAGCACTTAGAACGTCTGGTCAAATGTGGGGCGTAGACGGTAAGTTAAAAGACACTAAAGCGATGATCCCAGATCGTTGTTACGCAGGCGTTTATCAAGCAGTAATTGATTTCTGTAAAGTAAACGGTGCTTTTGACCCAACAACTATGGGTAGTGTACCAAACGTTGGTTTAATGGCGCAAAAAGCCGAAGAATACGGTTCTCATGACAAAACATTTGTATTAAGTGGTGCTGGTGTTGTACGTGTTGTTGATGCTGAAGGTACGACATTAATTGAACATCAGGTTGCTGAAGGTGACTTATGGAGAATGTGTCAGGCAAAAGATGCTCCAATTCAAGATTGGGTTAAACTTGCGGTAACACGTGCTCGTGCAACTGGTGTTCCAGCCGTTTTCTGGTTAGATGAAAACCGCGCCCATGATGCTGAGCTTATCAAGAAAGTTAAGCAATACTTGCCTGATCATGATACTGACGGTTTAGAAATTTTAATTAAATCACCAGTAGAAGCGACGCAATACTCGTTAGTACGTATTAAAGAAGGTTTAGATACTATTTCTGTAACAGGTAATGTTTTACGTGATTACTTAACTGATTTATTCCCAATTTTAGAACTAGGTACTAGTGCTAAAATGCTTTCTGTAGTGCCACTAATGAATGGCGGCGGCTTATTTGAAACAGGTGCGGGTGGTTCAGCACCTAAGCATGTTCAACAGTTTGAGAAAGAAAACCACTTACGCTGGGATTCTTTAGGTGAATTCTTAGCATTAGCTGCGTCTTTAGAGCATTTAAGTGTGACTACTGGCAACGCAAAAGCACAAGTTTTAGCGGATACTTTAGATAAAGCGACCGGTGAATTTTTAACACAAAACAAATCGCCTTCACGTAAAGTCGGCGAGTTAGATAATCGTGGCAGCCACTTTTATTTAGCTATGTACTGGGCGATTGAACTTGCTGCGCAAGAGCAAGACCAAGAGTTAAAGAGCTCTTTTGCTGCAGTGGCTCAAGCTTTAACGAAACAAGAAACTAAAATTGTTGATGAGTTAAATGCTGCTCAAGGCCCAGCTGTTGATATTAATGGTTACTACAGCCCATCAGACGATTTAGCGTCTAAAGCGATGCGTCCAAGTGAAACGTTAAACACTATCTTATCGACTTTGCTATAAGCTTATTAAAGCGTAAATAAAGTTTGTTATAAAAAGCTAGGCAATTGCCTAGCTTTTTTATGCCTATTAATAAATTTTTAAATAACTTATACGTAATTTCAAACAAACGTTTAAAAACTAAGCTATATTTATTTCAGTAATTTTCACTATTTATTACTTAACTGTAATCTTACGCATAATTTTGTTTTAATTTGATTGCAAGTCACTTTGAATTGTTTTAACTTCAATTACATAGCAACCCTGTATTTGTTGCTTAACAAGTAAATACATCACCCTAGGAGATCGCATTATGACCAGTAAAGTAAATGTTCCCAGCGAAGGTCAAAAAATAACTATTGTAAACGGAAGATTGTCAGTTCCAAATAATCCTATCATTCCATTTATCGAAGGTGATGGTATAGGTGTCGATGTTACGCCACCAATGATTAATGTAGTTAATGCAGCGGTAAACAAAGCATATGGCAGTGAACGAAAAATTCATTGGATGGAAGTTTATGCGGGGGAAAAAGCGACAGCAACTTACGATTCCGAAACTTGGTTGCCTGATGAAACATTAGACATGTTTAAAGAATACAAAGTGGGTATTAAAGGGCCGCTAACCACGCCTGTTGGTGGTGGTATGCGCTCGTTAAACGTGGCATTGCGTCAATTACTTGATTTATACGTATGTCAACGTCCTGTTCAGTGGTTCACTGGCGTACCAAGCCCAGTTAAAAATCCTGCAGCAGTTGATATGGTGATTTTCCGTGAAAACTCAGAAGATATTTATGCCGGTATTGAATACCAAGCAGGTACAGAAGATGCCGGTAAAGTAATTGACTTTTTAACGGATGAAATGGGCGTAACTAAAATCCGTTTTACTGAGAACTGTGGTATTGGTATCAAGCCAGTTTCCAAACAAGGTACTGAACGTTTAGTGCGACAAGCCATTCAGTATGCAATTGATAATGATCGCGACTCTGTGACGTTAGTGCACAAAGGTAACATCATGAAGTTTACCGAAGGTGCTTTTAAAGATTGGGGTTATCAATTAGCGAAAGAAGAGTTTGGTGCCGATTTACTTGACGGTGGTCCTTGGTGTTCATTTAAAAACCCAAATACCGGTAAAGAAATCGTCATTAAAGACGTTATTGCTGATGCGATGTTACAACAAATTTTATTACGTCCTGCTGAGTACAGCGTGATCGCGACGCTTAACTTAAATGGCGACTACTTGTCTGACGCATTAGCAGCACAAGTTGGTGGTATAGGTATAGCTCCGGGCGCTAACTTAAACGATGAAGTGGCTATTTTTGAAGCAACTCATGGTACTGCGCCAAAATATGCGGGTCAGAACAAAGTAAACCCTGGTTCGGTTATCTTGTCTGCTGAAATGATGTTACGTCATATGGGCTGGACAGAAGCAGCTGATTTACTACTAACTGGTATGTCGGGCGCTATTAACGCCAAAACAGTAACCTATGATTTTGAACGTTTAATGGACGATGCGACGTTAGTGACATGTTCAGAGTTTGGTGACTGCATTATCAAGCATATGTCTTAACATTAAGTTCTTTACTTCCTGTGTTTAGTTAAGCAAATATTTGCTAAACTCAGGAAGTAGTGCCAAAGCAACCGTGTAATAATTTAGACATAAAAAAACACAGCCATTGCTGTGTTTTTTATTGCAGGATTTTTAATTATTCTTTGTCGTCAACATCGGCAGGGCTAATGCTTGCTGCATGATGACCTTTAGGGCCAGCGTTTAACTCGTAATTGACATCCTGACCCGCTTTTAGTGTGCGGTAACCATCCATTTGAATTGTTGAATAATGAGCAAAAATGTCTTCGCCTCCGTCTTCAGGACGAATAAAACCAAAACCTTTTGCATTATTGAACCATTTAACTGTACCGTGAGCCATACTTCTGCTTCCTTCTATATTACTCGGTAATTAGGTATGCTTCCCTAAAGAATCTTATAAGTTTAAATGAGACTAATTTTTAGCCACAAAGTAAATCGTAGATAAAATATTTATTTAGTCAAGTTATTATTTAGGTTTTTTACGCAAAAACAGTAAAATTTTAATGTAAATTATTAAAGCAAAATTTCCACCAACAGACTAATATAGAATTATGAGTGATAGAAAAGAATTTAGTGAAAATTACGAAGCAGTAGAAGAAGTCACTAAGGAGAGAGTTCAAAAGCCACCTATGTATAACGTTGTTTTACTTAACGATGATTATACGCCGATGGATTTTGTCGTTGAAGTTCTAAGGAAGTTTTTCAATATGAACGAGGATCAGGCAACAGATATCATGCTTACGATTCATTATGAAGGAAAAGCCAAGTGCGGCACGTATTCTGCAGAAGTAGCAGAAACAAAAGTTTGCCAAGTAAGCAATTTTGCCAAAGAACATCAGCACCCATTAATGTGTGCGATGGAAAAAGCTTAATATTGTCAGGTTTAAAGTGGAGTAGCCTATGCTAAATAAAGACTTAGAAATTTCATTGAACTTAGCCTTCCGCCAAGCGAAAGAGTCACGACACGAGTTTATGACAGTGGAGCACTTATTATTAGCCTTGCTCGATAACCCTTCATCTATTGAAGCGTTAAAAGCTTGTGGTGCTGATATGCTCAAGTTAAAAAAAGAGCTTTTAGAGTTTATCGGGGAAACCACACCGGTCATACCGTTAGGAGAAGATGAGCGTGAGACTCAACCAACGCTTGGATTTCAAAGAGTATTGCAACGTGCTGTCTTCCATGTACAGTCGTCAGGGAAAAGCGAAGTTAATGGTTCTAACGTTTTAGTAGCGATTTTCAGTGAACAAGAATCTCAAGCCGCATACTTCCTTAAAAAATCTGACATTAGTCGTTTAGACATTGTTAATTTTATTTCTCATGGCATTGGCAAAGTTGAAAACCAAGAACAACCAAGCACAGAAGAAACTGAAGTGCACGAAGGTGAAGAGCCTCGTACCATTGAAAACTTCTCTTCTAACTTAAATGAAGAAGCCAAAAAAGGAAATATCGATCCACTAATTGGTAGAACCCAAGAATTAGAGCGTACCTTGCAAGTGTTAAGTCGCCGTCGTAAAAATAATCCGTTATTTGTCGGTGAAGCAGGCGTTGGTAAAACTGCAATTGCAGAAGGCTTAGCTAATTTAGTGATTTCAGAAAAAGTCCCTGATTTTCTTGAAGGCGCGACTATTTATTCTTTGGATATGGGCGCACTGCTAGCAGGAACAAAATATCGTGGCGATTTCGAAAAACGCTTTAAAGCCTTATTGAAAGACTTAGAAAACGATACCAATGCTATTTTGTTTATTGATGAAATTCATACCATTATAGGCGCAGGAGCGGCTTCTGGTGGCATGATGGACGCGTCTAATTTAATTAAACCGTTATTATCGGCAGGAAAACTCCGCTGTATTGGTTCAACAACCTATCAAGAATATCAAAGCATCTTTGAAAAAGATCGTGCTTTAGCGCGCCGATTCCAGAAAATTGATGTGATTGAGCCAAGCGTTGATGACACCACTAAGATTTTACAAGGCTTAAAAGATAAATACGAACACCATCATGGCATTCGTTATACCAACAAAGCCTTGCGTGCGGCAGCTATGTTGTCTGCTAAATATATAAACGAGCGCTTTTTACCTGATAAAGCCATTGACGTTATTGATGAAGCGGGGGCGAAGCAGCAACTAGTTGCGCCGTCAAAGCGTAAAAAGATCATCAACAATACCGATATTGAAAATATTGTGGCAAAAATGGCCCGTATACCGGAAAAATCTGTTTCTTCAACGGAAAAAGATAACCTAAAAACTTTAGATAGAAACCTGAAGTTAGTGGTTTTTGGCCAAGATCATGCCATTGATGAATTAAGCTCAGTTATCCGATTGTCGCGTGCTGGGTTAGGTTCAGAAGAAAAACCCGTTGGTTCATTTTTATTTGCCGGACCTACCGGTGTTGGTAAAACCGAAGTTACTCAGCAATTAGCAAAAGTTTTGGGTGTAGAGCTACTGCGTTTTGACATGTCAGAGTATATGGAAAAACATGCGGTAAGTCGTTTAATTGGTGCGCCTCCAGGGTATGTTGGTTACGAGCAAGGTGGTTTATTAACCGACGCAGTGATTAAGCATCCTCATGCGGTAGTGTTACTTGATGAAATTGAAAAAGCTCATCAAGACGTTTATAACATCTTATTGCAAGTAATGGATCACGGCACGTTAACTGACAATAATGGCCGCAAAGCAGACTTTAGAAACGTGACCTTAGTATTAACAACCAATGCCGGTGTTGCAGAAACTACGCGTCAGTCTATTGGTTTTAAACAACAAGATCATAGCTTTGATGCAAAAGATGAAATTAACCGCGTATTTTCTCCTGAGTTTAGAAACCGCTTAGATAATATTGTTTGGTTTAATCATTTATCTACTGAAGTTATCCAACAAGTTGTTGATAAGTTTATTGTTGAATTACAAGCACAACTCGATGAGAAGGGCGTATCACTTGAACTAACTAAAGATGCTAAGAAGTGGTTAGCAGAACATGGTTATGATAAGTCGATGGGAGCTCGTCCGATGTCGCGCTTAATTCAAGAAAAACTGAAAAAGCCGCTTGCCAATGAACTACTCTTTGGTGAACTAACCCATGGCGGTGTGGTTAAAGTAGGCGTTAAGAAGGACCAACTTAATCTTATTTTTGAAAAGAAAAAGGAATTAGTTGAGCACTAAGGCTAATTGAATACGCATAAAAAAAGCCCTGTACTTATTTATAAAGGTACAGGGCTTTTTACTTTTATCTATTTAACTGGTACAACACCGAGTTAAATTCATCAGTTATGATGAGAATTCTTAGATTTTATCTAGCACGGAAAATAATGCGACCTTTTGATAAATCATAAGGTGTTAATTCAACAGTCACTTTATCGCCTGTTAAAATACGGATGTAGTTTTTACGCATTTTACCTGAGATATGTGCAGTTACAACGTGACCATTTTCTAGTTCAACGCGGAACATGGTATTTGGCAAAGTGTCTAAAACAGTGCCTTGCATTTCGATATTTTCTTCTTTCGCCATTGGGCGTTAAACCTCTAAAATTGTGCATTAATAAAAAGCTGCGCAGATAATGCCGAAATCATCAGCTAAAGTAAAGGAATTGTGGTTATTTATTTACTGTTTGCCACGAATTTTCCCATAATCGTTGATGAGGGAAGAAACGGTTTTTGTAATTCATTTTTTGACAGTCATCAATTTGATACCCTAAATACAAAAATTGCTTAGATAAACTGATGCTCACTTCAACTTGTTTTAAGATAGACAATACACCCAAACCACTGGTTCTATAGTCTGGGTCATAAAATGTATAAACGGCTGATAGTGCGTCAGACAGTAGGTCGGTTACGGCAACATTTATTAAAACGTCGTCATGCCAAAGTTCAATAAATATTTGCTCGGTAAAATCATTTAAAATAAAATTACTGTACTGTTCAACGTTTGCTGGAAACATACTTCCGTCTTGATGAATGGTATTTATGTATTTTTCATATAAAGGGAAGTACTCGGGTTTTTGTTGCTTTGAAAGCTTTAACGTAAAGTGGCTACTTTTCTTTAATAAGCGCTTCTGGCTTTTAGATGGCTTAAATTGTGACGCTAAAATGCGGATAGATTGGCAAGCCTGACAATTTGTGCACTGAGGACGATATACCTGATCGCCACTGCGACGGAATCCTTGGCTCATCAATAATTCGTAGCTTTGCGCATTATTGAGCCTAGGATCGACGGCAACAAGTAGTTTTTCTTCTCTATCTGGTAAATAACTACAAGGAAAATCGCGTGTTAAACCAAACTGATAATTTGTATTCATTTATTTATTATAGATAACGTGCGCGCCAAAAACTACTTTCTACTGGGTTTTTAAGTGCTTGCGCTTTTAATTGTACAAATTGTTCACGCTCTACTTCTATACAGCCCATGTCTGCTAGAAAACTATTGGTAATTTGGCAATCTATAAATGTGGTTCCTAACGGTTTTAATAATTGGGCTAAATAAATTAAAGCAACTTTTGAGGCATTGCTTTTTCGATAAAACATTGACTCGCCAGAGAAGTAACCATTGACTGCTATGCCATACAAACCGCCAACAAGTTCATCATCTAGCCAAACTTCAATAGAGTGAGCGTAACCTTGCTTGTTTAGTGTTTTATAAGCAAATTTCATTGCTGGAACTATCCAAGTTTCATTGCTACGAAATGGTGCGTTGGCACAAAAATCAATAACTTGGCTGAAGGCTTTATTAACCGATACTTTATAGGGGCTTTTTTTTAGGAATTTTTTTAAGGTTTTATTAACTCTTAATTGGTCAAGCTTAATGATGGCTCTAGGGTTAGGGGACCACCACAAAATAGGGTCTCCTTCGCTAAACCAAGGAAATATTCCGAGTTTATAAGCATTAACAATACGCTCTGGGGTGAGATCGCCGCCAACTGCAAGTAAACCGTTGGGATCGTCTAAGGCATCAGTTAAGGAAGGAAAAGCCAGACTCTTCTTATCTAAATAATAAAGGGGCTGGCTCATAATGAATAAACTCTCAAGAAAGGAATTTACTTAGCGTCTAAATAGCGCTCTGCATCTAATGCGGCCATACAACCTGCACCAGCAGACGTAATTGCTTGACGATAGATATGATCGGCAACATCACCGGCAGCAAAAATACCTTCAACACTGGTTTGTGTTGCGTTGCCATTTGTGCCACTTTGAATGGTTAAATAGCCATCTTTCATATCAAGTTGGTCTTTAAAAATATCAGTATTTGGTTTGTGACCAATCGCAATAAACGCACCCATTACATCAATCTCTTCGGTAGCGTCAGAATTAGTATCTTTAATGCGAACGCCAGTTACGCCCATATTATCGCCTAAAACTTCATCTAAGGTGCGATCTAAGTGTAAAACGATATTGCCATTTTTTACTTTATCGTAAAGACGGTCAGTTAAAATTTTCTCTGAGCGGAACGTGTCTCTGCGGTGAATTAAGTGAACTTCTGAGGCGATATTAGACAAGTACAGTGCTTCTTCTACAGCAGTATTACCACCACCAACAACCGCAACTTTTTGGTTACGATAGAAAAATCCGTCACAAGTGGCACAGGCTGAAACACCTTTACCCATAAACGCTTCTTCAGACGGTAAACCTAAATATTGTGCTGAGGCACCAGTACAAATAATTAACGCATCACAGGTGTAACTGCCACTGTCGCCTTTTAATTTAAATGGGCGCTCGCTAAAGTCTACGTCATTGATATGGTCGAAAATGATTTCAGTTTCAAATTTTTCTGCATGCTTTTGCATACGTTCCATTAATGCTGGACCAGTTAAATCATCAGCATCACCAGGCCAGTTTTCAACTTCTGTTGTTGTGGTTAATTGACCACCTTGTTGCATGCCGGTGATCATTACTGGTTTTAAATTTGCGCGAGCTGCGTAAACTGCTGCTGTGTAGCCTGCTGGGCCTGAACCTAAGATCAGTAATGGGCAATGTCTTGCTTCACTCATGAAGTACTCCAATTTCTAATAGAAAAGATTTAACAGATAAAATCGTAATAATAACTTATTGATTGGGATCTTAAGGAAATATCTCAAGGTGTAAAATAACTTTTAAGAAAATAAATGATTAAAAAGCACTAAAACGCGCAGTATTGTGAACAGTTAAGGTTATTTAATCGCCAAAAATAAAAACGCCACTATTTGTGATAAATAGTGGCGTTACGCTTAGCATTTAATTTTTAATTGCTTACAACGTAGCGATTGCTTCATCAGGCGTTACATAGTCATAACCTAATACATCAGCTACTGGTTTGTAAGTGATTTTACCACCTAGAACGTTTAAGCCAGCTTTTAAATGTTCATCATCTAATAAGGCTTGTTTAGCACCTTTATTGGCTAACGTTACGGCAAAAGGCATAGTTGCATTGGTTAACGCTAAGGTAGACGTTCTAGCAACACCACCTGGCATATTGGCAACGCAGTAGTGCACTACGTCGTCTACAACATAAGTGGGTTCTTGGTGAGTTGTCGCTTTTGATGTTTCAAAACAACCACCTTGGTCAATTGCAACGTCAACTACAACCGCGCCTTTTTTCATTTTCTTGATATGTTCTTTAGTGACAAGTTTCGGTGCTGCTGCGCCTGGTATTAATACCGCGCCAATCACTAAATCTGCTTCAACAATTAATTGGTCCATCGCATCAGCTGTTGAAAATACGGTTTTTAAACGACCATCAAATTCTGTGTCTAGTTGGCGTAAACGAGGTAATGAGCGATCTAAAATTGTAACGTCTGCGCCCATGCCAACTGCCATACGCGCAGCTTGTGTACCAACAACGCCGCCACCAACAACAAGTACTTTAGCTGGCGCTACACCAGGAACGCCGCCCAGTAATGCACCTAAACCGCCTTGTGCTTTTTCTAATGCGTGCGCACCTGCTTGAATAGACATACGCCCAGCAACTTCAGACATAGGTGCTAATAAAGGTAAGCCACCTTCGTTTGCCGTTACTGTTTCATAGGCAATACAGGTTGCGCCAGATTCAACCAATAACTCTGTTTGCTGTGGATCTGGGGCTAAATGTAGGTAGGTAAATAATAATTGGCCAGGGCGTAGCATTTTACATTCAACAGGTTGTGGCTCTTTTACTTTGATTATCATGTCAGCGGTTGCAAATATTTCTTCAGCAGAATCGATAATTTTTGCGCCAGCATTTATATATTGTTCGTTTTCAAAACCAATTGCAGCACCGCCATTGTTTTCAACAATCACATCGTGACCATTAACAACTAACTCTTTTGCGCCTGCAGGGGTTAAACCAATGCGGTATTCGTGGTTTTTAATTTCTTTTGGTACACCAATAATCATAAGTTCATCTTCTGTTGTAATTAGATGTGACTAGTATAGTTAGGTTTTATTAGAGTAACCTGTCGTTATTTTTGAAAAAAAAGTATATAATCCTGTTGAAGTTAGTAATCATGGTTAAAAATAAAATGAGCGTTAATCAAGACAAAAAACTGGATCGTATCGACAAAAATATTTTGGTTGAACTGCAAAAAGATGGTCGATTATCCAATGTTGAATTGTCTAAGCGAGTAGGGCTTAGTCCAACGCCGTGTTTAGAACGAGTAAAGCGGCTTGAAAAAGAGCGTTATATCACGGGCTATAGCGCAAAATTAAACCCTTATAAGTTAGAAGCTGCATTGTTGGTATTTGTTGAAATTACGTTAACCAAAACCAGTCCTGACGTTTTTGACGACTTTTCCAAAGCAGTACAATATATCGATGTTATTCAAGAGTGTCATTTAGTGTCTGGCGATTTTGATTTTTTACTAAAAACACGGGTTTCGGATATGGCGGCATACCGTGAGTTGCTCGGCAGTACCTTGTTAACTTTACCGGCAGTAAGTGAAAGTAGAACCTATGTGGTAATGGAAGAAGTCAAAACAAGCAATTTGTTACCAATAAAACGTTAAAAGCGTATTCAATAGCTATAATTCATAACGATAATTTGATACTTTAGTCGTAATAATAAATAAAATTTCCATGGTTAATATATTGTCCACAGATTCTTCTACTTTACCTGAACCGCAATCAAACAAGTTAACAGGAGTGCAACGTTTATTAGAAGCGGGTTTACTCGTGTCTTGCGTTTTCTCGATGTTTATTATGTTAGCGTTGTTTTCTTTTGACCAAGCTGATCCCGGCTGGGCACAAACAGGTTACGAAACACCGATTCGAAATTTAGGTGGCGCAGTTGGCGCATACCTCTCTGACATACTGTTAAACCTTTTTGGACTGATAGCCTACAGTTTACCTATTGTTATCGCATTAACCGGTTGGTTATTGTTTCAAAAATATCATCGCTTAATGCAAATCGACTATTTAACGTTAGGGTTGAAGTTTATCGGTTTTATTATGTTTTATATTGGCATGACGGCTATTGCCAGTATGAATTTTGATGACATATTTCATTTTTCCGCCGGTGGTATTATTGGCGATGTCATCAGCCAAAGCTTATTACCATACTTTTCTTTTGTCGGCAGTAGTTTACTTTTTGTTATGTTTTGTCTAACAGGGTTTGTATTGCTAACCGGTTTTTCGTGGTTAAGTTTTATCGACAGTTTAGGTGCATACACTATCGCGTTCGTGCAATATCTATTTAATTTACCAGCGATTATTCAAGAAAAGTTTGGTACGGGTGACGAACAGGCAACAACAATTGTTGAAGAAAAAATTTCAGTAAAAGAGAAATCTAAAACAAAAGCTAAAAAGCAATTAACTCATAAAGTGCAAGTAGTTGAAGAAGAACCAGCACAAGTAAAAGAAGCCTTTGCCTCATTAAGTCAAACGGATGTTGATGAAGATATACACATTGGTGATGAAATTCCATTTGATAACAACAACCGCGCTGAACCATTTGTTTCAATCGATGATTTAATGGAAGAGCCATTAGCGATTAATGTTCAAGAGCACGTTAGCGCTGATGAGGTTGCCGCTGCTTTTGAAAAGTTAGAAAAAATTGAAGTTGCTGAAAATAATTCTAGTCAAAATAATAGTGAATTAAGTGACGACATTCATATTCCAGGCTTAGACACTAGCGTTGATAAATATCAGGGTTTGCCGTCGCTTGAATTATTAGACCGACCAGACAAAGCAGAAAACCCAATCCTTCAAGAAGATTTAGACCAAGTAAGCCGTTTAGTCGAAATCAAGCTCAAAGAGTTTGGCGTTATTGCGCAAGTTGTTTCAGTATTTCCAGGCCCTGTGATCACGCGTTTTGAATTAGATTTAGCGCCTGGTGTTAAGGTCAGTAAAATTACTGGCCTATCAAAAGATTTAGCGCGCTCATTATCCGCTAAAAGTGTCCGCGTTGTTGAAGTTATTCCAGGTAAATCGGTTATTGGCCTAGAGTTGCCAAACAAACACCGTGAAATTGTCCCACTACGAGATATCATTTCTAGCGACGAGTTTATCAACTCCAGTTCGCCATTAACTATGGCTGTTGGCGCAGATATCGCTGGCGACCCGGTGGTTGTTGATTTGGCAAAAATGCCACATTTACTTGTAGCCGGTACAACAGGTTCAGGTAAATCGGTTGCGGTTAATACCATGATTTTGAGTTTACTTTATAAATCTTCTCCTGAAGATGTACGCTTGATCATGATTGACCCTAAAATGCTTGAGCTTTCTGTTTACGAAGGCATTCCACATTTGCTGTCTGAAGTTGTTATCGACATGAAAGATGCTGCTAATGCACTTCGCTGGTGTGTAGGCGAAATGGAACGTCGTTATAAAATTATGTCTGCACTTGGGGTTAGAAACCTTAAAGGCTTTAACGCAAAAGTAAAACAAGCAATTGAAGATGGCGAGCCGATGATAGACCCAACATGGCAGCCAACCGATGGTTTAGATCAAACGCCTCCAATGCTTGAAAAGCTGCCGAGTATCGTTGTGGTTGTTGATGAATTCGCCGATATGATGGTGGTTGTGGGTAAAAAGGTTGAAGAGCTTATCTCACGTATCGCGCAAAAAGCACGTGCGGCTGGCATTCACTTAATTTTAGCAACACAAAGACCATCAGTAGATGTTATCACTGGCTTGATAAAAGCTAACATTCCAACCCGCATGGCGTTGCAGGTGTCTTCTCGCATTGATTCTCGTACCATATTAGATCAGCAAGGCGCTGAGCAACTTCTAGGTTGGGGTGATATGTTTTATTTACCACCGGGCTCAGGTGTGCCAACGCGTGTACATGGCGCTTTTGTTGACGATCATGAAGTACATGCGGTTGTGAATGATTGGAAAGAACGTGGTGAGCCAAATTATATCGAAGAAATAACTTCTGGTGATACCGAACAAGAAATTTTATTACCAGGCGAGCAAGCAGAAGGACAAGAGTCTGAACTTGATTTGCTCTACGATGAAGCTCTAGCATTTGTTACTGAAACACGACGTGTATCAATTTCAAGTGTGCAACGTAAATTTAGAATTGGTTATAACCGCGCCGCCCGTATTGTTGAAGATATGGAAACTCAGGGCGTGGTTAGTACACCAGGTCACAATGGCGCACGTGAAGTTTTAGCGCCACCACCGATTAAGGATTAATTCCCCAGCTATGTTATTTTTTAAGAAAACACTAACATTTATTAGTGTATCCGCGCTGTTATCCTCATCAATTATTGCATTGCCTAGCGGGGCTAATGAGACAAATAATAGTATCGTTACCATCGAGCAGCCTATTGCCGATGGTAAAAGTCGACTTATAGAGAAACTGGATAAAATCAATTACCTAACGGCGAACTTTAGTCAGAAAGTATTTGATGAAGAAGGTAACGCGTTACAAGAAGGTACAGGCGAGTTTGTTTTGTCAAAGCCAAATAAAGTACGTTGGCATACACAAACACCTGATGAAACCTTAATTGTTTCTGACGGCGACACTTTATGGTTTTTTGACCCTTTTATTGAACAAGCTAGCGCGCATACCTTGGCGAATGCGATTGCTAATACGCCGATTTTGTTGCTCACAAATAATGATAAAAGCCTGTGGAATAATTTTGAGGTTAAGCAAATTCAAACGGATGCATTTGAAGTGTTAGCCAAAGATGTTAACAGTCAGGTCAAAAGCCTGAGTTTGTATTTTACAGATGATAAAATCTCAATTATTAAGATCAAAGACTCAACTGGGCAGCTAAGTACGATTAACTTAACTGATGTCAATATTAGTGAAATGCCAGAACCTTCATTATTTCAATTTAGTTTACCTGAGGGCGTTGAGTTAGATGACCAACGATAATGGTAACTTACCATTTGATTTTGGCGATGAGCCTAAAAGCCAAGTTGATTTTCAACCTTTAGCTGCCAAGCTTAGACCTCGCACCTTAGCACAATACCAAGGTCAGGGGCATATATTAGGCGAGGGTATGCCGCTTAGAGTTGCTGTTGAGCAAGGACATTGCCATTCTGTAATTTTTTGGGGGCCTCCCGGCACAGGGAAAACGACCTTAGCTGAAATTATCGCCAATCACGCCGATGCCGAAATTGAACGAGTTTCTGCGGTTACCTCTGGCATTAAGGAAATTAGACAGGCAATTGACAATGCTAAGCAGCGAGCAGCGTTAAGCCAAAAACGCACGGTATTATTTGTTGATGAAGTGCATCGTTTTAATAAAAGCCAACAAGATGCATTTTTACCGTTTATTGAAGACGGTACTGTTATCTTTATTGGTGCGACGACTGAAAATCCAGCCTTTGAGTTAAACCAAGCACTGTTATCCCGCACGCGTTTATATACCTTAAAAAAACTCACTGACTCAGACTTAGCCGCGGTGTTAGAGCGCGCAATCACATATGTAAATAACGATGCAGCACTGCCAGCTTGTATTGAAATTGATGACGAAGCACATCGACAATTAATTGCGCTTGCTAGTGGTGATGCTCGTAGGTTATTAAATTTATTTGAAAATAGTATTGATATCGCCACTGGCGATGCCGACAAGAAAACGATATCGTTAGCAATAGTTAAACAAGTTGCTGGCAATAAAGTTGCCTTATACGATAAAGGCGGTGATGCCTTTTATGATTTGATCAGTGCCTTCCATAAATCAGTGCGCGGTTCAGATCCCGATGCAGCATTGTATTGGTATGCAAGAATTTTAACCGGTGGCGGCGATGCGTTATATGTTGCTCGTCGTTTGTTGGCAATAGCCAGTGAAGATATTGGTAATGCCGATCCAAGAGCGATGCAATTGGCGGTAAATGCATGGGATACTTTCCATCGCGTTGGTCCTTCAGAAGGTGAAAGGGCAATTGCTCAAGCCTGCGTTTACATGGCTCTAGCGCCAAAAAGTAATGCGGTTTATCGGGCTTTTAGCCAAGCGAAAGCACTTGCTCAACAAACCTCGCATTTAGATGTGCCGCTACACCTTAAAAATGCCACCAGTGAAATAACTAAAGGTTTAGGACACGGTCAGGAATATCGATACGCGCATGATGAGGAAAACGCCTTTGCCGCGGGTGAAAATTATTTTCCCGAGCAAATTAGCGATACAAGCCTGTATCAGCCGACCGAAAGAGGTCTAGAGAAACAACTTAAACAAAAACTCGAATATTTAACCAATTTGAATAGGCAAAGTCATGTCCAGCGCTATTAGTAATTACACCTTATATGCTTTTGTTGCTTTAGGTGGCGCTTGCGGCGCCAGTTTACGCTTTTACTTGTCGCAATTAATTTTAAATTGGCTAGGAAAAGGATTCCCTTTTGCAACGCTGGCGGTTAATATCTTGGGCTCCCTAACAATGGGAGTATTATACGGACTAATTGAAGAAGGTATTATCGAAGTTAGTGTTTATCGAACACTGATAGGTATTGGCTTTTTAGGCGCATTTACCACCTTTTCAACTTTTTCATTAGATACATTGTTGCTTATGCAACAAGGCGAATTATTTAAAGCGATGGCTAACGTGCTACTCAATGTCTGCTTGTGTGTTTTGGCAGCGGGTGTAGGCATGTATATAGTCTCGTTGTTTAGCAAATAACTATTTTGCTAACCATTAACTTATTTTTTAACTTTTATACTTACAAGTGATGCATCATGCTTGATCCAAAACTGCTTAGAGCAAATTTAACCGAAACCGCAGCATTATTAGCAAAACGTGGTTTTACTTTAAACATTGAACAGCTTGCTGCGTTAGAAGAGCAACGTAAAGCGATTCAAATTAAAACCCAAGATTTACAAAGTCAGCGCAATACACGTTCTAAATCAATTGGCCAAGCGAAAGCGCGCGGCGAAGACATTCAACCTTTATTAGCTGAAGTTAATCAGTTAGGTGAAGATTTAGAAGCGGCAAAAGAAGAGCAAAGCAAGGTTTTAGCAGAAATTGATGCGATTGCCTCAGCGATCCCTAACCTTATTGATGATTCAGTTCCGCAAGGTCAAAGCGAAGACGATAACGTTGAAATAAAACGTTGGGGCACGCCACGTACTTTTGATTTTGACGTAAAAGATCATGTTGATGTCGCTACAGCGCTTGATAAAGGTTTAGACTTTGAAGCGGGTGCTAAATTGTCTGGTACACGCTTTGCGGTTATGCGCGGTCAAATTGCAAAAATGCACCGTGCACTAGCGCAATTTATGCTTGATATGCATGGTGAAGAGCACGGTTATCAAGAAATGTATGTGCCTTACCTTGTTAATCACGACTCGTTATACGGTACCGGTCAATTACCTAAGTTTGGTGAAGATTTATTCCATACTGACTTAGCGAATAAAAAATTCTCACTTATTCCTACGGCAGAAGTACCGCTAACAAACTTAGTGCGTGACGAAATTGTAGAAGAAGCGGAATTACCGATCAAAATGGTAGCTCATACACCATGTTTTCGCAGTGAAGCTGGCTCTTATGGACGTGATATTCGTGGTTTAATTCGCCAGCACCAGTTTGATAAAGTTGAAATGGTCCAAATTGTTAAGCCTGAAACCTCTTTCCAAGCGCTAGAAGAATTAACGGGTCACGCGGAAAAAATTCTAGAAAAACTAGAGCTACCTTACCGTACCGTAGTTTTGTGTACTGGTGATATTGGCTTTAGTGCAACAAAAACGTTTGATATTGAAGTCTGGCTACCTGCGCAAAATACTTACCGTGAAATTTCATCTTGTTCAAACATGGGGGATTTCCAAGCGCGCAGAATGCAAGCTCGCTATCGCAACAGCGAAACGAACAAACCTGAATTAGTTCATACACTAAACGGCTCTGGCTTAGCGGTAGGTCGTACTTTAGTGGCTATTTTAGAGAACTACCAACAAGCTGATGGTAGTATTGAAGTGCCAACCGTATTACAACCTTATATGAAAGGTGTCACTAAAATCGGTTAAGCTCAGCCCTGTAATTGATGTGATAAAATCCGAAATTAATTTTCGGATTTTTTTTTGAAAAAAATTCACGGTTTGCTCGGTCTTATTAGCAAGGTTCACTTATCGGAAAGCGTTTTGTTGCGAAACTTGCTATTACAAAGTTTGGTTTTTATTACCATATTTTTATGTATTTCTGCGTTTAAATCTTATGACATGCTTGGCAACGCGACTGCATTAGATAAGTTGTCTACGCCATTAACCACGCTTGATGGCGAAGATATTGATTTAAATGGCGCTAAACTTCATTCAACCCACATTAATAACGCTTCTACTGTTTATTATTTTTTTGCGCCTTGGTGCCAAGTTTGTCATGCCAGTATTGGCAATTTACAGACGTTATATCAAAACAATAATCAAATTAATATTGTCGTTGTTGCACTTGATTTTGTTGATAAACAACAAGTTCAAGACTTTGCTAAAGAACACCAGTTAACCATGCCTATTGCCTTAGGTAACGAACAAGTAAAACAAAGTTTTAGAATAAAAGGTTATCCCAGTTATTATGTGGTAAGTGAAGATAATACTATAAAGTATAGTTCTATAGGATATTCTTCGGAATTGGGTTTGTATTTTAGAACGCTTTAGCTTTGCATTAGGATTGTGTACACTAAGTTATTCTAAAAAATAATTGATACAAATTATGCCTATTCTTGCTCAAAACACGCCAAAAATATCTGATAATTTTGATAGCGGAAATATTCGCGTTATTAACGCGACCAACCCTGAAAATATTGAATTAGAAATCAAACATGATAATGATTCAGAGTTTTACCAGTGGTTTCACTTCAAACTTCATAATACTGATCGCTGTCAGCACACATTAAACATTACCAATGCGGGTAAAGCCGCTTATGTTGAAGGTTGGGAAAATTACCAAGCGGTTGCATCATATGATCGTGAACATTGGTTTCGTGTGCCAACTCAATACGACGGTAATACCCTCAGCATCACTTTAACACCAGAATACGACTCAGTTTATTTTGCTTATTTTTGCCCTTATTCATATGAGCGCCACCAAGATCTTATTCATAACGCACAACTTGATATTGATTGCCAATTACAGATCTTAGGTCACACCTTAGATGGTCGTGATATTAGCATGCTCAAAATTGGTGAAGAGGGTGAAGGTAAGAAAAAGGTATGGCTAACGGCAAGACAGCACCCAGGGGAAACCATGGCAGAATGGTTTATCGAAGGCTTTTTAGACAGACTGCTTGATGAAGATGACGGCGCTGCTCGTGCTCTGCTTAATAAAGCGGTATTTTATGTCGTGCCCAATATGAACCCCGATGGCAGTTACCGTGGTCACTTACGTACCAATGCCGCAGGAATCAACTTAAACCGTGAATGGTTAAAGCCTTCAATGGAAAAAAGCCCAGAAGTGTTTTTAGTGCGTGAGCAAATGTTAGCAATTGGCGTCGATATGTTTTTAGACATTCACGGCGATGAAGCACTTCCTTATAACTTTGTTGCTGGCTGTGAAGGAAATCCGTCCTATACTGACAAAGACGAAGCTTTAGCCAACAAATTTAAACAAGTGTTAATAAACATTACTCCCGAATTTCAAGACGATATTGGTTACGATAAAGATGAACCAGGTCAAGCCAATCCAACAGTTGCGACAAACTGGGTTGGTGAACAATTTAATTGTTTGGCTTACACGATAGAAATGCCGTTTAAAGATAACGATTTATTGCCTGATCACAGCGTAGGTTGGTCTGATGTTCGTAGCCATTTGTTTGGTCGAGACGTTTTGTCAGCGATTTACCATGTTGTAGATGAACTAAGAGCCTAGTCAAATAATAAAAATACTTAATAACAGGAGTTATTGTGCAAGATTTCGTAAATACCCTTAATGGTTTTATATGGAGCCCATGGCTAATTTATTTATGCCTTGGTGCAGGTGTTTTCTTCAGTGTGTTAACGCGCTTTGTGCAAGTACGTCATTTTCGCGAAATGTGGCGACTACTTTTGTCGGGCAAAAGTTCTGAAAAAGGTATTTCATCTTTTCAAGCGTTAGCTGTTTCTTTATCTGGTCGAGTTGGTACCGGTAATATTGCCGGTGTGGCTGCTGCTATTGGTTTTGGTGGCCCAGGTGCAGTATTTTGGATGTGGGTTGTTGCATTTTTTGGCGCCGCAACTGCTTACATTGAATCTACCAATGCACAAATTTATAAAGAAGAAGAAGACGGTATTTACCGTGGTGGTCCAGCGTACTACATCGAAAAAGCGATGGGTCAAAAATGGTATGCCTGGATATTTGCTATCGCGACAATCATTGCTTGTGGGTTATTGTTACCGACAGTGCAATCAAACAGTATTGGTAATGCCGTTGAAATGGCATTTGGCGCTGGCGTTATTATTGATACAGCTTTAGGCCCAATTAGCTCTGCTAAAATTTATACTGCTGTTGGTATTGTTTTACTGTTAGGTTTTATCATTTTTGGTGGTGTTAAACGCATTGCGAACTTCACCCAAGTTGTGGTGCCATTTATGGCGCTTGCCTATATTATTATTGCTTTTGCCATGATCGCGTTAAATATCGATCGTTTGCCGGGCATTTTTATGATGATCATTACCGATGCATTTTCACCTATGGCTGGTGTTGGTGCGGCTATTGGTTGGGGCGTAAAGCGTGGCGTCTATTCTAACGAAGCTGGTCAAGGTACTGGTCCGCATGCAGCCGCTGCCGCTGAAGTGGCACATCCTGCACAGCAAGGTTTAGTACAAGCCTTTTCGGTTTATATCGATACCTTGTTTGTTTGCTCTGCAACAGCATTTATGATTTTAATTACCCAATCTTACAACGTACAGTTAGAAGGTAGCGCTACGTTTATCGTGCAAAATGTTGCTGCCGATGTAGCAGCTAATAGCCCAGCGTTTACGCAAATTGCTGTCGACAGTATGTTGCCGGGGTTAGGAAAACCATTTATCGCTTTAGCTTTATTCTTCTTTGCCTTTACAACTATCTTGGCTTACTACTTTATTGCCGAAAACAATGTTTCCTATATCAAGCGTACCCTTAAAATTCCAGCGCTTACTTTTTTACTTAAAGTAATGATCATGGGGGCTACTTTTTACGGAACAGTAAAAGCGGCAGACATTGCTTGGGGATTAGGTGATGTTGGTGTTGGCATGATGGCTTGGTTAAACATTATTGGCATTATTATTATTTTCTTCATGGCTAAACCTGCAATAAAAGCCTTGAAAGACTATGAACGCCAACAAAAAGAAGGTGTTGAAACCTACACGTTCGATCCTGAAAAGCTTGGTATTAAAAATGCTGATTTGTGGAAAAACAAATCCTAATTGATACGTTGAATTTGATATCAATTAGCTTTTATCAACATTTTTATAAAAAGCCTTAAAAAAACACCCGCAAGGGTGTTTTTTTTGAATATAATAACGCTAAATTGTTCACACGAGTAAAGCATGGCTGTTATCAATTGCCCAAGTTGTAAAAAGAAGATTTCCGACAAAGCAAAAATCTGTTCACATTGTCAGTTAGAGATGAGTGAGCTTTCTGAAGAAAAATTGTTGACCATCAGAAAGACGACCATTATCGAAAAGTCACAGAAGTTGATGAACCAATCATTTATTGCAATGTTACTTTTTTGCGGCGGTTTTTTGTTTCTCTATTGGTACAATGCCCAACCGGGTTCATGGCAATACAACGGCGCTTTAGCGAGCACATTTATTGGTTTTGTATTATACATTATCACACGTATCCGCCTGATATTTCTGAAAAAGAGTAATAAGTAATATGGACTTAATTAACATCGTCGACAATATGTCAGAAGAAATGTATTTACGCTTAAAACATGCTGCAGAAACAGGGCGGTGGCCAGAAGGCAATAAAGTGGACGCTGAGCAGCAAGCGTCAGCGATTCAATTAAGTATGGCTTATCAATCGCGACATTTAGACTCAGATCAAATGCTAACCATTGGCTCTGATGGCGAAATTGTTCACAAAACTAAACGCGCATTAAAAGACGAATTCACTCAAAATAAAAACGATACTCAAAGTATTGCTAGGTTTTCCAAACTATGATCTTTTCCAAATTTTTCAAATCTAACTGGCAACACAAAGATGCAAGTGTTCGTGTACTTGCCGTGCAAAACGAATTATCTTTAGATAACGCCGAACAGCTTAAAACCCTTAGCGACTTACTCGCAAATGACGAAAGCGACTTAGTACGTCGAGCAGTGTTAATTAAGTTAAACAACTTTGACCAGTGGCTATTAGCAAGTAAAGAAAACTCACTTGAAAAATTACGTAATTTTGCCAATAAAAAAGTACAAGCAATATTACTTGGTCAAGACGAACTAAAGCTTAACTTAGCCCAGCAACTTGATTATTTAAAATCAGCAACAGATAAGTCACAGCTTGAAGCTTGGTTAAGCAGTACTGATGCGAGTCACTCAGAACTTATCATTGCGATGCTAGAAAAATTAGCTAAGCCGCAATTGCTGGTCAGTGTTTTTAACCAGAAACAAAATAGTGACGTTCAGCGTTATATTGTTGAACAAACCAATGATGTCGCCACACTTGAACGTTTTGCGAAAAAAACGCAGCAGGCAGACATTAAGCAATTAGTGTTAGATAAGCTCAATAACTTACGTGAAGCGGCTGAAAAACCGTTAAAACTGCAAAAAACAACCCAACTAACCTTGTCTAAATTATTGTCATTAAAAGATGCTAATGATTATGAGCAGATGTTGGCTAAAAAAGAAGAACTTATTGGGCAATGGCAAAGTGCTAAGGCCGAATTTGACTGTCTTTCAGAACAAGTTCAACAAGAATTTTTAGAGAAGTTCGATGTAATTAGCATTCAAATTGATAAAGCATTTGCCCAAAAAGCTGAAGATTTTGAGCAAGCGAAAATTGTTCGTGAATTAGCGCAAGCTAAACTTCAAGCGCAGCAAACTTATACACAATCAATCGCCGCACTTAGTCAAAAATTAGCGACAGCTATTTTCAATAATGAAACGGTTGACAATGACGACTATCAGCAACAAATTAAGCAGCTAACAACAGCTATTAATGAGTCTGTTTTAGAGCAAAAAGATAAGAACACCTTCCTTAAAACGTTAGCTGAGCAAAGCCATAAATTAACGCAGCTGCCGATGATCGCTGAGTCGGTGACACAAGCTACGCATTTAATTTCGAAAATATCTCAATTGACGGTACCTACGACAGTGGAAGCGCTTAACGACAAACTGCCTAGCTATGATCAGTGGAAAAAAGATTGGCAGCAAGTTGAGAAAAATGCGGCAGGCTTTTTACCAGAGTCTATTGCTGATGCACACACAGAAATCACCAAGCAGTGGCAAGTTGCCTTAAAGCCACTTTTTGCTGAGCAGCGCCAGTTGTTTTCACAGACACAAAAGAAAATTAACGATGTTAAGCGGTTAATTAATTCCGGTAAATATAACGCGGCGTTTGGCGTATTTAAACGCGTTGATAGCCTGTTTGCCAAACTAGATAATAAACAACAGCAAAAACTGCAGCGCGAATACGAAGGTGTTTCAGAAAAAATATCTGATTTGAGCGATTGGGAACATTATATTGCGACCCCTCGAAAACAACAGTTACTTGAAGAGATCTTGCAACTTGTTTCAACGCCATTAGATAACCCTAAAGCACAAGCGGCAAAAGTAAAAGAGTTTCGCAGTACCTGGAATTCATTAGGGCATGCAGATGACGATATTGATAAAGATCTTAATCACGCGTTTAACGAAGCCTGTGAAAAAGCGTTTGCGCCGTGTCGTTTGTTTTACGCAGAGCAAGAAAAACTGCGCGAGCAACACTTAACGACGCGTAAGCAAGTTATTGAAAATGCAAAAAGCTTTGTACAAGAATTTATAACTAACCAAGCGGGCCTTGATTTATCACAATGGAAAGCGATTGATGGTCAATTAAATAAACTCCAACAGCAATGGAAAGACGCTGGAGAAGTAGACCGACAAGCGTATAAAGATTTACAGCACGAGTTTAACGAAACTTTAAAACCACTTAAAACCGCTATTTCGCAGTACCATAACGACAATGGCGCATTGAAACGTCAGCTTATCAAACAAGTAACAGAGTTAGCTGATTCAGAAGATGTGTTTTCAGTGGTTAACCAAGTGAAAGACTTACAAGCTAAGTGGAAACAGATTGGCTATTGTGGACCAAAAGATGAAAACAAGCTGTGGTTGTCGTTTCGAAAAATAAATGATGATATTTTTGCTAAGCGTGAACAAGTTCAAGCGATTGAAAAAGACACGCAAGCGAAATTACAGCAAGATTTTCAGCAACAGCTAACCGACATTCAACAGAAATTCGACGCTAATGCTGATATCAAAACGTTGATAAGTTTATTAGCAGAATCGGATCAGTTACTAAGCAATGTTTTACAACAAAAACCTATTCTTAAAGGCGTTGTTAAGGCGATAGAGTCATTTTCACTTAGCATTAAAAACGCTATTGAATCGGCAAAACAAAGCCAAGTGACACAACAGTGGCAACTACTTTTTTATGTATTGGAAACGCTTGCCGAAGACCCAAATACTGAATTTGAGCAACTAACACAATTTAACGAGTTACCGGCAAGTTGGCAGAAAAAACTGGCGGTTGTTGCCAAGTCTAATAAAGGACTAGCGCGCGCCGATAAAACACTAGAGTTAGAAATATTGGCAGGTATAGAGTCGCCGAATGAATTTAATGAGCAACGTTTAGCGGTGCAAGTTAACTTGATGCAAAATCAAATGTTAAGTGGTGGTAAAGTTGATTTACCTGCTTTGCTTACAGAGTGGTTAAAAGTAGGGCGTGTTGATAACGACGATATTCATTATATTGAACGCATTAAACCTATCTTTTGTGCGTAGTAGCATGCTAAACGTTTGAACAGAAATTAAAAAAGCACTCCTTGGAGTGCTTTTATTATGTTATTTGTTTTGCCTTGAATAAGCTTGTCGGTACTAACGTTTAAGTGGTGTTAATGTTTAAGTGGTGTTAATGTTTAAGTGATGTTAATGCTTAAGTGGCGTTAATTCCCCGCGAAGATTTTGTTGCATTAACTTGCCAATGGTCTCAAAATCATGCTGTTGCGACAGCAAATAGTGTAGTTTAGTTAAAGTGGCTTCTAAGGTCATATCTAAACCACTGATCACGCCACACTGGCTTAACGCATTACCTGTTGCATAACCGTCCATATTAACGGTGCCTTGAATACATTGGCTGCAATTAACCACGACAATTTCTTGTTCACGGGCAAGCTTTAATAAATCGAGTAATTGTTCATCTTGCGGCGCATTGCCAACACCATAGCTTCGTAAAATTAGCGCTTTAACTGGTTGTCGAATAACGTTTGCGATCAATTCACTGCTGATCCCCGGATACAAATGGACAACGCCAATGGGTTGTGGCGTTATTTGACTTAAACTTAGTGGCAGCATGGTTTGCTGAGTCTCATCACTAAGCTTTCCTGAAACTAATTTGATGTTAATGCCTGCCTCTAATAACGGCGCCATGTTTGGTGAATCAAAAGCGTTAAAACCATCGGCATACGCCTTAATGCTGCGATTACCACGAAAGAGTTTATTGTTGAAATATAAACCCACTTCGTTAATTGGGTAATTGGCGGCAATAAATAACGAATTAAGTAAATTTACTTGGCCGTCTGATCGTAATTGGCTAAAAGGAATTTGTGAGCCCGTAATGATAATTGGCTTAGTTAACCCTTCAAACATGAATGATAAAGCCGAGCTGGTATATGCCATGGTGTCTGTGCCATGTAAGACAATAAAACCGTCGTAATCATCATAGTTTGCTTTAATGTCATCAGCGATGCGTTGCCAATCACTTGGTGCCATATTGGAAGAGTCGATTAAAGGCTGATATTCGTTAATATCAAATTCTGGCATTTCGCTGCGATGAAAGTCTGGTGTTTTTAAGATGGCATCGCTTAGATGGCCTTTTACCGGTACGTAACCTTGTTTGCTTGCTTTCATACCAATGGTACCGCCCGTGTAGGCGATATAGATGCGTTTTTTATCTGTCATGTCAGTTCAGTTATTTTCAGTAATACTTGTTTATAAAGAATAAATCAGTCATTAAAAAGCCCTAATAAATAGGGCTTAATGTTAATTTATTTTGTTGAGCTAATTAAGCGTTAGTTTACTTGGCAAGTCAAACAAAATGAATAAATGCCCTGCGGATCGTTCATATTATTAAACTGTTCAAACTCTGCTTGTAAGGTTTTAAATACGTTATTAACCGGCGTTATTGTCGCAGGGGTAGGTTCACCCAAGTAAACACTTGCTTGACCAAGCAATTCTTTTAAGAATTGGTCGCGTGCAGATAACGTTTTTTCGATCAATAAGGTATCAAATTGCGCTAAACCAGCAATGCTTGCAGCAGCAGCGATGGCATCATCTAAATTACCTAGCTCATCGACTAAGCCGAGCTCTTTCGCTTTTACACCAGACCAAACTCGACCTTGCGCAATAGCGTCAACTTGCGCTAACGACATATCTCTACTTTCAGCAACTAAAGAAATAAAGTCGCGGTATCCACGTTCAATGCTTAACTGGAAAATATCTGCCATGCCATCAGTTAATGGACGGGTTAAACCAAAACCTGCAATTTCTGTGGTGCCAACACCGTCGGTATGAATGCCGAGTTTACTTAATGAATTTTCTAAAGTGATCATAAAGCCGAAAATACCAATTGAGCCAGTGATGGTAGTAGGAGAGGCGTAAATTTTGTTTGCTGGCGCTGAAATCCAATAACCACCCGAGGCAGCATAGGTGCCCATTGAAGCGACAACAGGTTTTCCTGCTGCTTTTAATAGCTCAACTTCTTGGCGAATAATTTCAGAAGCGTGTGCGCTACCGCCTGGGCTGTCAACTCGTAAAACAACCGCTTTAACATCGTCATTTAAACGCGCTTTTCGTAATAGTTTTGCTGTGCTGTCACCGCCAATCGTACCTGCTTTTTGCGTTCCGTCTAAAATGGTCCCTTGGGCTACTATTACGGCAACCTTATCTGGAATTACAGAAGGCATAGGAATCGCTGGTGTGATCGCAGTTAAATAATCATTAAATTTAATGTGCTTAAAGGCGTTGTGTTTATTTTTGCCAACCATTTCAACGAGAGATTGGTTGATTTGTTCACGATTTTTTAACTGGTCAACCCACTGATTATTTAAAGCATACGTTGCAATGTTACCGTCTGCGGCTTTAAGTTTACTTACCAATGCGTCAGTTGTTTCGTCAAAGTTACTGATCTCGAAGTTACGCTGCGTAGCAACATCTTCTTTATATTGGCTCCATAAATCATTTAACCACACTTTATTGGCTTCTTTTGCCGCATCAGACATATCATCACGAATATACGGTTCTACGGCAGATTTATAGGTACCAACGCGAAACACGTGTTGGCTAATAGAAAGTTTTTCTAAAGCAGACTTAAAGTACAGTTGGTAACGACCGTAACCGTCTAACATCAACCAACCTTTGGGGTTTAACCAAATTTCGTCAGCGTAACTAGCAAGGTAGTATTGGTTTTGTGAATATTGGTCGCCAATGGCGATAACTTTTTTACCGCTTTCTTTAAAAGATTCAATCGCTTGTGAAATGTCTTTAAGTTTGGTGATACCAGAGCCTTTCATTTTGTGCAGCTGTAGAACAAGCAACTCGATACGGTCATCTGTTTTAGCATGCTCAATAACCTTGATAATGTCACCAATGAGAACTTCTGGATCTTCATCATTAGACTGCATGGCTTGGTTTAAAAATTCGTTAACCGGCTCTATTTCTTTTTTCTGCTCTACAATATCACCGCGAATATTTAATACTAATGCGCTGTTTTTAGGAACAATAATTTCGTTGTCGCTGCTAGTTAACGCAGCAAAAAATACAAACAACAAGGTGAAAAACACCAGATTAATAATAACTTTTCTAAACGTATTTAAAACAGTCCATGTCTTACTTAATATTTTTTTGATCATTTTGAATCACTATTTTTCTTAAAGTGGCTATAAATTGGCTATTAGTGCTAATCCTATATGCTACTTAATCTTGGCGCATTTAAGTAGTAAGAATTGTAAATAAATAAGTATTTGTAAAATAATTGAAAGGCAACAGCTATATTTAAGGTCTATTAAGCAAAATCACTAACAGAATTAATTATGAACCTTATTAAAACTTATCAGAGCATTATTAACAAAATGGTATCTGCAGACGGCATTCCTGCGTTGTTAATTCGTTTGTATTTAGGACCAGTATTTATCATGGCAGGATATAGCAAAGCACAACTGTCAGATCCTGATGTTTCAGGTATAAGTCAGTTATTAGCTAAACCTGAAATAGTGGAATGGTTTGGTAATGCTGACTGGGGATTAGGTTTGCCGTTTCCTGAATTATTAGCCAATTTAGCCATGTGGACAGAATTGTTTGGCGGGGTGTTACTGATTATTGGGTTATTTACACGCCTGATTTCACTACCTTTAATGTTTACGATGATCATTGCGGCAACAACCGTCCATTTAGACAATGGTTGGTTTGCGATAACGCCAACGAATACTGACACTAGCCCGGCAAAAGTGCTTGATTGGGTAGGTATAGAAGGTGCTCAAGAGAGCTTACTCAATTCTGAACGAACGGCTGACAAACTCAGTGTGATGCGTGAAATATTAGAAGAAAATGGTAATACTAATTGGCTTTATGAAAATGGCAGTATTGTTGTGTTAAACAACGGCATTGAGTTTTCAGCGACCTATTTCATTATGTTACTGGCGTTATTTTTCATTGGTGCAGGCCGATTTACCAGTGTTGATTATTATGCCAATCGATATTATCAATCAAAAACAGAGCATTTGATCGGTTAGCTTTTGTTAAAAGTAATGATCAAATCGTAAAGTTTGTTTACTATTGGTAAAAACAAACTATTGATAATAGGAATTAAATGCAAGCTGTTGACCTGTTAATTAACCGTCAATCTACACCTATGTTACAAGCACCTGCGCCCAGTAATGACCATTTAGCGTTAATTTTACAAGCGGGTATGAAAGTACCTGATCATGGTGGTATTAAACCTTGGCACTTTACGGTTGCACAAGAGCGCGGCTTACATAAGCTTAGTAAAATTTTTGTCGAGGCTGTTACGTTAAATAACGCAGACGAGGCAAAAATTGCTAAAACAGCCAAAATGGCTTTTCGCGCGCCACTTATCGTGACGGTTACGACAAAAATTGTTGAACATGAAAAAGTACCGAAACAAGAGCAGGTTATAGCCGCTGGCTGCGCTGTACATGCCATGCAAATGGCTGCAGTCGCTTTAGGTTATGGCGCAATGTGGCGAACCGGTGAGTTAAGCTACAATAGCCACGTTAAGCAGCAGTTGAATGTTAGTGAAGATGATGAAATTGTCGGCTTTTTATATATCGGCACAGTAGGCAAAGAATGTCCGACTAAACCGAAAAAATCTTACACAGAGCACACTAGTTTTCTTAGTTAAAAACACTTTTTAGTTAACATGTTGTAAAGTTACTTTTGCAAGAAAATCTTCAAGAAAACCTTCAAGTAAGTAACCCCCATAAAAAAACCTGCTAAAAAGCAGGTTTTTTCTGTTCTATAAGCAGACTTTTTGTCTTAGCTTAAATGTGCTTTTGTTACTTTTAATGCTTTAACGGTATTGGTTGCACCAACAGTTTCCATTAAGTCACCGTGAGTTAAGATGATTTTATCACCTTCAGCAAGGTTGGCTTGCTTAGCAACCGCAGACAAGATGTCGTTTGATAAACTTTCATCAGTGCTTTGTGTTGAATCAAACTCAACCGGATAAACACCACGATAAATTGCCGTTTTATTTAGGGTTTTATTGTGACGTGATAACGAGTAAATCGGTAAACCTGAAGTAATACGAGACATAATCTTACTTGTTTGGCCCGACTCAGTTAACGCGATAATTGCTTTAACACCGTCTAAGTGGTTTGCTGCATACATTGCTGATAAAGCAACAGTTTCTGAAATTTCAGAGAATGTTAGTTCAATGCGGTGTCCAGACGTATTCACTGAACGGTGAGCTTCAGCCCCGACACAAACAGAGGCCATCGCTTTAACTGTTTCAACTGGGTATTTGCCGGCTGCGGTTTCAGCTGAAAGCATTACGGCATCGGTGCCATCTAATACAGCATTAGATACATCCATCACTTCTGCACGTGTTGGCATTGGCTGCTCAATCATGGTTTCCATCATTTGGGTTGCAGTAATAACCACACGGTTTAATTGACGAGAGCGGGCAATGATATGTTTTTGCTTACCTACTAAGGCTGCATCACCAATTTCAACACCTAAATCACCACGGGCAACCATAACAACGTCAGACGCTAAAATAATTTCATCAAGAACTTTGTCATCGTTTACTGCTTCAGCACGTTCGATTTTTGACACTAAACGAGCGTTACAGTTAGCTTCTTGAGCAAGTAAACGCGCTTCACGCATATCTGCCGCGTCGCGAGGGAAAGAAACAGCAAGGAAATCAACTCCAATTTCAGCAGCTAATTTAATGTCTTCTTTATCTTTTGCTGTTAGGGCAGGAGCTGTTAAACCACCACCTTGGCGGTTAATACCTTTGTTATTCGATAAAGGGCCACCAACAGTTACTTCAGTAAATACTGACGTTTCAGTATTTTTTAATACTTTTAATTGCACACGACCATCGTCAAGCAACAAGATATCGCCTTCGCTTACATCTTGAGGAAGCTTTTTGTAATCAATCCCCACTTTTTCTTGGCAACCTTCGCCTTTTGGCAATGTTGCATCAAGTTCGAATTTATCGCCAATTGCTAATTTGATTGGACCGTCTTTAAATGTAGATACGCGGATTTTTGGACCTTGTAAGTCGCCTAAAATACCAACATAAATGCCTAGCTCTTTTGCAAGTTCACGTACTTGGTTGGCACGGTCAATATGATCTTGTGGACTACCGTGTGAAAAGTTAAGTCTTACTACGTTTACACCAGCGGCTAATACTTCTTTTAATACGCTTCTATCTTCAGTTGCTGGGCCTAATGTTGCAACAATCTTCGTTCTTCTAGGCATCTTAATCCTTACCAATCTTGTTTTTAAATGTTTAAAAAATACACGCTAAATATTAAGCTATTGCGAAAGTTACGCTTAGTTTTAGGCGCTTGCGTTAGTTGTATAATAAAAATTATTCTTTTCGTTCAAAGCGAGAGCTACGTAAGCTGTCTTTCACTTTCTTCAGGTTATCTCTAAATTTAGTACCGCGGCGCAAGGTAAAACCTGTCGCCAGAATGTCAACTAAGGTTAACTGTGCAATACGAGACGACATCGGCATATAAAGATCGGTATCTTCTGCCACATCAACAGAAAGTACCATAGTACATTCCTTCGCCAGTGGCGTACCTTCAGTAGTAATACCAATTACGGTAGCATCGTTTTCACGCGCTAAACTTGCTACTTCAACCAATGATTTTGTGCGACCTGTGTGTGAAATAACAACTACAACATCACCTTGGCGACTGTTTATAGCACTCATTCGTTGCATTAATATGTCATCAAAGTAAACAACAGGGACATTGAAGCGGAAAAACTTGTTTTGCGCATCATGTGCTACAACCGCAGAGGCACCTAGACCAAAAAATGAAATTTTGTTTGCTTGCGTTAACAAATCAACACTGCGGTTGATAATATTTGGGTCTAAACTTTTACGTGCTAATTCAAGGTTAGCCATGGTCGATTCGAAAATTTTACCTGTGTATTCTTCAGCACTATCGTTTTCGTCAACATGGCGGTTTACGTAGGGGGTACCGTTAGCCAAGCTTTGAGCCAAATGTAATTTAAAGTCTGGGTAGCCTTTAGTATCTAAACGTCTACAAAAGCGGTTAACCGTTGGCTCACTAATATTAGCTTGCTTAGCAAGTGCTGCAATACTGGCGTGAATTACCGTTCCTGGTGAAGCCAAAATTACTTCGGCAACTTTGCGTTCAGACTTACTAAATGTATCTAACTCGTTAGTAATTTTTTCTAGTATATTCATGGTTAGTAACCCTAGATATTTTTATTGGCTGTAATAAATTTTCTCTATTTATAACATAAAAACTGAAAATTTATTTCATTTTTTCGTCTAATATAAATCAAAACAGTAATTTTTTGCAAATATTTAATAACTTTAACTTTCAAAAGTTGTTTTAAACCCCAGATATTACCATTCGGTTAAAAAATGTAGTAAAATTACAAAAAGTTCTTTACTGATGAAGAATCTAACGCTAAATTAAAGCCAATGTAGTTTAGTTACAATAAGTGAACTCGAGAATTCCTTTATGAAAAATAATGATAGTCAATCAGCTAGTGAAATAGTTATCTTCGGTGCGTTAGGCGATTTATCTCGTCGTAAATTGCTACCTGCTTTATACCAACTAGATAATGCTGGGTTGTTACACAATGATAGCCGCATTATTGGCGCCGCTCGTCAAGACATCGACAACGAGGCATTTATTGCTTTAGTGTTAGAAAACTTAAATAAGTTTATTTCAGAGCCTATTAATGAAGAAGTGCTAGAGCGTTTTTTAGCGCGTTTAGTATATCAACACCTAGATATTAAAAATGCTGAGTCTTACGTTAACCTTGCTGACACATTAGCTGGTGGCCATGAAACGCGTGTTTATTATTTCTCAACTGCACCAGCATTATACGGTGATATTGGTAATGGTTTAGACCACGCTAAATTGATCACAGATGCAGACAGAGTGGTGATGGAAAAACCAATTGGCCATTGTCTTGAAAGCTCAAAAGTGATCAACGACCATGTATCAAAGTATTTTAAAGAGAACCAAATTTACCGTATTGACCATTATTTAGGTAAAGAAACCGTACTTAACTTAATCGTTTTACGTTTTGCTAACTCATTATTTACCACAAACTGGGATAGAAACTCTATCGACCACGTACAAATTACCGTCGCGGAAAGCGTAGGTATTGAAGGACGTTTTGGTTTTTATGATGAAGCAGGGCAAATGCGTGACATGATCCAGAATCACTTGTTACAAATTTTGTCTCTTCTTGCCATGGAGCCGCCAGCAGAACTTGACGCTGACAGTATTCGTGATGAAAAGTTAAAAGCGATTAAAGCGCTTGTACCTATTACTCGCCACAATATTAAAGATAAAACGGTACGTGGCCAATACACCGACGGTTACTTAAATGGTGTACCAGTACCGGGTTACTTAAATGAAGAAGGTGCTAACAAAGACAGCACTACTGAAACATTTGTTGCTATTAAAGCTGAAATTGACAACTGGCGTTGGTCAGGTGTTCCATTTTACTTACGCACCGGTAAGCGTATGCCTGCAAAGCACAGTGAAATTGTGGTGCACTTTAAAAAGCAACCGCACAATATTTTCAAAGACAGCTATGTTGACTTACCTGCTAACAAGTTAACCATTCGTTTGCAGCCTGATGAAGGTGTTGAATTGCAAATGATGAACAAGATTCCAGGTATTGCTTCTCAAATGAATATTCATGAGAACAAACTCGATTTAAGTTTCTCAGATACCTATAAAGATACTCGTGTTGTTGATGCATACGAGCGTTTAATGTTGGAAGTTATCAACGGTAACCAAGCACTATTTGTGCGCCGTGACGAAGTTGAAGCTGCATGGGCATGGGCCGACAGCATTATTGATGCATGGCAGTCAAGCAACGAGAAACCAAAACCATATCCAGCCGGTTCTTGGGGACCAGTTTCTTCAATTTCTTTAATCGCGCGTGATGATCGCCAGTGGGTTGAATAATGCACCAGTTAAATGATTTCGAAACAAGAGCCGCGTTAGACGTAGAGCTTGCTGAAAAAGTAGCAGACTTATTGTCGAGTGCTATTAAAGCTAAAGGAAGTGCGAGTATCGCAGTTTCTGGCGGTTCAACACCAAAAGGTTTTTTCGAAGCCTTGTCACAAAAAGATTTACCGTGGAGAAAAGTGACGGTGACTTTAGCTGACGAACGTTGGGTAAATATCGACAGTAACGATAGCAATACCCGTTTGGTGCATGAAAATTTATTAGTTAATAAAGCAAAAGACGCGAAATTTTTTCACCTCAAACAAGGTGAAGAGTTATGCGCAGAAACATTAGCTGATCTAAATGTCGGTGCTGAAAACGCACTGTTACCATTAGATGTTTTAATTTTAGGCATGGGTGAAGATGGTCATACTGCATCGTTATTCCCATGTAGCCAAGAAATAGAACAAGCGCTTGCATTAGACAATAGCGATGCCTTGATGAAAGTTGTACCTACAACGGCTCCTCACGATCGCATTACTTTTACTTACGCAACCTTATTAAAAAGTGCTAATACCTTTTTACACATTTCAAGCAGTAGTAAAAAAGCAGTGTTAGAACAAGCACTGAGCGATTCAAACATTTTAGAAATGCCAATACGCGCATTTTTACAACACCCGGACGTAAATGTTCAGGTGTACTGGGCGGAGTAGTACCATGAATAAACAAATTTTAGAAATTACTAACCGTATTATTGAACGTAGTAAAGCTACACGTTCAGCGTATTTAGCTAAAATCGATGCAGCTAAATCAGAAACGGTTCACCGTGCAAGTTTATCATGTGGCAACTTAGCCCATGGTTTTGCTGCTTGTGGTAAAGAAGATAAAAACACATTAAAAGGTGTTAATCATTCAGATATTGCCATTGTGTCTGCATACAACGATATGCTTAGTGCACATCAGCCATACGAAACTTACCCAGAAATTATTAAAGCTGCGGTAAAAGAAACTGGCGGCATTGCTCAGTTTGCTGGTGGTGTACCGGCAATGTGTGACGGTGTTACCCAAGGTCAGCCAGGCATGGATTTAAGCCTAATGAGCCGCGACGTTATTGCAATGTCGACAGCCGTTGGTTTATCGCACAACATGTTCGATGGCGCGTTAATGCTAGGTATTTGTGACAAGATTGTCCCTGGTTTATTAATTGCCAGCATGACTTTTGGTCATTTACCAACTGTTTTTGTACCTGCAGGTCCAATGCCTTCAGGTTTACCAAATAAAGAAAAAGCACGTGTACGTCAATCTTACGCAAAAGGCGAAGTTGGCGAAGAAGAGTTACTAGAAGCAGAATCTGCGTCTTACCATAGTGCAGGTACTTGTACTTTCTTTGGTACAGCAAACTCTAACCAATTAGTGGTTGAAGTGATGGGCTTGCATTTACCGGGTGCGTCTTTTATTGCGCCAAACACGCCACTACGTGAAGAATTAACTAAAGCCGCTGCTCGTCAAGCAACACGTTTAACGCAACAATCGGGTAACTACCAACCAATTGGTAGAATGATCGATGAGCGTTCAATCGTAAATGCTATCGTTGCTTTATTAGCAACGGGTGGTTCTACAAACTTAACCATGCACATTATCGCGTTTGCAAAAGCGGCAGGTATTATCATTAACTTCCAAGATTTTAATGATATTTCAGATGCAGTACCGTTATTAACACGCATTTATCCGAATGGTCACGCAGATATCAACCAGTTCCAAGAAGCTGGTGGCATGGCGTTATTATTCAAAGAGCTTATTGCTGCAGGTTTAGTTCACGAAGACGTTGAAACTATTTGTGGTAAAGGTTTAAGCAAATATACCCAAAAACCAGTGCTTGATGAAGCAGGGCAACTTAAGTGGGTTGATAGTGTTGATGTTTCGGGCGACCCTGAAGTGATTACTACTGTCAGCAAACCGTTTAAAGAAGACGGCGGCATGAAAGTACTTAAAGGTAACTTAGGTATATCAGTGCTTAAAACCTCTTCACTACGTGAAGGTAGCACAATTGTTGAAGCTCCAGCGGTTGTTTTTGAAGATCAACACGAACTTCAAACAGCTTTTGACGCCGGTGAGTTAGAAAAAGATTTTGTTGCTGTTGTTCGCTTCCAAGGTCCTAAAGCTCGCGGCATGCCAGAACTACACAAATTAACGCCGCCACTTGGCGTACTTCAAGACAAAGGCTTTAAAGTTGCGTTAGTAACAGATGGTCGTATGTCGGGCGCATCAGGTAAAGTTCCTGCTGCTATTCACTTATGCCCAGAAGCATTAGACGGTGGTTTGATCGCTAAAGTACAAACTGGTGATATTGTTTCAGTTAATGGTGAAACAGGACAGCTTATTTTAAAAGTTGATGAAGCAGAACTTGCAAAACGTGAAACTGCCAAGTTCCAAGTTAATGGTCATCATCAAGGTATGGGCCGTGAATTGTTTGGCTTTATGCGTCGCAACTTAAGCTCAGCGGATACTGGAGCTTGTTCTTTATTCGACAACGAGGACTAAAGGAATGTCGGTTGTAAATATTATTGCAGATATTGGCGGCACGAATATGCGTGTTGCCATTAGTGAAGCAGATGGTCAGTTTAGTCAGATTCAGTTGTATCAATGTGCACAGTATTCTGGCCTTGCTGAAATTTTGCAAAACTATATTGAAATTAAAGGCTTGTCTGGGAAAACGATCAATGCGTGTTTAGCGATCGCTTGTCCTGTAGATAATGACTTAATTTCTATGACTAACTTGCCGTGGGAATTTTCAAAATCAGCGCTTAAAAGCCAATTAGGTATTGAGCAACTGTTTTTGATTAATGACTACACTGCCATTGCCCACGCTGTACCGTTACTTGACGACAGCCAAAAAGTACAAATTGGTGAAGGAACTGCTGTTGCAGGACGACCGATTTCTATTTGTGGCCCAGGCACAGGTTTAGGTGTTGCCAATGTTGTACCTGTTGATGGTAAGTGGCATAGCTTAAGCGGCGAGGGTGGTCATGTTGACTTTGCCCCAGTTGATGAAACTGAAATAAAAATCTTGTCGTATTTATTAACCAAATATGAACACGTTTCTTATGAACAGTTGTTGTCAGGCTTAGGCATTGAACAAATTTATCAAGCATTAGCTATTGATACCGATTTACCAAAAACATTACCAGCTGAACAAATTTCAGCAAAAGCACTTGAAAATAGCTGTGATGTTTGTGTGCAAACCGCACAACAGTTTTGTAAAACGTTAGGTAGTTTTGCGGGCAATTTAGCACTTACACTGGGTAGTTTTGGTGGTGTTTATATTGCTGGCGGCATAGTACCGCGTTTCATTGAATTTTTTAACAACAGTGAGTTTAGAAGTAGATTTGAAGCAAAAGGCCGCTTATCTGGCTTTAACCACGACATCCCAACGTTTGTGATCACTGAATCTCAGCCGGGTTTATTAGGCGCTTCAGCCTACCTTCAACAAAGTATTTAAAGAGGAATTATGACTATAACTAAAAACTGGCAGCTCTCGCCAAAAGAAATTTTTGCTATGGGGCCAATAGTTCCTGTACTTGTAATTAAGAAAGTTGAAGATGCATTGCCAATTGCAGAAGCACTACTTGAAGCAAATGTAAAAGTATTAGAAGTGACTTTACGTACACCAGCAGCACTTGATGTTATTAAAGAAATTGCAACGAAACTGCCTGAAGCCGTTGTTGGTTCGGGTACAGTAACTAATCGTTTGCAATTACAGCAATCAATTGACGCCGGTTCAAAATTTGCTATTAGCCCAGGTTTAACAAAAGACTTATTGCAAGCGGGTAACGAAGGTAACACTGCGTTGATCCCTGGTATTTCTTCGATTTCTGAATTAATGGATGCAATTGATTACGGTTATGACCATGTTAAATTCTTCCCAGCAGAAGCATCAGGTGGTGTAAAAGCGATCCAGTCTATCGGTGGTCCTTTCCCTGATATTCGTTTTTGCCCAACAGGTGGTATCAACATTAATAACATCAGAAACTACTTAGCGTTACCTAACGTTGCATGTTGTGGTGGTTCTTGGTTAGTATCTGACGAAATTGTTGAAAACAAAAACTGGTCAGAAATTACACGTTTAGCAAAAGAAGCGCTAGCCCACGTAGGTTAATCACTTCTTAAATTCGTTATTAAAAAGCCTTAGATAAGTTATCTTGTCTAAGGCTTTTTTCATTTTATATTAACGTTGACCCACTTTTTCTTCCCGATAATTTCTCTCTGTTTGTTCCTGATTAAATCTGTATTTTCTGTTATTTGCTCGGCAATGTTGCGCTTATATCGAATTAAATACGTAATTGTCTTTATTTTAACTTGCAATCAATAAATGCATTCCATTAAGGTAAGCAAGGCTTTAATTGTTTTACACTGCGATAAAGTCATTAATATAAAAACAATGAAAAGGTAAGTCGTGTTAATTAGCCAAATTAGCGCTTAAACCTTAAGGGAATAACAATGCTCTATTTTAAAAAAGTAAGCAGTAAAACCAGCGTTATCTTGGCTTTTATCTGTTTCGCCTTTGTCCACTTTCAAGTTAGTGCAAATTTTTTCGAAGATAAAACCCAAGTTAAAGGTTTTTACAGTTTTTGGCAACAGCCCAGCTCAGGTGAAATATTTCTCGAAATTAAAGATTTTAACCAACCTTTTATCTTCCAAAGCGCTCTACCTTTGGGCATAGGATCAAACGATATTGGTTTAGATCGTGGTCAATTAGGTAATACACGTTTAGTTCAATTTGAGCGGGTCGGTAATAAGGTTTTTTTAAGGCAGTTGAATACGTATTATCGAGCCAATTCAGCCAATCTTCTTGAACAACAAGCAGTAGACGAAGCGTTTGCAAGTTCAATTATCTGGGGCTTTGAAGTCGCACATGAAACAAACGATAAAAATGACCAAGCGACATATATTAACTACACGCCTTTTTTGTTGTCAGACATTCATAACATTGCTGAAAAACTAACGACGCGTAAGCAGGGGAAATTTGCGGTTGATTTAACCCGCAGCGGTTATTATCAAAAGCGTTCAAAAGCTTTTCCAGATAATACCGAATTAGAAGCTATTATTACTTATAAAGGCAAGGGCACTGGTGCTTATTTAAAGTCGGTAACGCCTGATAAAAATGCAGTGACGGTAAATTTACACCATTCATTGATCAGATTGCCAGACGATAATTATCAACCCAGAGCATTCCATCCATACAGTGGTTACTGGTCTGAAGCTCATGCCGATTATGCCAGTGCTATCGACGAGCCATTGGTGAAACGCTTTATTCCTCGTCACCGCCTAAACAAAAAACATCCTAGCCAAAAAGTCAGTGAAGCGGTTAAACCAATCACCTATTATTTAGATCCCGGTGTACCCGAGCCAATTAAGTCGGCTTTACTCGATGGCGCTAGATGGTGGAATTCAGCATTTGAAGCAATAGGCTATAAAAATGCATTTGTGGTAAAAATGCTACCAGAAGATGCAGATCCTATGGACGTACGTTACAACGTTATACAATGGGTGCATCGTGCAACACGTGGTTGGTCTTACGGCTCAACCGTTATCGACCCTCGTACGGGTGAAATATTAAAAGGTCATGTCACCTTAGGCAGTTTACGTGTTCGCCAAGACTATTTAATTGCGCTTGGTTTAACCTCGCCATTTACAGCCGATAATGCTGATACCAGTAAAATGCAGCAAATGGCATTAGCACGTATTCGTCAGCTTTCTGCTCATGAAATAGGGCATACATTGGGTATTGCACATAACTTCGCAGCAAGTGCCAACGACCGTTCATCGGTGATGGATTATCCTCATCCATTGGTCACTTTAGATCAAAATAACAAAATTGATTTATCGAATGCCTATACCAATGATATTGGTGTGTGGGATAAATACGTGATCGCTTACGGTTACAGTGAATTTTCACAAGAGAGTGAACAACAAGCATTGCAACGATTAATCGAACAGGCGCAACAACTGGGTCTTGACTATATGTCTGATCCCGACGCAAGGAGTCAGTCGAGCTCACATGCAAGTGCCCATTTATGGGATAACGGTGAAGATCCTGCGGCAGAGCTTGAACGAATTTTAAAAGTTCGCGCGGTAGCACTTAACCAGTTTGGTTTAAACAGCATCAATACTGGTACGCCGCTGTCAGAATTGGCATTGTCACTGGTGCCAATTTATCACTTTCATCGTTTTCAAGTTGACGCTGCCGCAAAACTTATTGGCGGGATAAATTATCAATATCAGGTCAAAAGTCAGAATAAAAATAGCCTTGTACGTGCAGTTCGCGATGTATCACCAAAGAAACAACAGCAAGCGTTTTCGGCGTTATTAAAAACCTTAACGACCGACGTGCTGTTAGTGCCAGAAAATATTCGCATACTCATTCCGCCAACAGCATATGGGTATGAAAACAGTCGAGAGAATTTTACCAGTAACACCGGTGGCACGTTTGACCCTATTACTGCAGCGCAAGCAAGTGCAGAGCAAACAATAAAGCTGTTATTAAATCCACAACGTTTAGCGCGTATCGCACAACAGTCGGCGCTAAATAACAAACAACTTTCACCTAATGATTTGATAACAAGCCTTTTAGCGCAGACAGTAAAACAACATCCTGAAAAAGGCATGGCAGTGCTTATTCAACAACGCGTTAATGAAGCGGTTGTTAAAGAACTATTAGCGTTATGGCAAGCTCAAGATGTTGTTGGTGAAGTGCGTTCACAAGTGTATTTATCGCTTTTATCGCTAGAAGAGTGGCTTAAGTCACATGCTCGCAAGAAAAGTTTCAAAGCATTTAAAGCCCATTACACTTTGTTAGCGCATCAAATAACTTTTAGCTTAGCGCAAGGAAAACAGATAACCGTTGAACGCAGTATCCATCTACCGCCAGGTTCACCAATAGGGAATTAGCCAAACATCAAATTAACGTTAATAGAATATGAAGTGATTATTCGGTGAGAATAAAAATGTAATAAATTTACAGAAACATTTTTAAAGCATAAAAAAATGCCGCTTAGTTAAGCGGCATTTTCAATTTTGTCAGTTAACAATTACCTGAAAACAGGTGTTGTTTACGCTTCGTAGTTAGCGATATGAGCTACTAAGTCTAATACTTTGTTTGAGTAACCAATTTCGTTATCGTACCAAGAAACAACTTTCACAAAGTTATCTGTTAATGCGATACCTGCGTCAGCGTCAAATACTGAAGTACAAACTTCACCTACAAAGTCATTCGATACAACAGCATCTTCAGTGTAACCAAGTACACCAGCCATTGTTGTTTCAGAAGCCGTTTTCATTGCTAAACAAATTTCAGCGTAAGTTGCTGGCTTTTCAAGGTTAACGGTTAAATCTACTACAGAAACATCAGGAGTAGGAACGCGGAACGCCATACCCGTTAACTTGCCGTTAAGCTCAGGGATAACTTTACCAACAGCTTTTGCAGCGCCAGTTGATGAAGGAATAATGTTTTGACCTGCACCACGACCACCACGCCAATCTTTAGCTGAAGGGCTATCTACCGTTTTTTGCGTTGCTGTAGTTGCATGTACTGTCGTCATTAAACCGTCTTTAATGCCCCAGTTGTCATTTAATACTTTAGCAATTGGTGCTAAACAGTTTGTTGTACAAGATGCGTTAGAAACAACGTCTTGACCTGCGTATTCTTCAACGTTTACGCCACAAACAAACATAGGTGTTGCATCTTTAGAAGGTGCAGACATTACTACTTGTTTTGCGCCCGCAGTAATATGCTTACGTGCTGTTTCGTCAGTTAAGAACAAACCAGTAGATTCAACAACAACGTCTACGTCAATGTCGTTCCACTTTAAATCTTCAGGATTACGTTCAGCTGATACACGAACAGTATTGCCGTTCACAACTAAGTTGCCATCAACAACATCAACAGTGCCTTTAAAACGACCATGAGTTGAATCGTATTTCAGCATGTAAGCCATGTAATCAACATCGATAAGATCGTTAATACCCACTACTTCAATGTCATTTCTCTCTGCTGCCGCTCTAAATACAAAACGACCAATACGGCCAAAGCCGTTAATTCCTACTTTAATTGTCATAATAAAACCCCTGAAAAACACTATGTAGTAAAATTACATCATTTTGAGATTAATTCAAGATAAAAATGCACATATTCACTAATAATTGTAATTAGTTTGTCATTATTACGAATGATTACTAAAAAAATTTATATATACGTTTTTTTTCTCTAAATAAGTCTACGTAAGCAATCGCGCCCGTGTTATCATGCGCGCAATTTTATGCCTGTTGCTTTTTTTCATTTTATTTGTGTTTATAAAAGCAAGTAAAACACAGGTAATTACATTTAATTAATGGATCTTTTTTAGTATGGCGCAGAACGCTTTATGTGACATCGGCTTTATTGGCCTCGGTGTAATGGGTAAAAATTTAGTCTTAAACTTAGCAGACAATGGTTACAGTATTGCTGCATTTGATTTAAGTAATGAAAAAGTTAACGACGTTATCGAGCAAGATCAGCTTGAAACTAATGGCGGCGAACCTCGAGTACAAGGCTGTTCTTCATATACTGAATTATTATCTCGCCTAAAATCTCCACACTTAATCGTTTTATCAGTGCCTGCTGGCGCACCTGTTGATCAAGTAAGCGAAAGCTTAATTGGCGCAGGTATTCAGCGTGACGACATCGTTATTGATACTGGCAATAGTTTGTGGGTTGATACGGTTGCTCGTGAAGAAAAATATAAAAATGATTTTATTTTATTTTCTTCTGCTGTATCGGGTGGTGAAGTGGGTGCTCGTTTTGGTCCGTCATTAATGCCAAGCGGTTCTGCTTATGCATGGACACGCATCAAACCTATTTGGGAAGCGATTGCCGCGAAAGTTGATCCTAAAACAGGTAAGCCGATTGAACGTACTCAACCAGGTCAATTGGTTGAAGGTGAACCATGTGCTGCTTATATTGGTCCAGGCGGTGCAGGGCACTTTGTTAAAATGGTACACAACGGCATTGAATATGCTGATATGCAAATTATTTGCGAAGCCTACCATATGCTTCGTGCGGGCTTAAACCTGTCGACCAATGAAATTGCTGATATTTTTGAGCAATGGAACAAAGGTCCATTAGACAGCTATTTAATGGAAATTTCAGTTGAAGTATTACGTCAAACTGAAGTTGAATCTGGTGCGCCTCTTGTCGATATTATTTTAGATAAAGCCGGTCAAAAAGGCACAGGTTTATGGACTGCAATGAGCAGTTTAGAAGTAGGTTGCCCAGCGCCGACTATTTCACAAGCCGTTTATGCACGTTCAATTTCGTCATTTAAAGACTTGCGTATTCAAGCAAGTGACATTTTGGCAGGTCCTGCACTGGGCGCTGATCTTATTGAAGACAAGCAAGCTTTTATTGATCGCTTACATGATGCGATTTACTGCGCAAAAATTAGTGCTTATGCGCAAGGCTTTCAGTTAATGAAACTTGCAGCTAAAGAGCATAACTGGACGCTTGATTTTGCAAGCATTGCAAAAATTTGGCGTGCAGGCTGTATTATTCGCGCGGTATTTTTACAGTCAATCACACAAGCGTTTGAGCGTAATGAAAACCTTGAAAACTTAATGCTAGATGAGTTTTTTGCCAAGCAATTAAGTGAGCATCAATTAAACTGGCGTAAGTCAGTTGCTGATTCTGCATTATTGGGTGTGCCAACCAGTGCAATTTCATCTTCACTTTCATATTACGATGCGATGCGTACTGAACGTTTACCTGCCGATTTATTACAAGGCCAACGCGACTTTTTTGGCGCGCACACCTTTGAACGTGTAGATATTGATTCAAACAAAAAATACCATGTAGAATGGTCAACACCAGAGCGTAAATTAATTTCAATTGAACCATAGAGGTTTGCCATGACAGATGATCGTTATAAAGACAAATTGTCGCCAGAAGCTTTTCAAGTTTGCCGCCTAGCTGCAACAGAAAGGCCATTTACGGGGATTTATAACGATCATTGGTTAACTGGCTGCTATCACTGTGCTTGTTGTGAACAACCTTTGTTTGATTCAAGCACAAAATTTAATGCCGGTTGTGGTTGGCCAAGTTTTTATCAAGCTCGCGAAAATCAAGTCGCGTATTTTGAAGACTTATCGTTAGCCATGGCGAGGGTGGAAATTCAATGTAAGCATTGTCAGAGCCACTTAGGGCATGTATTTGATGACGGACCTGCGCCAACAGGCAAGCGCTATTGCGTTAATTCGTTAAGCTTAACTTTTGTTGCGAATGCAGCCAAGCCTAACGAATAAAGCTTATTTGAAACATTAATTAGGCTTTACAAAACTGCCAGCTTTTATGTTTTTCAATGTTGTTGTGGCAACTTTATCTAAAAACTCTCTATCTAAGTTAAACGAGCGGGCATAGTTTTCTAACTGCTGCTCGGTAAATTCATCACGTTCTGAAGAATTCAAACTAAATACCTTTAACCATATATACGCTTGTTTATATTTTTTCTTATCGATAAACAAGGTCGTTAACGTTTTAAAAATTTCATCATCAATTTCATCGCCGGGTTTATACAACTCTAACGCGTGAAATAAAAAATCAAATGTTTTACCAATATCACGTTTAACATAATAAGTTGCTAGATTTACTTGCGACTCAACATTTTCAACTGCGTCGGTATTTTCTAACGTAAGTAATTTAGCTAAGGCATTTTTATTATTGTTGCGCGACCAATGGTAATACAACAATAACGGATCTTCGGAGTTTACCGTTTCGTTAGAAATTTGTTGTATACGCTGCTTTGCGTTCATGTAATTGCTTATGCGGAGGTTTTTCTTTTCTTTGAACTTTTTATGTTCAATTAAAGATGCTTTTTTCATACACACCGAATATTTTTCAAGGTTGAGCAACATTTTGTATTGTTGGCTTTCTTGTTGTTCGGTTTGCAAATTGTGGTAAGTGACTAACAGCTTTCTTCTTTCTGCTCTACACCAATTATCTTCTTGAAATTCTGCACAAATTTCAGGGTGAGTTGTGCAAATGTCGGCAACTTTAACGGTATCGTCACAACTGAACAATAAACTACTGAAAATTGTTACAGCAAAGCACTTGCTTTTATTTGAATTAATTATAGTAAAAATAGGTCGTAACCTATGGTGAATCATTTCATGTTGCATTACAATGTCGCCGTGGTAAGAGTATTATATTATCTCGTCAAAGGTAATTGTCTCTATTACTTATAGAATATCGTTCAATTGACTTAATTAAAAGGTTTATGAAATGACTTCTCACCTTGAGGAAGAATACCAAACAAGCTGGCAAGAGCGTCAAACTTTTGCTGAAAACATGCAACCAATTATCGGTCAGCTTTTTAGAAATAAAGGCATAGAAATCACCGTTTACGGTCGTCCGTTGGTTAATGCATCAGCTATAGACATTATTAAAGCACATAAATCCGTAGCTTTACACGAAGAAAGTAAACTTCGTTTAAGAGAAAGTTACCCATTTGTTGAAGCGTTAAGCGAAATGCAATTAGCGCCAGCACGTATCGACATTGGTAAGCTTGCTTATAGCTATTGGTATTCTGGTAAATCGAATGACTTAACCATCCCACAGTATTTAGAAAAAGCATTAACAGACATCTGTAAAAATGTGAAAGAGCAGCCAGCCAAAGACGTAGTTTTATATGGTTTTGGTCGAATTGGTCGCTTATTAGCGCGTTTACTTATTGAACGTGCAGGCCCTAATGCTAAGTTAAACTTACGTGCTATTGTTATTCGTCCGGGTAAAGACGGCGACTTAGAAAAACGTGCCAGCTTATTAAGACGTGATTCAGTTCATGGTGCTTTTAACGGCAGCATTACTATCGATAAAGAAAACAATGTTATTCGTGCCAATGGCGCTTTCATCAAAGTAATTTACGCTAAATCACCTTCAGACATCGATTACACCGCTTACGGTATTAACAACGCATTAGTTGTTGATAACACGGGTATTTGGAGTGACGAAGAAGGTTTAGGTCAGCATTTACAATCTAAAGGTGTTGATAAAGTATTACTAACAGCGCCTGCTAAAGGTGATATTAAAAATATCGTTTTTGGTGTGAACGAAGATATGATTTTAGCTGACGATAAAATTATCTCTGCAGCAAGTTGTACCACCAACGCAATTACACCAGTATTAAAAGCAATTAACGATGAGTTTGGTATTCGTAATGGTCATGTTGAAACGGTTCACTCATATACCAATGACCAAAACTTAATTGATAACTACCATAAAGCACCTCGTCGTGGCCGCAGTGCACCATTAAATATGGTAATTAGTACCACAGGTGCTGCAAAAGCTGTTGCTAAAGCGTTGCCTGAATTGAAAGGTTTATTAACAGGTAACGCAATTCGCGTACCTACGCCTAACGTTTCTATGGCGATCATGAACTTGAATTTAAAAACTGCGACAGATAAAGCAGGTTTGAATGATTACTTACGTAACATTTCTTTAAATTCAAAATTACAAAACCAAGTTGACTACACCGCGTCTTCTGAAATTGTATCAACTGACTTAGTTGGTTCACGTTTTGCGGGTGTTGTTGACTCGCAAGCAACTATTGTTGACGCTGATCGCGCAGTACTTTACGTGTGGTACGACAATGAGTTTGGTTATAGCTGTCAGGTAGTTCGTGTAATGAATGAAATGGCGGGCGTATACATTCCAACATTACCGGTTGAGTAATAAAATCGCTAGCGCTATAAAAATAGCCTAAAAACAAAAACCCTCGCTTGAGGGTTTTTTTATGGCTGACGGTTTATTGGTGGTTTTATGTAGTAAGCTAAATACACCGAGCAGGTTTTGGTAAACCCGCGTATTTTGTTGCTTGTTTGGCTGGCCCTTCAGGAAATAACCGATATAAATAACGGCTACTGGCTTTTTCTTCGCCAAACTCTGCTTTCATTGCTTTGGTTAATGCGCGAATAGCCGGAGAGGTTTGATAAGTTAAATAAAAATTTCGTACAAAGGTAATCACTTCCCAGTGCTCAGGCAATAGCTCCATATCGTCTTGCTTGGCTAAAATTGGTGCCATGTCTTCCTGCCATAAGGTGTGATCTAACAAATACCCTTGCTTGTCGGTTTCAATTTGCTGACCATTAAATTCTATACTCATTGCCAAGTGATCACTCGTTCATTGTTAAAAGTTAATGTGACTAAGTCTGTCATCGATATTTGGTTTGTCTCGGCAGCGATTGTTAAACCGCGCGCGGTTGCATGCTTTGTAATAACGGAAACATTTATGCCTTTTTGCTGAGCAAGTTTTAACGTAGGGTGGTTTAAACCGTAGCAAGCATCATCAATAAGTACCAAGTTATCTTGGCTAATTGCAACAGACAAGCATTGTGTTAACTCGTTATCTTGAAATGGCGATGTTCTTAAAATATGTAATGTCGTCATGGTGTTGTTGCTCAAAACTTAAAAATTGTTGAATAGGCATTAAGCGCAGCAATAAAATCCGCATCGTTTAACACAGTAACGTTATCGATATGAAAATCTTCGCTTAAGCCTCTTTGTTCTAACGATCGTTTACACACGTAAATATCTTCAATATCGTAAAATTCAAAAGCAGCAAAGGTTTTAAGAAAATCTTTTGAAGAAATGCTTTCAGCTTGCTGGTTATTAACAAGCTGCCATACGCCATCACCTTGGAAAAAAAGTGCCGGCGCTTGCTCATAAGAGCCAAAGATCAACGCAACGTCTAATGCTTCTTTAGCGGTGCTGGTTGAAAAGGGTGCAGCAGTATTTAACAGCGCAATACTCAATTGTTTCATTATAGTTGCACCACTTTATCAGCTTCATCGGTTAAGCTTACCAGTTCACCTAATCCTGAAATGGTAAACGTTTCATCAATATTACTGGTTGCTTCACCTTGTTCAAGCTCATCGCTTAAACCGCGTTTTTGAGCGGCGCTAATGCATAAATACAAAGGAATATTATGCGCTTTATGAAGTTGTCGCCAAGATGAAATCGCTTGAAACTCGTCATTAGGAACCGTTAAATGCTGGCTGGCATTTAATACCCCGTCTTGATAAAAAAATACGCCAATCACCTGATAACCCGCATCAATTGCACAGTGAATATAATCAAGCGCGGTAGCGGTATAGTTACTATGCGGCGCTGTGGTTACCATAACAGCCAGTTTTTTCAAAATATCACCTAATAAGTCATTGTGCAGGGCAGTGAATTTCGCCCATAAAAAAGCCCCGACATTGCGAGGCTTAATATTATACCGACTAATTAACGATTAGTCATCGCTACCTAGCGCGCCAAGTAAATGAAGCAAGCTAGTGAAAATATTATAAATGTTTAAGTATAAAGATACTGTTGCGCGAATGTAGTTGCGCTCGCCACCGTGGATAATACGGCTTGTATCAAATAAAATTAAACCAGACATAATCATTATAACCGCAGCACTTAACGCTAAAGATAACGCAGGTACTTGGAAGAAAATATTTGCGATACCAGCAACAATTACCACGATTAAGCCAACCATTAAAAAGCCACCCATAAATGAGAAGTCTTTTTTACTTGTTAAAGCATAACCAGATAAAGCAAAAAATATTAATGCTGTTCCACCTAGTGCTTGCATAATTAATGCGCCGCCGTTTGGCATAGCCGCATAATAGTTAAGCATTGGACCTAAAGAGGCACCCATTAAACCAGTGAAAGCAAAAATCCAGAAAATGCCGCTAGCTTTGTCAGCTTGTTTATGAACAACAAATAGTAATCCAAACGCTACTAGTGTCATTACCAATGCTGCCATGTGAGAAAGTCCCATAGCCATTGATGCACCAGCAGTCACAGCACTAAATGCTAATGTCATTGATAACAACATGTAAGTATTTTTCAATACCTTGTTGATTTCAATAGCAGAACTTTGTGTTGCTGCCTGAAAACCCATATTCGATTGCATAATCTTTCCTTTAAAAAACGTAGTTATACCTGTTAGATAAGGTCATTCTGTTTAAGTTCAAGATGTTAGTCAATTTTTTAGTGAAAAAATTGTTAACTTTCACAATAACCTTGTGACATATTATGACATGGAAATTTAAAATAGCTACCAAGGCGTACCTGATCAGCAATAAAAAAATGTGATTATTTGTAACAGATGTGTTTTCTAAAACAGCTTTCACTGTGATCGTTTAATATGCCGCACGCCTGTAAATGGGCATAACAAATTGTTGAACCAAAAAATTTAAAGCCACGGCGTTTTAAATCTTTACTGATCTTATCTGACAAATCTGAAGTGGCAGGGTAGTCGGCCAAGGTTTTAAAATGATTAATAATAGGTGTGTTGTTTACATAAGCCCATAAGTAGTTTGAAAAGCTACCGCACTCTTGTTGAATAGCTATAAATACCTTAGCGTTATTAATCGCAGCGTTTATTTTAGCGCGATTTCTAATAATACTTGTATCTTGCATTAGCTGTTCAACCTTATCTTGGTCAAACTTAGCGACTTGTTCAACATCAAAATTGGCAAACGCTTCTTTATAACCTGCGCGTCTTTTTAATATGGTGTACCAACTTAAACCTGCTTGTGCTGACTCTAGAATAATAAACTCAAACATTTTTTTATCATCATAAACAGGCACACCCCATTCTTCATCATGGTATTTAACATAGTCGGGTTTTGATAAGTCTAACCAAGGGCAACGGCAATTAGTCTCGTCTGTCATGATGTTTTCTCAGTAACGTTTGGGTAAAATCAAAGCAAGTTGCTTGTTTTATTAGCAAACTAATTAAATTTTCAAATTAGTGCTTTACAAGTGAATATCGACACTTTAATATTCGCCTCGTCTTGAAGCAACACATGTTTTAAGTCACACACAGGTGAGATGGCTGAGTGGTCGAAAGCACCGGTCTTGAAAACCGGCAAGGGTTTGTAGCCCTTCTAGAGTTCAAATCTCTATCTCACCGCCACATTCTAAAAAGCTGCTAAGTTTTAGCGGCTTTTTGCTTTAACAAGGTTTAAAGCACGTATTTAAAAGTTCAATGGTGAGATGGCTGAGTGGTCGAAAGCACCGGTCTTGAAAACCGGCAAGGGTTTGTAGCCCTTCTAGAGTTCAAATCTCTATCTCACCGCCACATATAAGAAACCGTTTAATCGAAAGATTAGACGGTTTTTTTCGTCTTTAGTTTATGATTTTTCAAACTTCAACTTCAAACTTCAAACTTCAAACTAAATTAGGTTTGTAGCGCTAAACCTTTTATAGAGTTCAAATCTCTGTCTCACCGTCACATATAAGAAACCGCTTAATCGAAAGATTAGACGGTTTTTTTTCGTCTTGGTTTTATGATTTTGAAACTTAAAGCTTAAAACTTAAATAGGGTTTGTAGCGCTAAACCTTTTATAGAGTTCAAATCTCTATCTCACCGCCACATATAAGAAACCGTTTAATCGTAAGATTAGACGGTTTTTTTTCGTCTTGAGTTTATGATTCTTAAAACTTAAAACTTAAAACTTAACTATTTTAGTTTGGACGTATGTTTTATTTAGTGACTTAACTCGTTAGAGCCATTATGATGAAAGTAACTGGAAACTAAAGAATAAATACTGATTTTGGTGTATAAAGGAAGTATGCAGTAAATGGATTTTTCAACTTACCTGATTATGATGACGAGTATTGCTTGGTATTTAATCCCGATCATCATAATCGCTGTCATTATCAAATCTGCATGGTTCAAAGGTGTATTAGGTGAGTGGCAAGTAAACTTACTGATTAAGTTTTTTTTAGACAAAAATGAATATCACCTGATCAAAAACGTCACGTTACCAACCGTTCTCGATAATAAAGAACACAGCACCACTCAGATTGACCATATAGTTGTATCAAAATATGGTGTTTTTGTCGTAGAAACCAAAAATATGAAAGGGTGGATCTTTGGTAGTGAACACCAAAAGCAATGGACGCAGCAAATCTTTAAGTACAAATCAAAATTTCAGAATCCGCTGCACCAAAATTATAAGCATGTCAAAACGTTAGAAGATCTACTCTTAACAGGGAGTAACGCAAAGAATCATTGCATCTTCTCAGTCATTATCTTTATTGGTGACAGTACTTTTAAAACAAAAATGCCCGAAAACGTAAGGTTTGCTCGTGGTGGTATTGAATATATTAAAAGTAAAAAGCACATTGTGTTTAATGAACAAGAAGTCGCTGGTGTTATTGAACAGATTGAAAGTGGCAGGTTAGAGCGAGGTTTTAAAACTAACCGAAAACACGTTATGCATGTACGAGAAATTATAGAAGAAAAATCTGATATTAAATCTTGCTCAAAGTGCGGTGCTGAAATGGTATTACGTAAAGCCACCAAAGGTAAAAATGCAGGTAATAGTTTTTGGGGGTGTACTACATTTCCAAAGTGCAGGAATGTTAAAAAGTAATTAGTTTAGTATTTTCGGACCAAAGAAAATGCACAATTTTAATAAAGTTCTTAATCTCTAGGGATGTTAAATGATTAAACCAAACTGGGATATATTCAAAGCTAAATTTTCGGAAAATCCGCAGTTCCATTTCGAATGGTTATGCTATTTATTATTTTGTAAAGAAACTAACCAACCATACGGTGTCTTTAGGTATAAAAATCAGTCTGCTATAGAAACTAACCCTGTTGATTTTGACGGTCATTGTTTAGGTTTTCAATCTAAGTTTTACGATACTACTTTGTCAAGTAACAAAGCAGAGCTAATTGAAACCATAGAAAAAGCCAAGCGTGACTACCCAAAACTTACAAAGTTGCTTTTGTATACAAATCAAGAGTGGGGGCAAGCTTTTCCCCAGAAAAATAACCCAACCATGAAAGCGCAAAAATCCGTTGCCCAACAAGAAATTGAAACAAAAGCGATTCAATTAGGAATAACACTAGAGTGGCGAGCAGCCAGCTATTTCGAATCTCCTTTTGTTTGTCAGGACTGTGCGGTTCTAAGTAAATATTTTTTTATTGGTGATAATTCTTTACTTGATTTTATATGTATCCAGGAACGTCATACACAATCTATATTAAAAAGTATTAAACAAAGTATTCTATTCAACGGACATGAGATATCTATTGAAAGAAAGGGTGTTTTAGCTTCGTTAAAAGAGTCTTCAGCCAAAGTCTCAATAGTGTGTGGTAAAGGTGGTGTAGGTAAGACCGTTGAGATCAAAAAATTCTATCAAGATTCTAGTGATACTCAGCCTATTTTTGCATTTAAGGCTAATGAATTTGAGCTAGAGCGGTTAGATGACCTTACTAGAGGTAGGTCTATAAATGATTTTTTAAGCTTTTTTGGAGATTGCAAAGAAAAGGTCTTAGTTATTGATTCAGCTGAAAAATTGATGGACTTAAATAATCAAGAGCCTATCAAAGAGTTTATTGACCTAGCTGTAGAATTCGGTTGGAGGATCATTTTCACAACGAGAGATCATTACTTCGATGATCTTAACCATCTTTGTCTAGATGTACTTGGTGTAGTACCTAATAAACTTTACGTGTCTGAGTTAACAGAAGAAGAGCTAGATGAACTAGCAAGAGACTACTCATTTAAAGTGCCAAGTGATACAAGGTTGCGTGGCCTGCTACAATTGCCTTTTTACCTAAGTGCATTTCTTAAATTTTATGATGGTGATACAAAACAGACATTGGATTCTACGGGATTTAAAAAACACTTATGGAATAAGAAAATTAAGGCTGGAGAGACTAAAAGAGAAAAGGTTTTTAGTGAACTTGCCTTACAACGGGCTAAATTTGGAAAATTTTATTTGCCCGTAGATAGTAACGATATAGAGGCGGCTGACGCTTTATTAAAGGATGAAGTTCTAGGCAACAAAGATACAACATTCTTTATTAGCCACGATATATATGAAGAGTGGGCTTTAGAAAAATTTATAGGCATTTCATTTGAAAACAGAGCGTCTACTATAGAGTTTTTTACCTCGCTAGGTCATTCCCTTGCCATCAGAAGAAGCTTTCGCTTATGGATATCAGAGCAACTATTTATAAATGAAAAAGAAATAAAAGTTTTTATAGAAAATGCAATAGATGACGGTGCAATTCAGCCAATATGGAAGGATGAGATCATCACGGCGATTTTGTTGTCTGACTATTCGTCAACTTTTTTTGATAATTTTGAATTCGAGCTTCTACAAAATAGTTTAGAGTTACTTCATCGCATTAATTTTATTTTGCGTATTGCTTGTAAAGAAGTTGATAATTCAATGCTTAACCTTTTAGGCCTTAAGCAAAGTGATATTGCATATTTTACTAAGCCTAAAGGTGCAGGCTGGCCTGCCTTTATAAACTTTATTTTTGATAAAAAAGAAAAAATCGGTTTAGAAAATTTAAAGACTTTTATTCCTGTATTAAGTGAATGGAATGGTTCAGTAAAACAAGGAGAAGCTACCCGTAAGGCTAGTTTGTTATGCCTTGAATATTACAAATGGCTTGAATCTGAAGATTTCTATATTGGAAGAGGCAAATTTATTGACTCGGTAATTAAAACTATTGCTTATGGATCAAGTGAAATTAAAACAGAGCTTGTTTTTGTAATTGATGAAGTATGTACTTCAAACGAAAAGTCCAAAATTCCGTATGAAAACCTTTCAAAAGTAATATTGAATGAGCTAGATGGTCTGCATATAGCACAAGCTCTCCCTGATAAAACATTGGAGCTTGCAAATGCTTGCTGGCTCAAAGAACATCAATTAGATCCCTATTCTAGATCGCATAAAGAGGCAGAGCATATATTTGGGGTTGTAGACGATTACGATTTTAACTACCACCCTGACAGTGCACTCCAAACGCCAATTTTTACGTTGCTTCGTTGTAGTCCAAGAGCAACAGTAGACTTCATCTTGCGCTTTATAAATAAAGTGACTTTAAATTTAGTTAATCACTATGGTGAGGATAAGTTTGACAAGCATGAATTAACCATAGGCGATAAGACGACTAAAATTTTTTTAGATCAACAGTTGTGGGGGGCATATCGTGGTGCAGGCAATACACCTAACCTTATCAAATCAATATTGATGGCATTAGAAAAATTTTTTTTAGAAAATGCGGAGCATTTTGGGGGAGATAACCTAGAAGCTTGGCTCAAATATATGCTGAAGAATACTAACTCCTCAGCAATATGTGGCGTTGTATCCAGTATTGTTCTCGCAAACAAAGATCAACTATTTAATGTTGCAAAAATTTTATTTGAAGTTAAAGATTTCATTCATTGTGATACTTCAAGATTAGTATTTGATAGCCAACATAAAGGCCAATTAAAGATGCTAGAGAATATGACTGGCGGTATGCATCATGAGAGAATGTTTCACAACGAAAGAGTTAAAGCATGTGATGCTGAGCATAGGACAAATTCGCTAGAAAACCTGTGTTTATATTATCAATTATTTGGACTGAAAGGTGTAGTTGAAGAGACTGAAGTTCAACGTAGACAAAAAGCGATATGGGCGTTGCTTGATAGGTATTATGATGAATTAGAAGAAGAGAAAGATTCAGAAAACTCAAAATTATGGCGTATGAGTTTAGCTAGGATGGATAGGCGAAAAATGCAAATAACTACAGAGAGGGTTGAAGATAAAGTTGCTATTAACTTTAAACCTGAGTTGGCTCCTGATCTAAAAGATATGTCTGAAAGGCATCAGGAAAAACAGCAGCAGGATTTCAATTTTTTTCCACTAATAAATTGGTCAAGAAGCAAACTTGACAAAAGCGAAGACTTTAAACAATACGAGCAATATGAATCAAACCCAACAAATGCATTATCTGACTTAAAAGAACTTTTTGTAAAATTAACTGACGAAGAAAATCCACCTTCAGAAGACTTTATACATTTTAACCGTGCAACACATATATATGCATCAGCAGCCTTGATTAAATATCATCACTCTGAATTGTGTGAAGATGATTTGGATTTTTGTCTAAGTATAGTCGAGGACCAACTGAAGCAGCTTTTCGATTATAACTATCGATATCAAATAAGCGATGGGATGGATGGGTGCTTTATTGTCATCTCTGATCTATTCGAGATCGCCCCTGAAAATATACCTTATTACAAATTAATACTCATTGCAGGGCTAATAAGAACTGACACTATAGCGTTGATGGGGACTCAAAGGTTTAGTGCTTTTTCTGTTATGGCGATAGTACAATTATGGAATAAGTTTGATGATGATGTTCAAGCCATTTTTTGGGGGTATTTAACTTTATTCCCTCGTTACATTGCACTTATAGGCACTATAAGAAAAGAGTGCTTTGAACTGGAAAAATTTGCACGTCCTGACATTTCTGGAATATGGCAAAGGTTATTTGAAGAAAATGAAGAAATTTTAAACTTTGTTGAAGCAAACAATATTGCAGAGCTTAGTAATTCTGACTATTCCAAACTTGACTTACATACTAAATCGGTGGCTATTTATTTACTACCTAATGACACTAGAAAGTGGGCACTTGATTCTTTTAAATGGTTAGTAAATACATCAGTGAATACTATTCTGGGAGATGATAGAAATAACTCCAATGATTATCAAAGTAGACATGATTTTCTCAAAAAGTTTGCTATCTATATATTGTCTGTACAACCTTCTGATATTCCGGAAATTCTAAATCCGTTTGTAGATAACTTTAATGTATCTGAAGGGGCAGCAGATTTGTTAGAGGAAATAATTTCAAGCCAAGATGGTCAGGCTTCATGTGAAAATTTTTGGATGATCTGGGGTTTATTTAAACCTAAGGTTATTCAATTAGCTCAATCTGATCGCTTAAATTATCGTTTTGAAAAAGTAGTAAAGAATTATTTGTTTGCACTACCGTGGTGGAAGCAAGATGCAAAAAACTGGAACTCGTTTAGAGACAAAGATGCCCGTTTCTTTAATGAAATGGCCGACAAGCTTTCAAATGCTCCATCAACATTGTATTCATTTGCAATGTTATTAAATGGTATTGGTGGTAGATATGCGTCTCAAGGGGTTGTCTGGCTAGCTAAAATTGTAAAAATCAAAAATGAGTCATCGAAATCAGATGTAGATGATAACACTTTATATTATTTGAATGCATACATGAGAAAGTTTATGTATAGAGAAAGAAGTAAAGTGCGCAGTTCTCCTGAACTAATGTCAAATACATTGGTTATTCTGGATTATTTAATTGAACAAGGTGAAGTATCTGGATATTTAATGAGAGAAAGCATTGTATAGTATATTGATTAAAATAAGGGTTGATTATTCCTGTAACACTTTCGTCAACCCAAATATTGAGTGTTTTAGTTCCTATAATTACTTCAGCGGTAATTTTATTGAGTAAAACCAGTGCCCATACTCGTCCCATTTCTACCGCCACATTAAAAAACCGTTTAATCGAAAGGTTAAACGGTTTTTTCGTTTTAACTTTATGATTTTAAAAACTTAAAACTTAAAACTTAAAACTTAAAACTTTGTACTTTAACTGACTTTATCTTCTTTTACTTCTGCCTCTGTTTTTCGGCTTTGCTTTATTGGTCGGTTTGCCTTTGTTCTTTTTTTGAGTTTGTTTGGGCGTTTTATCCAAGTCTTTGTGAAATGGCTGCTCGGTAACTACAGGTATGGTTTGTCCTATGCCATTTTCAATAATGGTTAACTGCCTAATATCATTTTCAACGACAAATGAAATAGCCACGCCACTTTTACCGGCACGAGCAGTTCGGCCGATACGGTGAATATAATTTCTTGGATCTTCAGGAAGGTTATAGTTTATCACCAAGGAAATGTTATCAACGTCAATGCCTCGGGCAGCAACATCTGTTGCCACTAATACGCGTAAATTTTCGTCTTTAAAGTTTTGCAGTGCTTGTTCTCTAACCGCTTGTGTTTTGCCACTGTGAAGGCTGGCGGCAGTGATAGATGCCGATTCTAGTTCGTTAACTATAATGTCAGCGCCATATTTTGTTTTACAAAAAATCAGCACTTTTTCATAGTCAGCTTTGCCCAAAATATTCAGTAGCAAAGGCACTTTGTTCGACTTTTCAAGTTGATAAACACTTTGATTAACCAAGTCGATCGTTACTTTTGGGGCAGCAATTTCCACCTTTTTAGGATCGGTTAATATATCGCGGGCGAGTAATTCTATTTGAGCAGGCATGGTGGCTGAAAATAACAGGGTTTGGCGCTTTTTCGGCAATGTAGCGATGATGTTTTGCACATCTTTGAAAAAGCCCATATCAAGCATGGTATCGGCTTCGTCTAAAACAAATACTTCTAACGCCTTAAAGTTGATATCGCCGGCTTCAATTAAATCTAATAACCTGCCAGGGGTAGCCACTAAAATATCAAGACCAAGTGCAATCGCGTCGACTTGCGGTTGTCTTCCTACACCACCATAAACAACTTTGGTTTTTAGGCCTAGACCTTGTGCATAGTCATCAATGTTTTGCGCGATTTGCGAGGCAAGCTCTCTGGTTGGCGTGAGTATAAGCGCGCGCGTACTTTTCGCTTTTATCGCAATTTTATTTCGACCAAAATTATTGATGATCGGTAATGAAAAGGCAGCAGTTTTTCCGGTACCTGTTTGCGCAATACCAAGCAGGTCATTACCTTCGATAAGCGTTGGAATACAGGCTTGTTGAATAGGCGTTGGCTGGGTATAGCCTTTAAGACTAACGCGGTCAATAATTGAGGGTAAAAGTGAAAATGCTTTAAATTCTGACATCTTGTCTCAAGGGGCTTTATCAAAAGGCGGCTATTCTAACAGAATGAAAGGGCTTTGGCATAATTAACACATACTTCATTTATTTAATAAGTGTTAATATACAATACGGTGCATAGGCGCTCAATTTGATAATTTACCGCGGAAGTTTACATGAACGTAGAACAAATTTTATTGGCAATAAGTAATACCAGCGACAACGAATTAACCATCGAAGGCATCGAGGCGGCGAAGCTTAATTGGTCTGAGTTTTATCCGGCGTTAGAAAGTTTGATGGATCAATTTATTGTAGACGATACCTCGTTAACTCATGAACAAGAGGCGATTGCATTTTTTGGTACCTTATTGTTGGCAGAATTAAAATATACGCCTGCGCTAGCAAAGTGTTTGCAGTTCTTTTCGCGCAACGATTCTCCCTTAACGCCTTTAGATACCATATTTGGTGATGCACTTACCGAGCAAATACCGACTGTGTTTTATAATTTGGCGGATAATAATACTCAAGCCTTGTCTAACTTCATTGTTGATGGGCATCAAGCCATGTATTGCAAAGGTTCTGCTATGGAAGCAATATTTGCACAGTATGAAGCGGGTAGCCTTGAAAGAAATGAATTAGTTCAGCACGTTACTCGTTGGTTAACTGTCTTTTTAGCAATGCCAAGTGCGAACAACAGCTTTTTAATCAGTGTATTAGCTGATAATTGTATTGCTTATCAACTTGATGAATTTAAAAGCCAATTTATTAGTTTATGCAGTAATGATGTCGACGATAAAAATGTATTTGATGAAGAGCGTTTTGCCCAAAGTGAAGTACAAGCATGGGATAGGGTGAACGGTTCTCGATTTATTGAGTCTGGCTTAATCGAAACAAACTTTAATCTAGTTGATAGTTTAAAGACTTGGATTGCCGCAGACGAGGCTGAAGAAAATTTCGAAGGTATTGATAGTTTTGAAAATGAAAATATTGACGACTTTGATGCATTAACTGGCAAAGGCGGATTATTTGAAAATATTTTGTACGATGAGAATACGATTATAGAAAACAGCGTACCGGTGAGTTCCTTGCCTAGCGCCGGTCGTAATGATCCTTGCCCGTGTGGCAGCGGTAAAAAATATAAAAAGTGTTGCTTACAATAATACCAATTCCATTAAATTTATTCCCACCTCAGAGCTATGTCAGAGAAGCTATAATAAATAAAATTTGTGCAGGTATAGTGATTCTATATCTAACAAATTTGTGCAGTTATTGCTTTTATGACAAGCTCCTAAGGGCGAGTTTAAAAGGCTTATATACATCGTTATTGATTTTGACAAGGGAATAACCATTCTCTTCAATCAATGCCTTGTCTCTATGCCTTTTAATTCTCGCTGAGTGGGAAATAACTTAATGGAATTGGTATAACTTATTAACTGGAACGCATTCCATAAGCTAAAACCGTTATTTGTACCTGTAGCGGTTTTAGCTTCAAATTTTTATCACTATCACTATCACTATCACTATCACCACTTTAAAGCTTACATATCTGTTTGATTTAAGCTTAAAAACTTCTGACTATTTCTTAATAATTTCTGAATAACTCAAGCAATGCCCGTATAATCGGATGCTCTAGCATTAGCGGTACGTGATCACAGGAAGTTAAACTTAGTATGACCGAGCAAAAAAACACCCCCGAAATAGCCGCTTCGCCAATACCATTAGTTGTAGGTAATGCTGCTAATGCATCTTCAAAAACCATTACGCCGATAAAACAGCATTCAGAGCCTACGCATATCATAGATAAAACCTCACCAAAAATTGTACTGGCTACGCTAAACGCAAGGTTTTTTCACACCAGTTTTGGGCTGCGTTATTTGTACGCAAATTTAAAAGAATTACAGCAATTTAGTGAAATAAAAGAATTTATTATTCAAACGCGTGCGATTGATATCGTTGAACAAATACTCGATGCTAAACCTGATATTGTTGGCTTTGGCGTTTACATTTGGAACATTGTTGAAACAACCGATGTGGTTAATTTATTAAAAGTGATCGCTCCTGAAATTAAGGTTGTCTTGGGCGGCCCTGAAGTAAGTTATGAAACTCAAGAGCAAGCGATTGTTCAATGTGCCGATTATGTATTAACCGGGCCAGCCGATTTAAGTTTTTATCAACTGTGTAAAAATATCATCAATGGTACCGCGCCAGATAAAAAAGTATTAACTTCACAACCTGTCGCATTAGAAGATATCGCCTTACCTTATCAATATTATACCGATGAAGATCTAAAGCATCGCCTGTTATATGTTGAAGCTTCCCGTGGTTGTCCGTTTAAGTGTGAATTTTGTTTATCCTCTTTAGACAAATCGTCTTTGCCATTTGAATTAACGGGTTTTCTTGAGCAAATGGATATTCTTTATCAACGGGGCGCTAGAAACTTTAAATTTATCGACAGAACTTTTAATTTAAACATTAATACCACCATGCAAATAATGCAGTTTTTCTTAGACAAAATGACCGATGATCTGTATCTGCATTTTGAAGTGGTACCAGATCACTTGCCGAGAAAACTTAAAGCCTTGTTAACGCAGTTTCCAGAGGGCAGTTTACAGTTTGAAATAGGCATACAAACCTTCAATACTGAGGTTCAAGCCAATATTAGTCGTAAGCAAAACAATGCCAAATCAAAAGAAAATCTCTTATGGTTAAGAGAGCATACCTCGGCGCATATTCATGCCGATCTTATTTTTGGTTTACCGGGGGAAACGTTTGACACCTTTAAAGAGAGTTTTAATCAGCTTTATCATTGTCGCCCTCATGAAATTCAAATGGGCATATTAAAGCGTTTAAAAGGCAGCCCAATAATAAGACACACCGAAGCTTTTGATCTGCGTTTTAATCCACTGCCGCCATTTAATATTTTAAGTACCGACCGAGTAAGCTTTGCCACCATGCAGCGGATTAATCGCTTTGCACGCTATTGGGATATGATAGGGAATTCAGGGCGATTTAAGCATGCTTTAGTGCATATTTTATCTGATGAACCGTTCGATGACTTTATGGCAATAAGCGAGTGGATATTTAACAAAACCGGGCAAATTCATAAAATTAGTTTGAAAAAATTATTCGAACTTCTGTCACAATCTGTTGAAGCCTTATGGCCAGAAAAACATAACATAGTGATTGAAAAGCTCGAGCTTGACTACAACGCCGCTAAGCTAAAAAGCTTGTTCAACAGTCTTAACCTTTATGCGGCTCAGCACAGCGAAACTACCACTAAAAACCGTGCGTTAAAACGACAACAACAGCACATGAGTTGATTGGGTTAATGGTTTTATGGTTGCGTCGATATCTTTTTCTGCAAAAACAGCATAAACCCAGTATTTCAAGTAACGCGTAACTTAATTTTGGTTGGGTAAGTAATTAAATAACAATGACTTAGGGTTTCATCTTAACCGGCACTAGGTTTTATCTAATTTCTCTAATGAACGCCATTTTCCGGGGCTTAAGCCATAAAATGCTTTGAATCGATGGGCAAAACTTAGGCTGTCAGCATACCCAATGCTTGATGCGATTTGCTCTAAATTATAATTGGTAAACCGTAATAGGTTGCAAGCGTATTCTAGGCGAAATTGGGTGATAAGTTTTAACGGTGAAAGCCCCGTTTCTTGTTTACACAGTCGATAAAACTGCGGTTCGGATATGTGCATTTTTTGCGCGAGCAGGGCAACGGTCCACGGAAAATGCAATTGCTTTTTAACGCTTTGTACCAAGGCTTTAAATTTAGATTGTTGCGGGCTTAAATTCGCATTTTTATTGGTTGCTTGCTCAATTTGAAATAGCAGTACATCAATAATGCCTGCCACTATTTGTGTTTGGTGTTGACCCGTTAAATGGTTAATGTCTTGCAGTAGCGACATGGTTTTGTATATCGGTTGTGCATTATCTGAGGAAAATACCGATGCGGGGAGCCTATGCATGTATTGAAATTGTCGGCAGTCGTGCAATAAAAACCAACACATGCTCCAATGTTCATCTAATAGTTCATACAGGAAGGGTGTGCCTACAGGTAAAACAACAAGGCTTCCGGCGCGAATAATATGTTCGCCATCTTCGAGTCGTATTTTACCGCCGCCAGAGTGGGTTGCTAACAAATAATGTACGTGAGTGCGGTTATTATTGTGGCTTTGAAATACTTCACCAATGCCGGTTTTACCTATTTGATATTCCGTACGTAATGTTGAAATTCCGGCACAAGCAATAAGTGATTCAGCATTACCGGGCATTTCTTCAAAGTTAAGAAAATATTCTTCACAATCTTGGCTAATATTTAATACATCTTGCCACACAATAAAACCTTAATGATAGTTTTAAACATAATAGATGATATTAGCAGCTATCGTTGTTATTGAAAAACTCGAATAGAATACGCCTTTATTTTTTTACGCGTATTTTTACTTAAATGACCTTATTAAACCTAAATTTTGTTAAGCAAGCTGGCAAGCTCGCTTGGCCAATTTCACTACAAAATATATTGGTAACCTTGTTAGGTATGACCGACATTATTATGGTGTCGCACTTAGGCGATGGTGCTGTAGCGTCGGTAGGTATAAGTAACCGTATTTTCTTTGTATTTTTAATTATTATCACTGGAATTGCCTCGGGTGTTGGTGTGCTTTCTGCGCAATATTATGGCGCGGGTCAAGTTAATAGAATTAAAAGTATCGTTACGATGGCGATAGTTTTTGCCACTTCGGTGGTTTTACCTATTGTTATTTTTAATTGCATTTACGCGGCAGATATTTTAACGCTGGCAAGTTCAGACACCGAAGTTATTGCTACAGGGCAGCACTATTTGTGGATCACCTTTCCAAGTTTGTTTTTTGTTGCGGTGATTGTTATTTTCGAAAACGCTTTACGCGGTACTGGGCAAGTAAAATTGCCTATGGTATTTAGCATTTTAGCTATTACGCTGAATATTGTTTTAAATTATTGGTTAATTAATGGCGGGTTAGGCATTGACGCCATGGGCGTTGAAGGTGCTGCTTGGGCTACAACGATTGGCCGCCTGTTTCATTTAGTGATTTTACTGTGGTGTTTAAAGAAAATAGTTCATCCAGTATTTCCTGATAGCAGCAGTTTTGAAGTGCTTAGCAATACGGTAGTTTGGCGTAAATTTGTTAAGCTTATTTGGCCAATGATGATAAGTTTTGGCGTATGGTCGCTAGGCACTTTTGTTTACCAGTTAATCTATGGTCAGCTTGGTACTACAGAACTTGCCGTAATGAGTATGTTAACGCCAATTGAAGGTGTGCTTATTGCCTTTTTTATTGGTTTTTCATCTGCGTGTTCGATTTTAGTAGGTCAGCGTTTAGGGCGCAGCGATTTTTGTAATGCTTGGCAAACCGGCAGTATTTTTTGCATTGGTGCGCCAATAGTAACGTTTTGTTTAGCGCTGGTTATTTATTCATTTGAAGGGGCGATATTTCAGCCATTTCAAACCATGGCCAATACTACGTTGGATTTAGCCGCCGAGATTTTCTTTTTAATCGTATTTGGTACCTGCATTAAAGTTTATAACATGACCATGTCGATGGGGATTTTACGTACCGGTGGCGATAATAAGTACTGTTTAGTGATAGATTCTATTGGCATGTGGGTTATCAGCATACCCTTAACGTTTTTAGCCGCGTTCTACTTTAATTTACCGCTTTATTGGGTTGTGGTAACGGCTTATTCAGAAGAAATATGTAAAGCGGTCATGTTTACCATGCGTATGAGAAAAAAAGTATGGCTACAAAACCTGACGGTTGAATAAAGAGTGCCTAGCTGGTGTTTTGCTGCCTATTGGCTGTGATATTAGCTTTTTATCAGCTCTGCGTCAGCGTTTTGATTTTTAGACTCGTCAATGAGCTTGTCCATTATATGGCCAAGCTCTTCAAAGTTATTCATCTTAAACTGGTCAATATTAAAGTGATATAGCGCGATATCGATAATTTTGTCGTCTAACTCCAATAGCTGAGTTAATTCGCTTTTCTCAACGTCAATATGCTTTTCGCTAAGTACTAAAAAATCATCACCAAAAACACGAAATATAATCGCATCTGGAAAATAACGGGTAAGCGTAGCACCTATGCTGGCTAATTCTTTGTCGCCTGCTAGCCAACCTTGTTGTTTGTTTAATTGATGAAAATTCACCAAACTCACTAAATAACAGCATTTATACTGCAAGCCGTACAATTCATGATTGAAACTTAAAATGTGTTCAAAATATCGGTAGTTAAATAAACCGGTTAGTGAGTCTTTGTAATAGTAGGCGAGCCTTGCTTGCTCGTATTCATTTGAAAGATAGTCATGCTCATGGGCGACTTTTTTAATTCGACTTAATAGTGGGATGGCCACTTTTACCACTTCTGGACAAAACTGACTGCCACTGAGACTCGAGATTTCTGCTAGGGCATCTTCTTTAGTTTTATTATTGCGATAAATGCGCTTTGAGGTCATGGCATCGAAGGCATCAACGAGGATCAATATATGCGACATTATCGACATTTCATCGCCTTTTAAGCCTCTTGGATAGCCCTTGCCGTCGTACCTTTCATGGTGATTTCGCATTATTTCAGCATGTGGTTTTAGCGCTTCAATTGACGACAACATGGCGTAACCACTTTCTAAGTGATTTTGAATAATTTTATATTCTTGTTTTGTTAATTTACCTGGTTTTAGCAAAATCGTATCGGGTGTCGAAATTTTACCTATGTCGTGCATTATTGCCGCTTCATACAATATCGCGATATCTTCTTTAGAAAAGCCCATTTTTTTAGCGATCATGCTTGCATATCGTGCCACACGTTTAGTGTGGCCAGCAGTGTAACTGTCGCGGCGCTCAACCAGCTCTAACATTGACGACAACACTTGCTTATAGTTTTTTAGCTCAAGTTCTTTATGCTCTAAATTGAGCTGCTTTTCTTTAAAGCTGATCGCGCGTTGTTCAAACTTAAACAGTAGAAATATTAATAGGCAGGAAAGAAGCATAGTGATGACAATCAAAATATAGTTTTGTTGCGTGTGTTCATCTGCAATAATTTGAATTTCATGGTTAACAAAAGCGTCGATATCGTCAGTGTAAATGCCGGTTGCTATTATCCAATTAAAAGGTTGGTACAGTTGGGCATAGGCGAGTTTCTTTTTGATGATATTGGTGGTTTTTTTCTTAAAATAATATGAAAAGTAAATATTGCCGTGCGCTTTAATGCCATTTAACTCTTCTAAGTAAGGTAGGTTGCCTTTAATGTCTTGGGTATTGGTTGATAAAAATTGGCCTTCAGTTTCTGGCAGGTTAGGGTGAACAATACGCTTGGCGTAATTATCACCACCGTCAAAGTTAATAACTTCGTTAACCCAGACATAAATATCAGAGTTTTCAAACCGTAAATTTCTAATCAGGTGGGCGACACGCGTTTTTACAAAAGCAATAACGGTTTTTTGTTGGTATTTAATGGTTAAAACAAGATCGTCGTTTAATTGTTTGCTGGCGGTAATCGCCTTAAAAGGCTGAATAGTTGTTTCTGATGAATCAAATCCGCTAGTTAAACACGCTACTCCTTGAGCATTATTTAGCTTAAATTCAATTTTTTCATGTACCAAATATGAGGCAAGTGTTCCACACCATTGCTGTTCTGGTAGCTTTGCAAGTTTTTGGTTAAGTTGAATTAATCGGGTGTTTAACAGGTTTTCGTAGAGTAAATAGCTGCTTTGAATTGCCGTTTCAAGCGTAATTTGCACAGAGTTTACAATATCGGCAATTTGCTCTTTTTTTACCTGATACACGCGTTCAGTGATCACTTTTTGTTGTTTAGCGATAAGCCTTTTTTCAGAATTGCCAAAAAGCATGATCACAACAAATGCGAAACACATTACCGTTACCGTTAATAGTACGACCTTTTTAACTAGGGGGCTTATCATTGAATTGTGTCAATCCTAACTTCATTCTTAGATAACACGATAAAAGAGCAATATCGCGAACGTTTGTTTTTCATAGTACAAGGGATCCTTCCTACAGCTTAGTACATATGTTTGTATTAACTAATTTCGGCCGATAAATTAACAGATTGCAGAATAATTTTATCTATGTTTGATCAATAAAATCTCAGTTAATTTTGACAAGTTGAATAATTTTCATACTGCGCCCTGCAACGACTCTACTATTTATTTCTCTTTTTTATAAAAATATTTTTAAGATCTATTTTTGGCGAAAATTAATTGAATTGTGGCAAATGAGCAAATACGAATAAAAAACAAACGTGTCCAGTATAAATAAAAAACGTAAAAGAATATTTGTTTAATACCTAATTGAATATAAATGCGTTTAATTAATAAACAATATTAACTGGTTAGTATTGTTTATTATTGTAAAATTACACGCACGAAGATTATTGTACATTTGTGATAATAGGGTTTTGCGTGCATTTTTCTTGTAACATTTTTTTTACATTTGATTCTGGTAGGCCAGTTGAACGCTTGTATGGCGGGCGATGCGACTGAGGGTCAGTATTAATAATCGACACGCTAAGGTATAATTCCTGTACTTATTTTAATCAGGAATTTTTGTGTGAACGAACAGAGTTATCTGATCCAAGAAACTGTTAACGGTATTTTAAATACCCTGACAGACTTTGATCCTGCATCACCTGTCTTATTAAAAGATAATACGTTAGCTAAACAACTGGATGTTAGCAGAACTACTATTCGCACAGCGCTTTTGGAATTGGAACAAAAAGGCATTATTAGCATTATCGGCTCTCAAAAAACAGTGTTGCGCAGCGCACAACAATCTGACTTTTTTGATATGAGCAATAGTGTGGCGACTAAAGAGGAATTGATTGAGCGTTATTTTTTAAATTTAATCAATCAAGGTAAATTATTACCCGGTGATAAGTTCTCAGAACTTGAACTAGCCAAATCGTCTGGGTGTAATACTATTACCGTTCGTGAATTTTTAATTAAGTTTTCTCGATTTGGTTTAATTGAGAAAAAGCCAAGAGCCAAGTGGCAAATGGTGAAGTTTGATGAAAAATTTGCCATAGAGCTCGTTGAATTTCGACGTGTACTCGAAATGAATGCAGTAACTAAATTATTAGCAACGCCGTCAGAAGATGCTATTTGGGCGGAACTATCATCGTTATTAGATCGCCATGTTGCGGTGTTAGGTGATTTACCTAATCGCCAATATGAATTAAAAGAGTTAGATCGACAGTTTCATCATATTATTCAAAAAGCATCTGATAATCGCTTTTATACGCAATTTTTTGATATTGTTTCACTGATTTGTCATTACCATTATCAATGGGACGATAGTGATTTTACCAAGCGTTGCAAAGTGATTTTAGATGAGCATATCGCGATATTAACTAACTTATTAACCCATAATACGTCTGGCGTAATATCTGCAATGGAATCACATTTAAACACGGCACAAGCTATGTTGCTGCGCTCGGTCGCTAGTTTAAAATAATTTCAACAAAAAATGTAAATCCTTAAAGCCGATAATACCTTATCGGCTTTTTTGTACGTGGCGTAATGTTATGAACTATAGACAATAGTTACCTTATGTAAGGTTTTATTAAATTTACTGTTTCTTGTTGATTGACTCGCGTATTATGCAAGCTAATTAGGTTTAGATAGGTTTAGAGGAATCTTTTGCGCCAGTTAGTTAACTCATTCATTTTATTATTGTCCGTCTTATCGGCACCTTCAGTTTCGGCGTTTAGCGAAACTATGCCAACTAATGACATTACTCAGCCTTGTTTGTCGTGCCATGAAAGTGAGCACAAAGCGTGGCAACAATCTGATCACGCCAAAGCGATGGCTGTCGCGACTAAAGCCAATGTGTTAGGTGATTTTAATAACACTAAGGCTGAACATTACGGTCAACAAGCACTATTTTTTATTGAAGATAATCAATATAAAGTGACAGTAACTTATGATGATAATGTTGATACTTACGACATTAACTACACATTTGGTCATTACCCATTACAACAGTATTTAGCAGAAACAGAGCCGGGCAGATTACAAATTCTCCCTTTTGCTTGGGATGCGCGTAGTAAAGCGGAAGGTGGTCAACGTTGGTACCATAACTACAGCAATGAAGAAATTCGCCCAGAAGATCGTTTGCACTGGCGTCAACCATTGCAAAATTGGAATGGTATGTGTGCTGACTGTCATTCAGATGGATTACAGCGCAATTATAATGTTGAAAACGATACCTTTAATACCAGTTGGAAAGGCATAAATGTCGGTTGTTTGTCGTGTCATGGCGATAAGAATACACCGCATGAAAAAGCAAAAACAGCGAAGCATGATGTATTAAATGCCGAGCATCCCACCGGACAATGGATTAAAGCAATAGGCGATAAAACCGCGAGTTGGCACGGCAAAAAACGTGATAATACTTTTATGGATAATTGTTTTGCCTGTCATTCACTTCGCTCACCACTTACTGACGGCTTTAAACCGAATGTCGCATTTTTAGATCAGTTTACGCCACAAACATTAGCGCCACCTATGTATTTTGCTGACGGGCAAATAAAAGAAGAAGTTTATGTTTATGGCTCTTTCTTGCAAAGTAAAATGTATAAAGCCGGTGTAAATTGTTTAGATTGTCATGATCAGCACACCATGAAAGTGAAAGTTCAAGGCAATGGTTTATGTTTGCAATGTCACGACGCCAACAGTTACAACGAAGAAAAACATGTTAAACATGCAACAGGCTCTGAAGGCGCTCAGTGTGTAAATTGTCATATGCCAGAAAGCCGTTACATGGGCGTAGATGATAGACGTGATCATAGCTTTAAAATTCCACGTCCAGATCATTCAATTAAATACAATACGCCAAATGCCTGTGTAAAATGTCATAGCGATGAAGATAATGAATGGGCATTAGATAAGGTGACTAAATGGTATGGTAAGGCAGAGCCGATTAGTAACAATCTCGATAATTATTATCAAATGCATAATGGTAAAACATTAACCCTGACTCAACACTTTGACATTATTAACGATGAAAGCATTGATGTAATTACCCGAGCTACAGCGATTGGCATGTTGAGCTATTCAACGAATACCTTATCGACGCAGCAGCTAACTCCTTATTTAACTCACCAAGAGCCGTTATTAAAAATTGCGGCGGCAAATGTGGGTATGTTGATCCCAGCGCAGCAACGAATTAATGCACTGTCGCCATTAATGCAAGATAAACTCAAAGCAGTACGTGTTGCGGCTGCTCGTTCATTACTTGATGTTCAGTTAACACCTAAACATGCACAATTATTTAAACAAGCCTTTGAAGAATTAAGCTTTTCAAATGAGTTAAGTAGCTGGCGCGGAGAAGGGCGTTTAAATAATGCCATGAACGCACTGCGCAGTGGCGATTATCAAAAAGCAGAAAAAGCCTTACTTAAGACTATTGAAGTCGATCCTTATATGGAAGCGCCGTATATTAATCTGGCAGATATTTATCGTGCGAGTCAAAAGAACTCTCAGGTGGTTTCTGTTTTAACCAAAGGTATGAACAAGCTGCCTAAATCAGGTGATTTAAAATATGCATACGGTCTTCACTTGGTTAGACAACAGCAATATCAAAAGGCAACCAGCTTTTTTGAAAAAGCCGTGAGACTAGCACCAAGTAATGAACAATACCTTTATGCTTATATTTTATCGTTAGACGGTGAAGGCAAAACGGTATTAGCCCTTAAGAAATTGCAGTCGGTTATACACAGATTCACCTATAGCCAAGCGTTGCAACAATTAGGGATGCAATTAGCGCAAAAAGCCGGTGATCGCAAAGCGTTCGAACGTTTTCGCGCGTTATAACGCGCTATAAATAGTAAGACCTTTTTAGTGCTTTTCATTGGCAGTTTATCCTGTCATTGAAAAGCATTTTTGGTTTTATCAGCCAGATATTTGATAAATTTATGTTGTAAAGATGTGTAAAAGCCATAGCGTTTTATGCCGGCTAGTTTAAGTTAATAACAAGTGCATTAATAAAACTGAGTATAAGCATGTCGTCAATACAAGCCGTTATCGCCGTGAATAGGTTTGGACTCGGAGCAAGGCCGTTAGAGCTTGCCGCCGCAGATAAAAATCCTAAAATGTGGCTAATTAGTCAATTAAATCAAAGCCCCGCGTTAAGCTTTACTACCGCCTTACCAACGTCGGTTGAAATATCAAAAAAACTCGCCAAGTTAAAGCAAGCTGAACGTGCTGAAAAAAAACAAGCCAATAAAGACCTGACAAACGCCAAAGAAAAAAGCAAAAAATACAATCGTGAATTATTGCGTGGTTTTAGCGTCGATACCGTTAATAGCGCAATTGCATCTCCTAACAGCCTTAACTGGCGTTTACTCGATTTTTTCTCAAATCACTTTAGTGTTACTGCGCAAGGTCCATATTTAACGGCATTAGCTGGAACATTAGAGCGTGAAGCTATCGCGCCCAATCTTTTAGGTTCATTCGAAGATATGTTATTGGCGGTGAGCAGCCATCCAACCATGATTTTGTATTTAAATAATGAACGCTCATTTGGGCCAGATTCAAGGTTGGGTAAAAAAGGCAAAGGCTTAAATGAAAACCTCGCGCGTGAAATATTAGAGTTGCACACCTTAGGCGTTAATGGCGGCTATGATCAAGATGATGTTACTGAGCTTGCGATGGCGATCACCGGCTGGAGTGTGGCAAACCCAAGAAAAGAAGAACAACCCGGTTTTATTTTTCGAAAAGTCGGCCATCAACCCGGCACACGTACTTTATTAACTAAACGTTATAGCCAAAAAGGTGTTGAGCAAGGCCGCGCCATGTTACAAGATTTAGCCCGCCATCCGGCGACGGCGCAACATATCTGTTATAAGCTTGCCCGTCATTTTGTTAGTGATCAACCACCTAAAGCGCTAGTGAAGCAACTTAACCAGCGCTGGCAAAAAACGAATGGCAATATAAAAGACGTGATGATTGAGTTGGTGCAATCGGAACATGCTTGGTCTAATACTTCGGTAAAATACAAAACCCCTAGAGAATTTATAATTTCAGCGTGCCGAGCGGTTGATGCTAAAAAGGTATCTAATTCACAATTATTTAATAGTTTAGCTTCCCTCGGGCAACGGCCATTTAATGCTGGCTCTCCTGCAGGATATGGCGATGTGCAAGAAGACTGGAATGGCGGTAATGCACTTATTGCAAGAATAGAGTGGGCGTCTATGTTTGCCAGTAAATATAAAGCCAATGCCGAAAAGACATTAGCCCATATTTTTTCAAAACACGTGAGTAAACGCACCTACCAGAGTGTTTTACGTGCCGAAAGTCGGCGCCAAGCAATGACTTTATTATTAATGAGCCCTGAGTTTTTAAGGAGATAACGATGCAACGTCGACAATTTATGAAAAGCTTAGCGGCATCTTTGGTGGTATTTCAATCACCATTAATGGCAAATGTATTGGTTAATAAGGCGCAAAAACAGCCTAAGATCGTCTGGTTAATATTGCGTGGCGGTTTAGATTCATTGCACACGGTTGTACCCACTTTTGATGACAACCTTAAAACACTAAGGCCCAGTCTTAATAAAGCGATCAAAGATAAAACACTTCAATTAGACAACGGCTATGCATTGCATCCGGCGTTAAAAAATTTACATAGCTGGTATCAACAAAAACAATTGCTACCGGTAGTTGCGGTTTCTTCTGGTTATCGTGAGCGTTCGCATTTTGATGCGCAAGATTTTTTAGAAAGTGGTAAGGCGGAAATTGATCATCAAAGTGGTTGGTTAGGACGTTTGGTTGCCCAACAAAACAAAGCCGCACTGGCAATTGCTCGTTCAACACCGATTACTATGCGCGGTAATAAAGCCGTTGATACTTGGTATCCGTCAAAATTAAAAGAAGCTGACGATGACATTTACCAAGCGTTAAGCAAAATGTATCAAGAAGATGAACTGTTAAGCGAGCGTTTAGCTAGCGGTATGGCGGTTGAAGATATGACTATGTCAAATGATAGTAAAAAGCAACAAGGCAACTTTATTGAATTGGCAAAATCTTGCGGCACCTTATTAAAAGGCGAGCAGGGTGTTGATTGTGCGATGTTGGAATTGGGTGGTTGGGATACCCATAATAACCAAGCTAATCGGTTAAATCGTCAGTTATCGACACTGGATAAGGGCTTAGCTTTGTTAAAGCAAACGTTAGGCGAACATTGGCAAGAGACTTTAGTTGTTGTGGCAACTGAATTTGGTCGAACTGCTAAAGAAAATGGTACTGCAGGCACAGATCACGGCAGTGCAAGCGCGATGTTTTTAGCCGGTGGCGCTGTTAACGGTGGTCAAGTACTTGGGCAATGGCCGGGATTAGCACAAGCACAACTGTTTGAACAACGCGATTTAAAACCTACATCGTCAACGTTTTCGTGGATCGCAACGGCAATAAAACAGCATTGGCAGCTAGATACAAACCAAATTAATGAAGCTTTCCCTAGCGCGCCAATTTTAAAACATCAATTAATAAAAACCTAAGTAACACCATGTTGCTACCTAGGAAATTACTCTGGGTAGCCGGTAATGTCTTTGATATTTTTATATAAAGGTTTAAGTTGCTGATACATTTTTTTATAAACGCGATGGTAAAGTTGGTGGTAAAGTGCAACATTCTTTTTATCAGGTAAAAATGTTTGCTTGATATGAGTCATTGCTTTTATCGCTTGTTGATAATCATCAAAATAGCCACAGCCCACCGCGATATTTATTGCTGCGCCTAAGCCTGAGGTTTCAAAGGTATGTGGCCGGTGAGTAGGTAAATTAAAAATATCAGCACTTAGCTGCATTGCCGCATCCGATTGTGAGCCACCGCCTGAAATAATTAAGCGATCGATTTCAATACCTTGGCGTTTAGCTAATGTTTGTTGCCCTTCTTTTAATGCATAGGCGAGACCTTCAAGTATTGCTCGGTAAATATGACCGCGATGGTGTACATCGCCAAAACCAAGCATCGCGCCTTTTGCTTCTAAATTAGTTAAGCTCGGTGACCAATAAGGCTGTAGCATTAAGCCCATCGAACCAGCGGGAATATCTTCAATTAATTGATCAAATAAGCTTTCTACACTTACGCCAAGTTGCTGTGCTTGTGCTGTTTCTTGCTGTCCAAATTCTTGTTTAAACCAATTAACCATCCAAAATCCACGATAAATCATAATTTCACTGTTGTAATGCGCAGGAATTGCAGACGGGTAGGCGGGCAGAAAAGGTTGCGGCTCGACATAACGTTTGTTGTTGGTATTAATGGTTGCTGTGGTACCAAAACTTAAATTGGCGGTATTGGGGCTAATACACCCTGAGCCCAAAACTTCGCAGGCTTTATCAGATGCGCTAGCAATAACGGGTAACCCTTGTTTTAGCCCTATGTGTTTACTTGCGGCTTCAGTGATACAGCCGATGAGCTCTCCTGGCTGAATAAGTTCGGGTAACATATTTGCCGAAATTGGCAATAACTGCCATTTCCAATGGTATTTTGCTGCCCAGTTTTGCTTTTTATAATCAAAGGGTAAGTAACCAATAATACTGGCGACGGAGTCTTTAAAGTTACTAGTAAGTTGATAGTTTAAATAACCAGAGAGAAGTAAAAATTTATCCGTTTTTTGCCATATTTCGGGTTGCTTTTGTGCGAGCCAATTCGCTTGCGATTTGCGGTAAAAATATTCAATTAAATTCCATTTATTAATACTTTTAAACACTAAGGTTAAGTACCAAGGGATTTTCTTTTGTTCATTTGTGGTTAAATCGGCAAGTCGTTGATCAAGCCATAATATCGCAGGTCTTAGTGGCTTGGCGTCGCTATCTAAATTAACGACAGTGCCGCGCTGGGTGGTTACCGACATTGCTACTATTTTGTCTTTTAATTTTTGCTCAACAACATCTGGCAACTGCCACAGTTGTTGACAAGCATCACCGATCATCTGCCAAAAATAATGGGCTTCTTGTTCAGCCCAGCCGGGTTGTGGGCAATGGTAATTTGCTAACTTAACGCTAGATTTTGCCAATAACTCACCTTGTTGATTAAAAATCATGGCGCGAATACTTTGCGTACCATTATCAATTACTAAAAATAGATCATCAGGGTGGTTTGTAGACACGTTTGTTCTCATTATTATTTTTTTATTGTGACGCTAATATTGACAGAAGCGACGCTAAAATAAAATTAACTGTGACAAAAGTTGGTTTATTTGTGCCGGATCAACAGTTAACGTATTAGATTACTTATACTAACTGACAAGAAACGAGTCTTCTAATAATAGGATTTTTGCATGAAGCGTTGGCTTAGCATAATTATTTTACCCTTATTAATGATAGCGATAACGGCTGTTGTGGTCTATCAGCATGATGAGCATATCAATATGGTTAAAATGCCCCCGAAAGCATTAGCGCAATGGTATAAGCCACAAAATAAACGACAAGTTTGGCTGCATACCATGTTTCAATTACGTCGAGAAATGCAAGCGGTTGATTATTACGCTAAGCAGCAAGACAGTGAGTTAATGAAAAAGTGGATGGCAGATCTTACCAAACACTATGGAAAAATTGCTGAAATGGTGCCAACGTGGCGAAAAAATTTAGACTACAACGCATTAGCACAGTTACAGGCACATGTTGATCAAAACCAATTTAGCCAAGTTTCTACAGCGGTAAATAGCTTACAAAAAAATTGTGATAGCTGCCATGACGACTATCAAGCAATTACGGCGTTAACTTACCGAACGCCTGATTTTTCAACTATCACCCTTGATTCGCCTTTGTCATATCAAGCGCACATGAATAAGTTAACGCGCCAAGTTAACCAAATTAAAATTTCTGCACAAGACGGCAATGTAGAGAACGCTTTAGCGTCTTTAAATGATCTAAAAGTTGAAATGGATGTGTTAGGCAAAAGCTGTGTTAATTGTCATCGGGGCGGTAAAGCTTATCCAGATGAAACGGTTGTTAATACACTGAATAGCCTAGAAAATAGTTTAGTTAACGGTAGCGCGAAAGAGCAGGGACGAGATTTAGGCACTTTAGCAGTATTAGCCTGTGCGCAGTGTCACGGTACGCACCGTTTATCTTATGGCGCTAAAACAAAAATCAATCAACAAAGTTCTTGGCTAGATATGCTTAAGCACAATTAACCTTGCTGTTGATTATCAATTCAGTTTGTAAGGGAATATTAATAACCTTGCCTTAAACTGTTCAATAATTACTCTGTCGTATATGCTTAAGGTAGGTGTATGCGATGGAGTTTGTTATGAAACTATTCAATATCCTTTCTTTAGTTGTTTTACTTTTGCTGTTAAGTGCTTGTAAAACTACACCAAAATTCAACTTTGAACCGACGACAGTCAATTCTGTTTACCTTGATCATGAATTTGAAGGGCATGACGAATATGCTGTAGAAACCTTAGACGAAATTTTTGCCCTCGATGAAGACATGCAGGCACTTGTTGATAATAAGCTCAGCCGCATTTACGACGAGCGAAAGCGTGCTTCTGAACTATTAGAGCATATCTTTGAGTCTGAACAAATCAACCTGCAATATCAAGGTGGTGCGAATCTTACCGCAAGGCAGGCGTTTCATTCGGGCGAAGCAAATTGTATGTCACTCACGATTATGGCGTATTCGCTAGCAAAAGCAGCAAAACTTTCGGTGACTTTTCAAGATGTATTAGTGCCAGAATATTGGCAACGCGATGGTGAATACAACATGCTAACGGGGCATGTTAATTTGTTGATTAGAAAAAGGATTGAATCAAATAAAATATCACTGATGTCAGAAGAAGTACTAGAGATTGATTTTGACCCTTACATCAACAAAAAATCATTTCCACGCCGTGCAATTGGTAAAAATAAAATTGTCGCTATGTTTTACAATAACAAAGGTGCAGACGCACTCGCGAATAAAGATTATTCAGTGGCCTATCGATATCTAAAAGCGGCTACGTTGATTGACCCTAACTTTAGCTCAGCTTGGGGGAACTTAGGGGTTTTATATAAACACAAACAGCTCGACCAACATGCGGAATATGCCTATCACAAAGCGATAAATATCAATAGAAACAACAATACGGCGTTAAATAATTTAGCTATATTACTGCGCTCGCAAGGTGAGTTAGATGTCGCAGAGCAAATAGAGCTTTCAATTTTGCGCAAACGCATCAACAACCCATACTATTATGCGTTGTTAGCTGACGAAGCCTTGCATCGCGGTGAGCCACATCACGCATTAAATCACTATAAAAAAGCGATCGACTTATCTGGTCGTGTTGATGAGTTTTATTTTGGTTTAGCCAAGGTACATTACGAAATGGGTAATTATAGTGCCGCTAAAAAGTCATTAAAAAAGGCTTTGGCGCTTAATAAAATTACCCAGATTGAAAATCAATACATAGCCAAGTTAAACTTTTTAAAACAAGCCGAGCATGCTAGCTATCAAAAACTATAGAAACAAGACGATATTAGCCGCGATTTTAGCGGCTTTTCTTTTAGGTTGTTCATCACAAATAGCTTCAAACAATAGCAATAATTTAGCATCATCTGCCGGTGAAGCTAAATTGAACCATGCACAATTGTTATCAGATTTAAAAGTTTTATCGTCAGACGAATTTGAAGGTAGAAAACTTGGCAGTGCGGGTAATATTAAGGCACAACAATATATAATCGAGCGACTGCAATCTTCAAATGTAGCCCCTTTTAAACAGCAATATGCTCATCAATTTATCAAGAAACAACTATTTACCTCAAAGCAAGGCTATAACGTGACTGCCTTTGTCGAAGGAACCGAGTTTTCTGAAAAATACATTGTTTTTACCGCACATTACGATCACATTGGTAAAAAAGGCTATCAAATTTTTAATGGCGCTGACGACAATGCTTCTGGTACGGCGGCATTACTTACTTTTGCTAACAAAATTAACAAGCAACCATTAAAATACAGCAGTATTTTTTTGTTTACCGATGGCGAGGAGCAAAATTTAAGTGGTGCCAAAGCTTTTATTGATGATAATCAAGACATCGTCAGTGCTATTTCGCTTAATATCAACATGGATATGATCGCTGGAGATAAGAGCACTAAAACCCTTCACTATATTGATAGTCATCTCGACAACCTGGTATCAACAGAGCTGGTTACTGAGTTAATTAATACTGAACCATTTAAGAGGTTTTCAGTTAAAAAAGGCTTCACTAATATTAAAGGTTACAGTGTTGTTGGTAGAAGAACCAATTGGGTACAAGCGAGTGATCACGGTGTTTTTTACCAAAATAACATTCCTTTTATCTATTTTGGTGTTGGAGAGCATAAGCTATATCACAGTGATAAAGACAATTATGAAAATGTTAACTTAGCGTTTTTTATCAACGCGAGTGAGTATATTTATAGTTACATTCGATTAATTGATAGATACCTCAAATAACAAAGAACCATTTGCTCAGTGTTCGCTATAATGAGAAAATGGCACGATTAACATATAACAAACGTAGATTATTATGAATAAACGCTTTATTACAGCGCAGGAATTGCTGGAAGATTCTTTCAGAGTTGCTGCTAAAGTTTATCAAGACGGCTTTAGACCACAATTTATCGTAGGTATTTGGCGAGGTGGTGCACCAATTGGTATCGCAGTACAAGAATACTTTGACTTTAAAAAGGTAGAAACAGACCATATTGCCGTGCGTACTTCATCTTACTACGGTATTAATCAGCAAAATAAAGAAATTAAAGTACATGGTTTGCATTATATTATTGAAAATGCCAATGCCACTGATGGATTATTAATTGTTGATGATGTTTTTGACTCAGGTCGAAGCATTGAAGCGTTAATCAAGCAACTTGAGTTGTTAACGCGTCGCAACATGCCTTCAGATGTTCGTATTGCCTGTCCTTGGTACAAACCGGCAAACAGCAAGGTTGATATTAAACCTGATTACTATGTTCATGAGTCTGATGAATGGTTGGTTTTCCCACATGAACTTTCTGGATTATCAGTTGAAGAACTAGCTGAAGGCAAAAAAGACCTTGCCAATATTCGCGAGCTTTTTGAATAAAAAAATAAAATAAAACAGGCTGTGAGCGCTAGTGCGAATAGCCTGTTTATTTACCTTTTCTGCCTACCTCGCCCAACATTCCCTTGTTACAGACTTCGTTCCTCTACGCGCAAGCTTCGCGACTAACATCTTTTGCATAAATTTAATATTCGTGCCTTAATGCACTAAACCAATGTACGTTGTTGATGAAACGTTATTCTAATTGGCAAATCATTTGAAACAACCTTCTTACAAACATCAAAAAAATGTTAATGAATTGTCTGTAAAGCGCATTTGTTTTTAGGTAAACTCAATACCTATGTTTTTTATAACTAATAAAAATAATGCAAACGACTTATATCGCTAGACAAGCTATTTTCGATAGAAATGCCAACGCTATTGGCTATGAACTTCTGTTTAGAAATAGCCCAGAAAATAAATTTCCTGAGCTTGATTTAAACGTAGCTACCTCTAAATTAATTATTCAAAATCATATTCATGGCGACATTACTGCCTTATGCATGGGGAAATTGGCGTTTATTAATTTCACCGAGCATTGCTTAATTAATAAATACCCCTTGTTGTTTGATACCAAAGATATTGTTATTGAGCTAGTTGGTAGTAATAAACCGACCTCTCGTTTTATTAAAATCTTAAAATATTACTTCGAAAAAGGGTATAAAATTGCCCTAACTGAATATGACTTGGAAGATCATTGGGACGTGATATTCCCTTATTTGTATTTGGTGAAAGTAGATGTTGAAAAGATCAATGCAAAACGGTTATCACCTGTTGTTAAAAAACTAAAACCGTTTGATGTAAAACTTACCGCAGAAAAAGTAGAAACGCGCTTTCAATTGCAATCATTAGCTGAAGTCGGATTTAGTGCTTATCAAGGTTTTTTCTACCACGAGCCTGAAGTCATAGAAGGGCAAACATTAGCGCCGATCAAAACGCAAATGTTACATTTGATCAGTGAAACCTTTAATGTTCCTTTTAATTTTGACGCCATTGCTAAAGTGATCAGCCAAGATGTTAATTTATCGGTGAGCTTATTGAAACTAGTCAATAACGTCGCCGTGGGTACACAAGTTGAAATTACTTCATTAAAACAGGCAGCTGCATATTTAGGTGAAGATAAACTTAAGCAATTTGTGACCATTTTAGCCTTATCTAAACTCACCGTTGATCAAACTGATGAAATCGCCAAACAAGCGCTGATCACTGGTAAATTAATGGCTGCCATTGCCAAAGTAAATGCCTTTAAAGAAATCAAAGATCTGGCCTTTATCACTGGCTTGTTAAGCGCTATTGAAGTGCTATTAAGCATGCCAATGGATAAAATAGTGCAAACAATGCCATTAGCTAAGCCAATTGAAACTGCTTTAGTTAATCATGAAGGTTTGTTAGGGGAGCTTTTAGATTTTACCACTAATTACATTACTGGTCGCAATGATAAAGTTGAGCAAACACTAGAGAACTTCTCGTTAGATCAAGACTTTATTCATAAAGAGTTTGTATCGGCTAGTAAGTGGTGTAACGCCTTAGATATATAATTTAGCGTCTTATAAATATATGAAAAAGCCCGTATTTCACGGGCTTTTTTGTATTTAATCGTTGAGTAATTTATTAAAACCTTTAACCGAAAAACCATTAAGTAATTGATCGCCGACTTTTACTACGGGCACCCCACGCATGCCAGTTTTTCGAAACTCTTTTTGGCCTGCTGGCGTTTTAACATTGCATAAACGATAGGGTATTGAATTGTCATCAAAATATCGCTTGGCGGTGTTGCAATGAGGGCAATTGGGCATGGTGAATAAAACAATTCGTTTCATAATGAACAGAAAAAATATTAACAAAGATGGCGATAGTATACCGTTTAGCAGATTATAAAAAAACTAAACCGCTAAACTAGACTAACAGGCGTTAACGATTTAGTTTTTATCATGCATACTTTTTAATCATGTTTTCTATTTGCATTGTTTTTGTATAGTTTGCTAGGTGTTAGCTGTTAGTGATTTTTACCTAGTAACCTAAAAATAGTTTTTGCTATGTCGGTATTATCAAGCTTACCGTTAAATAGCTCACTTTTAGGGCCAAATGCAAATACTGGCACATCGATCCCTGTATGGCCGCTTGATGTCCAGCCGGTATTGGTTCTCACATCAATAAGTTGAGTTACCGCCTTGTGCATATATTTAGTTGCTTTGGGTTCTTTTTTAAGTTTTTGCTCCGCTAAGCTTAATGAAAAATAGCGCTGTAGCGCTTCATTTGCTTCATATTTTGCTTGTTGTAAACTCATTAATTCTTTTTTAGTCAACTCAAAACTGAGTAATTTATTAGCTTCTTTTAAGGTAATATCAATCTCAAGCAGCTGCTTAGCAATTGTTTGTGGCGACATGGTCAGTTTATGCAAAACCTCAGGTTGCCAGGCGTACTTTCCGTTTGCGCCAATGGTAAAACCACCGGTACTGTGATCGGCCGTCAATACCACCAAGGTATCGGGGTTTTGTTCAACGTAACTTGATAAATACTCAAGCGTTGCTGCTAAATCATCCATTTCAGTCATTGCTGCAGCGACGTCATTTACATGGCCGCCCCAGTCAATTTGACTTGCTTCAACCAACATAAAATAACCTTGAGGGTTTTCTAAAAGCTGAGTCGCTGATTGAGTTAACACCGAAAGACGGTTTGGGTTAGTATCATCTAATGCCCATGGCAGGCCTTTATCGGCAAATAAGCCTAACAAAGGTTTATTCGGTAGCTCGGTTAATGCATCGTAATTATCGACATAATGAAAGCCTTGTTGTTTAAACTCAGCAACAAGGTTTCGATCGTCACGAATAAAATATTGCCAACCGCCACCTAAAATAACGTCAGCTTTAATGCCATCGTCGAGGTAGCTATCAGCTATCGCATTGTAATTTTGTCGACTTTCATTATGACTTAAATAAGAAGCGGGTGTCGCGTGGTTCACTTGTGATGTAACGACAACACCGGTTTTCTTGCCTTGTTTTTTCGCCCATTCTAATACGGTTTCTACCGGTTGCTTGTTCACGTCAAGACCAATGGCGCCATTATAGGTTTTTACGCCAGATGCTAATGCAGTAGCACTTGCGGCAGAGTCGGTGACAACACCCGAGACTTTATCTGGGTAAGTGCTGCTCATTCCCACTAAATAACGATCAAATATCGTTGCTTCAACCGTGTCGGTTTCTGGATTGTCACGATAATAGCGATAAGCGGTGGTATACGCAGGTCCCATACCGTCAGCAACAATCATAATGATATTTTTAGGCGACGTTTCAGTGTTCTGTTCGGCAACAGTGTTTATCGTAGGCTGCTCTGTTGATCCGCAAGCACTTAATGCCATGGCTAAACACAAGGTGAAAACTGATTTTTTCATTAATTCTTCTTATTTTAATTGTCAAAAGGCGAGCCAATGATTATTCCAAAAGTCATCTGTTAAGGCAACTATTCGATTTTCAGTTTTAACGCATGTTTTTGCTTATTCGTGGCAACAGATATTCTTGCGCTAAAATAATGTTTAAATTTGCTACATTGATTATAGTTATCATGTTAATAACACGCGTTTAAGGCGTTCCTAATGACAATAGATCACACTCATCAAATAAAACCGTTAGTAAAAGTTGCCGAAAAAGCATTTTTGAACGCGCATGCGCCTTATAGCAATTTTAAAGTGGGTGCTGCGGCAAGGACATCATCGGGTGTTATTGTATCTGGATGTAATGTTGAAAATGCCTCTTATGGCTTAACCGTTTGCGCAGAGCGTAACTGTATCGCACAAGGTGTAGTTCAGGGCGCGGTACAATTCTCTCAACTTGTTATTTATACCAAGCAAGAGACACTCACTCCGCCGTGCGGAGCTTGCCGACAAGTTATTGCAGAATTTTTTCAACAAGATGGTGTTATTACTGCTGTTAACCACTTACAGCAACAAAAGCAGTGGACGGTTGCCCAGTTATTGCCTGATGCTTTTTTACCCGATCATTTAGCGAAATAAGGAATATATGATGCTAATACCGCAAGAAATTATTCGCCTAAAGCGTGACGGTAAAGTGCTAGAACCAGAAATTATTCAACGTTTTGTCAAGGGTTTGGTTGATGGCACTTTTACCGACAGCCAAGTTGGTGCGATGGCAATGGCGATATTTCATCAGGGCATGACCGCAAAAGAAACTAGCGAGTTAACTAAAGCTATGATGGTCTCTGGCGATACCTTAACCTGGCCAGAAATTGACGGCCCTATTGTTGATAAGCATTCAACCGGTGGTGTCGGCGATAAGGTTAGTTTTATGCTCGCAGCCATTGTTGCGGCATGTGGCGTTTATGTGCCGATGATTTCAGGGCGAGGGTTAGGGCACACAGGTGGCACTGCCGATAAGCTAGAAAGTATTTCAGGTTTTAATGTACAGCCAAGCATAGAAAAATTTCAACAAACGGTAAAATCACTGGGGTTGGCAATAATCTCACAAACGGATAATTTAGCGCCAGCGGATAAACGTTTATACGGCATTCGTGATGTTACTGCCACCGTTGAGTCTATTCCTCTTATAACAGCATCGATATTATCTAAAAAACTTGCCTCCGGATTAGATGCGCTAGTTATGGATGTTAAAGTTGGCAATGGCGCTATGATGACATCGCTAAATGATGCTAAAGCACTTGCATCAAGCATAGTAAATGTTGCCAATGCCTGTGGCGTAAAAACCCAAGCCTTGATCACAGATATGAATCAAGTTCTTGGCTTAAGTGCGGGCAATGCGCTTGAAATGGCAGAAACGGTTGATTATTTAACTGGCGCATATCGAGAGCCAAGATTGCATAACATTGTAACTGCGTTAGCTACTTCGATTTTAATTAGTGCAAAGGTTGCACAAAATGAAAACGAGGCAACTGGTAAAATAAACGAAGTATTAAGTTCAGGAAAAGCCGCAAGTTTATTTGAACAAATGATATATGCATTAGGTGGGCCCAGTAACTTTATTGAAAAACCTTGGCAGTCTATGCAAAAAGCTAAGATTATTTTAGACATTAAAGCTGCACAATCAGGGTATATAAACGAACAAGATACACGAGCCATTGGTATGTCGGTGGTTAAACTTGGCGGTGGCCGTTTGTCAGCAAAACAGCAAATAAATCACAGCGTCGGTTTTGATAACATACTGCCTGTTGGCACTAAAGTAACTGAAGGTGATGTCGTTGCCAGAGTTCATGCTGAAAATGTTGAACAGGCAAGTGAAACTAGCCTTGTGTTCAGTAACGCGTTACGAATAAGTGCTGAGCAAGAAAGTAATAAAACTCTGATTTATAATGTAATAAGCTAGGAGTGGTTGTTGTGTGGTAAAGTGGTAATTCATCGTGAATTGACCACTTTACGCAATTAATTTGAAGCTAATAATCGGAGTTTGTTCTATTTTTTGAGCCATTTTTAGGCTTGTTTTCATCACAACCTAACGCCGTTAATAGGTTGCCAAGTAAGCTACTTGCCCCAAATCGAAAGTGACGACTATTTAACCATTGCGGCGCGAAAATGGAAGTAGCAAGGTCAAGATAAATTTGAGCATCTTCAACATTTTTAACGCCACCAGCCGCTTTAAAGCCAACATCCTTATTACTTTGTTTAATTGCGGTTAGCATTAATTTTGCCGACTCAGGTGTGGCATTAATGGCAACTTTCCCCGTTGATGTTTTAATAAAGTCAGCACCGGCATTAATGGCGATATGACTTGCTTGAGTGATAAGTTCATCAGTTTTTAATTCGCCAGACTCGATAATGACTTTAAGCAATACGTTATTTGGACAGGCTTTTTTGCATTGGCTGACCATATCAAAGCCTACTTGGTCATTACCTGCAATTAATGCGTTGTAGGGGAAGACTAAATCAACTTCATCAGCGCCATAGGCAATAGCTGCCTTTGTTTCTGCCAATGCTATATCAATATCGTCATTGCCATGGGGAAAATTGGTGACGGTAGCTACTTTAATGTTGGGCGTTGCTTGCTGTTGTAAAAACTTTTTAGCCAGAGGAATAAAGCGAGGATAAATACAAATTGCGGCAGTCTCGCCTGCTTGTGATTTGGCCTGTTGGCAAAGCTGCTCGATATCTTTTTCAGACTCCGAATCAGTTAAGCTGGTTAAGTCCATTAAGGCAATGGCTTGTTGTGCATAGTGGCGAGTATCATTCATGGGAGTTTCCTAATTTTTATAAGCCGATAAAAAAGCCGGCAATTGCAGCACTCATTAAATTTGCTAATGTAGCAGCTAACATGGCTTTCATACCTAAACGAGCAATGTCATGACGTCGAGAAGGGGCCATTGAACCGATGCCGCCAAGTAATATGGCAATTGATGACAAGTTAGCAAAACCGCATAAAGCAAAGGTGATGATCACTTGGCTTGATTGACTTAACGTCTCTTTAATTTCAACAAAATTAACGTAGGCAAAAAATTCATTCACGACAATTTTCTGGCCTATAAAACTGCCAGCTGAAAGCATTTCATCAAAGGGTACGCCAACAATAAAAGCGAGCGGCGCAAAAATATAGCCAAGAATAAACTCGATGGTGATGTCTTCAAACCCTAATAGGCTAGCGATGCCACCAACCATCAAATTTAGTAATGCAATTAATGCAATAAAGGCGAGCAACATAGCGCCAACATTTACAGCAAGCTTAAGCCCAGAAGCGGCGCCACTAGCGGCTGCATCGATAACATTAGTCGCACTTTGCTGATCTTCTTCAAATTGAGCAGATTCTTGCGCGATTTTTTCAGGCTCTTGCTCCGGACAAATAATTTTAGCCATAAGCAAACCACCAGGCGCAGCCATAAATGAGGCAGCTATTAGATATTTTAACTCGACGCCAAGGCCTGCGTAGCCAGCAAGTATTGAACCGGCCACAGACGCCAAACCGCCAACCATAATGGCAAATAGCTCTGATTGGGTCATGTTAGCGATATAAGGTTTTACTACCAGTGGTGCTTCGGTTTGACCAACAAAAATATTGGCCGTAGCAGAAAGAGATTCCGCTTTGCTGGTTTTTAATAGCTTTTGTAAACCGCCGCCAATAACCTTAATAACCCATTGCATGATGTTAAGGTAATACAGCACCGCAATTAATGATGAAAAGAAAATGATATTGGGCAGTACTCGTATGGCAAATACAAAGCCAACGCCATTTTCATACATGGCGTCTGTACCTAAACCACCAAAAAGAAAATTAATGCCGACCTTGGCACTATCAATGACCGTTTGTACGCCATTACTCATACTTTCAAGCAAGTCTTTGCCAAATGGTACGTATAGCACGAGTGCCCCTAAGGCAACTTGCAATAAAAATGAAAAACCTACCGTTCGTAAATTTATTGCCTTTCTATTTGTTGATAAAGCGACAGCAAGCGCTAATAAAACGGCGATACCAAACAAACCGCGAAATACGCCTAATTCCATATTAACCTCATTGTGATCCGCTGTTACTTGAATTTTGTAGATGTAATTGGCGAATTTTTGTTTTTAGTATATCAATGGCAACATTATTTTTACCACCGCGGGTAACGACAATGTCAGCCCATTGTTTTGACGGTTTGATAAATTGATAAAACATCGGTCTTACAGTCGCCAAATATTGTTCAGTAACGGATGCCAACGTTCTACCGCGGTCAACTGTATCGCGTTCTATGCGTCTGATCAGACAAATATCAAGCGGTGTGTCGATATAAACTTTAATGTTAAAACAATCTCTTAACGCTTGATTGGTTAATACTAAGATGCCTTCAACTAAAATAATATGACTGGGTGATATTGTTGTCGTTTGATTGGTACGGGTATGCGTTTTATAGCAATATTGTGGCATTTCAATTGATTTACCACCCGCTAGCTGATGTAAATGCTGTTCGAGTAATTGATGATCAAATGCGTCAGGGTGATCATAGTTAGTATTAACACGATCAGACAGTTCAAGTTGGCTTTGGTCGCGATAATAGGCATCTTCATGAATAATCGAAATACCATTGCTGCCTAATTCATTGCTAAGTTGTTGATAAAGCGATTGAGCAAATAATGATTTACCTGAAGCAGAAGCACCGGCAATAGCAATTATGGTGGTGTTTTTTATTATCAAAAAATCATCCTGTTTTCACGTTGGCGACAAAGTTTATCTTATTAGCGTTAATTTTACGTGATTTTGGCAAAAAGTTGCACCTTTTAATTCGACTACACTATACTAAATAAAATTTGAAAAGGTTTGACGCTTATCATAACTATTCCATTTTCACATATTCAGTTGTCTGAATTTAGTGTAGTTTAATTCGCCAAATTATAAGTATAAAAAGGGATATAAATGTCGAGGGTTATTCTCTTAGTAATCGACAGTTTTGGTATAGGTCATGCACCTGATGCAGAAAAATTTGGTGATATAGGCGCAAATACGTTTGCAAGTATTGCCAATTATTATTTTACTCACAAAAAACAAACCATTAATTTGCCTCACCTTACCGCTATGGGCTTAGTAAAAGCCGCTGAGCGAGCATCTGATATAACATTTCCGTTTCAACCAGTAAGCCATTTTAAGGGCGCATATGGATGCGCTGCTGAGATCAGCACAGGTAAAGATACGCCAAGCGGGCACTGGGAAATGGCAGGCGTACCAGTATTATTTGATTGGGGCTATTTTCCCGATACGGTTCCGAGTTTTCCACAACAGTTAACCAACGCCATTAGTAAAGCAACATTGATAGACGGTTGTCTTGGTAATTGCCATGCATCGGGTACAGAAATTATTGCAAAATATGGTGAACAACATATTCAATCAGGCTTGCCAATTTGTTATACCTCCGCAGATAGTGTCTTTCAAGTGGCAGCCCATGAAGAGCACTTTGGCTTAGATAACTTGTACAAATATTGCGAAACAGTGCGCCAATTACTCGATGGTTATAATATTGGCCGTGTTATCGCGCGACCTTTTGTTGGTAATAATGCATCTGATTTTGCCCGTACGGGAAATCGTCGAGATTATTCAGTGTTACCTCCGGCAAAAACCGTGTTAGATAAGCTTACTCAAGCAGGCGGACAGGTCATTAGTGTCGGCAAAATTGCTGATATTTTTGCTCACCAAGGTATTAGTCAAGCCACCAAAGCAACCGGCATTGATGCATTAGTTGATGCAACTATTGAACATATGAAAACAGCGCCTGCAAACACGTTAATATTTACTAATTTGGTTAACTTTGATCAAGACTTTGGTCATCGACGAGACCCAATAGGTTATGCTGAAGCGTTAGAGGCATTCGACAAACGTTTGCCAGAATTATTTAAGCAGTTAAATGACGACGATATTTTATTTCTTACCGCTGATCATGGCTGCGACCCAACTTGGCATGGTAGCGATCATACTCGTGAATATGTGCCGATGTTGGCCTATCACAATAATATTGCCTCGGTCGATTTAGGCGAACGACAATCGTTTGCCGATTTAGGGCAGACAATAGCAGATATTTTTAAATTAAATTCAATGGAATATGGCGAAAGCTTTTTAGCGCAACTAAACTTTCCAACTATAAAAAGGTACTAATTTTAAGGTTAACAATAGTCACCATAGAGTGAAATCAACCTTAATAGCACAACATATACAGATAATAAAACAGAGTCCTTGGGAGATTAACTTAATGAAAAACTTTAACAAAACCTTGCTGCAACGTTGTTGCCAAGTGGGCATTATTGCCATTTGTTCAACATCAGCGCCAAGCGTTTTCGCTGCTGAACAAGATAGCGAAGAAATCGTTGGCTTAGAGGTTATTGAAGTCACCGCACGTAAACGTGTTGAAAATGTTCAAGAAATTCCAGTATCAGTATCTGCATTGCAAGGTGAAAACCTTGATGCGTATGCCTCTGGTGCTGTAGATATTCGATTTTTAAATGCCAAAATACCGAGCTTATCGGTTGAGTCGTCATATGGGCGCACATTTCCTCGGTTTTATATTCGTGGCTTAGGTAATACAGACTTTGATCTGAACGCATCACAGCCAGTTTCATATGTGGTTGACGAAGTTGTTCAAGAAAATGCGATCTTAAAAGGCTTCCCTGTATTTGATGTTGAGCGTGTAGAAGTGCTTCGTGGACCACAAGGCACATTATTTGGTCGAAATACACCTGCTGGTCTTGTTAAACTTGATTCGGTTAAACCTTCGCAAGAAGACGCTAATGGTTATTTGTCTGTATCATATGGTTCAAAAAACACCATGGATGTTAAAGGCGCGTTTGGTACAGCACTAACTGACAATTTATCGGCGCGTATCTCTCTTTTGCATCAAGACCGAGACGATTACATTGACAATCTTGCCCCTGGAAATGAGCAAAAGGATGTTTTAGGTGGTTATACCGACCAAGCCGCCCGTTTTCAATTATTGTATGAAGAGGGTGATTTTAGTGCATTACTTAATTACCACATGCGCGATTTAGATGGCAAACCTATTGTCTTTTACGGTAATGCTATCGAACAAGGCACTAATGATTTAGTGGCAGGTTTTGACCCAGATGTTGTTTATCACGACTCTGCATCTCGTGCGACTCAACAAGTGCAAACGGAAGGCTGGAGTTTAAAGCTAGAATACGATTATGGCGATTATACCTTAACCTCAATTACCGCAAGTGAATCGGCAGAAATTTATTCTCAAGGTGATGTAGATGGCGGTTATGGTTGTGGTTTAGATTTTTGCTCTGGCCCAACAGGTCCAGGTTTTATTCCGCTAGCCTTTGAAAGTGGTGATGCAATTCCAGACCATAAGCAACTGACTCAAGAGTTACGTATTTCCAGTAATTTTTCTGGTGATTTTAATTATCAATTAGGTTTTTTCTATTTTGATGAAGACCTAACCATTTTAAGTATTGGGTTTGATGCCTTTAACCCGCCAGCTCAATCTGCTTATGCAATTCAAGAGCAAGAAACCCAAGCTTGGGCGGTTTTTGGTTCATTTGATTATCAATTTACTGACAAGTTCTCAGTTACCACAGGTATTCGTTATTCAGACGATCAAAAAGATTTTGTTGCTGAACGTTACTTCTCAGCATTTGATGGGCCACTTGCCCCTGTACCAATTAAAACCGATGATTCTCATGTAAGTTGGGATGTTAGTAGTAGTTATAAATATAGCAGTGATATTAACTTATATGCACGCGTAGCTAATGGCTTTAGAGCACCGAGTATTCAAGGTCGTGTCGCCTTTTCTGATGCGGTAACAGTTGCCGACTCTGAAACCATTTTATCATTTGAAACCGGCATAAAATCAGATGTTTGGGATAATCGTGGCCGCGTAAATGCTTCTGTATTTTACTACACTATAGATGATCAACAAGTAACGGCTGTTGGTGGTAATGATAACGGCAACAAATTGAAAAATGTTGATGAAACGATTGGGTATGGTTTTGAATTTGATTCAGAGTTTATGGTCACTGAAAACCTAACGGTTACCGCTAATTTTAGTTACAACAAAACTGAATTTAATGATGACACTTTAGCAACTGACATTTGTGCATTTGGCAATTGTACTGTGACGGATCCTCTCAGAGAAGATGGCAAAGCGTTACTCGACGGTAATAGTTTACCGCATGCACCAGAGTTAATTTATAACATTACTGCTCGCTATGCGCGTGAAGTTGGCGAAGGCGAGTTCTACGTTTATACCGATTGGTCGTACCGAGACGAAATTAACTTCTTCTTATACGAGTCGTTAGAGTATCGAGGTGATTCGCTGTTAGAAGGTGGTTTACGCAGTGGTTACACTTGGGATTCAGGTGATTTTACTTATGAAGTTGCCGCGTTTGCTAGAAACTTAACTGACGAAGTACAGACAATAGGCGCAGTTGATTTTAACAACCGTACCGGTATGGTGAACGAAGGGCGTTTTGTCGGTGCAGAATTTAAAGTTGCTTTTTATTAAACCTATTTAAGGTTTAACGAACTGCTTTATAAAAAGCACTACGTGTATAAACTAAAAAGGTAGCCTAATCATTTATTGAATAGGTTCCCTTTTTATTTAACTAATAATAATTACGCAGCTATAAATACATGCCAAATAATTAGAGCGTATTGATCTTTCAAGTTTGTTTTTGCAGCAGTTTGTTGGGTATTTATACAAGGCGGTGCTTTTGATGTGTGGTTATTCCACATGATAAAGCACCAACACCGTATAAATGACAACAAACGCTGTCCGAAGGATTCGGCTAAAAGCTTTTTACTCTTTGTTGCCTACATGGATGTAGGTACTTAGGTTACGTTTGGAACTAGTAACCTGTGTGAGGTGTTTTGCTTAGATGACTAGGCAACAAACCTCACGCCGCGATTAAAACGCTTTTATCTCGAACAAAATTCAAACAGCAAAGATCAACACGCTCTAATCAATTTATTTAATCGTTAACAGGTTATAAAACACTTTCTAACGTTAATTCCATCATATCTTTAAACGTTGTTTCACGTTCATCAGCCGTTGTTTTTTCACCGGTTTTAATATGATCACTTACCGTTAGCACGGTTAAGGCTTTCTTACCGCACTCGGCGGCAACACCGTATAAGCCAGCGGCTTCCATTTCAACTGCTAAGATGCCGTATTTTTCCATCATCTTAAACATTTCAGGTTGCGGTGTATAAAATAAATCTGCTGTAAAAATATTACCAACGTGAAGATTTAAACCAAGTTTATCGGCACTATTGGCAACCTTTTGTAATAAACCAAAATCTGCACAGGGGGAGAAGTCGTAATGATTAAATCGTTGGCGATTAACATTTGAATCGGTACTGGCAGTCATGCCAACCACAATATCGCGTATTTTTATGTCATCTCTAACCGCACCACAAGAACCAATACGAATAATATTTTCAACATGGTAATTTTGGTAAAGCTCGGTGGCATAAATCGAAATGGAAGGCACGCCCATGCCTGAGCCCATTACCGATACCGGTTTTCCTTTGTAAGTGCCGGTAAAACCGAGAATATTACGAACGCGAGTAACACATTTTGCGTTGTCTAAAAAGTTTTCGGCAATAAACTTTGCTCTAAGTGGATCGCCGGGCATTAAAACCGTTTCTGCGAAATCATGCTCTAATGCTTCAATATGTGGTGTTGCCATGGTAAACCCCTTTATGTTGGTTATTTTCCAGTAAGTTTTTAGCCAGTGTTATCCTGCTATCAAGGGTGTTTTACTGGTGTTATAAATCTTTTGTTGTAAATTCTGATGTTAATGTTCGTTTTTCTGCATTTGACAGAAAACTCATGTCAATCGCATTTTGCTGCAATTGGCTGATGGTTTGCAAATCAAAATTAAAGCTTTGATGTGCGAGCTCAAATTCATGTTTAAGCTCAATGCCTTCAACAGCCGGATCATCTGTATTTAAGCAAACTAATAATTGGTTTTCGATAAATGTGGTGATCGGGTGCTCATTTAAGTGTTTAACAGTGCCCGTTTGTAAATTTGACGTTAAACACGACTCGACACCAATACTGTGTTTATGCATATAAGCCATTAAGCTTTCGTCTTTATAACTATTAACCCCATGGCCTATTCGGGTAGCGCCTAAATCATTAATCGCCTGCCAAACACTTTCTGGTCCGGCCGCTTCACCTGCATGCACGGTAATGTGTAAATCTGCATTTTTTACCTGTGTAAAATGCTCAACAAACAAATGTCCAGGAAAGTTGTATTCGTCACCCGCTAAATCAATCGCAACTAAATGGTTTTTGTGCGTCAGCAAAGCATCTAACTCTTGTTGGCAAATTTCAACACCGAAAGTGCGACTTAAAATCCCAATTAGGTTTATCTTAACGGGAAATTGTTTTACCCCTTGTGCCACACCGTCGATGACTGCAGCAACCACATCAGCAACAGGAAGTTGGTGTGTCATTGCCATGTAATAAGGGGAGAAACGTAACTCGGCATAACGAATACCGGCTTGATAGACATCTTCGACATTTTCAAAAGCAATGCGTTTACAATCATCAAGCGTTGATAATACTTTAACGCCCCAATCGAGCTTTTTTAAAAAAGCGAGTAGGTCGGCTTCATTATGAGTGATGGTGACATGAGGTAAAAATTTCTCAAAATTTATCTCGGGCAAAGTGATGTTATTTTTTTGGGCAAGTTGCCAAATAGTTTGCGGCCGAATGTTACCGTCTAAATGTCGGTGTAAATCGATTAATGGCAGTTGGTTATTATACATAAAGCAAGCTTATTTTTTGATACTTACAAGTTATAGCAGATAGTAGACTGAATCTAAGCTCAACGCTAATTAACAAAACAAATATTTTTATAAAATAATTAATCTTTGTCATGGAATTGTTGCTCTAACACTGGTAGATTACTCGCGATTCAATTACACGTGAATAAATATGCAAACTACTTGTAGTAAATAACAACTTAAGAGAAAAATATGTCTTACCAAACTGATGACCTTCGAATAAACAAAATTAAAGAATTACTGCCACCTGTAGCGTTACTGGAACGATTTCCGGCGACTGAAAAAGCCACTACAGCAGTAATTAATTCACGCGAAGCGATTCATAACATTTATCACGGTAACGACGATCGTTTATTAGTAGTTATTGGCCCTTGTTCTATCCACGATCCTAAAGCTGCCATGGAATATGGTCAACGCTTGGTCGAGCTTCGTGAAAAATACAAAGGCACGTTAGAAGTTGTTATGCGCGTTTATTTTGAAAAACCGCGTACCACAGTGGGTTGGAAAGGCTTAATTAACGACCCATACCTTGATAACAGTTTTAAATTAAATGATGGTTTACGCATAGGCCGTAAATTATTAGCTGAGTTAAATGATTTAGGTTTGCCTACCGCAGGTGAGTTTTTGGATATGATCACGCCACAATATATGGCAGATCTTATGTGTTGGGGCGCGATTGGTGCTCGCACAACAGAAAGCCAAGTGCACCGTGAATTGGCGTCTGGTTTATCTTCCCCCGTTGGTTTTAAAAACGGCACCGACGGCACCATTAAAGTTGCAATCGATGCGATTGGCGCGGCAAGTGCACCACATCATTTCTTATCAGTCACTAAATACGGTCATTCAGCGATTGTCGAAACGACAGGTAACAAAGATTGTCACATTATTTTACGTGGCGGTAAAACCACTAATTATGACGCCGATAGCGTAAAAGAAGTTACCGACCAATTAGCGTCGTCTGGTTTAAATACTAAAATCATGATCGATTTTAGCCATGCTAACAGCAGCAAAAAATTCGAAAATCAAATGCTGGTTTGTGAAGATGTCTGTGGACAGGTTTCATCAGGTAACGACGATATTTTTGGTGTTATGGTAGAAAGCCATTTAGTGGAAGGTCGTCAAGACCTAGTAGACGGTAAGGCTGATGTTTATGGTCAAAGTATTACTGATGCCTGCATAGGTTGGGGCGACACTGAAAAATTACTCGCACAATTAGACCAAGCGGTAACAGCGCGTAGAGCAAAATAATATCGTTTTAGGCAAATACAAATAAACGGGCTATTCATTCACTTGAATAGCCCGTTTTTTTTAAGCTCTTAATTAAGTTCTCAATTGAGAAAGTTAATGGTGCTTTATGACTTAAACTAAAACGGTCAAATTCGTATTGTTCAAAATTATTGTTAAGTAAATTGTCACTAAAAGTTAATTGGGATTTACTCTTGCTCGACTCAAATATATCAATTACTTGATGGTTTTTATTAGGCATCAGTTTGTTATCGGCAATATCTCTGATCATCACTAATGCATACGCTCCTAAACTCACGTGTCCACCGTAAGATATATCAATAGGGTATTGCGAGTTTTTAACATCCCAATTAAACCCACCAATAATAACAGGTTGTTTAGGCTTTAGTTCTACGACGGCTTTTTTCGCCCCCAAAGCCATAGGATCGTTTGCCGCCCAAATTATATCTATTCGTTCACGCTGCAAGATACCTTTGACTTTGGTATATGCTTCTTCTTTATCCCAATTAGCAACGGTACTATCTACAACCGATAGCTTTTTGTTTTGCCTAGCAAAGTCATTAAAACCTTGTTGGCGCTCAAGTGCTGCCGGTGTCGAATAATCACCTTGTAGCGCTAGAATGTTCTTTGGTTGCAATTTAGTCTGCATTAACGGCTGTGAGTCATGAAGTTTAACGAGATCTGCAAGTAGATTTTTACCTGCGCTGTAATTATTCGGTTTTACACTACCAATATTAAGTGACTTTTCATTAGTCGATAAGTTTGCTATTTCACCTTTGCTTAAACCATTAAGTAACATGAAGGTTTTTAGATTAAGTTTTGATAAGCTCTTCACCAAGCTCAGTGCCTTTCCTTTTTCATTTACCAAAATCACATAGTCTGGGTTTTGTTGTGCAATAGAATTGACCAGCGACTGCATCAGAATATGATCACGACAAGCATATAGTGTCACTAAATCTATCGATAAATCTTGAGCTGCGGCCTCCATAAATTGGCTTACATTTTGCCAAAAGTGACCTGTGGTATTTTGATAAGGGTGACCAGGATTGAGAAATACGACTTTAATATTGCTTGCATAACTTAGCCAAGGAACATGTAAAAGAAAGAATAAAAGTGTTGAGCTTAGAACCTGATTTAATTTCATCTTCACCTTTTATCTACACGTTACGATCAATATTGTAAAGTGTAGATAAATATGTGGTGGGATTCCAATTTGCTGCTGCAAATAACTTAACGTTTTGCTGTTAACGCAAGAATGTTATCTTGTGCTCTAACTAAGCTATCGCTCACGGTTTTAGTGTGTTTTACCGCCAAATTTAACGGGAGGTAGGCAATTGAATTATTTTGCTCGCCAACCATATAGCCACTTTTGCCATCAAGTAAACCTTGAACCGCGGCTACGCCCATTTTAGTTGCAGTGATCCTATCTTTTGCATCAGGTGAACCACCACGTTGTATATAACCTAAAACACATGCCGTGCAGTCTATATTTGAAACTTTGCTTAAATCTTCTGCGAGCTTATTTACACCACCTTGCCAAAGGTGTTCGGCAACAACGATAATATAACTGTGATGATGATTCGCTTTTGCAGCTTTTATATCTTTGGCTAAATCTTGCAAGGTTTGTTGCTCAGAGCCTTTGGTGAAATTTTCAAAAGAAAGTACTTGTTCAGCGGCACATGCAATGCCGACATTAAAGGTAATATGACCGCTATGACGCCCCATTAACTCAATAATAAAAACCCGTTCAAATGCGTCAGCGGTATCACGTATTTTATCGATAGCGTCTAATGCGGTATTTACTGCGGTTGAAAAACCAATGGTGTGATCGGTGCCATCTAAATCATTATCTATGGTGCCGGGTATACCGATAATTTTGCCTGACCAATGCTGTTGTAATGACAACAAACCGTTAAAAGAGCCATCTCCACCAATCACAATTAAGGCATCAACTTTATTTTTTAATAACGTGGTTGCTGCTTGTATAAGGCCTGTTTCTTCAAGCATTTGCGCACAACGTGCACTTTTTAATATAGTACCGCCAAGTTGTATAATGCTATCGACATCTTCACTGGTGATAATCTTGCTATTATCCGCAATTAGTCCGTTATAACCGTGGTAAAAACCCAGTACTTCTATATCAAAATGGCTGGCAGAAAGAACAACAGAACGAATGGCTGCGTTCATACCCGGTGCATCACCACCACTGGTTAATATTCCTATACGTTTTATCATAACAATCAATGTTTTGCTTGAAACAATTACGGTGTTATTACCCTAGCATAAAACACTACAAATGGTGAATACCTAACAAGGCAAATTATGGCGATAAAAAAGCCCTCAACAGAGGGCTTAATTTTTGTTCATTTTAGCATTGAACATTTAGGCTTTAAAAACTTAGTGTTAAAAAACTAAATTAGAATGCGGCATTATTTGGCGTGCGTGGGAAAGGGATCACGTCACGTACGTTTGAAACACCCGTTGCATAAGCAACTAAACGTTCAAAACCTAAGCCAAAACCAGAATGTGGCACAGTGCCGTAACGACGTAAATCGCGGTACCAGCTGTAGTCTTCTTTGTCTAAGCCCATTTCAGCTAAACGCGAGTCTAATACGTCAAGGCGTTCTTCACGTTGACTACCACCAATAATTTCACCAATACCTGGCGCTAAAATATCCATGGCAGCAACGGTTTTACCGTCGTCGTTTAAGCGCATGTAGAAAGATTTAATGTCTTTCGGGTAGTTTTGTAAAACTACCGGGCCACCAACATGCTCTTCAGCTAAGTAACGTTCGTGCTCAGAATTTAAATCGACACCCCAAGCAACTGGGTTTTCAAATTTCTTGCCACAGTTTTCTAAAATAGTGATCGCATCGGTGTAATCCATGCGAACAAATTCGCTTTCAATTACTGAATTTAAACGATCGATGACCGTTTTATCAACGCGTTGTTGGAAAAACGCCATGTCATCAGCACGTTCTTCTAAAACGGCTTTAAATACGTAACGTAGCATCTCTTCAGCAAGATCGGCGGCATCTGATAAATCAGCAAAAGCGATTTCAGGCTCGATCATCCAAAACTCAGCCAAGTGACGACTCGTGTTTGAGTTTTCAGCGCGGAACGTTGGACCAAAAGTATACACCTTTGATAGGGCGCTACAGTAGGTTTCAACGTTTAATTGGCCAGATACCGTTAAGAAAGTTTCTTTGCCAAAAAAGTCTTGGTTGTAATCAACTTCGCCTTTATCGTTTCGTGGTAAGTTTTCCATGTCTAACGTACTTACGCGGAACATTTCGCCAGCGCCTTCACAGTCACTACCAGTAATTAATGGCGTGCTGATCCAAAAGTAACCTTTACTATGTAAAAAGCGATGAACCGCTTGCGCTAAACAGTTACGAACACGTGTTACTGCGCCGCCAATGTTGGTGCGAGCACGTAAATGCGCTTGTTCACGTAAATATTCAATGCTGTGACGCTTCGCTGCCATAGGGTAAGTATCAGGATCATCAACTAAACCGAGTACTTCAACCGCTGTTGCTTGAACTTCAAACGCTTGGCCTTTACCTGGAGATTCAACTAATACTCCGGTAACTTTTACTGAAGCACCTGTGGTTAGTTTTAAAACGTCTGACTCATAATTTTCTAATTCATTAGGAACAATTGCCTGAATAGCGTCAAAACATGAACCATCGTGGATGGCTAAAAATGAAATACCGGCTTTGGAATCACGACGTGTGCGGATCCAACCGTGCACTGAAACGGTTTCATTAACTGGGCATTTACCTGCTAATAGATCCGTAATTGCTATAACTGACATTAAATGACCTCTTATCTCTGTCAAAATTGCTCTTGGTTTAGGGCATGATATGTTACAGTCCTTAGAGCGTTTCTCAAGTAAAAAATGTGATTAAATACCATTTCTTACCATATTTATTCGGTTATTTTTAAAAAGTTATTATAAATGGAAAAATGGACAGGCAAAGAGCGACGAAAATCAGCCGATAATTGGCAAATTATCGCTCGTATTTTAAGCATAGGTGGTTGGTTAACCTTTATTATTGCACTTATAGTTTCGTATTACGCAGCGCCAGAAAAGTCATACGGTTTATTACGTTATCACCATATTGAAGTCAGAAGTGCTTGGTTAACACCGTTAACGGGTTATTTATTTATGTTATTGCTTTTTAGCGGTCTAAGTAGTTACGCCAGCATATTAATTAACAAGTATCGTCAGCGAAGAAGCACTGACAATACTCATTTTAATGTGGTGTTGCTGTTGCTGATCAGTATTGCTTGGGCGGTTTATATTAGTTTTCACATCTATAAATAGCAGTCAACAACCTTTTATTTTTCGAGAAAACACTCGGGCTCTGCTAATACGGTATCGATTGCGTTAATAACTGTGCGCAGTTCGTCTGGTGTGGTAATAAATGGCGGCATAATATAGATAAGCTTACCAAAAGGGCGGATCCAAACGCCCATTTCAACAAAGCGCTTTTGGATATGCGCCATATTAACCGGGTTGTTAGTTTCAACCACGCCAATTGCGCCAATAACCCGGGTATCTGCAACACTTTTATGACGCACTAATGGCAATAATTCTTTGGTAAGTTGCGCTTGAATGGTATTAACTTTTTCTTGCCAATTCGAAGTGATTAATAGATCAATACTGGCATTAGCCACGGCACAAGCAAGCGGATTTCCCATAAATGTTGGCCCGTGCATAAAACATCCTGCCTCGCCATCGCTGACTGTGGTTGCAATTTCTTCGCTACAAAGGGTTGCTGCAAGTGTCATATAACCACCAGTTAATGCCTTGCCTAAACATAAAATATCTGGGGTAATGTCAGCCCATTCACAAGCAAATAATTTTCCTGTGCGGCCAAAACCTGTGGCAATTTCATCAACAATTAATAATACATCATATTGATCGCACAACTGTCGACACGCCGCTAAATATTGTGGATGATAAATACGCATGCCGCCGGCACCTTGAACAACAGGTTCTATTATAAAGGCAGCGATTTCTTGGTGATGATCTTTAAAAGTGGTTGTTAGCTCATCAAGTTCGCAGCTATCCCACTCTTGTCCAAAAGCTGTTTTAGGCGCAGGTGCAAAATAGTGTTGGCTAATGACTTGTTCGAACATTTGATGCATACCATTAACGGGGTCGCATACCGACATCGCAGCAAAGGTATCACCATGATAACCATTTCTTACTGTCAGTAACTTAGTTTTGTCGGTGGCTTTAAAACGATTAGCTTGACGCTTTTTAATGGTGCCCCAATATTGATAAGCCATTTTCATCGCGACTTCTACCGAGACCGAACCACTGTCAGATAAAAACACTTTACTTAATGGCGCAGGTGTTAGCTCAATTAACTTTTGGCACAATTCAATGGCGGGTTGATGGGTTAAACCACCAAACATGACATGGGAAACTTTTGATGCTTGATCAACAATTGCCTGAGTGAGCACAGGGTGGTTATAACCATGAACAACTGCCCACCAAGATGACATTGCATCAACGACCTTTTTACCTTCACTAAGGTGTAAATAAACACCTTGGGCAGACTCTACAAAATAAGATGGCAATGGGTTGCTCATCGAGGTATAAGGGTGCCAGATATTATTTTTATCAAAATCTAGTAAATCTGTATAATTTTTACTCATATGTAAACTTAAATTAAACTGCAAGGTTGACATCATTATTTTGATGGCTAGACTACCCGTTAAAATTTAATGATGCAATCAACAATTGTATTTATATTCTTTCGCTTTTTAGGTAGAAAACATGTCGGTTTCTGAAAACGCTACGCAACAATTTCCCGTTCGTCATAATTGGACAAAAGATGAAGTTCAAGCATTATTTGACTTACCTTTTAATGACTTAATGTTTCAAGCACAACTTGCTCATCGTGAAAACTTTAATGCTAATGAAGTACAAGTAAGTACGTTATTATCAATTAAAACCGGTGCCTGCCCAGAAGATTGTAAATATTGTTCACAAAGTTCACGCTACAAAACTGACCTTGAAAAAGAACGTTTAATGGAAGTGGAAAAAGTATTAGAGGCTGCAAAAGCGGCTAAAGCACAAGGTTCAACACGTTTTTGTATGGGCGCTGCATGGCGTAACCCTAAAGAGCGTGATATGCCGTACGTACTTGATATGGTAAAAGGTGTTAAAGAATTAGGTTTAGAAACTTGTATGACCTTAGGCATGTTAGACGAGCAACAAGCTGCACGTTTAGGTGAAGCTGGCTTAGACTATTACAACCATAACCTTGATACCTCTGCAGAGCATTACGACCAAATTATTACCACGCGTACCCATCAAGATCGTTTAGATACGTTATCTAACGTACGTAAATCTGGGATGAAAGTGTGTAGTGGTGGTATTTTAGGTTTAGGCGAACAAGCAAAAGATAGAACGTCAATGTTAGTTCAGCTTGCCAATTTAAACCCACAACCAGAAAGTGTGCCAATTAACAAATTAGTGAAAATCGAAGGAACGCCGCTTGCCGATGTTGACGATTTAGACGAATTTGATTTTATTCGCAATATTGCCGTTGCTCGCATCATCATGCCAAAAAGTCACGTACGTTTATCAGCTGGCCGTAACGAAATGAATGAGCAAATGCAGTCAATGTGCTTTTTAGCCGGTGCAAACTCGATATTCTTTGGTTGTAAGCTACTGACAACCGAAAACCCTGAAACAAATAAAGATGTTTTACTGTTTAAAAAGCTTGGTATTAACACTGAAACCGTAAACAACTCGATAGACGACGATCAAGAAATGGAAAAGATCAATACCGCGGTCGTTGATCAGCAAAACAGTGATCTGTTTTATAACGCTGTAAACTAATCGCGTTAGGTTACTTTAATGGCGTTTGATTTTATTGATCAGCAATTAGATCTACAGCAACAGCAAAGTCGTTTTCGAAAGCGCATTTGCCTTGAAGAAAATCACCAAATGATGATTAAAGTTAATGGTACTCAGTACATTAACTTTTCTTCAAATGATTATCTTGGTTTAGCGCATGAAGATGCAATAAAACAAGCGATGCAAGAGGGCGTGGACAGGTTTGGGCCAAGTGCGAGTGCATCCAGTTTAATTACTGGCTTTCATTATGCCCACCAAGCCTTAGAAAATACCATTTGTCAGTGGTTGAATAAGCCACGCTGTTTATTATTTTCTAGTGGCTTTGCTGCTAACGTTGGTGTATTACATTCACTTGGCCAAGCTGATACCAATTTTTGGTTAGACAAATTAAGTCATGCGTCATTAATTGATGGCGCTTTATCGTCTAAAGCAAAAAGTAAGCGCTTTTTGCATAATGACACTGTTCAACTTGAAAAATTTCTCAATACTTCAACTTCGCGCGATCAGCTTATTATCACCGAAGGTATCTTTAGCATGGACGGCTGCCAAGCTAAGCTTGCCGATATCGCCAAGCTCGCCAAACAGTATCAAGCTTGGCTGTATTGCGACGACGCCCATAGCATTGGCGTAGTAGGCGACAATGGCCAAGGCAGTGTTAGTAAAGCGAAAGTTGATATTGTTATGGCAACTTTTGGCAAAGCATTAGCCACGAGTGGTGCTTTTGTTGCCTGTGAAGACAATGTTGCTGAGTATTTAACTAACTTTTCACGTCATTATATTTATTCAACCGCTATTTCCCCAGCGATCGCTTGGGCAACCAAAAAGAGCATTGAATTGACCATTAATGAGAATTGGCGTCGTGACAAAATAACAACATTAAGTGCGTTATTTTCAGCTACACTTGATCCTTCGATAAAAATATTACCAACAGAATCGTCAATTCATGCAATTGTTATTGGTTCTGAACAAAAGGCGCTTGCTGTTGCTGCGCAATTAAAAAATAACGGCTTTTGGGTTACTGCCATAAGGCCACCAACAGTTCCAGCTAATAGCTCTAGGTTACGCGTTACGATAACCTCTTCCCATAATGAGCATCAAATCAAAGAGTTAGCGAATTGTATTAATGAGGTTATGATTTAATGGACTCAGGTTCAAATTTATTAAAAATCGCACGTACTTTTGGTGCAGCAAGTAGTTCTTACGATGTTTCTGCTCGTTTACAACGGTATAGCGGTAAACATTTAATGCCGTGGTTACCAAACCGAAATGATATGACGGTGTTAGATTTAGGCTCAGGTACCGGTTTTTTTACTGATATTTTAGCAAGTCGATATCAACACGTGATTGGCTTAGATATTTCAACTCAAATGCTAAATTACGCCAAAGCGCATCGAAATAAAAACATCGATTGGATAGAAGCTGACGCATTTAATTTACCATTGCAGTCAGAGTCGGTAGATCTTATTTATTCAAACTTAGTTATTCAGTGGTTCGATCCGTTAGATAAAGCCATTGCTGAAATTTTACGCGTATTAAAGCCAGGTGGCTTGTTTATCTTTACCACGTTAATGGATGGTACACTGGAAGAGTTAAAAACATCGTGGGCACAAGTTGACGATGAAAAACACGTAAACGACTTTAAAACCGAGCAAGAAATTAAAGATGCCATCACTACAAGTCAGTCGACTATGCTCGATCATCATTGTAAAGATATTGTGCTTGAATATGAAAACGTACTTCATTTAGCGCACGAGCTTAAAGGATTAGGTGCTAATAGTGTTAAAGGCAAACAAAGCAAAGGCCTTGCGGGCAAACAAAAATGGCAAAAAATGACCCAATGCTATGAAAATTACCAAGAGCCTAGCGGTATTTATCCGGCAACGTATCGATTGTTTTCAGCGCAAGTAGTTAAAGTTCATGAGTAAAACAATAGCCAATAAAAACACTCGCGCTATTTTTATCACCGCAACCGACACCGACGCTGGGAAAACTTACGTCGCACGTGTTTTAGTTAATGCATTAGTTAAACAGAATAAACGAGTGGCGGTATATAAACCCATTTCAGCAGGTTGTGAACAAGTTAATGGTCAGTTAATTAATGAAGATGCCTTAGCACTTACCACACTGGCTAATTGCCAGCAACCAATAGCAGAAGTTAACCCAATTGCCTTTTTAGAGCCTATTGCGCCACATATCGCGGCGAATAAACAAGGTAGTGCGATCACAATTGCCGATATTGAACGTGGCTATAACAAGTTAGCGCAACGCAATGCTGATGTAATTATTACTGAAGGCGCGGGTGGTTGGCGACTGCCACTAGGTAACAATGTATTTTTGTCTGAGTTTGCCGCGAATAAGCAAATGGATGTGATTCTTGTGGTTAATATGAAGCTTGGATGTTTAAACCATGCAATGTTGACCTATCAAGCGATCTTAGCTGACGGTCTCAATTGCATTGGTTGGGTCGCTAATTGTCAATCTGATATGGACTATTTAACTGACAATATTAACGAACTAAAAACCATGATAACTGCGCCATGCTTAGGTGTATTAGCATTTGATCCTGATATCAATAATGCAGAAAAACATATTCAATCTGCATTGCTTGAGCTTTGATAACTTAAAATTTATTGCTTGAGCAGCACTGTTCAATCAGTTACCTCATACGAATATTTTCATTTCTTATTCATCTGCACTTATAAACTAAAAGAAAGGTAACCAATGTTACCTTTCTTTATTATCTCGTTATTTCTTATTTAATTGTTCAATACACGAAGTAGCAATAAAACCAGAGCGTGTTTTATAGTTCTCGTCTTTACTTACCCGATCATCAATTTGTTTAATTAACAACTCTGGCAAGGTCACATTTATTTTATGGCTTTTTCCTAAGTAGGGAACAATATCAAATTCTACTAATGCCCAAATCGCCATGGGGTTGGTTGAATTTTTACGATGAAAATCGATCGATTTTGCATGTGGTATTTGTTCACCATACTCTGCAAGTATTTTTAAATGACCCGCAATTTCTTCTTTTAACTTCAACAAACCGTGATCAATTGAATGGTTTGTCACTTTGCAACCTGGTAAATCGACGACAGACAAGGTGAATTGTTCAGTTAATTCTTCAAACAAAATAACAACAGGGTAATGCATTTTTCGCTCCTTTATCAGCATAAAAAACACTATAACCCTAACAACCCTAAATGTAAATACATGAGCAACCCTGGTAACCCCGTAATTACTTATCCGAACAACCCTGGTAACTCTATATCAAGTATGCTTGATAACTCTAGCAACTCCGTAGATTTAGTTGGTGAACAGTCACTACCTATCTGTATTAATAAAAGTAATAGCTGTGCTTATTGTGGAGCGGTAAAAGAAAAAATAATAACTAGGCATAAAAGCTAGACATATAAATAGTTATCAGGGTTACAAAGGGACATTCGTTATCCGTTGATGAGCGCTTTATTTGTGTAAATTAGCTGCATATCAACTTGCTTGCAGTGATAGTTTTGGCGAAAGATTTAATGCAATTAGGTGGGCTGTATTTTGGCTTTAACGCTTTTAAACATTTTAATCTGTGTTGGTAGGTGACCTTATGTATGATATATATTACATTCTTTGTTAAATTGTATTTATATACAAAAACATTGTCTCAATTTTACTATAACTATATTAAGAAGAACTCATGTCCATTAGATTGAAACTGATTGCTTTATTTATCATTCCACTTATAGCTTTTATTGGCACTGCAATTTTTAGCGTCCACCAAAATTTTGAAGAAGCGAAAAAAGCTGAACGAGTTACCTCTTTAGTTCAACTGGTTGTTGCGCTAAATGATGTTGCCGATTCAATGCAAAAAGAAAGAAGCTTTAGTGTTTTATTTACGATTGAAAAAGAACGTTGGTCTGGTGAGCTGCAAACACAACGAAATATAACTGATGAAAAGATATTACAACTAGATGCTTTAATTAAACAAACTGACTTAACCGGATTCGCTAAAGAAACCCAGCAAGTTATTTTAGAGCGCATGTTGGCAGATCCACGAAACTTTGTTGGTCATCGTCAATTGGTCGATTCGTTTGCTTTAAAACCGCAACAACTGATTAATAAGTTATCAGGTAATATTTTTGGCACCATGTGGTCGACGATGCGTTTAATAAACGAAGCGAATACCACAGAGCTTCTTATCGACATAACAAACTATGTCAACTTAGTTAAATTTAAAAATATATTCGCGACTTTTCAAAGTGGGTTGCCTGAAGCTGCAGCACAGGGAAAAAACATTAAAGTTCCTGCGATCGCTCGTTTAGGTAAACTTGAAGCGCAAATGCGTTTATATGGTGCAAGTATTATGCAACTTGCCAAAGGAGACTTGTTATCGCAATTTACCACTCTTTCAAACGAAACCCTAAAGCCACGTTTTTATTCTAAGATATCTAATATCGTTAAAGCGGGCACTGGTAAGCCTATTACTTACAATCTAAATGCATGGTTAACTCAAATTGATAACATTTCTGCAGACGTTGACCAAATTAAAATGTTTGCCGCTAATCAAGTTATTGAAACCGCTGAGCGCAATAAGCACGTCGCCTACAATTCATTAACCTTATGGCTCGTTGCAATTGGTTTTATTCTGCTCGCCAGTTTAGTCTTTAGTTGGTGGTTAATGAGACAAATTAATCAACCGCTTGCACAAATGACTGAACGTTTACAAGACATCGCCCAAGGTGAAGGTGATTTAACGAAACGTATCGACAATCTAGGTAAAGATGAATTGGGTACTGTTGGTCATTGGGTTAATGAAATTATCGAAAATTTGCGAGTGTTAATTACCGATATTAAACAAGCGTCAAATGAAATTAATCATACCGCAGAGCAAACCAATCAAGTGTCAATAACTAACCATAATGCCGTTAGCGTTCAGCAAAACGAAATTAATATGGTGGTTACCGCAATGAACGAAATGTCGGTAACATCACAAGATATGGCTGCTAATGCGGCAAGCGCGGCAGATTCTGCGTATAACGGTCAAAAGTTTGTTGATATTACATGCGAAAAAGTAAATGAAAACTGTCAGGCAATAGAAGAGATGGTTCAACAAACCGCCTTGGCCTCAAGCTACGTAAACGAGCTATCTCAAAATACCACTCAGATTTATAGTATTCTCTCGACTATTCAAAATATTGCCGAACAAACCAACTTATTAGCCTTGAACGCAGCAATTGAAGCGGCACGAGCCGGCGAGCAAGGCCGGGGTTTTGCCGTAGTGGCTGACGAAGTAAGATCCTTAGCCCAGCGCACTCAAGAGTCAACCGGTGAAATTGATCAAATGTTAAACCAATTCCAACAATCAACAAACGAGGTTGTTGAGTCGATGGAATTAACACAAGCTAAATCAACACATGGTTTGGAAAAAGCACAAGAGGCTGTTCAGGCGCTCACTAATGTTTCTGAGGCGGTGAGTAGCATTAATGAAATGAATACACAAATCGCGGCTGCGACTGAAGAGCAAAGCAGCGTATGTGATGAAATGAATCGCAACATGAGCCATATTCAATCTCAGTCAGATATTGTTAATGTTCAATCTAGTGAGGCGTTAGCGCTTAGTCAAACACTGGAAAATATCGCCAATACGCAACAAGCCTTAGTTGAGAAGTTTTCGACTTAACTACCCATTTCAAAATTTGCTAGCTGTTTTATCCAGCAAAAATCGTTAGTATATGGTCAGTGCATCAGCACATCGACCATATACTTATAACGATAAAACAGTAGCTATGTTCAAATACGCCTTCATTTTAGTTTGTTTAACACCATTGTTTTGCAATGCTGACACCATCAAACCTTTTACCTCTGACGGTTGTAGTTTGTTTCCCGATGGTACGCTCGTGCAAAATACATTATGGTTAGACTGTTGCACCGCGCATGATCTCGCCTATTGGCAAGGTGGCACGGCTAAAATGCGCGAAATTGCTGATCAAGATTTAAAGCACTGCGTCGATAAAGTCGGACAAAAGCACATCGCAAAATTGATGCTTGCTGGTGTTCGTGTCGGAGGCACACCTTATTTACCCACACAATTTCGCTGGGGATATGGCTGGCCATACTTACGTGGTTACCAAGAAAACTCAGCCTCTGATAAAGTGCAAATTGAACAGGCGCTTAAAGCCTATTATCAAAAACATCAGCTTAAAAGGAATTAGCAATTGGAATATTGGTTAACAGTTTGGCTATTTGCCTTGTCTGCTTCTATTACCCCAGGTCCTAATAATATTATGATCATGACCTCAGGTTTAAACTTTGGTATTAAGCGAAGTATGCCGCATTTAATGGGTATTATTTGTGGCTTTATTCCAATGTTAATTATTCTTGGTTTTGGTATGTCGAGTGTTTTTCTTGCTTATCCATTTTTACATCAAGCGATTAAAATTATTGGCGTGTTCTATTTATTATATCTTGCGTGGTTAATTGCCAACTCTGCGACAACATCGTTAGAAAAAGACGTTGCTAAACCGATAAGCTTTGTACAAGCGGCATTATTTCAATGGTTAAACCCAAAAGCTTGGGTAATGGGCACAGGCGCTATTAGCGCTTATACCACGTTATCGGATACGTTTTATTGGCAAGTTTTATACATTGCCTTTGTCTTTTTTGTTGTGGCTCTACCAAGCTTGTTTTTATGGTTACTCGGCGGCATGAAAATGAAAAAATACTTGTCAAAGCCAAATCATCAAAAAGTATTTAATGTAACCATGGCGTTGTTACTGGTCGGCTCCATTTTACCCGTGATCTCGGCATTAGTTGTTGAATACTTTTAGGCAGCCTAAGAGACTATGGACACGATAATCATTAGCGATATATTCGGCAATAGCACCTCTCTACAAGCGTTTAGCGAAGCGATTGGCGCTGCAAAAATCATTTCGCCATATAAAGACTCAAGCCTTAGTTTTGATGACGAAGCAACCGCCTATCAATATTTTGTTGAACACGTCGGTTTAGATAGATATTTCGACACGCTTAAAAAGCAACTCGAGCCAAACACAGCTTACCGGTTGATTGGTTTTAGCGTTGGCGCATCTGTACTTTGGCGCTATGCTGGCTCAAATAATATCAACAAAAATTCGAAAGCATTTGCCTTTTACGGCAGCCAAATACGGCATTACCTTACCCAACAACCAAAGTTCTCCATAGACGTTATATTGCCCAAACAAGAAGATCATTTTGATATTAGCTACTTGGCAAACAAAATAGCATTATTTAACAAGGTAAGTATTTGCCAAAGTAATTATTACCACGGCTTTATGAATAAGTTATCTAGAAACTATAACGAAGAGGCTTATTTTTCATATCTTAATGTTCTTAAAAAACAGTTGCTTTAAAATATAATTACGACTTTTTGCTTATAGATAGCAAACGCATTAGTCGGTAGATTATGAGCATATGCAAGTAGGCTTGTTTTTTACAAAGGGAGTAGGTGATGGCATTAACAACAGAAATTAATCAGCTAATGTCGACATGGGCACAAGGGTTTAGTGAAGAAACACCAGAGGCTATTTGTCGTTTATATGCTGAAAACGCGTCGTTATGGGGCACGTTTTCTCCGATTCAACGTAATACCACAGCCTTAATAGAACAATACTTCACGTATTTTTTTCAGTTTAGTGAACGTAAAATTGAATTTGATCAGTTTGAGATCCGTTGCTTTGACAATTTTGCCATAAGCAACGGTATATATACATTTAGCTGGTTTGATAAAAACCATAAAGTCATCACTCAAGCACGTTTTAGTTTTGTCTATCAAAAAATAGGGGGTAGCTGGCTTATTGTTGACCATCACTCTTCAATTCTTCCACCTTTTTAGCAGAAATAAACTCACCTTCTTGTTGCTGATTTCGGCCATTAACTTGTTCTTTTAACCAAATTAAATAGCTCATAATCGGCATTGGCGGCGCATAATAATACCCTTGACCAATATCGCAGCCAAAGGCCTGCATTGCTTTTTCATCAGCTTCACTGCTGATCCCTTCAGCTACAACTTCCAAACCAATACCTTTTGCCATTGTTGCCATGGTTTGTACTATGGTTTTACGTTTGCGAGATTGATTGATGTCAGCGACAAATTGCCGATCTATTTTTAATTCATTGAAAGGTAAATCAGTAATATAAGAGAGAGAAGAGCAACCACTGCCAAAATCATCAATGCTTATGGTAATGCCTAGTTCACTAAATTGTTCAATAGCACGTTGTGCTTGTTCATTATCGGTAATGATTGCCGCTTCGGTCAGTTCAAAAATAATTTTATCTGCGCGTATTTCACTTTGTTCAATGCTCTCAATTACTGACTGATAGAATGTTTTTGAACTGATATCTTTAGCTGAAATATTTATTGATAGCATGTGATTAGAATTGCCATTATCAATAATATCTTGATGCTGAGATAAGGCTTTATTAAATGCCCACAAGGTGAGTTCGTTAATTAGTCCGGTATCTTCAGCTACGGCAATAAATATATCTGGTGAAATTTCACCTTCACTATGATGGTGCCAACGTAATAAACACTCGCTACCACAGACTCTTAACGTTTTTAAATCAATTTGGGGCTGGTGATAAACCTCAAATTCGTTATTGTTAATTGCCGCTTGCAAATCGCAGGCAAGTTTTAATAAATACTCGTCTTGCAGTGCGCTTTCAGCTTCAAAAATAGCCCATTTGTTAGGTGAGTTTTCAGCTTGTTTTAGTGCCAGCTGCGCACGATTTAATACTTGGTTACTGGTATTGCCATGTTCAGGGAAATTGGCGATACCAACATGGGCAGAAAGTGGCAATGATAGCTGGTCAATTTTATAGTTATCTAAAATAACAGACTGAATTGATTGTATTAAAACTTGGTGTGACTGCGTTGTTTTTTTGTTATCAATGAGTATCGCGAAGGTGTTTTTTTCAACCAAACAAAGCTTTTCACCATTAGCTGATAACGGCACAATGGCATTATTGTAGGCAAATAAAGATGAAAGGCTGCGATTTAACTCTCGATAAAAATGGCTATTTAAACGGTCATTCATGTACAAGTTAATATGATCAATGTGCTCTGGCTTAATCACTAAAATACTTAAATTAACTTGGTGTTGCTGTGCATGCTCGGCAATGGCATTTGATAACAACACTTTTTTAAGTAAGCCATTGTTAGCGTGATAATAAACATCATGTAATCGCTCTTGTTCATTTCTGCGCATACGCTCTGCTAACGCAAACGCCATAAAACTCACTTCAATTAATACCCCAAGTAAAAAGGCATTTTTGGCAATAAATGAATAGTCAATAAAGTTAAGCAGCAACATAGGCTGAACTGCTGCGCCGATAAGCAAAGGCAACCAAGATATAAAATAAAAACGAGCCCAAGCAAAAGATTTACGTAATTTTAACCCCACTAGAAAAATAGCCAGTAAGTACAGCATAGGTTGCACGCTAAAAAATACTTTCGCCTGCATAATGGGGCTGAGTTGAGTTGAAATTACACTGGTTATAATAAGCGCAATGCTCACGATACCGACAATTCGCGTAATTTTAGGGTGTTGTTGGTTGTACCGTAAAAAATAGAGCGTAAATACCAGCAAAAAAATCGCTAATAAATAGTGAAAAAATATAATTTGGTCGTTAAGGTGTTGCTGAATAGACACAGGAAGTAGGTAATAGCCAAAACCATTAATTCCCGCTAAAACAACAAAGGCTGACAGTTGATAGCCTAAATATATTAAATAAATATTATCTTTAAGGGCAAAATATACCACGACATTGTAGGCTGCGATCATCAACATAATACCAATGAATGCGCCGAACAGTAACTGACTTAATTGTATGCGTTGTTGAAAATTATCTTGATGGTATAACACGATTGGCACATTAGGCGGACCAAGTGTTTTGATTTTCATTAAATAAGTATTGGTGACTTTTGCAGGCAAATTAAAAGATAAGTGAGGAAATATTGTCTGAGTCGTATTGGTATCTAGCGTTATTTTAACCGCTTTATTGTATTCTTGAGCCAATTGGTAGATGGAAAAATCTTCTAACATGGCATTGTCGGCATGTAATACTAATGGCAGCTCGGCGCTAACCTTGTTGGTAAGCTCAACTTTGATCCAATAAGTCATGTCATCAAGCTGGAATGGAATATCTTGAGCATCAACGTAGGAAAACTCATGCGCTAAAACTTCTTGAGTATTGACTGAGTCTCGACTGATAAAATAACTGTATTTAGCCTCGATCGTTGATGACTGTTCAGTTAATGGTAAAAAATCTGCTTGCTGTGAACTATGCCAAATACCGTAAATTAGCCCTAAAATAGTGACGATAATAAAATAGATAAAAATTTGTCGGGAAATTTGACCAAAAAGTTTAAGCTTGTTAACTAGCAAGGTAATGCCTTTTTTATAATGCTGTTAAAACGCTATAGTAGTAGATCTACAAGTGAATATCATCACTAAACGCGTTAACGACTATTGAAAAACCATGATAAAGCCAATATTAACATGCCCACAATAAATTGCGATTTAACACCTTATTTTCAAATTAAAGCAAATAGTTAATTATTTATCGATTTCACGTTACACTAACGATAACAACCTATGGGCACTTATAAAGAGTATTAAAACATGGCTGAAGAAACCATTTTTTCAAAAATCATTCGTCAAGAAATTCCAACTCCATTGTTATACCAAGATGAGCTAGTAACAGCGTTTCGAGATATCGCACCTCGTGCCAGTACGCACATATTGATTATTCCAAATACATTAATTCCTACGGTGAATGATGTTACTGAAGCTGACGAATTAACCTTAGGGCGTATGATCACCGTGGCTAAAAAACTCGCTGCAGAAGAGGGCATTGATGAAAATGGCTACCGACTGATTATGAATTGCAATGATCATGGCGGGCAGGAGGTTTACCATATTCATATGCACTTACTTGGTGGCAAGCCACTAGGGCCAATGTTAGCGGTTTAATACGACTATTAAATAAGTTATAAAAAAACTGTGACACAATACTGCTGTACATCCTGATACAAATTGGTAATATGCGCCCCAAGCCAAGGGGTGCATAAAACATGCTTTTATGCTGAGAGTAACCCTTAGAACCTGACACGGATAATACCGGCGTAGGAATGGTTGTTTCACAGTACATTAAGGCTTTAATGGCTAACTGTTTGATACATTCAAGCGCGGTCCCGTAAAAATAATTATGAGATCAACATGAAAGCCGTAAAAACATCACTTGCTTTAGCCGTTGCTAGCGCCTTTATCACTCCACTTACCTTAGCCAATAACAATCAAGCGATGGAAGTGATCACCGTTCAAAGTGATTATCGCCAACTTAATTTACACGAATCTACGTCTGCATTATCTGTTCTTTCTAGTGAAGACATTGCCTTACGAAGTGCGCAAAACTTAGAAGAAATTGTCGCAACGCTACCAAACATTAATTTTGCCAGTGGCGCACAACGTGCTAGATATTACCAAATACGTGGCATAGGTGAGCGTAGCCAGTTTATTCAACCTATGAACTCATCTGTTGGTTTAATTGTTGATGACATTGATTTTTCTGGAATTGGCAGCATTGCATCAACATACGATATTGGTCAAGTGGAAGTTTACCGCGGGCCACAGGGTACACGTTTTGGCGCTAATGCGTTAGCGGGTATTATGTACATGCAAAGTAATGCACCTACTGATGAATTTGAAAGCTCGATGCGTTTAACTTCTGGCAACTATAATAGTTACGGTGCTGGACTCGTTGTTTCTGGGCCTGCAAACGATAAAGTTAACTATCGTATGGCAGTAGAGCAGTACAAAAGCGACGGCTATATGGAAAATATCCATTTAGATCGTGAAGATACCAACAACCGTGATGAATTAAGTTTGCGTGGCAAACTAGCGATCCAAGCAAGCAAAGATCTAACCATAGACCTAGCGCTAATGCATTTTAATTTCGACAACGGTTACGATGCCTTTTCTTTAGACAATAACCGCACCACTTATTCAGATAACCCTGGCTTTGATAAGCAAAACTCTACCGCAATGAGTGCCAAGTTTACTTACACCGCCAACAAAGCGTTCACTATAGAAGCGGTTACTAGTATGTCATTTTCTGATTTAGACTACGGATATGACGAAGACTGGGCTTTTGGTGAATACGAATGGCGCCCTGACGATTGGGACAACGATATTTATAATCCTGACCCGTGTATTACCCCAACAGGTTGTTTAGCTGAAGCTGACGGCTATTCATCAACCGATCATTACTTTAGAGAGCGTAATAACTTTAGCGGCGAAGTGCGTTTTATTTCAAACCCAGGCGAAGAAATATTTAATAACAGTACTTCGTGGGTTGCCGGCGCTTATGTAAAACATGAAACAGAAGATCTACGTCGTCAATATACCTATCTTGATGCAGACTATCTTTCTGAGTTTGACGCCTCAAGCTATGCATTGTTTGCCCAATTAGAAACATCGATTACGCAAAAACTAAAACTTATTTCAGGCTTGCGCTTTGAACACCGTATTAGCGACTTCACCAACAGTGATGGTGTTGTTGATAAACCAAGCGACGACATGTTGGGCGGTAAAGCTGTGCTGTCTTATCAATTAGATAATAATAACCAAGTATATGCTTCAATTAACCGTGGCTTTAAAGCTGGTGGTGTAAATGCAGACGGTACGTTGCCAGCCGATTTACGCACTTACGATCCTGAATATGTCTGGAATTACGAAGTCGGTTACAAAGCGAATTTTTTAAACAATACCGCATCGGTTCGTACCGCAGTTTTCTATATGGAGCGTGAAGATATTCAAATTAGCAGCTACAACTTAGTTGAACGACCAGACGGTAGTTCAGAATTCACCAGTTACTGGGCTAATGCCGCGCAAGGTTATAACCGAGGTATTGAAGTAGAAGGCAATTGGTTTATTAACGAAGCTGTTGAAGTATATGGCGCACTTGGTTTGCTAGATACCGAGTTTAGTGGCTTTACTTATAAAGACGGTACAGAAGAAACAGGTCGTGACCAAGCACATGCACCAAACTTTCAAATGAACTTAGGTGTAAATTATTATCCAAATGATAATTGGCTAGTCAACGTTTCTGTTGATAGTAAAGACGGTTTTTACTTCTCAGACAGCCATAGTGAAAAGTCGAGCACAGCAACGGTATTTAATGGTTCAGTTACTTACTTCGCACCAAATTGGCATATTAAGGCATGGGTGCGTAATATGTTCGACAAAGAATATGCAACTCGTGGTTTTTACTTTGGTAATGACCCACGCGACGGCTACACTGATAAAGCCTACTACCAGTTTGGGGAGCCAGCAGTATTTGGCGTAACATTTGATTATCAGTTTTAGTTAACTGACGATGATAATATGCTTGGTCATTACACTATGTCCAATACATGATGCCCAAGCATATAGGAAACCTTATGAATATATCGATAGAAATCAGTTTATACCCATTGGCTGAGCAAAAATTTAAAACTGAAATTTGGGCCTTTATTAAACGCCTTCGCAATGTCGACGGTTTAAAAGTGGTTACAAATGGCATGAGCACTCAAGTGTTCGGTGAATACGATTTAGCCACCTCTAAAGTCATGGCCGAAATAAAACACGTACATCAAACCCTCGACGCAGCCGTGTTTGTTTGTAAGTTTATTGGCGGCGACCGCTCTGAAGTTATTCCTGAAGAATTATGCTAAGCGAAAGTGTCCAATATTTTTCCACGTTACCCTTATGGGAACTAGCTGCCGTTATTAGTGCGTTAGCCTATGTGATACTTGCCGCGAAAGAAAATATTTGGTGTTGGCCGGCAGCGATCGTTAGTACAGTTATATATACCGTTATTTTTTACGATGTCTACCTGTGGATGGACAGTTTGTTGCAGGTCTATTATTTGGTCATGGCGCTATATGGCTGGTATTGCTGGAAGAATTTACCGTCACAAGGTAAAGCCGAACAGAAAATTCAAAGTTGGTCGTTAGTTTGGCATGTAAAAGCGATAGCCATACTTACTGTAATATCGCTTGTTGTTGGCTGGTTAATGGCTACATTTACACCAACAGACTTTCCTTACTTTGATTCCGCAACCACAGTGTTTGCCGTATTTGGTACCTATTTAGTTGCCAAAAAAGTCTTGGAAAATTGGCTGTACTGGATCGTCATCGACGCAGTTTCTATTTACCTATATATAGAAAAAAACCTGCAACCAACCGCAGCGCTATTTATTTTATACGTGGTTATTGCGGCTGTCGGTTATATCTACTGGCGTAAAAAATATGTATCGGTTGCGCAGCCGCCATGTACGTTATCGTCGGCCCATTAAGCTAACTTGACTTTGCCAAGCGCTAACATGAACGATATTCGCCAACAACTTGCCAAGCTCGACTTGTTTGTTGGCTATGACTTAACTAAGTACCAAATCTGCATTGAACCGATAGCGCAGGGAACAAGTCACCAGTGTTTTAAAGTCACACTAATCGACAATTTAAATGCATCCAACACGAAGCAATATTTCGCAAAGTATCTCGTCGGTCACTACAGCGCATCGATTGAAATTGAAGCGACAATGCTTGCCGCTAAACATAAGTTTGGCGCTACACTGGTATATACTGACCAAACTTGGCTTATTAGCGAATTTATTGATGGCCAAACACTGGCTCAAGTAACCATGCCTACCGATGAAAAAATGGATATTGCCATGCAGCTAATGGCAAAGCTGCATCAATTATCAGATGCTTCTTTAGCTAAGCTTGAAGCTCTTAATGTTATTGGCATAATTTCATCGTTAATTAGCACTCATAGTGCAAGTTTTATTGAACAATTTAGTTTAGAGAAAATGGCGTTGCTTAATCGTTGGCTTGCCGTGCAAAACAGTCAATTGGCGAGTTTAACTAATAGGTTAAATCTGGTGCTTTGTCATGGTGATGTCAACTTTTCAAATATTATAAAAACTAAAACTAAAACTAACGCGAACAAGCTAGCAAGTCACCAAAGTAGCTCGCCATGTGTCTTGGTCGATTTTGAATGTGCATCAATAGCACCGGTAGAATTTGATATTGCCATGTTTGTCGCCATTAACCATAGCGAGTTAACGTTATTAGATTTGACCGTTGATCAATATGTTCACATGTATTTAGGCTACAAAAACGCCTCTGCCAACAGCATTGATAGTGCACAAAGCTCAATTGGTAAAGTTGATAAAAACTTAGTTAATGCCTTGTTGCCATGTTGTTATTTATTAAACGGGCTTTGGTATCTAGAAAATTCATTGAAGCAAAACCATTGTTCAAATCTACAGGCGTTGGCAAACGAGCAATTAGCTAATTTTGGCGATTTGTCAGGTATTAAGCTCGTCGGTCATTGTGAATAATTAAACAAAACATGTCTCAACCAGATGTAATCAAATGAGACAAACTGTTAAATAGACACGCTAAGTGGTAATGAACTTCACTTATAGCTCTCTATAATAAAAGTTAGAGCACATTACGGTTGAATGCTGTGAATTGGAAAGTATTAGTAGAAGATAGAAATCGATTTTTTTGGGTATTACAAACTGCAGGTTGGTTTGGGTTTGCGCTTGTGCATTATCTGGGATCGTTACTACACGATTTGCGCGATATCTTTGTGGTGATCATCTTTTTAAACTCGTATGCCGCATGGATTTTAACCGTACCATTGCGCTACTTTTATCGAAGAATTTGGGATCAGCCACCGTTAAAAATTGCCATTTTTGTCATTGTCGCATCATATGTAACTGGGGTTTTGTGGCAAGTCGTTAAAAATATTAACTACTGGGAAATATACAAGCACGGCTACAAACCCGACTTTTGGCTGTATTACACCGAATCGAGTGTCTGGTCGTTCTATATTATTTTAAGCTGGAGCGGTTTGTATTTTGGTATTAAATACTATCAAATGCTGCAAAAAGCACAGCAAAATGTATTAAAAGCAAATACCGTTGCCCATCAGGCGCAATTAAAAATGTTGCGTTATCAATTAAATCCGCATTTTTTGTTCAATACCTTAAATGCCATTTCGACGTTAATATTGGTTGAAGAAAATAAAACCGCTAACGGCATGGTCACCAAATTAAGTGAATTTTTACGTTATTCTCTTGATAAAGATCCTATGAAGAAAGTGACAGTGGCGAGTGAAATTCAAGCGCTGTCACTTTATTTAGATATTGAAAAAGTACGTTTTGAAGAGCGCTTAAAAGTAGTGGTTGATATAGAACAAGCGTGTCAGCATGCATTAGTACCGAGTATGGTATTGCAACCGCTCGCCGAAAATTCAATTAAGTACGCCATTGCAGTATGCGAGCAGGGCGGTACTATCAATATTATTGTTAAGCACTTTGGCAACGATCTGCTGATAGAGCTTTCAGATAACGGACCCGGTGCTGAAATTATCAACGGTAATTTGCACCGCGAAAACGGATTGGGGCTAACTAATACCCGAGAGCGACTAAATGCCTTATATCCTGACAATTTTTCACTAGTTGTTTCACATAATACGCCCACAGGTGTTAAAGTTAGCATTAGGTTACCGTATGAAGTGGAAAGTCAATAAATGAGTCAAATGTTCAAAACCATCATTGTTGATGACGAACCATTGGCCCGTAAAGGGTTAGAGATCAGGCTTAAGGAATTTACCGACTTTGAATTAGTTGCTCAATGTAGCAACGGCAGAGAAGCAATAGAGGCAGTTCGTGCATATCAACCCGATGTGATGTTTTTAGATATTCAAATGCCAGGGTTAAATGGTTTTCAAGTAGTGCAAGAGCTAGTTAGCCAAGAATTGCCTTTACCTAATATTGTTTTTGTTACTGCATTTGATCAATACGCCATCCAAGCATTTGATATTCACGCATTAGATTATTTATTAAAACCGGCTGATGAACAGCGTTTGGCACAATGTATTGATAAAATTAGAACACATATCAATCAGCGTCAAAGTGCGACACATACTAAAGAACTTGTGCAAATAGTAAGTGAAGTAACAGGTAATGATACCGACAACATACTTGAAACACTTGCGCAAAATCGTCCTGTTGATTTACATAAGTATTCAGATATTTTAGCGATCAAAGATGCAGGCGAAACCAGTCGTGTACCGGTAAGCGACATATTATGGATCGATGCCGCTGGTGATTACATGTGCGTGCATACTGAAGAAAGTACGCATATTCTCAGAAAAACCATGAAGCAACTTGAAGAAACCTTAGATCCTAATCAGTTTATTCGCAGTCATCGCTCAACCATAGTGAATAAAAGCTACATCAAAAAGTTTTGTAGTCAGCTAAATGGCGAATACTACTTGGTCATGAATAATGGCAAAGAGTTAAAAGTAAGTCGAAGTTATAAAGAAAAAGTTAAACTCGCGGTACATAGCTAATCGCTAGCTTTAATCATCAAGAAGTAGGAATATAATGTCATCTGATAAATTAGGCACCAGTGCCAATTACAAACGTCAAGAGCAGGGCTATCGTGACCAAGCGTTGAAATTATACCCGTGGATCTGCGGTCGTTGTGCGCGAGAATTTGTATTTTCAACCTTAAAAGAATTAACCGTGCATCACATTGATCATGACCATACCAACAACCCAGCCGATGGCAGTAACTGGGAGCTGTTATGTATTTATTGTCACGACAACGAGCATGACAAATACACCCAACACGCCAAATATCAAACTGATGCATTAAGCACTAATAATGATCAAGAATCAGCAACGTACAATCCGTTTGCTGATTTAAAATCTATGCTCAAAAAATAATGGTTTTTAGCATAGTATAAATGTGCATTTGCGTATTAGTACCTCAGTTAAGTTAAACATTAAGCCGACAATTTAGTCGGCTTTTTATTGCGATAAATAGAGACTTGCTCAATTTTTACACCCGATCACAATAATTAACCTGACTATCAAAATAACCAAAATCTTTCTGCTAACTTAAGGATTCTTTTACAACAGAGCCTTGATTTGATCTACGGCAAAGTTCTATTCGAAAGTGGCTATTTTCCATTAGTTTGGTGGTGTAATGTTTAACCAGTAATAAAAATTAACGCAACACTAGCGAGAATAATATATCGCTAATACTGGAGAAATGACCATGAGCAAACCTTTATATATAGTAGCAGTTGATGGCAGTGAATGGAGCAACAGAGCAGCAGCACGTGCCATTAGTTTAGCAGAAGAAACAAATGCCAACATCAAGCTGATCACCGTAATGGATTGGTCATTTATTCATCCAATAGCAATGGAAGGTTCAAGACCACCAACGATTGATAAAGATGCTGAAGAACAAGCCACCATAGAACGTATATTGGTGCCGTTAGCTGAACAGTACAAAGAACGCGATATCAACATTACTTACGAATTATTATGGGGCGATCCAGTAATTGCTATTTTGGATCACTTAAAACTGATGCACGCTAATATGATTTTTGTTGGCCGCCAAGGTCGGTCACGTATTGTTGACTTGCTTGTTGGTAGTGTTGCTAACAAACTCGCGCACCGTGTAGGTATTCCAATTGTATTGGTGCCTTAACAGGAAAGTGACTGTATAAAAACAATAATTAAAGGCTTCTTCGGAAGCCTTTTTCGAAAATGGCGATAAAGGGTAAAAATGATTTAACGCCAAAATGATGTTTAAGTAAAAGACGAATAACTTAATATCAAACGCTACATTAATTTCCAGCCTCTGCTAATTCCTTATCGATTAATTTTTAGAAAAAATCTTTTTATTGTAAAAATCGAAATAACCGATATGCCATTATCTGCTTGTATTTAAACGATTAATCATATCATCCTTAATCGCCACAATTAAATTGTTTATTAAATATTGTTAACAATGTAGTATTTGCATTGTTTACAAAATTGTCTAAACAAAAAGATCACCTGCATTAAAGAGGCAGGAAATAAAAATAATAATAGTGTATGTGTTCAATATAAACGCTAGCGCAAGTTTAACGCTAAGAATATTGAGCTTAACAAGAGGTATAAATGAATATTCACGCAAAAAAATCTAAAATTTATTTGGTTGTGGCGGCATGCCTTAGCATAGGGGTAATTGGTTGCGGTAGCAGTGGTGGCGAAAAAGAAGAGGTGCCAGATCCAATTCCAGCGCCAGACCCAACACCCGATCCTGAACCTACGCCAACCGGTATACAGGTTGATATTAATTTTGATACTAAACATAGTGTTGGTGGAATAGAGCATTTTGATCGACAAAAGTTTATCACCATTCACGCTTCACCATCAGAAAATGACTGGGGTGAAAGCGACGTTCATTCAAGAAACGCTCCGAATGAAGACGAAGATCTTATGGTTAACTTTGTCACCAACAACGACGTTTATTTTGGACGAGTGACTGGCTCGATTAGTTGGGCACTTCGCAATGTTAGTGAAGATGCCGACAAGCCAGGATTTGTTGACGAGACTTCCGTTGCAACGACTGGCGGAAACTTCCGTTGGACATATGCAAATAGTACGGCTAAAAAACATAGCGATGCTCGTCTGCCACAAATACAGGCGCGTGCACAAGATATGATTCAAGGGGCACAGCAACACCCATATTGGCCAGAAGGAACAGAAATAGCAACGCTTGCAGCTGTTGGCGAGCCTTGGGCTTTTTCACAAACAGACACCGAAGAAGAACCATTAGGTACAGCAACAGGTCATTATATGGGCCAATACCTTGCTAACTTTTTCAAAAATAATGATAACGAAGCATGGGAAACTAAACCTAAATACTTCGAAATTATGAATGAGCCATTATATGACCTAACAACAGTTCGAAACCCAAGCGATGATAATTATGTTACGCCATTGCAAGCATTTGAATTTCACAATACGACCAAAGCAGAAATACACAAAATTGCTGAAAATGACGATGTTTTAGTTGGTGGTTATACCGTTGCATTTCCTGATTTTGACGTTGACAACTTTCAACGCTGGGAAGACAGAGACAAGCTATTTATTGATACCTCTGGCGCTGAAATGGACTTTTATTCAATCCATTTATATGACTTTCCTTGTCACAACAATACTGAAAAATATCGCTCTGGCAGTAACATGGAAGCAACGATGGATATGATGGAAAATTATAGCCACATAGCCGTAGGTGAAATGAAACCTTATGTTATTTCAGAGTATGGCGCAGCGAGCCATTGTGAAAGAAGTATTGGTTGGACGCATAAAAAAGACACCTTAGTAATGCGCGCAACGAACAAAATGTTGATGAGTTTCCTTGAGCGTCCAGACGTTATAGCAAAAACAATTCCATTTATCGTTGTTAAAGCTGAATGGGGACGTACTGAACAAAATGGTCAGAGCATTCCATATGGTCCACGTTTAATGGTGCAGGAATTTGAACGCACTGGTGACAATACGGCAACTCAGTGGGTTTATTCTGATATCGAACTATTTTACAACTTATGGTCTGAGGTTAATGGTACACGCGTTGATACTTGGTCATCTGATCTTGATATTCAAGTAGATGCTTATGTTGATGGTGACGATGCCTATATCATTTTAAATAACTTAGAATTTGACGAAGCAGACGTTAACTTAAATGCATTTGGTATCGATACCGCAAATATTAGTGCTGTTAACATCAAACATCTAAAAACAGACGATTGGACATCATCGCTTGATGAAGTAAACGCAAGTACTTTGCCTGACTCAGTAACGCTAGATGGTGAAGGTACTATGATCATCAAAGTGACTTACAACACTGATATTACAATTGACCAAACCAGTGATGAAGTAAAATATTACGCTAGCGATTTTAAACAAGAAATTGCCGCCAACACTGAAATTACCTTTAATATTAATGACGTTACTGTTGGCGCAACTGGTGAAGCGGTATTACGTTTAGGTATTGGCCGAGCACATGGTAAATCGTTAATACCAACAGTAAAAGTCAATTCAACGGATGTTACAGTGCCAGCCGACTTTAGAGGATATGATCAAGAAACAGGTAGAGTAAATCCTGGTCGCGATAGCTACTTTGGTGTTATTGAAATTCCGGTGCCAATTACAGCGTTAGCCGAAAACAATACCATAGAGATTGAATTCCCAGATGCGGGAGGCTTTGCCACAACCGCGGCACTGCAAGTATTTAATACCAGTAAAACATTGCCACGAACAGGTCAGTAATACGAGTTATCAATATTATTGATAACTAAATATAGCGAGCTTCAAAACGATAAACGTTATGAAGCTCGCTATTTTTTTATATGCCTTAGGTTAATTTGGAAATATCAATAAAGTAAGATGAATGTGTTAAGTTATAAAATCTATATACAAACACAGGTGAGCACCCTGACTAATTCACACCTTTACTATGTCCGATACTCTTTAGAACAGGTCTAAATAACCATTTATCTTTTATTTTTTAAAATAGGGTGGGTTTTAGTAC
>NZ_JBPDIH010000007.1:0-308427 GCF_052030545.1 Thalassotalea sp. PLHSN55 | reverse complement strand
CATTTTAGACATTTTCATCTTGGCGTCAACTCTTTTTTAAGAAAAAACGTAATTTGACGTTTGTTTGCTTTTATTTTATACAGCCTGCTTATTTTTAATACTCATACGCATTTTAATCGTCCGAATTGGGCTAACTTTATTAATAGAAAAGAAAAGACAGCAATAAGGCACCAAATAGCTAACAACAATAAGACCAAATATTAGTCTGTCAAAAATTTTTACACTGTCGACAAAGCCGTTAGATGTAGTTTTTCCGAATTATATTTTGCACAAAACAAAATAACATAGAAATAATTTATTATACCTAAAAGGAATAACAGTTTTACCGAACATAAATCAATCATGTGTTTTTTTTAAGCGACTAGAGATTTGCAATGCTGTATAAAAACTTTACACAGTTGTTACAAACTGAGTTTATTTTTAGTTTCAGCTAGCCTAAATACTAGGCTTCAGCGAACTGTTTACATATTTTTAACAAAGGCATTATATTTGCTTAACTTTTTGCCTCGCTAAGTTTCATTCACGATTAACACCGAATGAACCTACTTAGGTATAGCGAAGAAAATAACAATAATTGGAGAAAGAAATGCAAATTAAAAGATCCATACTAGGAAGTTTTATTACATTAGCACTAGCATCCTCGGTTACATACGGTGTTAACGCCAATGAAATATCAATTGATCGAAGCAAGTTAAATAGTACAGATAACCATTCAAGTTCCAAGCAGAAACCAATTAACTACATTGTGCAATTAAAAGGTAAAAGTGCAATTGCCCACGCGCAAGATCTTGGAGAGTTATTACCCACTAACCAATTGGTCGCAAACACAGGGAATAGATACAATGCTAAAACGCCAGCAATGGTTGCCTATACTAGGTCGTTAGAAGCTCAGCAGAAAAAAGTTGCCGGCAGCATTGGTTCAGTCAATATACTTCACTCCTTTAAGCATACCTATAACGGCTTTACTGCCAGACTTAACGCAAAACAAAAAGCTCAGTTAGAGTCACACCCTGATGTAGCAGGCGTGTGGGAAGATAGACTTGAAAAAGTTAATACTTCAAATACACCTGAATTTTTAGGTTTGTCAGGCCCAGGAGGTCAACATACTCTTAATATAAAAGGTGAAGATGTCATTATTGGCATTGTTGATACAGGTATTTGGCCGGAAAACCCAAGTTTTTCAGATGATGGTTCATATTCTGATCCCGCATCTTTAGGTTGGCAAGGTGAATGTGAAACAGAAAATGATCCTGAATTTGCCTGTAATAATAAGCTTATTGGTGCACGTTATTTCAAATCGAGCTTCGAAAGCGTTTATGAAATTCAATACGAATTAGGTGAGTTTGAATCACCACGCGATGCTGACGGCCATGGCAGTCACACCGCTGGTACCGCTGGTGGTAACGAAAATGCGGCAGCCATGCTTGCAGGTTTACCTGCTGGTTTTGTCACAGGTATGGCACCTCGCGCAAGAATCGCAGCCTATAAAGCATGTTGGAATAGCGACTATGTTAGCCCTGAAGGTGCAGAAGAGCGCGGTTGTTTCTACGGCGATACTATGGCTGCAATCGACGCTGCGGTAACTGACGGTGTTGATGTTATCAACTACTCTATCGGTGGCAGTAGAACAGATTTAACCATTCCATCTACGGCAGCAATGCTAAGTGCTACACAAGCAGGTGTATTTGTTGCAGTTTCCGCTGGTAACAGTGGACCCGACGCAGAAACCGTAGGTACACCAGCCCCTTGGGTGACCAGTGTAGCAGCATCAACCTATAATGGTACTTCTGTTGTTATCGGAAAAGTCCTTGAGGTTAATTCAGATCTTCTTGAAGAATCTGGTTTGATTTCTATTCCAGCTGAATTTGCACCTGATGCAAATGGCTTGTCAGGTGAATTAGCATTAGCTGAACCCGTTGAGGCGTGTAATGAAGCACCATTAACTAATGCTGAGGAACTTGAAGGGAAAATCGCACTTATTGCGCGTGGAACTTGTGCTTTCACGGAAAAATTCCTTAACGCTCAAGCTGCAGGTGCAACTGGCGTAGTTATTTATACCTACGATGGTACATCTCCATTTGCAATGGGCGGTTCTGATCCTGCAGTTGCCATTCCTGGCTCTATGATTTCATTTGCTGATGGTCAAGCATTAACAGCAAGTATTGCAGAGTCAAGTACATCAGTGACTTTTAGCAATACCGATATTACAGGTGAAGCATCAGAAGTAGGTAATATTATGGCGTCGTTCTCTTCACGAGGACCAAACCTTAATACTTATGATGTTATCAAGCCTGATATTACCGCACCGGGTGTTAAAATATTAGCGGCAACAACATCTGCCCCTATGTTTGGTAGTCAAGGTGAGACTTTCAAGTATTTACAAGGTACTTCAATGTCTAGCCCTCATATCGCGGGTATTGCTGCTTTATTTAAAGAGTCGAACAGTGACTGGACACCAGCTCAGATAAAATCTGCGATCATGACAACCGCTCGTCAAAACTTAACCAAAGAAGATGGCAGCACACCTGCAGATCCTTACGATTTTGGTTCAGGACACGTTGACCCAGTTGCAGCAATGAACCCAGGTTTATTATTTGACTTAAATATTGGGGATTATCTAGCCTTCCTTTGTGGACAAGAACAAGATGATTTTGTTGAAGCTCGTGGTACTAGCTGTGCTGAATTAGAAGAACTTGGGCATAGTGAAGACGGTAGCCAGTTAAACCTACCTTCTATCGCAATTGCTGAGCTAATTGAACCTGAAACGATTTTTAGAACCGTAAGTAATGCGACAGATGTTGCCTCTGAATATACTGCAACTATTGAAGCGCCAGAAGGTTTTGAAGTTAGTGTGACAACCTTTGACGCACTAGGCGATGAAACTGAAGGCAGCACTTTGAACGTTTCAGCCAGTGGCAATGCAAGCTTTGCCGTTTCTTTTGCCAAAACAGAAGCCGTTGAGTCTGACGTGTGGAAATTCGGTGCAATTACTTGGACAGATACAGCTGGTCACTCAGTTCGTATCCCATTAGCCGTAAAAGCTAAGCCGGAGGTTAAAATTGTTGTACCTGCCTCAATTTCAGGCGAAATGAAACGTGGACGTTATCGCTTTCCTGTACAAATGTTGTACTCAGGCAATACATCTATTGATTACACAGGCTTAGTTGCACCATTTGGTTCAGCTGGTGTAGTGGCTCAGGATCCTGATGCAAGCTATTCATTTAATGAAGAAGGTCTTGGCTTTCACGGTTTCCTAGTTGCAGAAGGTACAAAAGTCGCGCGCTTTAGTTTACGTGATGCTTTAGTAGACGCCGAAGGTGCTGATATAGACATGTATGTATATCGTTGTATTGGATGGGATTGCGCCCTAGTGGGTCAATCATTTAACGGTGGTTCAAATGAAGACGTAATTCTAACCGATCCAGAGCCAGCAGATAATGCAAGCAATGGTGACTTGTACATTGTATTTGTTCACGGTTGGGGCATAGGCGCAGAGTCTACCAACTACACTATGATGGGTTGGATTGCTGATCAACCTGACCGAGCAACTCGTGTTATTTCAAGTCGACGTGCTGTGAAAGGTCGCTTTAACTATACCACTATTTTATCGCGCGGCTTAACGCCAGGCTTTATCTATATGGGTGGCGTAAGTTATTATAATGACGAAGGTGAAAAAGAAGGCACGACAGTGCTAGAGTTAGTAAATCCTTAATCACTTATAAGCATTAATATATCTAAGCCACCTGCGGGTGGCTTCTTTATTGCGACTTCATTTATGAATAATTTTCTATCGACTGGTTAACACGCGAAGTGAACCATACATTTAACGCATGGCACTAAGTTTGACTTGCCATTCAATCGCTAGCTATTTAATCGCTAGCGATTGACCTAAAGTTACGATAGAGAGTTTTCTCAAACCGGGCATTGCTCAAATAAGTGTTGTGCCAATATAGGTATAGAAGGGAAATAGTTTTAAGATTTCCTAGATAAAACATTGAGCTTTATGTTTGAGGCTTATCGATTAATACTCACCACATGCCGTTTATGACTTACCGCTTGCGGCTTTTTACTTATTACTTACTTTTTATCCTTTATCACTTACCGCTTCTTACTTACCACTTACCGCTTATAACTTACCGCTTGCGGCTTTTAACTTATCGCTTACCGCTTTTTGGGCATAAAAAAAGGCTTTACCGAAGTAAAGCCTCATTCATCAAAAAATAATGAGTCTATGCTGATTTACGACGAGTCACTAAAGCGAGTAATCCTGCAAATAACATAATTAAGGTTGAAGGCTCTGGTACTGACACTTCACCGAACTTTAAAGTACCAAATTCATACAGGTCACCACTTGCAGAAAAAACATCAAAGCTGCCGTAACCATCGTCAAACGCTGTATCGATATAACCATTAAATTCATAAAATCCGTAAGTATCTTCCGATAGGTCAAAATCAAGCGATTCAATACCCGCATACCAGTCATTAGGGTTAACAATGGCACTAAAGAAACCAAAATAGCTAGGGTCACCTAACAAATCAGCAAACCCTTCGGTGATCATATCAAAACCAAATAGATTAAATTCCACCCATTCGTTTACTTCTGCTTGCTTAACGAACTCACCTAACACGTCATCCCATACTTCATATTGGTCTGCGCCGTGAGTATTAATCGTGATAGAGCCAATTAACTCGAACTCATCAACACTGTCGTAACCGGCATCATAAAATATTTCTTGAGTGATGATAGTTGCATTTGCGGCTCCAGCAAAGGCAAGTGACAGCGATAAAAAAATGCGTAACACTAATTTGTTTAACATATGGCTTCCTACTTGTTGTTATTAATTTTAATGGCAAAAGTTTTGCGACACTCGATATTAGCAAGTACTAGACCAAAACAACTATCAACATATAAAACAAAGAGTTATGAAGAAACACGGCGTATATTAACATCTTGTTAACTTTAGTAAGCGATAGTGTAAAAAAATCCGACACTCGAAGAAATCTTTTAATTAGCAGACTTAATAACACAGTTGTAAAATGACAAGCTCTACACGTGCAGCTTCACAAACTATCGCACATAAAAAAAGGAAGCCTAAGCTTCCTTGGTATTGAATATTTCAACTTAGCTACATAACTAAGCCATAGCCAACTTTATTTTTTATCAGACGATTCAGTAGTTTCTTGCTTGGCTTCTTTGCTTTCGTTATTTGCTTTACTACTGTCTTTATCTTGAATTGGCTCTTTCACTGATTCAGAAAAGTCAGCATCAGCGGTATCATCACCAACAACGTGTTCTAACTTTAAACGCTTGACTGAACGAATTGTGGTCACAGGCCCTGAGCACGCATATAAAACAAATATCGCTAGTAGTAACTCAGCCGGACTTGCTGCTACAACAACAAACACTAATACAATGAGCAGTACAACAATAAAGTTAACCTTGCCTTTCCAGTCAACATCTTTAAAGCTGTTGTACCTGAAATTACTGACCATTAATAAACCCGTTAATATCGTAATTAAGCCAACGATAAAACCGTAATCTTGTCCGTCTATTTGATATTCGGTGCCAACCCAGACCAAACTTGCAATAACAGCCGCAGCCGCAGGGCTCGCTAACCCTTGGAAATAACGTTTATCAGCAACGCCCACTTGAGTATTAAAGCGCGCTAAACGCAATGCCGCCGCAGCAACAAAAACAAACGCCGCTAACCAGCCAAATTTACCCATACCTGATAATGCCCAGTTATATGAGACAAGCCCAGGCGCAATACCAAAAGAAACCATGTCGGCCATACTGTCGTACTCGGCGCCAAATTCACTTTGGGTATTGGTCATTCGAGCAACACGCCCGTCTAAGCCATCAAAAATCATTGCAATAAAAATTGCTACAGCGGCTTGAATAAAATGCCCGTTCATTGAAGAAACTACCGCGAAGAATCCGGAAAAAAGACCGGCAGTTGTTAATAGGTTTGGAAGTAAATAAATACCACGATTTGGCGTATTTTCTGCCGAATGTTTATCGCTCATTAATGTAAAGCCATATATTAAAAATCAAGAAAAGTGGCTTAATTTACCATAACATCCAAACCTAGGTATAGAATTATTAATGTCTTTATCGTCGTTCTATGGTGAATAAAATTTGTAAACTACAGATAGTGTTGTTATAAGAATAAGTAAATAAAAATAAAATTTGCTGATATTAAAGAAGTTTTATCGCGTAATTTATAGGAAATATTATGTTTTACCGTTTTAGCACTATTGTATTATTACTTTGCTCTGCCACCGTTTGGTCAGCTGAGATCACGGTATATCGATGGGTAGACGATAAAAATATAGTCCACTTTAGTCAACACCAACCTGCGCACGATAACTATACTGAATTGACGATGGCACAAGCAGTGCAAGTGTCACAAGAAGTAAAAACACCAAGTGTACAACAGCAACTTGATGCCCCGCTTGCTAGTACAGAGACTCAAGAACCAGAAGCTAAATCGGTACAAGAAGAAAGCTCAGAGAAATGTGCTGCTGCTCGTTTAAATTTAAAAACCTTAGCGACTTTCGATAAAATTCAATATACCGATGCAAATGGCGATATCAAAGTACTCACCAATCAGCAAAAAAATCAACAACAAGCATTAGGTGAAAAACAAGTAGAGGTTTATTGTAATAACTAACGCTCAGGGCTGTTGAACTTTCGTATTTATTTTGAACAAAACTGCACTTCGAAAGGCCAACATTTCCTAGTTATTACAATCTACTTGCTCGATTACCTGCAATAGTTAAACACTAATGATTAAACACTAACTCATCATGTTCGACAGTCACACTGATGGTGCTGCCTTCATGGTAATCTCCTGCCAATAGTTTTTGCGCCAGCGGGTTTTCCACGCGTTGTTGAATCGCCCTATTTAACGGACGTGCGCCAAATAATACGTCAAAGCCTGCGCTAGCAATCAACGAAAGTGCTTCAGGCGATACGTCTAAATTCAGATTTTTCTCTTGTAACCTTTTTGCTAACGCATTAATTTGAATCTTAGCGATCTGCTCAATTTGCTCTGAAATTAACGGATGGAAAACAACAGTTTCATCAACACGGTTAATAAACTCAGGTTTAAAATGATGACTAAGCTCTGCCATCACGTTTTCTTTCATTTCTTGATAATGACTGTCATCACCAAAACTTTGAATAATATCTGAGCCAATATTAGAGGTCATAATAATGACGCTATTTTTAAAGTCGACCGTGCGACCCTGGCCATCGGTTAATCTGCCGTCGTCTAATACTTGCAACAGAATATTAAAAACATCGGGATGTGCTTTTTCAACTTCATCAAGTAAAATAACGGAATACGGTTTACGTCTAACCGCTTCGGTTAAATAGCCACCTTCCTCATACCCGACATAGCCAGGAGGCGCGCCAACTAAACGTGCAACTGAGTGTTTTTCCATAAACTCGGACATATCAACACGGATCAAGGCGTCTTCACTATCAAATAGAAAATGCGCTAATGCTTTGGTTAACTCAGTTTTACCGACACCTGTTGGGCCAAGAAATAAAAATGAGCCTATCGGTTGATTAGGATCTGACAAGCCTGCACGTGAACGTCTAATCGCATTAGCTACAGCAACGACCGCTTCTGATTGGCCTATCACTCGCTTATGCAAATTATCTTCCATTTGCAGTAGTTTTTCTTTTTCACCTTCGAGCATTTTAGCAACAGGAATAGCGGTTGCACGGCTAAGCACGTCAGCAATTTCAACATCGGTCACTTTATTTTTAAGCAAGTTCATTTCTTGCATTTCAGCTTGAGAGGCTAAATCGAGTTGCTTTTCTAGTGCGGGAATTTTTCCGTACTGAAGCTCAGACATCTGATTAAGATCGCCCGCTCTACGCGCGGCTTCCAATTCAATTCGCGCTTGTTCTAACTCAGTTTTAATGGCTTGAGTACCGTGAATGGCCGCTTTTTCCGTTTTCCACACTTCGTCAAGTTCATCGTAACTGGCTTGGCATTCATGTAAATCATCGGAAATGAGTTTTAATCGTTTTTTTGACGCGTCATCCGGCTCTTTTTCTAAAGCGCGTTGTTCAAGTTTTAACTGAATAATACGGCGATCTAAGCGATCTAAATCTTCAGGTTTTGAATCCATTTGCAAACGGATACTCGACGCCGCTTCATCAATTAAATCAATGGCTTTATCTGGTAATTGTCGATCGCTAATATAGCGGTGTGACAACGACGCAGCTGCAACGATGGCAGGATCGGTAATATCAACATTATGATGTAATTCGTAACGCTCTTTTAAACCACGTAAAATGGCAATGGTATCTTCAACGCTAGGCTCATCAATGAGTACTTTTTGGAAACGGCGTTCAAGTGCCGCATCTTTTTCAATGTACTGACGATATTCATCTAACGTTGTTGCGCCAACACAATGTAAATCGCCACGCGCCAGTGCCGGTTTTAACATATTGCCCGCATCCATCGCGCCATCAGTTTTACCTGCGCCAACCATAGTATGAAGCTCATCGATAAATAAAATAACCTGCCCTTCTTCTTTCGACAGCTCATTTAGCACAGCTTTTAAGCGCTCTTCAAATTCACCGCGATATTTAGCACCCGCAACCAATGCGCCCATATCAAGTGATAATACGCGTTTATTTTTCAAACCTTCAGGTACTTCATGATCAACAATTCGTTGTGCTAAACCTTCAGCTATTGCCGTTTTACCAACACCTGGGTGACCAATAAGTACGGGATTATTTTTAGTACGACGTTGCAGCACTTGAATAGTGCGACGAATTTCATCATCACGGCCAATAACCGGATCTAATTTGCCTTCAACTGCACGCTCGGTTAAATCAACCGTATATTTATCAAGCGCCTGCCGTACATCTTCGGCATTTTGATCATTAACTTTTTCACCACCACGAACGTGTGAAATTGCATCTTTTAAACGTTGTTTATTTGCGCCAAGCGACTTTAAAATTTGACCAAGTTTGCCTTTATCTTCAAGCGCCGCTAATACAAATATCTCTGATGAAATAAATTTATCACCTAACTTTTGTGCATATTTATCGCAAAGATTAAGTAAATTGCCCATCGCAGACGACAATTGAACTTCACCGCCAACACCTTCCACCTGCGGCAAACTTTGAATGGCGTTATCAACTTGAGTTCGTAGCGTGAACACGTCGATGCCAGCACTTTTTAGTAGCGGAATAATGCTACTGGCATTTTGATTAAGCAGTGCCATCATTAAATGAATAGGTTCGATAAATTGGTTATCGCGACCAAGTGCTATTGACTGCGCATCAGAAATAGCAATTTGTAAGGCTTGAGTAAAACGATCTAAACGCATAAGAAGTCTCCTATAACTTAACAACCAAGTTACTGAATATTGATAACTATTAAATAAGGTTGATTATTGTTTTTTTCAAGCAACTGTTTAAGTTTGAGATGATTTATCGCAATGTTACAGCGACAATTCGATAACTGATAGCCTATATAACTGAGCACTTATCATGGCAAACACGTGATCACTGTCGCCATGCGGCCAGTCACATTTTCTCGTCGATATGAATAATATTGTTCATCGTCTAAATAAGTACAATCACTTAATGCAGAAATAGTCTTCACGCCGAGTTGTTGCAACTGTATTCGCGCAATAAAGTGAAGGTCGGCAAAGTACTTGCCCGGTACATGAGGCACAAAAGCCTCAGCAAATGCAGAGTTTTGCTCAACAAACATATCTTTAACTTCTTGGCCAACTTCAAAAGCAGTTTTGCCAATGCAAGGCCCTAACCATGCGCGAATTTGTTTAACATCGCTTACCATTTTTTCTAGGGTATTGCCAATAATGCCAGCTGCTAAGGGTCGCCAGCCGCCATGAATTGCCGCAACTTCACTACCATTTTCAGCCGCTAATAAAATAGGTAAACAGTCGGCGGTCATCACCGCTAAACTGATATTTTTTTTATTGGTAATGGCGGCATCAGCAGTAAGTGCTTTAGCTTGTGCATGTTCAACATAAGCAACGTCGCTGCCATGTACTTGATTTAACCATTGAATTTGGCTGGTTTGAGGTAAAAATTGGCTAAGTGTTTGTCGGTTGGCTTGGGTATCTTCCGGTCGCTCATTAACATGAGTACCTAAATTAAAATGCGAAAAAGGTGCACTTGAACCAGACAAGCCAAGTGGATGTTGCCGAGTAGTAATAAAGGCCAATACATTATCGATTGGCCAGTTCACGTAATTAAATGCTTTAGTAGTCTTCACTTGCATTCAGTTTAGTATCTTCTTTTAAACACTGAATTAATTGTTGGAAGTCTTCTGGAATTTCAGCACGCCATGTCATTTGCTCACCCGTAATTGGGTGGAATAATGAAAGCATTGCCGCATGCAGTGCTTGACGCTTAAAGCCTCGAAGCATTTCCAATAATTCTGGCGTTGCATTTTTTGGCGGTCTTGGGCGACCACCGTAAACAGGATCACCCACTAAAACATGATTAATGTGCGCCATGTGAACACGAATTTGGTGAGTACGTCCGGTTTCTAGACGTAAACGCAAACGTGTATGTAAACGATACTTTTCCATTACACGGTAATGAGTAACAGAAGGACGTCCTGAAAAAGTAACCGCCATATGAGTACGTTTTGTCGCGTGTCGGCCAATAGGCTCGTCAACCACACCACCTGCGGTCATAATGCCACAAGCAATAGCTTCATATTCACGGGTTATTTCGCGTGCTTGTAAAGATTCAACTAAATTAGTTTGCGCTGCAATCGTTTTAGCAACCACCATTAAACCTGTGGTGTCTTTATCTAAACGATGCACAATACCTGCTCGAGGAACCACATCAAGTGATGGACAATGATGCAGTAGCGCATTTAGCACTGTACCATCAGGGTTACCAGCGCCTGGGTGAACAACCAAACCTGCAGGTTTGTTAATCACTAAAATATCGTCATCTTCATAGACAATATTTAATGGAATGTCTTGTGCTTCAAAACGTTGTTCAGCTTCAACTTCTGCATCAATAACAATGCTTTCACCGCCATACATTTTTTCACGCGCTTTAGTTAAGACTTGGCCGTTTACCGAAACCTTCCCTGCTAAGATCCAATCTTTTAATCGTGATCTTGAATAATCAGGAAACATTTCCGCGATTGTTTGGTCCAACCGTTTACCTAAACATGATTCTGGAACCACATCTTTATGTTGAATTATTTCAGCCATTAAACTCTCTTATCAATTAGCGCTGTGCAAGGCAAGTGTGCTAGGTTAGAATGCTCAAAACCTAGTCTTGTACAAAAAAGACTATTTTACCCCTTTCTGAGGGGCAAAGATAATAATTTTAACTAAACCAACGTAGTGATTTTGAAATATATGGAAAAACTAACCATAAAAATGATGTTATTGATGTTAGCCCTTGGGTTAGCAGGCTGTTCTTCTTCTGATGAAGCTGAGCTTGAGAAGGTTCCTGACAAGTCGGCGCAATCTTTGTTAGTTGACGCTAGAGCGGCACTTGACAGCGGTTTGTATCAAAAAGCGATCCAAATATTATCAGCAATAGACTCTCGTTTTCCTTTTGGGCCTATTTCACATCAAGTTCAATTAGATTTAATTTACGCTTATTATAAAAGTGGTGATGCAGCACAAGGCATCGCACTAACCGATAGATTTTTACGTTTAAACCCAACCCATATTAATATTGACTATGTCTATTACATGCGTGCACTTATTAATATTGAAACCGAGGTTAATTTATTCCAAGATCTTGCCGGTATTGACCGTTCAGATCGCGACCCTACCGCATCAAAATCAGCATTTAACGACTTAAAAACTATCGTGACCAAATACCCCGACAGTAAATATGCCGCTGACGCTCGCAAACGCATGTACGCAATTAAATCGCGCTTAGCACAGTACGAAATTGCGGTGGCAAAATTCTACTTTAAACGTGAAGCCTATATTTCCGCGGTAAATCGCGCTCGCTACGTAGTTGAATATTATTCGCCAAGTGCTGAAGTTGAAGATGCATTAGTGATGATGATTGAGTGTTATGAAAAACTTGGCTTAGATGATTTGAAAGCCAACGCTAAACAAGTATTAGTGGCTAACTACCCAGACAATAAACTAATACGCTAATTATTGTTCTGTAGGTCAAATTCTAGATAAATAAAAACGCCGCGCTATTAATTAGCGCGGCGTTTTTTTAAATGATTTTAAATTCTACTATTAAATAGCGGTATCGTTTTCTTCACCCGTCCGAATACGAATAACACGCTCGACTTCCGTGATAAATATTTTACCATCGCCAATTTTACCTGTTTGTGCGGTTTCCATAATCGCATCAACACAGCGGTCAACATCTTCATCACCGATAACAATTTCAAGTTTTACTTTAGGTAAAAAATCAACCATGTATTCGGCGCCACGGTATAATTCAGTGTGACCTTTTTGGCGACCAAATCCTTTTACTTCAGAAACCGTCATACCCGTAATGCCAATTTCGCTTAAAGCTTCACGTACGTCGTCCATTTTGAATGGTTTAATAATCGCTTCTATTTTTTTCATCTTAATATTCCAATGTTGACTTAGGGCTGGAGAATTTTCAGGCGCACTACTCGCTGAACAATAAACAGGCCTCGACTTAAATTAATAATAACAGCATACCTAACCGACAACAAAAAGAGTACAGCTATCCGTAAATTTAAATCAATTTTTTGCTAATTTAAGATAATGATAATATTCAAACATCGACGAAATTTGGTACACTGATGTTCATTATTGGTTATTTGTTAGTAATTAAAGACTAACTAATATCAGCCCGCATCTCGTAATACCATTAACTCTATAAAGCACAAGGCAAGTTATGAACGCGCAATTCATTATTGAAGAAATGAAAGTTTTACCGCAAATAGACCCTGATTTTGAAATTAGAAGACGTATAGACTTTATTAAAAATACCCTACTCAGCTCTGGTTTAAAATCACTAATTTTAGGCATTAGCGGTGGTGTAGATTCTTCAACATGCGGGCGTTTAGCACAATTAGCTATTGACGAGTTAAATCAAGAACATAACAACGAGTACCAGTTTATTGCGATGCGTTTACCTTTTGGCGTGCAAGCGGATGAAGACGACGCCCAGTTAGCGTTAAGCTTTATTCAGCCAAGCAAATGTTTAACCACAAATATTGAAGCCGGCGCACAGGGCATTCATCAAGAAGCCGTTGCGGCACTTGATAACGCTGGTGCTTTATCTGCTTCAGAAAGCCAAATTGATTTTTCAAAAGGTAATGTAAAAGCTAGAACTCGCATGGTAATGCAATACCATATTGCCGGCATTGTTGGTGGTTTAGTATTAGGTACTGACCATTCAGCAGAAAATATTACCGGATTTTTTACCAAATGGGGTGACGGCGCGTGTGATTTAGCCCCTTTATTTGGTTTATCTAAACGCCAAGTAAGACAACTTGCGCAAACCTTAGGTGCGCCTGAGTTATTAATACATAAAGCGCCAACAGCTGATCTTGAAGACTTAGACCCGGGCAAGAAAGATGAAGACGCGTTAGGGTTAAGCTATAACGAGCTTGACGATTTTCTAGAAGGCAAGCCGGTATCAGAGCAAGTATCCGCTAAAATCATTAAAATTTATCAAGCGACTCAGCACAAACGTGCGCCAATTCCTACCATTTACGACTAAGCGCTTAATTGACGCTTAAACCTAGCAAGAAAAAGTGAATTTACGCAAAAATTAATTCGCAAGATAAATCGTTAGCAGCTATAACTAAAAAGCGATTAGCTGCTAATAAAGGATTTATTATGCATAAAAGTAAAGGACTTACCTTGATAGAACTTATGGTAACAATTGCAATTGTTGCCATATTAACCACACTTAGCGTGACCAGTTTAAGCGGGTTTCTTATTGAAACACGTGTCGATAATGAAATTTCACAACTCCACCGTTTATTACTTTCTGCCCGTAACTTTGCCATAAACTCTGGCAGAAACGTCACGGTTTGCCCACTAAATTCTGCCAATGCCTGTAGCACGCAATGGCAAGAGCCAATTAGCGTATTTATCGATTTAAATAATAACCAATTGTTTGAACCACAAAACAATGAATTGGCGATTAAGGTCAAAAGTGCGATCCGCGAAGGCGATCAACTCATTTATGCAAAATATCGCAATAAAGTGGTCTATCAACCAACCGGGCAATTAAGCGGTTTAAGTAACGGTACTTTTCGTTATTGTCCAAAAGGCTTTCAGGAAAAGTCTCGCGGTATTATTGTTGCTCGCTCGGGTCGTTTGTATATGACCACAGATATTGACCACGACGGACAGGATGAAAAAAGGCAAGGCGGCGAAATAGTCTGCCAATAGTGGTTTAACTTAAGCACTAGCGAGATCCAGTCGATAGTGCTATAAATACCTAGGTAACCTGAGTTCCGTTTAAGAGATGTTTAACTAGTTGAAATATATCATTCTATTTTTCATGTTAACATCTAGCTTGTTAGTTTTGCTTAATTCAAGGCAAATTTACGCGCCAATAGCTAGCCTATTGCAAGTGAATTTAACGCGGAAGTAAGTAAAAGTAGCTGCTAGAGAAATATTTGTTAAACCGAACTCAGGTTAGGTAATATGCAGTAGCCTCACTTGGGTAATATTATGTTAAACAAAAAGTCACAGCTTAAAACACGTCAAAAAAATCAAGGTTTTACACTTGTTGAATTAATGGTTGGAATCGCAATTGTTGCCATTTTAGCAGCAGTCGCACTGCCAAGCTTAAATAATTTGCTAGTCGGCATGCGTGTTGACGGGCAAATATCTGAAATGCAACGCTTACTATTAACCGCTCGTAATATTGCCATTAATACCGACAATAATACCAGCGTTTGCCCATTAAATTCAGATGAAGATGCCTGCTCTGGCAGCAATAACTGGTCAGGTATTATCGGCGTGCTTAATGTTGATGGTGTTATCAAAACAAAGTCTGCGATAAATACAGGCGATCAATTGGTGTTTAACACCGACTCGGTAGTATATGCACCAACGGGGCAAACCGTTGGCGACAGTACTGGCACATTTCGCTATTGCCCTAATGGATATGCTGATGAAAACCGTGGTATAGATGTTTCTAGCTCTGGTCGCACTTATACTAGCGCAGATACCGATAACGACGGCAAAGACGAAAACCGTTCAGGTGACGAACTGACTTGCAGCTAAACTATTACATTTAAATTATTGCTTGGCTGATAAAAGCTAACCAAGCAATAATGTTCACTTTAACAAACTAGAGCGTGTTGATCTTTGCTGTTTGAATTTTGTTCGAGATAAAAGCGTTTTAATCGCGGCGTGAGGTTTGTTGCCTAGTCACCTAAGCAAAACACCTCACACAGGTTACTAGTTCCAAACGTAACCTAAGTACCTACATCCATGTAGGCAACAAAGAGTAAAAGGCTTTTAGCCGAATCCTTCGGACAGCGTTTGTTGTCATTTATACGGTGTTGGTGCTTTATCATGTGGAATAACCACACATCAAAAGCACCGCCTTGTATAAATACCCAACAAACGGCTGCAAAAACAAACTTGAAAGTTCAACACGCTCTAACAATTAATCTTTAAAATTTTCAAATTGAAAAGATTGCTCTAAGTCGGCGTCGCGCACTAATTTCATCACCGCTTGTAAATCATCACGCTTTTTACCTGTGATACGTAATTTATCACCTTGTATCGCCGCTTGAACTTTTAGTTTGCTATCTTTAATTAATTTAACTAATTTTTTAGCCACAGGCTGTTCAATGCCTTCTTGAAAAGAAACGGTTTGGTTAACCGTTTTACCAGAAAATGAAGGTTCACCTATTTTCATAGCTTTGGCATCAATTTGACGCTTCATCAATTGCGCACGCAAAATATCGGTCATTTGCCTTAATTGAAAAGATTCTGCCGCTTTCACGGAAATATTTGGTTTTTTCCATTCAAAGCTCGCCTCTACTCCTCTAAAGTCAAATCGAGTTGATAGTTCACGATTACAGTTTTCTGTCGCATTACGAACTTCTTCTAAATTAATTTCAGAAACAATATCTAATGAAGGCATAAGGATTCTCTTTATCACGATTGATTAAATTTAATGGCGCGTATTTTAACAAACTCTTTTATGATCGCCAAAGGGTTATGTCACCTCGCACAAACTATTAGTGCATGTTAAGATCAATACCCTAGCCTTACGATCATATTGTTATTTAACGATTATTTAAAACAGATGAATTATCGCCCTTACCTGCCACTTATTATCAGCTTGCTTCTTAGTGTACTTTTGTACTTTTCGCCGCTATTACCATTGTTATTAAAAATAGCTGCGATAGATAAGTTAGGACATTTTATTGGCTTTTTCTTTTTAACTTGGTTGGTCTATTTAATTGTCGACGGGTCTTTACTGGCAATGAGTTTATGCTTGTTGCTATATAGTGGTTTAACTGAACTTGGTCAGCATTTTCTTGGATTTCGAAATGGTGAAATGAGCGACTTTATAGCCGATGCTTTAGGTATTGCTTTCTTTGTAATGATGCAATTAATTTTTAATAAATTTTCGAAAAAGGCGGCAGCATGAATATCGTTATTGTCGGTCAAGGCGCAATAGGATTACTGTGTTATGCGCATTTAGTAAAAAGTGAACCATTGCGCCTTAGTTTACTCGCCTCACCTAGTTTTAATGAGCGCCAATTTACTTTTACCAATATAGATGGCAAAGACGAAACTATAGCGATAACGCTAGCCAATAAAGAAACACTTAAACAAGCAGACTTAGTGATTTATTGCGTAAAAGCCTACCAACTTAACGATGCATTAGCCGCTCACCAAGCATATATTGGCAAGACAGCGGTTATTGCCCTAGCTCACAATGGCATGAGTAGCTTAACGGAATTACCCGAAGCTATTCAAAAGCAACCCATTTTAGCCATGCTATTTACCCACGGTAGCAAAAAACTAGCTAAGGATCATATTGTACACACCGGTGTTGGTCAGGTTGATATTGGCTGTGTTAATAACACCGTCGATATCGACTTTAAGCAACAACTTATGCAATTGTTTAATCAGTACTTTGCTGAAATATTTTGGCATCAAGATATTAAAGCAAAACAATGGCTGAAATTAGCGATCAATTGTGTGATCAACCCATTAACTGCTATTTATGATGTAGAAAATGGCGCTATCACTAGTGGGCAATTTACCGCTGTGACACATACACTATTGCAAGAAATTGTCGAAGTTGCAAAGCATCAGCAAGTCTCATTAGACTTAGCAGAGCTAGAAAGTACTGTGCAAAAGGTTGCCAAAGCAACAGCCCGAAACTGCTCTTCAATGCGCGCAGATATTCTGGCGAACAAGAAAACTGAAATCGATTATATTAATGGCTATGTGGATAAATTAGGCAAGTTATACCAAGTCAATACACCAGAAAATAGTCGTTTATGGCAAGCGGTTAACAAGCTAAGCGGTAAGCGGTAAGCGGTAAGCGGTAAGCGGTAAAAATTTTGGCGATTAAACAAAAAATGGCAAGTCCTTTTGGGGCTTGCCATTTTTATCTTTTAACTTGCAGCTTTTAGCTTTTTACTTGAAGCTTTTAACTTACAGCTTCTAGCTTTTTACTTATCACTGCGAACTTGCAGTTTCTAGCTTCTAAGGACGATAAACTTTTACGTTAGTAAAGCCGTTATCAATTAAGTATAAGGCTTGTAGTTTACTCATTACGCCGCGGTCACAATATAATAAATATTCTTTTGATTTGTCTAAATCACCAAATTGCGTACCTAATTTATAAAACGGCATATGAATAACCTCGACACCTTCAATGTCTAACGGGCTTTCGTCTTCTTCTTCAGGGCTGCGAATATCAACAACAACTGAGTTTTCATTAAATTGCGCAACTTCATCAACCGCATGAATTTCTTCTTCGGTTGCATCGCCAATATCACGAATATCAAAAATACGCGTTTCTTCAACCACTTTGTCTAAAATGCCAAAATCGAAGTTACCTTCTTCCGCTTCAACTTTTGACAATACCGCTTTCACCGTTGGCTTTTTCGAGATAACACCACAGTATTCAGGAATAGTTTTGGCAAAGTCTTCAGTGCCTATGTTACGAGCGATGTCGATAATATCTTGTTTATCAAAAGCGGCTAATGGTCGTAAAATTAAGGTATCGGTAACACGGTCGATCACATTTAAGTTGGTTAATGTTTGGCTAGAAACCTGCCCTAAACTTTCACCAGTAACTAATGATTGAATACCACGTTTTTCAGCAATTTGTGCCGCTGCGCGCATCATCATTCGTTTAAGTACCACGCCCATTTGGCCGTTTTCTACTTTTTCTAAAATTTCAGCAACTACTGGTTCAAAATCTACCGCGAAAAACTTAATGCGATGTGAAGCGCCAAATTTATTCCACAAGTAGTAACTGACTTGCTTAACGCCCACTTCGTGCGCAGAGCCACCTAAATTAAAGAAACAAAAGTGCGTGCGAGCACCTTTTTTGATCATTTGATAACTGGCAACACCTGAGTCAAAACCGCCAGACATTAATGACAACACATCTTCTTGGGTGGCAATAGGGAAACCACCTAAACCTTTATGGGTTTCGGTGACAATAAATAAGTCATTGTTTTTGATTTCTAAACGAATGGTTACGTCAGGCTTTTTAAGCTTTACGCTAGCACTTTCTACGTTCTGGTTTAAGCCACCGCCAACATATTGTTCAACTTTTAATGAGTTAAACTCATGCGTGCCGGTACGTTTAACACGTACACAGAAACTTTTATTTTCAATGGTTTTAGCATGAACCGCTAAAGTTTTTTCAAAAATGTCATGAACATCAGTGAAGTCCATTTTTTGCACTTCAATAAACTGCGAAACACCAGGAATGCACTTTAATGTTTCAATTAACGCTAAACGGTTTTCAGGGCTGTCATTTTTGGTATTAACTTCAATGTTATCCCAGTTAGCACGTGAGGTAAGTTGGTCATCAACGCGGCGCAAAACATTTTTAATATTAGACTCTAATATTTTAGTAAAACGTTTACGTACAGGACGGCTTTTAATCGCAATTTCAGCTTGCGGCTTAACAATGAACTTCATTTAATATAACACCAAGAATTAAAGTGGCGCGCATTATACACTAATTGCTAGAAGAACGTCAGTAACAAAGATGATTATTAAAGCAGCTAATAATAGCAACTGAATTCATTGGTATAACAAAGCCAATAGTTTGCTACTGAGCAAGCAAACTACTGGGTATTGGTAGAATTATTCTTGATTAATCGAAATAGGATCTGACTGTTTTGCCTTACCCTGATTAATTGAGATTTCAACGCGGCGGTTTCTTCGGCGATTAAGTGCGTTGGTATTTGGCACCAATGGTCTGGTATCTGCGTGGCCAACAACCAGTAAACGACTTTGATCAAAGCCTGGCACGGTCACTAATTCATGAGCAATGGCAACTGCGCGTTTACTTGATAAATCCCAATTAGAGGTAAAGAGCTCAGAGCTGATACCGCGATTGTCGGTATTACCTGCCACCATAATTTCGCCCGGCACTGTGTTTAATAGCTCACCAATTTCACGAATAATCGGCTTAAACTGCGGTTGTAAAAAGGCAGATCCTGACGGGAATGAACCATTTTCACGAATGCGGATCACCACTTGCTGACCAAGCGATTCAAGTTCAATCGCTCCGTCTTGAATTTGTTGTTCTAACTGCTTAGCAATTTTTTTCACTAGCTCGTTAATCTGCTCTTGCTGCGCCTGCTCTTCCATTTCTTTCGCTTTTTGTGCAGCTTGAGCTGATAGTTGGTCAGCGGTACTTTGTGATTGCCCACCACGTTCAGTACCACGTTGTTCTTGTCTACCACCAGCAGATGTTTCGTCACCCGCTTGAAATTCCAACATTTGTTGTGTCATTTCAATAGTTTGCTGTTGAATAACTTCAATGGGTGTTGGCTCTGGCTTACCCGGTCGAAACTCTTGCGCAATAATACTGGTGCCTTTGGGAATATCTTTTACTTCAATTTTATTTTGTACACCAAACGCAAATTTCATCGAGCCAGCAATTTGCTTAAATTTCAGTACATCCATTTCAGAGAAAGATAACAATAGAACAAAGAAACACATTAATAACGACATTAAGTCGGCAAACGTCCCCATCCATGGCGGTAGCCCAGGAGGTGGACACTTACACTCAGGAGGATTCGACATAACTTAGTTACTCTTCTGTTGTATCAATTGCACGTTTACTTTCAGGCAAGTAATTCTTTAATAAGCCTTCAATCACACGTGGGTTTTGACCGTCTTGAATACCTAATACCGCATCCAAAATAAGCTCTTGATTAAGCTTTTCTTCTTCCATTCTAAGTTTTAATTTCGCCGCGATCGGGATCGCAATTACGTTTGCTAAAAATGCACCGTATAAGGTTGTCAGTAGTGCCACCGCCATTGCTGGACCGATCGCTTTTGGATCATCCATGTTTGAAAGCATCGCAACCAAACCAATTAGCGTACCTATCATGCCCATCGCAGGTGCTATATCGGCTAAGGTCATAAACATGCCCGCGCCTTTTTCATGGCGATCTGAGGTTAAAGCAATATCTTTTTGAAGCGTACCACGCACTACATCAGCGTCGTGACCGTCAACAAGCATATCTACGCCCTTTTGCATAAAGGCGTTGCTAATTTCAGCTTCTTCTAACGCTAAAAAACCACCTTTGCGGGCAGCGTCAGCCATTTCTACAGATTTTTCAATTAACTCATCAGGTTGTTCAATTTTAAATAAAAAAGCTTTAACGGCTATTTTTCCAATGCCAAAAAACTGCCCCAAATTGTAGTTAGCCAGAACAATAAATAATGAACCACAAAATACGATAAGAATCGATTGAGTATCAACAAACATGCTGATATCGCCACCGAGTATCATCGCCATGACAATAAAGCCAATGGCGCCTAGTATTCCAAGTAGCGTAGCTAAATCCACAATAGCCTCCTAATGACGTGCTTACAGAAAATTTTGATTTTTATATTTTTGATAATACAACAAGGGTAAATGATTCGCGAATACAATTCGTATACATTTTTAAAACCTGTTCTTTTATTATCGTCCATTTTGTCAATAACTTAAGTTGTTTATGTAAACAATCAATTGTGACTGAACAAAAATCAACCAATCAACTAACCCTATCGCTAAATTATGAGCTGATGCTGTTTCACTTTATCTCATGAAAAAGGCGAATACTTTGGCGGATTAATTGACCCAAGCGCCAAGCTAAGGTAAGTTTGCGCCTATAAAAATTACTTGGCAAAAATAGCGCAACGGTTATTCATCATGGCGAGAAAAAAAATTGAAAATTTAAACTTTGAAGAGTCACTTTCAGAGTTAGAAACTATTGTACAACGCCTTGAGCAAGGAGAGCTTAACTTAGAAGAGTCAATGGCACTTTTTGAACGCGGCTTAAACTTAAGCCAAAATAGCCAAGTAAAACTTCAAGACGCCGAACAAAAAATTCAAATATTGTTAAATAAAAACGGTAACAATGAACTTGAAGACTTTGACTTATCTGAGCAAGAAAATTCGTGAGCACTTTAGCCAACCTAGCTTTATATCAAGAACGTATTAATCAATTTCTTGAAGCAAAAATTGATGCGCTTGAAGTTAACGATCAAAAACTGCTCGATGCAATGCGTTACGGCTTACTGATCGGCGGCAAGCGCATGCGTCCATACTTAGCCTATATTGTGGGTGAAGCGATTGATGCGGATAGTAATGATATCGACGGCATTGCCGCTGCACTTGAGTGTATTCATGCCTATTCACTATTGCACGACGATTTACCCGCAATGGATGACGATGATTTGCGTCGTGGTCAGCCAACGTGTCATAAAGCCTTTGATGAAGCAACTGCGATTTTAGCGGGCGACAGTTTACAAACCTTAGCATTTGATATTTTGGCGAATCATGAGTTTTCCGATAAGGTAGCCGCTAAACGCGTAACGCTTATTCGTCAATTAGTAAACGCTGCTGGCTATCAAGGCATGTGCGGCGGCCAAGCTTTAGATTTATCGGCAACCAATCAAGATGTGACACTAGCGCAGCTTGAACATTTACATTCATTAAAAACCGGCGCGTTATTAAGTGCGGCGATTTTAATGGCGGCGGAATGTTCACAAGATATGTTAACTAAGCACAAGCTTGCACTAGCAACTTATGCAAAACTTATCGGTTTAGCTTATCAAGTACAAGACGACATTATCGATATTACGTCAACCGAAGAAGAGTTAGGAAAGCCTGCTGGCTCTGACGTAGCGGCAAATAAAAGCACCTACCCTGCACTGCTTGGTTTACAAGGCGCTATGGAAAAAGCAGAAGACTTATATCAACAAGCACTTCAAGCTTTAGCCACTTTGCCCTACAATACTGAGAATTTATCGAATTTAGCGACCTTTATTGTTAAGCGTAGAAGTTAACGCGGCTATTTATTTAACAATAACACGCTACTTTCAAAAACGACTATTTAAAAGACTATGACCATTAATTTAACTGACTACCCATTGCTAAGCAAAATCGACTCGCCTAGCGACCTTCGCTTATTAGATCAAAGCCAATTAACGCAAGTCAGTAATGAGTTAAGAGATTATTTACTTAATTCTGTCAGTAAGAGCAGTGGTCATTTTGCCTCGGGTTTAGGCACCATCGAACTGACTGTGGCATTGCATTATGTTTACCATACTCCATTTGATCAGCTTATTTGGGATGTCGGCCACCAAGCCTACCCTCACAAAATATTAACCGGTCGCCGCGATAAACTGTCAACTATTCGACAAAAAGATGGCTTGCATCCGTTTCCATGGCGTGAAGAAAGTGAATACGACGTATTAAGCGTAGGTCACTCTAGCACGTCAATTTCTGCGGCTTTAGGTTTATCGGTTGCTGCTGAGAAAGAAAATAATAATCGAAAAGTTGCCGCCGTTATCGGTGACGGTGCGATGACCGCCGGTATGGCATTTGAAGCGTTAAACCACGGTGGCGATATTAATAAAGACATGTTGATCATTTTAAATGACAACGAAATGTCGATATCAGAAAATGTGGGCGCGCTCAATAATCACTTTGCTAAAATGTTATCGGGTAGTTTATATACAGGTCTGCGTGAAGGCAGCAAACGTATTTTAAAAAACATTCCGCCAATTAAAGAATTAGCCAGTAAAGCTGAAGAGCACATCAAAGGCATGGTAGTACCTAGTACCTTTTTTGAAGAGCTTGGTTTTAATTACATTGGCCCTATTGATGGTCACGATGTTAATGGCTTAGTTGATACTATTCGTAATATGCGTAACCTTAAAGGCCCGCAATTACTGCACATTGCTACCAAAAAAGGTAAAGGCTACCACGCCGCAGAGCAAGACCCAATTAAGTATCATGCTGTTCCAAAGTTCAACCCAGAAGAAGCGAAGTTACCGGCCAGCAAACCAAGTTTACCGACGTATTCGCAAATATTTGGTGACTGGCTCTGTAAAACCGCAGAGCAAGATGACAAGCTTGTTGCCATTACTCCAGCCATGCGTGAAGGCTCAGGCATGGTTGAATTTAGTCAGCGTTTTCCAGATAAATATTACGACGTAGCCATTGCCGAACAACACGCAGTAACATTTGCTGCTGGTTTAGCCATTGGTGGTCAGCAACCTGTTGTAGCAATATATTCAAGTTTCCTACAACGTGGTTATGATCAGCTTATTCACGACGTAGCGATCCAAAACTTACCGGTATTATTTGCCATTGACCGCGCAGGTATTGTTGGTGCCGACGGTCCAACTCATCAAGGGCAATTTGATTTAAGCTTTTTACGTTGTATTCCAAACTTGGTGGTTATGGCGCCTGCAAACGAACGCGAATGCCAGCTTATGCTATCTACAGGGCATAAATTACAGCAACCTGCTGCAGTGCGTTATCCTCGCGGCAGTGGTACAGGCGAAGCATTACCTGAGATTAATGACACCATTGAAATTGGTAAAGCTAACGTTATTGAAGAAGGTAAAGACATTGCCTTATTAAGCTTTGGTACATTATTAGGCGAAGCGCAACAAGCCGCCAAAACACTTGGTGCAACCCTAGTTGATATGCGTTTTGTTAAACCATTAGATGAAGCGTTAATTGAAAAACTTGGCAAAAGCCACTCAACCTTAGTGACATTAGAAGACAATGTTATCGCTGGCGGTGCCGGTTCAGCAGTCAATGAATTTATATTAAACCAAGGTATTTCAGTCAAAGTACTTAATATCGGTTTACCTGATCAGTTTATTAAACACGGTACTCAAGCAGAAATTCATCAAGAACTTGGCCTTGATAGTAAAGGTATTATTGAAAAAATTTCAGCATTTACTAATCGTTAATTTTATTCCGATGAAAAAAACAAAAAACGCCGATAGCGACCCTATCGGCGTTTTTTATTGACAACAAAATAAGAAAACCAACCAACTCATTAATAAATTTTATTAATACAAAACATAATTAAAAATCAAAAAACAAATCAACAATCTCAAAAAATAAAGAACATAAATAATATAAAAACACTCTTTTAAATCAATTATTAATAAAGTGCATAAAATATGCAACCGTAAAGGCTAAAGCCTATTTATCAACCACAAAGCCCCCCCCTTTACACTTTATTTACAAACAAAATCATGACCTTAATCAAGCAGGTCATAATTTGTTCACAATTAGACCAAAGAGCGCTTTGTCGTAGATTAAGTTTGTGGTTTAATCACATAGAAAAATAAAAATTTGTAATATATATACAAGGATATTTCATGGATATGAACAAAAGTATAATTGCACTTGCCCTTAGTGCTTCTCTCGCCGCTTGTGGTGGCTCTAGCGACACCCCACCACCAGTTGAACCTCCTGTTGTTGAACCACCTGCACCTGTTGAAACTATCGTTAATGGTAAAGCTGTAAAAGGCACACTAGCTAACGCTGTTGTAAAAGTCTTTAAATTTGTAGACGGTGAACCAGTTGAGTTAACAGCTGACGAGCTTGCTGACTCAGATATCACCACAGATGGTGACGGTAATTACAGTTTTACCCTACTAGACTACACTGGGCCTGTAAAAATTGAGCTGTCTGCTGGCACCGATACTACTATGGTTTGTGATGCAGCTGACGGTTGTGGTGATGTAGCCTTTGGCGAAACATTAAATATTTCAAGTGCAGATCCTAGCTTTACGTTATCCGCTATTTCAGTGGTCGAAGAAGGCAGTGATGGCGATGTAAAAATGAATGTTTCAGCATTAACGCATTTAGCTGCAGCGCTTATTGAAGAAGCTGAGACTGGCGTAACTGCCGAGTCAGTTCAAGAGCAATCATCTTTGGTTGCAAATACTTTTGGCATATCTGGAAGCCTTACCGATTTAGAACCAACCGTTGTTGACGATGCCGCAGCTGTTGCTGGTGAAGATAACCCAGATGAACTTCGTTATGGTTTAATTAACGCGGGTATTATGTCAGCTATTTTCTCAGGTGAAGATGCGACAGATTCTGTGTTATCAACTAAATTGACCACTATTGCACAAGACTTAGTTGCCAATGAAGGTAAAGTACTGGTTAGTCAAGATGCTGATGATGACTTTGAACTTGCTTTAGGTGATGTGTTAGAAGCAGCCAGTGAAACTGCAGCTCAAGTAGCTGAAGAAATTGCAGCCGACGAAACATTAACCGCAGAAATTGATCTTGCCCAAGAAGAAACCAAATTAGAAAATGAAAAAATCGCTGAAGAAGCTTTAGTTGGTGAAGACGGCTTTAGTGATGTGGGTGTTGATACGCCAACCGTTGGCGACGCGGTCGCAAAAGCTGCTGCTATGGTTGAAGATGTGCGTTTATTCACGCATTTATTTGACTTAGACACTGAACAAGGTGCAGGCATTGAAACGCAAGGTGACGAATATGTTGCTTTAATGCAAGCCGCCGGTGATATGGTTGCCGAAGAAGCAGACAGTTTTGTGTTATTAACAGAGATCAGTGAAGCATTATCAGTTATCACTATGGGCCTTGATGATGAAATAATTGAAGGCACAGAATTTCAAGCGGCTGATTACATTAACAGTGATTTAGAGGTAACCGGTACTTTCAGACTTGACCCAGACGATTTAGTTTTTGCTGTCGACGTTACAACCTCTGCACAAGGTGAAGAAGTTGAGTCAGCTCAATTTGAAGCCAGTATCACAATTGCTGAAGACGGTTTGAGCATCGCATTAAACCTTGACGGAAAAATAGAATCTACAGGCGCAAGCTTTACCTTAGCCGATGATTCCAAAGCCGTTATCATTTTAGACAGTGCAGCAACACGCGATGGCATTGAAGATGACAGTTACGACGGTGAAATTGTTGGTGGCGAATTAAAACTATCAATTGAGCTTGCTCAAAAAGCAACTGAAACGGTTACCAACCCTATTACTTTTTCAGGATCATTGCATACAGAGTTATTATTGGTTGGCGAACGTGTTTTAGATGAGCAAGAGTCGGTAAGTTATGACGAATTCGAAAATCCTCAATATGACTACCACTATGGTAAAACACGTATCGAGGATACTATTTTACCTGAAATGTTGAGTTTAAGTGGCGAGTTTAGCGCACTGGAAGGCGACCTAATTAAAGCTACATTAACGGTAAATATTGATGAACTAGCTGAGTATCAAGCTCCTGATTTTGAATATTTAGGCCGTGAAGTAGCCGATATTATGAATATTGAAATTTCAGAAGGTTTAAACACTGTTGTAATTACTGAAGCCGACAGCGTCATTGACTATCAACAGTCTACTGAAACTCGTATTTTCACTCCTACACCAGGTGGCCAGGTTGGTGAATGGACTGCAACAAGTACGGTTGTAGCCGCCAATGCTGAAGAACACCATTGGGAAACGGGTATAGAGCGTAAAATATTCAGTCGTCGTTTCAGCGTAGCTGATGTTAATGAACAAGGTCTTATTTATACCCGAGCCTTTGTTGTTGGTGATGGTGAATTTGGCGTTCGTGTCATTCGCTTTACACCGATGGATACAGATGGCGATAATAGCGCCAATTATTATGATGTTGAGCAACTTCATACCTACGATGACATGGCATATGACGGAACTTCAATTAGCACTTTAGTCAATGCTGATGGAGATCTATTGCTTGCCGATGGCACACTGCATACTTGGGATAATGCTTGGTTTATGGGTAGCTACCAAAGTGTTGATAGTTTCATGACCAGCAACGACCACGAGTTCTACTATAAACCAATTGCTAATCCATTAACGGTATCTAACGGCGCAGAATTGCTCGCACAAACAATTGATAATTGGTGGGAAAATGAAGGTAACTTAACCGTAGAAGATATCGGTGAAGTAACATTCTTTTTTGACGAAGACGACCTTGAGATAATCGCCAGTGGTGAAGTACTTAGCATTAACCCAACAGGTTATATCACCAAAGCCCTGCTAGCCGAGGCGTATACAATATCTGTAAGCGAAGACAGCAATACCGTGACTTTAAATGAACCTGCTGGCAACAGCCGTGTCTATAGCATGGACTTCACCAGTACAGGAAACTTCACCTTCACACGTGAACGTTTTGAAGACACAGATATTAACCATTCAGACGTAAGAGAATACTCAACTAATGACCTTGGTTTAGATACCCCTGAAGTCGTTATATTGAGAACAAATACATATGATGGTATGTCACACTACTCTCAAATTCGCATTACACCAGTTGATAGCAACGGTGATGGCGCATCAGACTTTATCAATCAAACCAGAGTTTGGGGAGATTATATTAATGCTGATGGTATAATTACTGATGAAAATGGTACAGAGACTTCAGAAGGCGACGCATACTTTTATGCGAACTCGTATGACGAATTACCATTCGGTTGGCATACACCTTTTAATCCACTTACTGTGAACAATGCTTTAGTGGCTTATCAAGGTTGGTTAGCAAATGCGCGTGGCTCAGAGATTTATACTTATGTAGACGATATTGGTCTTGTTGAAACTAATCTTTCGAGTGAAGAGGTTGCAGCATTGACGGCAAATACTAGCACTATGTTTGACGGCTACAATACCGAAGCAGACTCGTTAGACATCTTAGAAAACGCAGAAAACTTCTTAGACATTAATGCCGCATTAACACTTGAAGCTGTATTAGGTGACTATGAAGTTAAAGTGCAACTTGCTGGTGACAGAACTGGGCTTGAAGATGGCGAGTTTGAACTAGAAATGGTTTATAAACTTCCAGGTGATGAAGCACAACGTTCATTTACCGTGCACGCAAATACTGAAGAAGAAGATACAGTATTGGTTACTAACAGCGAAGACGTTACTGTAACGCTAATGGAATTATCTGAAGAAGATCAAGCTTCAGGTGAATCTGTGATCGGTACGATTGTTGTTGGAACAGGTGACGACGCAGAGCAAGCCGCACAAATTGTTGACCGTGACGGTTTAATCTTAGTAGTCTACTCTGACGGAACAGTTGAAAGTTTATAGCAATGAGTTCTTCGCGAACTAATCTGATATAAATATTCAACGTTGTAAAATGCCAGTCTGTCAAGGCTGGCATTTTTTCTTCAACAAACAATAAAATAACAACAATCAGACGTTTTTACACAAGGAATACGAAGTGAGAGCAGTACCGTTATTTTCAATGTTGCTAACAGCAACACTACCTTTTAGCTTTGTTCAAGCAACGAGTTTTGCCAAAAACTTTGACGATGAAGCTCAACCTGCAATGCAAGTTTCAGCTTATGTTAAAAGCGAATCGTTTAGTAATATTTTACCGATTAAACAATTACTTGAGGATGACTGGAAACAAGCACCAGCAACCGACTCAAGCATTGGTTTTACCCAAAATGAAGTGGGCATCGAAACCCGGTGGCAAAATATCAGTATAGGTATCGCCAAGCGTCTTGATTACTTTGTATTTACCAATCCAGATACGGCAACAGCATTTTATTTAGAACGCAACGATATACCACTGACCACACAAGAAAATTACCAATTAGCGCTTAAATTACATCACCAAGAAAGCACAGGTATTCGCTTAGGATATCAATGGCAGTTCGATAATTTCAGCAGCCAAATACGCATAGGTTATTGGGATGTAGATGCCACAAGAGAGTCGCAGATTACAGGTGAAATATCAGGTGAAGCCAATAACAATATTAATGGCGTTGCCGAGTTAGTTGAGTTTTATAGTGATAAAAATTTTCTTAAACGCCCAAACAATGACACATGGCAAACCGATGGCTATGGCATTACCGTCGACCTTGCTTTTAATTGGCAAGTAAGCCAACAAATAGCTCTTAATTTAGACATTAACGATATTTATTCTCGGTTTAAATTATCCGATTTAGGTTACAGTCAAGGCAATGTCGATACCGATGGCACCTTCATCAATAGCCTTGGCGGAAAATCATATTTACCTCTTTATCGCGGTGTAGAAACAAATGACGATTATCGTTTTGATTTACCAGAACAGGTTAACTTTGTTGCGCAATACACACCTCAAATTGACTCAGGCACCTTAACAAACTTAGGTTACTTAGCGCGCTATAAACGCCAAGGTGATACAAATTTTTATTACTTAGGTGCGCAATGGATAGACAGCAGCTATCGTGCTCATTTAATGCTTGATCTAGAAAACCTTTCTCCAGAATTCCAATTTAAAAACCAATGGATAACTTTCACTTTAGCGCTAGATGAAGTTGACCTTGATAAAGCCATGCAAGCTAACCTTGGGCTTGCGCTTAATTATTCCTTTTAGTCTAAGCGCCCAAAATTGTAACCATGAAAAAACGCGACCTAAGTCGCGTTTTTTCATTTATGATTGTCAAAGCCATACCAAACTAGTCAGCAATATATTCAACCACTTCTAAACCAAACCCAGAAAGTGAATGGTACTTCGTTTGTGAACTTAATAAACGCATTTTGCTGACGCCTAAATTAGCTAAGATTTGCGAGCCGACGCCAACATTGCGTGAACCCACATGACGGTTAACTTCTTTAACCGTTTCACCTGCGTCAATTTTAGCGTATTTTTCAACAAGGTTAATGAGCTCAAGCGGAGATTCATGTTTACCTAATAAAACTAAAACACCGCCTTCTTTACCAATTTTTTCCAGTGCATGGGCAATTGGCCATTTGGCAACGCTTTCACGTTGGCTAAATAATAAGTCACGGAAGGTATTCTCTAAGTGAACACGTACTAACGTCGGTTCTTCTGCTTTAATTTCGCCTTTGGTCAGGGCAAAGTGTGCTTGACCATCAATAGTGTCTTTAAATACCGTTAAGTCAAAGTCACCAAACGCCGTTGGTAATTTACATTGTGAAATGCGCTCAATAGTCGTTTCGTTAGCATTTCGAAATTCAATTAAATCGGCAATCGTGCCCATTTTTATGCCATGTTTTTTAGCGATAATTTCTAAATCTGGACGACGCGCCATGGTGCCATCTTCATTTAAAATCTCTACAATTACCGCAGCAGGTTCAAGCCCTGCTAAGCGCGCTAAATCAACACCCGCTTCGGTATGACCTGCTCGGTTAAGTACGCCGCCGTCTTTGGCGATTAACGGGAAAATATGGCCCGGCTGAACAATACTTAAATGATTAGCGTCTTTGCCAACAGCCGCTAATACCGTAGTGGCACGATCAGCCGCAGAAATACCCGTTGTTACGCCTTCTGCCGCTTCAATAGATACCGTAAAATTGGTACTAAATTGCGCATCATTTTTTTCAACCATTAACGGCAGTTTTAAACGCTGACATTTTTCGACAGTCATTGGCATGCAAATTAAGCCACGACCGTGTGTCGCCATAAAGTTTATCGCTTCAGGCGTCACTTTTTCTGCCGCCATGATAAAGTCGCCTTCATTTTCTCTGTCTTCATCATCCATCAAAATAACCATCTTACCTTGGGCAATATCGTCGATTATTTCCTGTGGGGTGTTTAATTGCATGGCAACCTCTATTTAAGTGTCATAAATTTCAATTTGTATATCGTGCAACTTGTTGCTTGTTGCTAGAAAGCTTGGTTTTATTGATGATTTCAACTCACGCGGTTAACGTGGCTTATTTCATAAAACCACTTTTCATTAATAGCTCTTTTGTCACGCCAGCACTTTCACCACTGTGACTATTATTTGATTTTTTGAATAACAATCGCTCTAAATAACGAGCAACCACGTCAACTTCAACGTTTACCGCAGTACCTGCTTGATAACCGCTAATTATAGTTTGTTCTGTGGTATGCGGCACTATGGTTAGCATAAACTGATCTTCCGTAACCTTGTTAACAGTTAAGCTGGTGCCGTCAATCGTCACTGAGCCTTTGTGCGCGATATAAGGGGCGATTTCTTCTGACATTGTCAGCCAGTATTCTGTACTGTTACCGGTATTTTTAATACTGGCAACTTCACAAACAGCGTCGACATGGCCAGAAACCATATGACCACCAAAACGTGTTGTTGGTAACATGGCTTTTTCTAAATTCACTTTTTGGCCAACACGGTAATGACTAAAACCGGTATATTTCAGAGTTTCATTTGATACATCAGCGCTGTAGCTGTGTTGGTCAAAGGCGACAACCGTTAAACAAACACCATTAGTGGCAATCGAGTCACCTAGGTTAACGTCGCTCATATCAAGCGAACCTGTTGCCACTTCTACGCGTGCGCCATCAGCGTTAACATTAATGGCTTTAATACTTCCTACCGCTTCAATTATTCCGGTAAACATATTTAATACTCTGTAACTCGTTAATTTAAGGTTTAAATTTTGCTGTAATACGAATGTCTGGGCCGACCATTCTAATATCTTTTACGACTAAATTTTTAGCTGAACTCAAGGTTTCAATACTCGGCATTGCCACTAAGCTTTTGCCGTCACTACCTAATAATTTAGGGGCTTGAAATAGAATTAGTTCATCAACCAAGTTTTGCTCAATGAATGCGCCCGCTAATTGTGCACCTGACTCAACTAAAATGTCGTTTAGGCCACGTTCTGCCAATAGCGCAATTAACGCGGGTAAATCGATTTTTTCTTGATCTTGAGAGTTTTTAACCGTTTTACAAACAACCTGCTCTACAAAATGAGGCCACTTTGGTAAGTTTTCAATAGCTGTTCTAACTAATATTATTGGCGAGGGTATTTGAAAAAGTGCCAAGTCAGGCGTAAGCCGGTTTTGCGAGTCGATAATAACGCGCACAGGTTGTCTTAAATCAGACTCTGCATAGCTGTTTTTTAATTCGCCTAGCTCTTGCCAACGCACCGACATTTTGGCGTTATCTGTAATGATTGACGTTGCGCCGCTAATAATTGCGCAGCTTTGCGCGCGTAATTGTTGAACATTTTCTCGTGCCGGTGAAGATGTTATCCACTTGCTTTCACCATTGGCCATTGCCGTTTTACCATCAAGGCTTGCTGCTAACTTACAGCGCACATAAGGTAAGTTTTTGGTCATGCGTTTGATAAAGCCCGGGTTTAGCGCTAAAGCATCTGCATTTAATAAACCAACTTGCGTTTTAATGCCCGCCTGTTCAAGCATAGCTAAACCTCTGCCTGAAACTTCTGGATTAGGATCAACCATAGCGGCAATAACCTGTTTAACGCCCGCCTTTATCAAGCCCTGAGCACAAGGCGGTGTTCGTCCAAAATGGCTACAAGGCTCTAAGGTGACATAAGCTGTGGCGCCTTGAGTATCAAAACCGTTAGCTTTTGCATCAGCTATCGCGTTTACTTCGGCGTGCCCTTGTCCGGCTTTTTGATGAAAGCCTTCGCCGATAATTTCATTATTTAAAACCAATACACAACCAACATTAGGATTGGGTGATGTGGTGTAATGGCCTTTTTTAGCAAGACGAATAGCTCGCTGCATAAAGGCGTGATCTTGCAGGCTAAAGGTACTCATTTAGCTACTTTTACTTTCATCGCCAAGGCGGGCAATTTCTTCGCCAAACTCACGAATATCTTCAAATGAACGGTAAACGGAAGCAAAACGCACATAGGCCACTTTGTCTAATTGCTTTAATTGCTCCATGATCAAGTTACCTAGCATTTCACTACCCACTTCGCGTTCACCGGTAGCACGTAATTGCGATTTTAATTTATTTACCGCGAGCTCTGTTTGCTCAAGGCTTACCGGACGTTTTTCTAAGGCGCGTAATAAGCCATTACGCATTTTATCTTCGTTAAACGGTTCACGAGAGCCGTCGCGCTTGATGATGCGCGGCATAACCAGCTCTGCTGATTCAAACGTGGTAAAGCGCTCATGACAGTCTACACACTCTCGACGACGCCTAACTTGGTGACCGTCTGAGACTAGACGAGAGTCAATAACTTTAGTGTCTACAGCTGAACAAAATGGGCAATACATGGTGGCTCCGAAAATGGGTGCGGCTATTTATCAGTAATTATTTATTAACCGATACAAAAATGACCGCGAATGCGGCCATTTTAAACTATTTATGAGCTAAGTTACTAGCCTAGCAAGCGATAGTTATTTACTTAAGCGTAAACAGGTAAACGAGCACAAATCTCTTTTACTTGCTCTTGTACTTTAGCAATAGTTTCTTCGTTGTTGATATCGTCTAAAATATCACAAATCCAGCCAGTTAATGCTTTAGTTTCTTCAACACCAAAACCACGGCGAGTAATCGCTGGCGTACCTAAACGAAGACCAGAGGTTACAAATGGTGAACGTGGATCATTTGGTACAGAGTTTTTGTTTACTGTGATGTGTGCACGGCCTAAGGCAGCGTCAGCATCTTTACCGGTAATATCTTTGTCAATTAGGTCTAATAACAATAAGTGGTTTTCAGTACCGTTAGAAACAACTTTGTAACCACGTTCTTGTAATACCGCTACCATCGCTTTCGCGTTGTCTAACACTTTTTGTTGGTAAGCTTTAAATTCTGGCTCTAATGCTTCTTTAAAAGCAACCGCTTTAGCCGCGATAACGTGCATTAGAGGGCCACCTTGACCACCTGGGAATACTGCAGAGTTTAATTTTTTATAAACATCTTCGTCATCACAGCCTGAAACAATTAAACCGCCACGAGGGCCAGCTAATGTTTTGTGCGTAGTTGTTGTTACAACATGTGCATGAGGTACTGGGTTCGGGTATAAACCAGCAGCAACAAGACCTGCAACGTGAGCCATATCAACCATGAAATATGCGCCAACTTTGTCAGCAATTTCACGCATGCGTGCCCAGTCAACAATGCCTGAGTAAGCAGAGAAACCGCCAATTAACATTTCAGGCTTGTGCTCTAATGCCAAACGTTCAATTTCTTCATAATCAATTAAACCCGTTTCTGGGTGTAAGCCATATTGAATAGCTTCGTAAGATTTACCAGAAAAGTTAACATGAGAACCATGCGTTAAGTGACCACCATGAGCAAGACTCATACCTAGTACTTTTCCGCCAGGCTTAACAAGTGCTTGGAAAACAGCAGCATTTGCTTGAGAACCAGCATGAGGCTGAACATTGGCATAAGTTGCACCAAATAATTCTTTCGCGCGCTCAATCGCTAATTGCTCTGCTTTATCAACATACTCACAACCACCGTAATAACGCTTACCAGGGTAACCTTCAGCATATTTGTTGGTTAATTGTGAACCTTGTGCTTCTAAAACACGCGGGCTACAGTAGTTTTCAGATGCAATTAATTCAATATGCGCTTCTTGACGAGCAACTTCATCAGTAATGGCTTGATAAAGTTCAGCATCATAATCAGCAATGTTCATATTACGAGTTAACATGTTTTTTCCTCTACAAGTAGTCAGCCAAAGGCTGCAACAACAGGGTTATAATCCACAAAATTTTATGGGCGCTATTTTGCCTGAACTAAGCGATGATGTATATGTAAAATACACCCTGCGTTAGCTCTTTTGGTAATCTAATATGCCGTGTAATTACCCATAGAAACTTTTAGTACTAACGGCAAATATGTTCACAAACAAACCAAAGAAAATAAAAAGTAACAACAAACAGAATAAAATACAACAAAAACAATATTACCAACATTAAAAACAACAAAAACATAAAATAATAAAATTTTAAACAAGTAATCCTTATTAAGATTTGAAACTAGTGACTTAACCTCTGTTAAATGTCATTACTACCAACAAAAAAAATTCGCCTTTGTGCGAAATACGTTAAACCCAGCAAACTAATTTCCTGTATTTCCCTATTAATGTCATTTTTTTATTCCCATCGAAGAGAATTAACGATACAGTCTTATTTAATAAGCATTGTTGCAACGGAGTAGGCTGATGGATATTAATCAGTGGGTAGATGAGTTATTTGAAATCTTTGATGAAGACAAAGATGGTGTAATTAACCGCAGTGAATTTGTAGAGTTAATTGATTGCTTATTACAAGATAAAGGTATTCGCATGTGCGAGACCATTTTTAAGCGTTTTGATACTAACCACGACAATTCAATTTCAAAGTCTGAGCTAAAAGAAATGGTCATTGATTTAGCATTGTAAAGTACAAATAAATGAAGTTAAGGCAAGTATTCACTTGCCTTTTTTTATGCCTAAAATTTAATTGCCAAAGATGAATAAAATGTTTTGTTAACCGACCATTTCGATTGTTTTAGGCTTACCGCGATCTTTTTTCACAAGTGGTACCCTCACCCTAAAATGACAGCCCTGCACATCGTCAATATGCTGAATTGAACCATGAAGCTTACTACTGACTAAGTTAAAGACAATATTTAACCCCAAGCCTGAGCCTCCTTGCCCTCTTTTAGTTGTCACAAATGGGTCGAATACCTTTTTCTTTAAGTGATTGTCGATACCTTTGCCATTATCCGAATAATTCAAAACCAACTCATTGTCTTCTTCGGTAAAACATACGTTAATTTCACCTTCATCGCGGCCTTCAAAACCGTGAATGTGAGAGTTCATTAGAAAATTTGTCAGAATTTGATTCCACGCACTTGGGTAAGTGATCAAGCTAAGTTCTTTATCGACCGACAAATTAATCGTATATTTTTTACGTTTAAATAGGGTTTTAACGGTATTAACAACATCATTAACATGTTGAGCTAAGTTAATGTTTAATTCAGGATCTGTGTGCTGCTCAACCGCAACGGATTTAAAACCACGAATAAGTTCCACTGCTTTATTTAGGCTACGTTCAATAATTTGTTGATACTCATCAAATAAACTGAGTGTACTGGTTAGCTGCGACTTGGTTAAATTTTCATTTTCAATAGCATCAGTTAAATCGGTGAGCTTCTCTTTTAACGCTGTAATTGACGTAACACATATGCCTAACGGGGTATTTACCTCATGGGCAACCCCAGCCACTAATTGCCCTAACGACGCCATTTTCTCTGATTGCACTAAAGAGTCTTTTGCTAACGTTAAGTCATCAAGAGATTGCTGCAATTGACGATTACTCACCGCTAACTTTTCAGTGCGATCATAGACTTTTACTTCTAATTCGCCATTAAGGTTAATCAAAGCATTTTCCGCTTCTTCCAATTTTACGATATCGCTTTTTAAGGTCATACGCATATCGTTTATTGCTGCGGCAAGCATGTCTAATTCATCTTCATTAGCAATAGAGCGATTAGGTAAAATTAAAGGTTTGTCTAAATTGTCACTGGCCAAATTTTGCGAATATTTAGTAATGGTATAAATATGGCGAGTAACCAACCAGTGCACAATAAACATAATACAAAGGGCAACGATAAAGGTTCGAACAAACTCTGAGATAATGATCACCCAAGCGCGTTGTTTGAGCTTTTTATAAATATCTGCGTAGTTGGCATGCACCGTTAATACGCCGATCTCATTATCACCGTAAAAAATAGAATATTGCGCAGATTCTTGGGTTGTCGGCTCTTCTTGGCCAAAGGTATAAGACTTACCAAAACCTGTGGTTATTTCGGCGTAGTTAATATCAGGTAAGTTAACAATACCTTGAATTTGTTGATTAACTAAAGGCTCGTTAAAATCCCATAAGCTTGTCGACAATGATTGCAGGTAACTGTTTTCGATGTTGACAAAACGCTGCTTTAAAGTTGCCACGTCGTCGTTAAAATCTGAATAGAGTTGAAAAATGGTTGAACAAACAGAAAGGAATAAACTGCAGACTAATATGTACACCAGTACATGTCGGCTAAGTTTATTGTTAAACGATATCGCTTGATCCATTAATATCACTCAGCACAATAGCTTTTACAGTATTATGCCGCCTTTATTCATCCTACTTATATTAATATCAGCTCAGTACTCAAAGTCAATTTTTTTGCATTATTTTTAAGCAAAAAACCTTGAATTGTAAGCCCTTCTCTGTAAATCCATGTGAACTGTAGTGAACTTATATTTAGGTATTTACTCTACCTAGCATACTTATTTAGCGCCTACAGTTAATTACACATAAGCTGCACTTAATAAGCTAAACTAACAATGACCAATGCTCTAAAGTAAACTTTTCCAAATACACTTATCTTATTGTAGCGTATTTGAAATAGACTTAGCTGCCTGTATGGCATTTACTTTCCTTTAAAATTACCGAAGAAATTATTATGAAATTGTCGTTAAAAAAAGTAAGCACGCCCTTATTGTTAGCATTAACACTATTAACCGTTTCAGGATGCCAAACCCCTGCTAAACCTAAAATTGACTTCAACAGCGAAACCAACTTCAAGCAATTAACCTCGTTTACCTTGGCGCAAGGCACTAATATGCAGAAAGTCGACGAAAACCCAATTGCTAAAATGAAAGTAGAAAAGGTCGTTAAGCGACAGTTATCTGAAAAACCGCTAACGTATGTTGAAGCAAATACAAATGAAAATGGTGACGAAATAGCACAAGCTGATATCGAAGTAAAAATTACCATTAAAGAAACGATCCACGAAAACGACTCGTCATTTAGCATTGGGTTGGGCACGGGCAGTGCCGGTAGAAATCATTCATCAAGCATTAGTGTAGGCACAAGCATTCCAATCACTAAAGTTGATAAACTTATCCATATCATCATTGATATGAGCCATAACAATGTACCTATTTGGCACGGCAGAGATAAATACGAAAGCGATGCTAAATACACGCCAGAGCAAGAACTTCAACAAATTGAGCTTACCGTAAAACGTTTGCTAGCACATTATCCTCCGCAAAAGAAACCACAGTAATAACCGATTAGACGTAGGTTGTGGTCACAAACAACCTACTTCTAACAGACATTGATTAAGCGATTAATACCTATATGCTAGGTTCGGCAATGGCTTTTTTGCGATATTCAGTCGGTGTTATGCCATGAGTGTTTTTAAACGCTTTGTTAAAAGAACTTAAACTTCTAAAGCCGCTTTCAAGTGCAAGTGTTAGCACAGGTGTACTGCTAAACTCTGCTTGCTCTAAATGCTCAGTAACCTCTTTAATGCGATAATAATTAAGAAAATCATTAAAATTGCGATAATTCATTTCACCGTTAATTAAATGACGCAATTTATATTCATGAATTGATAGATGTCGCGCCAGCTCTGAAATAGTAATACCATCTTTTTGATAAAGCTTGTCTTGTTCCATGGCGGCGACAATATTTAAAAGCTCTGGCGACTGTACTTGCTCGACTTCTACTTCCTCAATGGGTTGACTAACAGTGGCAAATAAACTCGACGGACGAAGGCTAAATAAGAAAAAATTAATGCTCGTTAATAATATGGCTAATAAAATCGCTTTGGCTTGAACAATAACCAACCAGTCAACTTGCAATAGTTGTTCAAAGACAATCACTAAAAAGATATAAAGCGCTGATACCGTGATCATGCCGCCGCGAATATAGCGTCGCTCTTGTACCAAATCGTCTCGCCAATACTTGGCCGCAGTAATTAAGGCATGAGCAATTAAAGCCAACTCTAACAACAAAGCGCCATATTTTACCAAACCATAAATTTCAGCGTGTTCCTTTAAATTAAGATTAAAAGTCAGCTGTATTAAGAACGAAAGGGTTGGGATCAACAGGGTTAACGAAGCTAGCCAGTATTGTTTGCTTTTTAAAACAATATGATCGCCAAAAACACTTAAGCTCACCAACCAGAAAACGCCGGGTAAAGCATTTCCCGCGATAAACCCAATCAACCATGTCACTTGAAACTGGCTACTAGGAGCCAAAACTTCGCCTAACAAATAGCCGCTGCCACAGCACATCAATAAAATATACAAACGTATCGACGGGTTTTTATGCCACAAAGGTAATAATAAAATAATGCACAGTACCATTTGTGCAAAGGCGAAATTAGAGAAAAAAAGAGTCAAAGAATGCATAAAAACCTAACGATAAAAAACACATATCCATACTAAAGTTAACACGGGGAAAATCAATGGTTAAATCCGCTAAATTTACACCTGCCTCAATGAACAGTTTCCATACAAGGCTTGTATTATTTTTATTCGCAATTACACTGACTCAATAGTGGTTATTTTTAGGTAAGCTTATGAATAAATATGATTTCATTATCATAGGAGCAGGCTCTGCTGGTTGTGTTCTCGCCGATAAACTCAGTCAGTGTGGTCGTTTTCAAGTATGCCTTTTAGAGGCCGGTTCAAAAGATAAGCATTGGAGCATTCACCTGCCAATCGGTATTGTCGACCTGATAAAAAATAAGCAACTCAATTGGCAATTTAACTCAGCTCCCGAGCCAAGCCAAAATAATCGACGAATATTTAACCCTAGAGGGAAAACTCTCGGCGGCAGTAGTTCAATTAACGCCATGCTATATACCCGAGGGCAAAAGCAAGATTATGATCATTGGGCCGCTTTAGGTAACAGTGGCTGGTCGTTTGAAGAGGTTCTCCCTTACTTTAGAGCAACTCAACATCAAGAGCGAGGTGAATGTAAATATCATGGCGTTCATGGACCACTCAATGTTAGCGAGTCACGTTCAAAACCCGAGATTCATGATCAATTCATTCAAGCGGCACACGAAGCAGGTTTCCGGCTAAATAATGACTTTAATGGTGAAAACCAAGAAGGCGTTGGTTATTACCAAGTAACGCAAAAAAATGGTAAACGCTGTAGCGCAGCAAAAGCCTTTTTAACACCAAACCTGCAACGCAAAAACCTGACAGTAATCACAAATGCCTTGGTCAAACGTTTAATAATTGAAGACAAAAAGGTCATTGGCGTTTGCTACAAAAGCAAAGGAAAAACCTACCAAATTAACGCAAATAAAGAAGTGCTGTTAAGCGCAGGTGCTTTTAATTCACCGCAAATATTACTGCTTTCAGGCATTGGACCAGAAGCTGAATTGGCGCAACATAATATCGAGTTGGTTCACTGTCTTGATGGCGTTGGCGAGAACTTGCAAGATCACGTAGATGTTATTTCTGTGATTCGTCACCATAAGAGTGAATTATTAGCTTATCGCCCAAAAGCTGCTTGGTGGTTTACCAAAGAAGCGTATAAATACATTGCCAATAAACGCGGGCTGTTAACTTCTTCAGTCGCCGAATCTGGCGGCTTTATTAAATCTCACCCATCATTGTCACGCCCCGATCTGCAACTACACTTTATTCCTGCCGCGTTCGATGATCATGGCAGAAACCACAAAATGCTGTGTAATTACGGCATTGCATTGCATGCATGTTTATTGCGTCCTAAAAGTCGAGGTAAAGTATCGTTATACGGTAGTAGTCCGAGCTTGCATCCTAAAATTTCACTGAATATGTTATCAGACCCTTACGACCTAAACGTTATGGTACAAGCCGTCAAGATTTGCCGAAATATACTTGCGCAGCAACCTTTGGCTGAAAACAACGGCCAAGAAATATTCCCTGGTAATCAATGTCAAAATGACGAACAACTGGCTGAGTTTGTTAAAAATAAAGCGAATACCATTTATCATCCAGTAGGCACTTGTAAAATGGGTAATGATGAAATGGCGGTAGTAAACCATGAACTTAAAGTGCACGGCTTAACAGGTTTACGAGTTATCGATGCGTCAATTATGCCAACATTAATCAGCGGCAATACCAATGCACCGACGATAATGATTGCAGCTAAAGCGGCTGATTTGATCTTGGCAGATCATCTGTAAGCTAAAACAAGATACAAGTTGGAAGCTACAAGTTGAAAGTTGAAAGTTGAAAGTTGAAAGTTGAAAGTTGAAAGTTGAAAGTTGAAAGTTGAAAAAGTGCATTAAAGATAACGATATTGCAAAAAAAAATCCGCTATCATTGCTGATAACGGATTTTAAAATTCTAAGCGTTGAGTAGTCGAAATTATCTCAACAAATCGACATTAACCGCCTACCTTAAGTTAAAATTCAAAATGATCAGCATCTAGCGCCATCATAGAATCAACACCGTTTACAATACACGCATCATGCCCTTTGGCACGTGGCAACATGCGTTGGAAGTAAAAACGTGCTGTTGCAATTTTGGCTTGATAGAAGTCTTTGTCAGCATCACTTTGTTTAAGCTTTTCTTGCGCAACTTTCGCCATTTTCGCCCAAAAATAAGCTAAGGTCATATAACCTGAATACATTAAGTAATCAACCGATGCACCGCCAATTTCATCCGGATTTTGCATCGCTTTAGCGCCAATAGTCTCGGTTAGTTTTTGCCAGTCTTGTGCATAAGCCATAATCGGTTTGATGAATTCCGCCATCTCAGGATTTTGCGAATTTTCCATGCAGAACGCACCTACATCAGCAGCAAAGTCTTTTAGTAATTCACCTTTAGTGCCAAGTACTTTACGTGCCAGTAAATCGAGGGCTTGAATACCTGTAGTACCTTCGTAAATACAACTGATTTTAGTATCACGTAATAATTGCTCCATGCCCCATTCTTTAATAAAACCATGACCACCAAATACTTGGATGCCGTGGCTAGTACATTCAACCGCCATTTCAGTTAAAAATGCTTTGGCAATTGGAGTCAGTAAGGCAAGCTTATTTTCAGCTGCAACTTTTTTGGCTTTGTCTGATTCAGCATGACCAATATCAACAAGCTGCGCTAAATAAGCCACTAAAGCACGACCACCTTCTGCAATCGACTTTTGCGTAAGCAACATTCTACGTACATCAGGGTGAACAATAATTGGATCCGCAGGCCCGTCTGGGTTTTTAATACCTGATAAAGAACGCATTTGTAAGCGATCTTTGGCATAAGCTAATGCTCCCTGGAATGAGGCTTCTGCCGCTGCTGCACCTTCATTTGCTACACCTAAACGTGCCGCATTCATGAAAGTGAACATACAGTTAAGGCCGCGGTTAACTTCACCAATTAAGTAACCTTTTGCACCATCGAAATTTATCACACAAGTTGCGTTCGCGTTGATACCCATTTTATGTTCAATCGATCCACAACTTACGCCATTGTTTTCACCTGCTTCACCATTATCATTCACAGATAATTTAGGCACGATGAATAACGAAATACCTTTACTACCTTCTGGCGAACCAGGGATACGAGCAATAACAATATGAACGATATTGTCTGACATATCGTGTTCACCAGCCGAGATGAAAATTTTAGTACCAGTAATTGAATAACTGCCGTCATCATTTAATTCTGCTTTAGTGCGCAACATCCCTAAGTCTGTACCACAATGTGGTTCAGTTAAGCACATGGTGCCGGTCCAATTACCTTCAACCAATTTAGGCATGAACATTTGTTTTTGCTCGTCACTGCCCCATGCTTCAATTGTTGCCAGAGCGCCGTGGCTTAAACCAGGATACATGGCAAAACTGTGGTTTGCGGCAGAAGAGAATTCGCCAATAGCAGTATTAAGTGAATGTGGTAAGCCTTGACCGCCAAACTCTTCAGATTGTGAAAGCGTTGGCCAGCCACCTTCTACGTATTGTTGATACGCATCTTTAAAACCATCTGGCGTTGTTACTGTGCCGTCGTTAAAGGTACAACCTTGCTCATCACCAATTTGATTAAGTGGCGCAATAACTTGCTCGGTAAACTTAGCCGCTTCAGAAATAATCGCATCAACCATATCAATGCTCGCATCTTGATAACCAAGTTGCTGATAATGTTGTTCACAATCTAACAACTCTTGCATAACAAATTTCATATCTCGCACTGGGGCTTTATATTCTGGCATTTTTATTTCCTTTGCGACCGTAACTTAGTGGTCTGACGTCTAAACAATGTCAAGATTAAAACACGTGTTCGAATAAATTTAAAGGAAAAATTAAAACAAGCGTTTAATTTTTACTTCAAATAAAGATAAGCAATTGAATTTAAATAAAATAAATATAGGCCTATTTATCAAAACTAGCGTTTAAAGGGAATTCAACTTGGTTAAATATTGATTTTTATAAAAAATAAAACGTTAAAAACTAAAAAACCTAACCCGGTTTTACCCTGGTTAGGTTTTGTCTATCGTAACAACGACAGTTTGCTTTTATCTGTGCAGTTAAAGCGTTGCTTTATTGACTCGGTATTCTTTTAACTCAGTATACTTTTAGCTAGGTATACTTTTCGCTAGCTATATTTTTAACTAGCTACAAAATTAATAGCGACTTATTGGCTTTCAAAATACGCAAATACGGTTTGAAAAGCAGGCTCTTGATAGTTTCTTAAGCCAGTATCTCTAAAATCAATATTCACTTGAGAACGCGTTAGCGCTTTTTTAATAAAAGCACCTGATAAAATTTCTACCTGCAAATTATCAATCAGCTGAATCGCGGCTTCTAGCTTAAAACCAACTGGGCCGCCGGCAAATTTACCTTTTAACGCACGCCCTTTAATAACAACTTTTTCTACGTGATAATCTTCCATTAGCTTAGCAAATGTAAATTGAAAGTGCTTTACCTGCTCAGCATCGCCAGCATCAACCAAACTCACTTTTTGCACACGAATTTGTGGTATATCGTATAAACCATTTGCTTTAGACATAATGCAGACAATGGCGTCATTGCCTTTTAATTCAACACCACATATTTTCATCACATAAACCTCAATTTTTTAATTGGCGCTATTATAATACCAATTAATAAAAAGCTGCATGCTAATTAACAAATTAGCGCAAGAAAAATAGCACTTATTAAGCGCTAAAGGTATTATCAGCAGGTTTTCAACGATAAATGGTACAGCAATGACAAAAACATGTGTGATCACAGGTGGCAGCTCAGGCATAGGTTTGAGCATAATGCAGCTATTTTTAGCCAATAATTATCAAGTTTTTAATTTAGATGTAGCCGCGTCAACTATCGGCGAATTTAGGCAATGTGATGTAACTGACAGCAACAATGTGCAAAACATTATCAATGAGATTGCTGCGACCAACACTATTGATGTCTTGATTTCCAATGCCGGTATTCACTTTTCTGGCAATATTGAAAATACCAGCGACGAAGAGTTTCAACGCGTATTCGATATTAACGTTAAAGGCGCTTATGCCGCGGTAAAAGCTGTATTACCTGCAATGAAACAACAAGCTCAAGGTAGCATTATTTTAATGGCTTCAGAGCAAGCGCTAGTCGCGAAAAGAAATTCGTTTGCTTACAATTTAAGTAAAGCATCGCTTGCCTCTATTGCTAAAACAACCGCGCTCGATTATGCGCAATTTAATATTCGCGCCAATGCTATTTGCCCTGGCACAATTGAAACGCCGCTTTATCATCAAGCCATAGAAAAATATTGTAAAAAATCTGGCGCAGATATTAATGAAATACATCAAGAAGAAGCTCAATTACAGCCACTTGGTCGTTTAGGTCAGCCTGAAGAAGTGGCCGAACTTGCATTATTCTTGGCTTCTGATAAAGCGAAATTTATCACTGGAAGCTTGCAAGTTATCGACGGCGGTTATACTACGCAATAACGGTAAGTAATATGAAAATTATCGATCCGCACTTGCACTTATTTAACCTTGAACAAGGCGAATATGCTTGGCTGTATAACGACAATATCAGTTTCAACGGCGACAAACGCATTATTGTGCAAAATTTTAATGAGCAAGATCTTCATTTAACAACACCGCTGCAATTAGCAGGCTTTGTGCATATTGAAGCAGGCTTTAATAACAAACAGCCTTGGCAAGAACTAAACTGGCTAAACCAACATTGCCAACTGCCCTATCGCAGTATTGCCTTTATCGACTTAACCTTAGCGCCTAAGCCCTTTAACCAACAGCTTAAACAATTATCCGCTTTTAACAGCTTTGTTGGAATTCGTCATATTTTAGACGAGGACGCACTTGATATACTCAACCATCAATACTGTCAGCAAAATTTAATTGCGTTAAACGAACAAAAATTAATTGTCGAGCTGCAATTATCGTTACAAGATTCTGCAGCGGTTGATCGCCTAATTGCACTTGCACAGCAACTTCCAGCACTCACTTTTATTATTAATCATGCCGGCTGGCCGCCAAATGAAGATGAAGAAACAAGTGTCAGTGTAAATGAAAGCGAAGGCAACGCCGAATTTGCTTTATGGCAAAGCAATTTAAAAAGAATGAGCACAATAAAGCAATGCGCAATAAAGTGCTCAGGTTGGGAAATGATGACAAACAGCAAGGTAGCGCTTTCCTTACCGATTTCTGTGGACAAGTACGATAAGTTAACGGCAAACATCGTCGCTGAATGTCTAAATGCCTTTGGCGAGAATCGTGTAATGCTCGCCAGTAATTTTCCACTTTGCTTGTTCAGGCAAAGTTTTCAGCAATTGTGGCAAAGTTACCAACAATTGCCGCTAAGCGCTGAGCAACTCACTAAACTAACCTTTGCCAACGCGGCTAACTGGTATCGACTTAACGAATTAGCTAGCTAGCGTTTTAGCAACCTAACAGCTCGCTATTTTAAAAGCCTAAGCAAATAATTCAGTGCTGAAATAACGCTCAGCGTTATCGGCTAAAATGGTGACAATATTTTTGCCTTTAAATTCTACGCGCTGACCGATTAACATCGCAGCTTTTAGTGCTGCACCCGATGAAATACCAACTGGTAAGCCTTCTAAGCACGCAATATCTTGGGCAAAACTCACCGCATCTTCATTCGATACAGTCACTATGTCGTCGATTAAATCTCGACGCAAAATAGCAGGCACATGGCCTGAACTTAAGCCTTGAATTTTATGAACTCCGCTGCGACCTTCTGACAATACTGGGCAAGACGCAGGCTCAACTGCGATAATTTTCACCTCTGGGTTATACGCTTTTAACGTTTCTGCTATGCCCGATAACGTGCCGCCGGTGCCAACACCTGCCACCAACACATCAACCTTACCTTGGGTATCGGTCCAAATTTCTTCTGCGGTGGTTTTAGCGTGCATTTGCGAGTTAGCAAAATTACCAAATTGATCCAACATAATGGCATTTTCTTGAGCTTCGATCATTTGCTTAGCTTTATCAATGGCACCTTTTGTACCTAACTCTTTTGGAGTAAGCACTAACTTAGCACCATAATGTTTGATCAGTTTTCTACGCTCAACCGACATGTGCTCAGGAATAACAATAGTTAGTGGAATTTTTTTCAATGCGCAAATCCAAGCACATGCCACGCCATTGTTACCTGAAGTCGCTTCAATGATTTCGGTTTGCTCGGTAATGCGACCATCAGCGATCATTGCTTCGATCATCGCTAAGGCCGGGCGGTCTTTTATTGAACCGGCGGGATTAAAAAATTCAACTTTCGCTAAAATATTTGCCGGCACGTCGAGTGCCTGTGCAAAACGACTCAGTTTAACCAGCGGCGTATTACCGATTGTTTGCGTAATATCGTCGTAAATTACACCACGACCATGAAGGTGAGTTGCTGTTTCAGTTGTTGATAGTTTTTCAGTCAGTTGATCCATTAATCTTCCCATTGTTATTTATCGTAATAATGAAAATATTATTTCATAACTTTTGCGAAATATTTCTGCGTAATTCGCTAGAAATACGACACTTATTAGAATAGAGTTCTAAAAGTAAAACTATTATTAAAAATTTAATCTACTCAAAATGACATTGGCGTTAACATGGATTCATTTGATAAAAAAATATTAACCTTATTACAACAAGACTGTACTTTGTCTACCGCAGCGATTGCCGAGCAAATAGGCTTGTCAACCACACCCTGTTGGCGACGCATTCAAGCCTTAGAAAAATCGGGCGTAATTAAAGGGCGCGTAGTTTTAGCCGATGCCGAGAAACTTAACGTTGGGCTAACGATTTTTGTCACGGTAAAAACCAATCAGCACAACCCTAAGTGGCTTGCCAACTTCGCTGAAATTGCTGAAGATTTTGACGAAATTGTCGAGTTTTATCGCTTAAGCGGCGATATCGATTATTTATTACGTGTGGTGGTGCCGGATATGAAAGCTTATGATAATTTTTATAAAAAGCTGATCACCCGCACCGACTTTTCAGATATCAGTTCAAGCTTTGCTATGGAAGAAATTAAATACACCACCGCCCTTCCGGTTGATTATATTTAGCGCCTCATCATTGCTAGCATCAATTTAAAAATAAAAAGGGAGCAGAAGCTCCCTATTAATATACCATGATAATTTTATCTACTTTAATGATTTCACGGTAACATTAGGTGAACGCTTAACCACGTCGTCATTTAATTCAATACCTATGCCCGGCACTTCCGATACTTGGAAAAAGCCGTTAACTGGTTGCGGGTCTTGAATACATAATTCTCGATTCCACGCTTTGGTGGCATAAGTGTGATGCTCATGAATTAAAAAGTTAGGGATCGCAGTTTCTAAGTGCAATGACGCTGCGGTAGCAACGGGTCCACCACACACATGGGCTTGAATACGAATGTCGTATACATCGGCATAATCACACACTTTTTTCGCCTCGGTAAAGCCACCACATAAACCGACATCAGGCTGTAATACGTCAATGCTTTGATCTTCAAAATACGGACGAACATCCCAGCGATGATATAAACGCTCACCGCCAGCAATCGGCACATTCACTCGGTCTGATACTTTTTTATGTACTTTTGAATTTAAGTAATTCACTGGTTCTTCGTACATCATACAGCCAACTTCTTCAACAACTTCGCCCATTTGAATGGCCGATGCCGCGCCCATTAATGAGTGCGATTCAAAAATAATATCAACATCTTCACCGACCGCATCACGAATAGCACGTAGTCGATTTCCAAATAAACGCATTTGCGGTTTAGTAAAAAGCTTAGTGCGATCAAATGATGAACTGCCATCTTTGTTATACACGATCGGGTCAACTTTTACCGCATCAAAACCTTCGGCTACTGCCTTTAATGCCGCTTGTGCGTATTCTTCAGGTTCGATCAGTTTTTTAATTTCGCTGTCCCAGTCAAACTGTAATTGGCTAGCATAAGTGCGTAATTTATCATTGACTTTTCCGCCCAGTAATTGATAAACCGGCACGCCTAACGCTTTACCTTTAATATCCCAAAGCGCGGTATCTATGGCGCTCATCGCTGAATATAAAACTGGCCCGCCGCCTAAGCCCCAAAAGCTTTCTCGTAACATTTTTGACCATAAAAGCTCGGTATTAAACGGGTTAAAACCAATAAGTACCGCTTCAGCAATTTCTTTGATCATCGCCGCCGCGGCGCTATGGCCCCAGTCGTAAGCAAGCCCTGCTTCACCAACACCACAAATACCTTGGTCGGTATGAATGCGAATAAAGACCGGATTCCACGGCGGGCGTTCAGGGCATTCAATATCAAAAATTTCAACATGGGTTATTTTCATCATTTTCCTTTTTCACCAATAAGCGAGTGATTAGTCATACTCTCGAAGGATATTTTCCCTCGATTATTGTTTTAAATATTTTCTGTCATCTATTGGGCTTATGTTACTAAGTCGCAAAGTTAGGATCGCTACGATAAACTCGTCGAAGCATTGCCGGCCACGATTTTTGCCCACCGGTGGTGCCGGTATGAACAATATTCGCTTGCGCTTTAATGCCATCAATAATGCTTTGCGGGGCGTAAACAGGTTTCATGCCGGTTGCCATTATTTGCAGTTGCGTTTGGCACGCTCGGGTTAGGTCGTACATATGCATAAATGCATCGCCAATCGTTTTACCTAAAGTTAATGCACCATGGTTTCTCAGCAGCATAAAATTAGCATTACCCAAATCGTTTTGCAGACGACGCTTTTCATCGTCGTTTACCGCTAAGCCTTCATAATCGTGATAACTTATTGAGGCCAAGGCAAACATGGCATATTGACTAAGCGGTAGTAAACCTTCTTCTAAACTGGCAACCGCAATCGTTTCGTTGGTGTGCACATGCAGCACACACATATCGTCATGGCGCGCTTGGTGAACGGCGCTATGGATGGTAAAACCTGCTGGGTTAATTTCAAACGGGCAATCAGGGTCAACAATATTGCCATCGATATCAATCTTTACAAGATTTGATGCGGTGATTTCTTCAAACGCTAAACCAAAAGCATTAATCAGCAAATGCTCAGTCCCGGGTATACGAGCAGAAATATGCGTATAAATTAAATCGTCCCAACCATGTAAAACCAATAAACGATAACACGCGGCTAAATCGACACGAGTTTGCCATTCAATCGCTGACACTTTATTTTTAAGTGATATTTGAGGAATTTCGAACACCTTAAACTCCTTAACATTAGGAAGTTTTACTGAATGAGCAAACTCTACCCCAAGCAAGGCTTTCTATAAAGACGAAGTTGAGCTAAGTTAGCACATTATTGATTTCATCTAGGTATGCCAAGACACTATGTGTATTTTGTTTTTTGCCATTGAGCAACATCCTAAATATCCGGTTATTATTTGCGCCAATCGTGACGAGTTTCATCAGCGCCCCAGTCAAAAAATGCACTTGTGGCCAGCGCAGCAAATATTAGCAGGAAAAGATTTAGCCGCAGGTGGCACGTGGCTAGGTTTAGATTTACAAGGCAACTTTGCCGCACTGACTAATTTTCGCCAAGGCGATAAACTTGACGCGAGTAAGAAATCCCGTGGCGACTTGGCATTAAAAGCACTTGAAATACTTGGCGCTCCCAGTGACCCCCCAAATAAGCTCAGCCAGTTTAGCCAAGCATTAGAAACAAATGCTGAGCAATACAATGGCTATAATTTAATTTATGGCCCCCTGCAGCAACTAGCTTGCTTTGACAGCGTCAATAAACGTCATCATAAATTATCGGCAGGATTTCATAGCATATGTAATGGCGCACTCGACGATATTTGGCCGAAAATGGCACGTGGTCAGCAACAACTTGAACAGCTAATTTTAACTCATGCAGAGCTACCAATTGAGCAACTATTCACGCTGATGACTAACCCAAGTCAAGCTGAGCCTGAGCAATTACCAAGCACAGGAATAAGCCAAACATGGGAGCAAATGCTAAGTTCAATCTTTATCGTATCACCTGAATATGGCACCCGCACAACAACACTTATTACTTTATCTGATAAAGGTGAGGTGACAATTTATGACCGTAGTTACACGCCTGAAGGGGAAGTGACTCAACCGCAAAGCTTTGTAGTGACGCCAAGCCTTAAGCAATATAAAGCCGTTAGTAGTATCGGCGATAACAAGGCGTTATGAAACAGCGAGTTTAATAATGGCGGTAATGAGTAAAACAAACACTAAAATTCGCGTAATTTTAGCATATTTGGATTGTTGTTGATTATCCATCGGCGTGCCAAAACGCTCACTGAGGATCACCATCAAGGCAACACCAGCAAACACCGATAATAAAATAATTAATAACGTCATATTATAAACCTACGCACACTCGACAAAATTTAAACAAAAACACAGCAAAAAAGCCAGTTAACCGATAATACTGGCAACTAACCCTACCATAATTTTACAAATTGGCGCGATTATTTCATTTAGCTTACATGTATTTAACACCCAAATATTGCGATAATAGCTATTATTAGTATTTATCTGTTCAGCCGTCACTCGGCGACTACTTTAGAGTTTCAACAATATATGAGCCCAACAGCCCAATTTCTTGAAAAAAGACGTTTTATTATCAGGCTTGGCAAAGCATTGCATAAATTTGGTACACCGGCGTATCGTTTAGAAGCACACCTTGAAAGTGTTGCCAATTTATTGCAACTGCACGGAAACTTTATTATCAGCCCAACAGCCTTAACCTTTGTCTTATCTGAAGGTGACGAGCAGCAAGAATATACCCATTTAGCGAGGGTTAACCCAGGGGAAATTGATTTAGGCGCCTTAGCACGTACTGATGAATTAGTTGATGAACTGGCATCGGGTCAACGCACCTTAGCCGAAGCGATTGAGCGACTAGACGATATCGTCACCAAACCTGCCCCTTATGGCAGACTATTAACCTTTATCGCTTTTGGCTGTTGTAGTGGCGCCTTTGCCATGTTGATGAATACTAGCTGGCAAGATATTTTTTGGTCGACACTATTAGGTTTTATCGTTTGCATTTACGTATTTTGGGCTGAGCGTTCAAAGCGTGTTACCGATATGCTAGAGCCTATTTCAGCGATTACTTCGGCGTTACTTGCCTCGGCAATTACTTTAATTGATCCCGGCATTAATGTGCCACTGGTTATCTTATCAAGCATTATTGCCTTTATTCCGGGTTTAGCACTTACCTTAGGTTTGTCAGAACTTGCCTCTCGCAACTTAATTTCAGGCACGGCACGCATCATGGATGCGATCATGGTGTTATTTAAGCTTTATTTTGGCGCACTGCTTGGCGTCACCTTAGGGCAAATATTCTGGGGAAACATTACCTATGTTGCGCCTGAAATGATCCCGCAATGGGCGACTTGGCTCGCGGTTACTATATTATCCGTGTGTTTAATTATTTTATTTAAAGTCAGAGTAAAAGATGCCCTTTGGGGCTTAGTGGCAGGTTACGTCGCTTATGGCGCCTCATTATGGGGTGCACATTATTTAGGTGCCGCACTGGGCGCATTTGCAGGTGCGTTTATTTTAGGCATTTATGGTAATATCTTTTCTCGGGTGATGAATTTACCGTCGAGTATTGTTAAGTTATTAGGCTTAGTTGTCTTAGTGCCCGGCAGTAAAGTCTATATGGGCTTAAATACCTTAGTCACTGGGCAATCTATTATTCAAACAACCGATTTAGGTTCACAAACATTTTTAATTTTTATGTCGCTAGTGGCAGGATTAATTTTTTCTAATGTTGCATTACCGAGTAGAAAAACACTTTAATATACATAAATTAACTTAGCGCTAATGATGAATAACACCGATAAAAATAAAAACAGCAGTGAAAAAAGCCATAACAAAAGCATTGGTAAAAGCAATGAAAAAACCAAGGCTAAGTATCATCACGGCAGCTTGCAAAGTACCTTAGTGAGTGCCGCAACTAAGATGATTGAAGCAGATGGCATCGACAACTTATCACTTAGAAAATTAGCGCTTAGTGTCGGTGTTTCAAGAACCGCTGCTTATCATCACTTTACCGATAAAAACGACCTATTGTGCGCAGTTGCCGCGCAAGGTTTTATGGCGTGGAAAGCAATTGAAGAGCAAGTATTTAACGATCAATCATTAAGCAATGAACAACGCTATCGCCAGTTTTTCATGCGTTACATTCAGTTTGCCGCCGAAAATCCGTCGGTTTACGATTTAATGTTCGGCCGCACTATTTGGAAAGATGCCACCAGTACACAATCGCTACGAGACGCCGCCTACCCGAGTTTTCAATACCAAGTTGAAATGACCAAAACTTGGCAGCAACAAGGTATTTTGCCCGCTGATGAAAACTCATTACGTTTAGCACAAGTCACTTGGGGCACTATGCACGGCATTGCCCGTTTACTTATCGACGGAATATACGCAGACAGCCACAATATTGATGAAATGTGTGAATGTGCCCTCAACCTTTTTCTCAATCAAAGTAAAAGCCAATAACCACAAGCGTAAAAATCTTTGTACAACCAAGTCCCTAGCAAATGTAAATAGATGTAAACAGATGTTGCTAGCGCTGGCAATTACATTGCACACTCCTTACTATTTAAACGTTTCGACATCTACCTAAATTCGCTTAGCACAATCATTAGCGAACTAGACACAAAAGCTAGATGTTTTATTAATTAACAATAACAACGACAAATAAACAAGTGGGAATATCATGAAAACATTGATCACCGGTGCACTTTGTTCATCGCTGCTACTTGTGGCTGGCTGTAATACAACAGAACAAGCGCCACAAGCACAAATTCAACCTGTTAAAAAAGCGTTAGTTTCTGGTATTGAAAAAGCTAACATGGACATGAGTGTTCGTCCGCAAGATAACTTTTATCGCTACATTAATGGTGGCTGGTTAAACGCCACAGAAATTCCGGGCGATAAAACGGCCGTCGGTTCTTTTTATGACTTACGTGACGATGCTGATGATGCGGTAAAAGCAATTATTGAAGAGTTAGCAGGTCAAACAAACTTAGTTGAAGGTAGCGACGAACAAAAAGTGGCTGACCTATTTCGTTCATTTATGAACAGTGAAGCGCGCAACCAAGCAGGTACGACGCCAATTCAATTTATTTTTGACGATATCAACCAACTCAAAAACAAAGATCAATTAGCCAGTTTTTTTGGTAAATATCAAGCCGCAGGTGTGAATAACCCACTAGCGTTTTACATTAACGTTGATGCCAAAGATTCATCTCGTTACGCCACGCATATTTGGCAAAGTGGTTTAGGCTTGCCAGATCGTGATTATTACTTTAATGAAGCTGAGCGCTTTGTAAACATGCGCGAGGGTTATTTAGCACATATCGAAAATATGTTTAACCTTGCCGGCGTTAAAGACGGTAAAGCTGCTGCAGAAACTATTCTAGCAATGGAAACTGAGCTCGCGGGTTACCACTGGACTCGTGTACAAAGTCGTGATAGCGAAAAGCGTTACAATAAATTCCAAGTGAGCCAATTAGCTGAATTAGCAGGCGACTTTAATTGGTCAGCTTACCTTGATGCTCAAGGCGTGGCTAAGCAAAAAGACATTATTATTAACCAACCTGATTTCATTGAAGGTTTTGGTAAAGTTTTCGCTAAATCTTCTTTAGCTGACTGGCAAACTTACTTAACGTTTCATACCTTAAGTGCCTATGCGGTTTATTTAACTGAAGAAATTGATAATGAGAATTTTGATTTCTATTCAAAACAGCTCAATGGTCGCCAAGAGCAACGCCCACAATGGAAGCGCGGTGTAAGTGTTGTTAATAATAACCTAGGTGAAGTTATTGGGAAAATCTACGTAGGTCGTCATTTTAAACCTGAAGCGAAAACTCGCATGAGTCAGTTGGTGGAAAATTTGCGTAGCGCTTATGGCGCAAGCATTGACGAGCTTGAGTGGATGGGCACAGACACCAAAGCTGCAGCGCATGTGAAATTAGCGGCATTTACTCCTAAAATTGGTTACCCAGATAAGTGGCAGGATTACTCAAAATTAACGATTTCAGCAGATGATTTAGTTGGCAACATTGTCCGCTCTGGCATGGTGGGTCATCACAAAGAAGTTGAAAAATTAGGTGGTCCAATTCAAGATTGGGAATGGGGTATGACACCACAAACCGTTAATGCTTATTACAACCCAACCGTGAATGAAATTGTATTTCCTGCAGCAATATTACAACCACCATTTTTCAATATGGCAGCAGATGACGCAGTAAATTACGGCGGCATTGGCGCGGTAATTGGCCATGAAATGGGCCACGGTTTTGATGACCAAGGCAGTAAGTACGATGCCGACGGCAACCTAAGAAATTGGTGGACAGAGCAAGACTTAGCAGAATTTGCTAAGCGCACCCAAATACTTGTTGAGCAATACGCGGGTTACGAAGTATTTGAAGGTTTACATGTTAATGGTGAGCTAACCTTAGGCGAAAACATTGGTGATTTATCAGGTGTTACTATCGCATATAAAGCCTATAAAGCCTCTTTAAATGGTCAAGAAGCACCAATTATCGACGGTTTAACTGGCGATCAACGTTTCTTTATGGGTTACGCGCAAATCTGGCGTTCAAAATTTGTAGAGAAGGCGATGCGCAACCGCGTGGCAACTGACCCACATTCACCGGGTGAATTTAGAGCCTTAGGTTCTTTATCAAACATGAATGAATTCTACCAAGCCTTTGACGTAAAAGAAGGTGATGCCATGTATATTGCCCCTGAGAAACGCGTAAAAATTTGGTAATTAAGCACTAGGTTTTATCGTTAATCGCAATGTAAAAAGGGCCAACAGGCCCTTTTTTATCAAACAATTTTTATTGTTTTGCGCTGCTATTAACGACAAGGTAAACTGGTGCAGTTTAATTGCCGTTAAAGAATTCGGTGATTGACTCGCAGGGGAAAATGGTGAAAGTCCATTGCTGTTCCCGCAACTGTAAAGCCAGAGTACCTGCCGCCAAAAGCTAAGCTAAATGACTAAGCTAAAAAACAATTAGATTAAATAGATATTCGTGCGGGAAAACACGAAGAGTGTCTGAATCAAAATGGTCCAGCGCACTACTTTCGCTCCTACATTGGTATCCTTAAAATATTAAGGCTCCTCTTATGACAGACAAAAAATCTCTTTCTAGTGAAGAAAAGCACCAACAACGCATGCAAAAGCTCAAAGACAAAATTGATGCAAAAGTTGACTCAGCAACCGAAGAACGCGGCATACTTATTGTTATTACTGGTAACGGTAAAGGCAAGTCAACGTCGGGTTTTGGTACAGTAACTCGTGCGGTTGGCCACGGTTTAACCGCTGGCGTTGCGCAATTTATTAAAGGCCAGTGGGATAGCGGCGAACGTAACTTATTAGAAAAAAATGGCGTAACTTTTCACGTAATGAATACCGGCTTTACTTGGAATACCCAAGATAAAAGTAAAGATATTGCTGCTGCAACCGCGGTTTGGGCTGAAGCTAAGAAAATGTTAGCCGACGATAGCATTGATCTGGTTTTATTAGATGAACTGACTTACATGTTGTCGTACAAATATCTAGATTTAGACGACGTGCTAGACGCAATAACTAATCGCCCAGTTAACCAGCATGTGGTTGTAACGGGGCGTGCTTGTCATCGTTCATTACTTGATATTGCCGACACCATCAGCGAAGTTCAACCAACGCGCCACGCCTTTAATGCTGGCATTAAAGCGCAAAAAGGCATTGATTGGTAACTAACTGAAAAGTCGAACGTTACACACCTTAAGGTTCGACTTTTTCTGAAACTATGATTGTCTTGTCTATAAGCAATACAAAACGCCCAAGATGATCAACACCGCAAAAAATAGCGTTTCGCAGGTCAGTAAAAATATCGGTTTCCAGCCAACCGACAGCACTTGAGCTAACGAGGTTTTAATACCTATTGCGACCATAGCAATGACAAGAAACCATTGAGATAATATTTTAATCACATCAACCAAAGCGGTTGGTAACAGTCCTAAATTATTCACTAACGCCAAGACAAAAAACACCACTAAAAAGCTTGGTATAAAGCTGCTAACGCCTTTCTTGCTACTTTGTCCTTGCCCTTTGAATAGCCAAAAAATGATCATCACAATCGGCAATAATAAAGCAACACGCATTAGCTTAATATACATCGCAATATCGCCAGTGGTTTCTGAAACCGAATAACCGGCACCTGCAACTTGGGCAACATCGTGAATAGCGCCGCCAAGAAATACGCCTGCAAGTTGATCTGATAAACCTAGCGTAGTTACCACAATCGGGTAAAAAATCATCGCCATCGTGCCGAGCGCGGTAATACTGACAACGGTTAATGCAAAAAACTTTTCAAACTGCGCGTTTTTAGGCAATACCGTTGATATAGCCGCTGCCGCAGATACGCCACATATTGCCACTGCGCCACCCGATAACACACCAAACGAGGTCGGTAATGACAATAATCGAGCAAGCACAACCGCAAAGCCCATAGAAACTATCATAGATGCAATAATCAACAATGGTGCTTCAAAGCCTAAAGACATGACATCAGCAAAGGCTATTCGCACTCCCACTAAAGCCACTGCCATTCTCAGCAGCGCGGTTGAACAAAATGCAATACCCGATTGTAGCTTTGGCGAGTGAAATAAAAAATGCAATGCCAAGCCAAGCAGCAGTGCCAGTAGCATAACAGGTGCTTGATACGTTGATGCTAATACCTTAGCAATCGCCGCAACCAATACGCATAAAGCGATACCGTGTATGTGCACTTTAAAAAACGACATCAGTTTTAAAATCATCTTAGAAAATTTATTTAAAAGAAAAGTGTTTCGCGAATATTGTCAGTGTAACTAAAGCCATCAATAAAAAATATAACTTCCTTGCCAGCTTGCCAATCTACAACGATGAATTACACAACCACATTGACCTCTTAATTAACTTAAAAAATCATCAGTTAATAGCATTTACCTTAGTGAATTTTGAATATCCGACTATATTGTAATATGCGGGCTTATTATTAGCCTCAAGCTAACGTCAACTCATGAAAGGATGCACAAGCGTTGAAAAAAAATTGGTTTATTAATTTAGCACTCATGTTAACCATCATTTTTACCGTAGTTATTTTTATTAGCTATGAAACTCTTACCGAAAAAAAGGTAACAGAAGTCTCAGTTGCTGTGTCCAGAACGCCCCTGTCAGCCCCTTTTTATATTGCCCAAGAGCAAGACTTTTTTGCACAAACCTGCGTTTCTGTGAATATCGTTGATGTTTATGGCGGCAATAAAGCCTTTGAGGAAGTCATTGACGGCAACGTAGACTTTGCCACCAGTTCAGATACCGTGCTCGCCTTTCAAAGTTTGAACGATCTTAAATTTGTCACCCATGCAACCTTTGTGCAATCGGATAATGATGTAAAACTGATCACCCGAGCAAACGACAATATTGGTTCTGGCAAGGATTTAGTCAATAAACGTATTGGTGTTATTCGAAGCAGCGCCAGTGAATATTACCTCAGTATTTACTTAGCGTTGGCTGGGCTATCATTTGATGATATTCAGTTAATTTATTATTCACCAAATCAACTACTCGGCGCATTTCAAAATAATGAAGTAGACGCAATAGTGCCCTGGGAACCCTTTGCATTTAAAAGCATTCAGCAATTAGGTGATCAGGCTCAGTTACATAAAACTAAAAACATTTATACGTTAACCTTTAATTTAATCTCGAAAGAGCTCTATACCAATGAGCAAATCGACCAGGCGAAATGTCTATTAGATGGCTTAAGCTTAGCGATAGATTATATCGCTTCCAAGCCTAAACATGCGCAGCAAATTATTCAAAAGAAACTGCAACTATCACCCGAGTTTATCAGTTGGACATGGCCTGATTATATTTTTAAACTCAATCTAAATCGGTCATTGTTGTTAAATATTGAATCGCAAGCCAATTGGGCAATAAAATATAAAATGACCAAGCAAACACAGTCAACCGATGCTAATAATTTCATTGATAGTCGAGCACTTATGCAAATTAACCCGATGGCGGTCAATATACGCCCTTAATTGATAGCCACCAAAAAGCGAAATGAGCGTTATGATAAAACTTGGATTAAAACAACGTATTCTATGTTTTAGTATTTTTGCAGGAATTATTTTTGTTTGGGTGATAAGCCATGTGCTTTTTTCTTGGGATACCATTAATACCGCGTTAGAGCGCGACAATTACGCCAGACAAATAAGCACTCATACCGACCATATCGCGCAAGCTGTCATTATCGACCAATTTTCCTATTCGCAAGGTAAAAAAAACACCTGGTTAGATCACCATAGCCAATTAAGTCGTTTACTTGCTACGCCACCACCTTTAACGCCTGCACAAAAAACCTTGCAAAACAGTATTGATAGCCAAAATAACAGCATTAAAATTCTCTACAATCACCTACAAGGCGAGTTACTCACCAAAGATATTAGTGAACATCTGCTCAGTAAACTGGTAACACAAATAGAGTCAATTAAAGCGGATAGCAAACAATTGTCGTTAATTGCGCAATTAGACATTGTCTCTACCATTAAAAAAGCGATATTTTTAAGCATTATTTTATTAACCGTTGCAGCCAGTATTTTATTATTTGGCTTATTTCGTATCGCCAATATATTCACTGTTTCACTGATGGAGCTGCAACAAGCAATTGAAAAAAACCATAGCGGCAACTTTCAAGATGTTAAGCTTTCTTATGATTTTCCTGAAACAAGGATGATCGTCAACAAGTTCAATAGCATGAATAAAGAGCTTAGCGAAAATACGATTACCTTAGATGCATTGCAAAAAGCAGTAGACGAGCGCACCCATGATTTAACAGAGCTGTCAAACACAGATGCATTAACCAATGTTGCCAATCGCAGAGCATTATTCCAACGCGGCAATATTGAGTTTTCTCGAGCAACAAGGCAAAACACAGATCTTACCGCCGTTTTACTCGACTGTGATTTCTTTAAGGAAGTTAATGATAAATATGGTCATTTAATCGGCGATCAATTACTTATCCACCTATGCAAAATTTGTGCGGCGGAGATTCGAGATATTGACTTTATCGCACGCTATGGCGGCGAAGAATTTTTTTTACTGCTGCCCAACTGCAATACAAATGACGCGTTCGATATTGGCAAGCGCATTCAAAAATCGTTAGCAAACTCCCCACTACGCGTAGAAAACGAAGATGTTTTCATCACCGTCAGTATCGGAATTACCAGTCATACCAAAAAGCACAAAAACTTTGAACAGCTAATCAATGATGCCGATAAGGCAATGTATATTGCCAAGAACAAAGGCCGCAACCGCATTGAAACAACACAACCAAACGCTCTGCACTAAACGTTAAACAGAGCAAGTATCATATTGCCTTTAAGTAATGGCTCATAAAAAATAGTCATCATAGTATATTGCGCAAAGCACATGATTTTGCTTTGTTTTTAACTGCATTTATCAATGGATTTTTATTAAATAAAAGGTGTACATTTATCTACAACTAGGTGATATTATCGGCTAGTAGGAAATTCGGCTTAGACCGAAAGCTGTATTCAATGGCTCTTGGATGGACCTCACATTGAAAGTATTATTAATTATACAAAACACCAGTGTCAGTGCTGAAATTACTGCGTTACTTAACTTATCAACGCATACAGTAGTTGCCGCTAATAATAGCATTGAAGCGGTTGCCGTTTTAAAAACTCAGCATGTTGACTTAGTGATCACTGAAGTTGACATTGGTGACGTTGATGGTTGGCGACTATCAAGACTTATACGATCTGGCGTTTTACCAGCAAATCAAGATCTGCCAATTATCTTACTCACCGAAAGTTACAGTGAACGCATTGCTCAAACCACAGCTAAAATGTTCGACATTGACCAAGTTATCTCTTTCCAAGAGATACAACACATTAACAATGTTATTGAGCAAGTGGTTAATTTTCAAGGTAACTTAAACGACCCTCACAATATTCTCGTCATTGAAGACACCGAAGACACCGCACTGTTAATTAAGCGCATCCTTAAAAATAACTTTACTGTTGATATTGCACAAGATGGCTATGCCGGCTTAAAAGCGTTTAAAGAAAAACACTACGACATTGTTTTGCTCGATATTATGATGCCGGGTATGTCGGGCGGTGAAGTGCTTGATGAGTTAATGGCACTTAACCCTCACCAAGTCGTCGTCATCATGACCGCTCACGGCACAGTCGACCTTGCTGAGCTCATGTTAGTTAAAGGGGCTGCAGACTACATTCAAAAACCCTTTAAAGCTGAGCAACTCAGAAAAATATGTGAAATTGCCGCCAAACGTGAAGACTTTCTGGTCGCTAATGAACAATTCAACGCCAAAACTCTGGAATTAATTAACCAACAAGAAAAATACAATACCTTAGCGCAAACCCATAATCGCATCTTAGATACCCTAACCAATGTTGTTATTGAAATAAATCCCAATGGTCGCATCGCCTTTTTAAACAATTCGTGGCATAAATACAGCGGCTATTTAATTGCAGAAAGCATAGGCAAATACTTCACTGATTTTACCTTTCAAGGTAACAACCTCCAGCATGAAAATATCGCAAAAGCGATTAACGCGTTGGCTTCGGGTAAAAGTAACCACGAAAGCTTAGAGTTTCAACTGGCGCAAAAAAACAACGACTTTTTATGGTGTGAAATAAACTTATCAGCCATTTATGATAACGAACAAAAAACCGTTGGCATTACAGGAACCATAGACGACATTAGTACCCGCAAGAAAGCTGAACAACGGCTAAAACATGTCGCCTTGCACGATACGTTAACGGGTATTCATAACCGATACTTTTTTGACAATGAATTACAAAACATCTCATCGTCATCAATACGCACCGGTCAATTACATAGTTTGTTGTTTATCGACCTCGATCACTTTAAAATCATTAACGACTCTCAAGGGCACCATCAAGGCGACTTTGTTTTAAAAGAAATCGCCCGCTTGTTGACTGAACATACCCGAGAGCAAGATATTCTTAGTCGTATTGGCGGTGATGAATTTGCCATTATTTTAACCGATACCTCAGGCGACGAAGCACTAACCATTGCCAACCGAATTTGCCAAGTGATCTCCGACACCAGTTTTCAGTTTTCCCAACAAGTCTATAAAGTCAGTTGCAGTTTAGGTATTTCCGCCATAGACGGCAAAGCATTAAGTAGCGATGTTTACCTACAACAAGCAGATATCGCTATGTTTGCGGCAAAAGAACAAGGCAGAAACCGCGTCCATGTTTACAGTAAAGACGACAAGGTAACAGACGAACTTAAGCAACGTTTTCAATGGGTTCAAAAATTACAAAACGCCTTGTTTGAAGATAATATCGTGCTGCACTTTCAGCCAATTATCGATATAAAAACCCGACAAACGGTATGTTATGAAACTCTAGTCCGGCTGATGGTTGACGGACGCCTTGTCTACCCAAATGACTTCATACCTTCGTTAGAAAAGGCGGAAGATATGAATCTATTAGACCGCCACGTTATCGGTAAATCGTTACTATTAATGAGCCAAAATCCTTGCCTAGAAAAACTTGCGATTAACCTTTCCGCTCAAGCCTTTAATGATGATCGTCTCTATGCGTTTATTAAAGAGAAAATTGAAAAGTATCAAGTGAACCCTGAAAACATCATTTTTGAATTAACGGAAAGTGCTAGCTTGTCAAATATCACAGGTACGCAGCGCATGGTTAAGCACCTCAACGAGTTAGGCTGTCACTTTTCAATCGATGATTTTGGTACCGGTTTTAGTACTTTTGCTTACCTCAAGCAAATTCCTGCCGGTAGCGTAAAAATAGACGGCTCTTTTGTTAAAGATATGACTAAAGATCCTATCGATGCAGCCTTAGTAAAAGCAATACATGATACCGCTCGCTCGCTCGGCAAAAGTACAATTGCCGAATTTGTTGAAGATGAAGCCACCTTGCTCAAACTTGAGGAGCTTGGCGTGCAGTTTGCTCAGGGCTATCACATAGGAAAACCCGCTGATATTGAAAGCATTTGCAGCAATAAAATGCTCGGTGATGTTAAAGCGGTGAGTTAAGTGCCTAAAGAGATACAGAGTGAATAACGCAAGTCTACCGAACTAAACTCCATAAAGGTAAGGTCATGAATATCTCAGCTACAAGCTCCAAACTCGACATCATTGACCATGCCGATCTAATCGTTAAATACTTAGAACAACTCGGCGTCGAATATGTTTTTGGTGTCCCCGGCGGCGCAATAGAACCTTTTTATAATGCATTGGCTCGTTCAGAAAGAGCGGGCGGACCAAAAGCTATTATTGCACGACACGAAGCCGGTGCCGCCTTTATGGCTGATGGCTACTACAGAGAAACAGGCAAACTCGGAGTGGTGTGTTCAACTACCGGGCCTGGCGCTACTAACCTAATAACCGGTGTCGCTTCTGCTTCAGTTGATAAAATACCAATGCTGGTTATTACCGCGCAAACTGCCTTACCGAAGTTTGGCAAACGATCGTTGCAAGACTCAAGCGAAACAGCTATCGATACGGTTGGCATTTACAAAAATTTCACTAAATTTAACGCATTAGTCTCACATCAACTGCAATTAGAAAGTAAGCTCATTTCTGCGCTCATTGAAGCCGTTCAATCACCCAAAGGGCCAGTGCATTTAAGCATTCCATCAGACATTTTACAGCTGCCCTATCTCGAGCCAAATCCTAATGTACACGTTAACTATTTAATGAATAATGCTTCTTTAGAAGACATTTCAGCTGTCGAAGCACTTATTGAAGAAATTATTAGCTGCGATAACATCGTCTTATATTTAGGGCATAGTTGTGGACGCGCTTATCAAGCAATAGAACATTTGGCTGAATCATTAAATGCTCCGTTTGTATCAGGGCCCATGAGTAAGCGATGGGTCAATGAAAAACACCCTTTGTATCGTGGCGTATACGGCTATGCTGGTCATCAATCAGCTAGAGAAATATTTAAAGACAGCAATATCGAGCTTATTCTCGCATTTGGTACCACCATCACCGAAACAGGTATAGGAAGTTTACCCGAAGAAATACTTAACAAAAAACTCATTCACATTGACTCATCGGTAGAAAGTTTTAGTCGTTCACCTATGGCTAAACTGCATGTTTGTGGTCATTTAGATGTGGTAATGAATCGAGTCAACAATCGCATTTCTCAATTAAGTTGGCAAAAAACATGGCAAGGGCTGGAAATAAACTGCCAACAAAATGAGCTTGGCGGTTTTACGACACTCATCGATGGTGACAAATGCTTATCAGACGCACATCCAATTAAACCGCAACGCCTTATGGCCTATTTAAGCAAGAATATGCCAATTGATACGCGCTTTTTTATTGATGCGGGTAATAGTTGGGCATGGGCAACCCACTATTTAAATACCGAATCTAATGCCGGCTATTATCGCATTGGCATGGGGTTTGGCAGCATGGCGTGGTCTATAGGCGCGGTGATTGGTTCTGCGATTGCAGCAAAGTCAAAACCACACATTTGCATCGTTGGCGATGGTGCTTGGCAAATGAGTTCAGCGGAAATCGGCGTTGCAGTGCAACATCAACTTCCTATTGTTTTTATTATTTTAAATGACGCTGCTTACGGCATGGTGAAATTTGGGCAAAAAATGAGTCGAGCGGAGTCTATCGGCTGGCAACTCAATCCTGTCGATTTTTCACTACTGGCCATTGCCCAAGGGGCAAACGGAAAAATAATACAAACACCTCAAGAGTTAGAAGCGCTCGACTGGAATGAATTGCTACATGCAAACCTGCCAACAGTGCTTGATGTAAGAATTGATAAAAATGAAACCCCGCCAATGATGGGTCGCGTTAAAAGCTTACAACAGGGTGCGGTATTTTTAACGGGTACCGATATCGCCACTAACATTAATATCGACAATAACGATTAACTCATACACCGCAGAAAATGGCAAAACACTTAGATGGCAAGTCTGTTTGAGCAAGCCTTGTGCTTATTCAGCCCCCTAAAGGCACCTGCCTAGCCATTACAGGTTCAAATTTTTAGCGCAAAAAACAAGCAAGCACGAAAATCTTAAAAAAGATTTATGATACTGATAACAAAAGCTTTTCATTAGAACTTAAGTATGTGATCCTTGTTAACAAGGTGTTACTCAAAGTAACTAAGTATCAATAAAATTAAAAACTAAGTACTTAATTATTTACTCCGTTGAAGTTTTAAGGTTTATACATGCTGCATTCGATCAAAATAAAAACGCTTTCTTTGGCTATTTTATTTGCACTCTCCTCGCCTAATTTTGCTTATGGCAGCCCATGGGCTGATAGCGATGGTGCTGAAGATGACTATTTTGAAGATTTTTATGGTGATGAAGACTTTGTTAGCATTGCCACCGGCACAAAAAAATCGGTTCATAAAGCGCCCGCAGTTGCCACCGTCATTAGCGCTGACGATATACATGCGATGGGCGCCAATACAATCCATCAAGTCATTGAAACCGTAACCGGCATTCATACCTACCCTTCTAATATCAATCGAATGAATCCTTCCTATTCTATTCGCGGCATCCACACCCCAGAAAACTCCCAAGTATTGGTATTAGTTAATGGGGTAAGAACTACCTATGAATTTACCGGCGCAAAATGGAATATTTTTGATGTTGGCGTTAACTTAATTGATCGTATTGAAATTATTCGCGGGCCAGGTTCTGCTGTTTATGGCGCAGACGCATACTCTGGTGTCATTAATATTATCACCAAAGGCAACGACGCCGTTTTTGAAAATGACGTCGGCGTTAAAGCGGGTTCATTTGATAGTAAAAATGCATGGTTCAACTACGGCTACCAGCAAGACAACATAAAATTTAGCGCCAATGCTCAGTGGCAAGATAGTGCAGGCGACTCAAGTCGAGTTGTACCGACCGATTTATTGCATCTCATTGGTCAGAGTGAAATATCAAACGCCCCCGGACCACTTGACACTCGCCATCGTTACACAGATATTCACATGCAACTTACCGTCGATAACTGGTATGCGTCATTGTGGTATTTAGATCTTGAAGGTGGAACCGGTGCCGGTGCAGCGCAAGCGCTATCGAATAACGATACCACTTCAGGTGAACAAATCGCCATTCAAACCGGCTATAAAAAACAATTGAGCGCCGACTTTGATATTGACGTTAATTTGCAATTTCAGCAATACAAAGCCGCGACATATTTTGAAATTTTCCCTGCAGGATACATTGACGCAGCAGGCGTAAACTACACCGAGGGTTATATTGGCAATCCTCTTTTAGAAGATACCAATTACCAAGCGCGTGTTACCTCGAACTATTCAGGCTTTGCCAAACATAAAATTCGCCTTGAGTTTGGTTACAAAGACAGTGAAGAAACCACCGACGAATTCAAAAACTTTGGTCCAGGCATTATTAGCGAAGGTCAAACAGAACAAGACGGCACCTTAACTAGCGTTAAAGGCACTGAACATATTTTTATTGGTGATAATACTCGTCAACTTTCATACCTTTCATTGCAAGATGAATGGCTGCTCAGCAGCGATTGGGAGCTAACCGCTGGCGTTAGGTATGATCATTATTCTGACTTTGGCAGTACCATCAACCCGCGTTTAGCTTTAGTTTGGCAAACCCGACATAACCTGACCACGAAACTGTTATATGGCAGTGCTTTTAGAGCACCTTCATTTGGTGACTTATACGCAACCAATAACCCAGTAAAACTCGGTAATCCAGACTTAAAACCAGAGCAAATTGATACCTGGGATCTTGCGTTTGATTATCGCCCAAGCTACGACTGGCAGGTGCTTTTTAATATCTATCAATATCAAGCATCTGAATTGTTAGCTTATGTCGACAATCAACTTGAAAACAGCAGCAAACAAGACGGTATCGGCAGTGAACTAGAAATAAGATGGCAACCATCTGATACCTTAAAGGTGAAAATGGGTTATGCATGGCAAGATGCAAAAGATGCAAATAACCACCCTATTGCAGACGCGCCTCAGCACAGTATCGATGCCAGTATTCAATGGCAAATAACAGAAGATATTAATATTTACAGTGATACTTACTGGATAAGCAACCGTTACAGAGCGCCGTTAGACTCGCGTAATCATATAGATGACTATAACTGGACCAATTTATCGATGCACTATGATGGGATAGAACATATTAACCTAACATTAACGGTACGTAATTTATTTAACAGTGATGCCAGAGAAGCTTCAAATGGCCGAATTGTAAACGATTACCCATTAGAAGAACGTGGCTTCTGGCTTACTGGTCGATATAGCTTTTAATCAAAAATATGAAAAATAACGCAACGGGTTTTAATTATTCAAATGCTGCCAGTACCAGTATATGCTTTGAGCAAGCGAGTGATAAAAACCCTTATGTGGCAGAAAAAATGTATCTGGCAGGCTATGATCTTCAGCAGTTAGTTGAAAAACGTAGTTTTGTAGATACCCTGTTTTTATTATTTAAAGGGGAACTACCGAGCTCATCTCAAGCGAAGCTATTAGAGTCATTAATGATTGCTTTGATTAACGCAGGTCCCAGAGATGCTGCGGTAAAAGCCGCAATGACTGCGGGCGTTAGTAAAACAAAGGCAGAGCATATCATTCCTATTGGCTTAAACGTACTTGGCGGCGAGTACAATGGCGCACAGGCCGTTGCTAGCGCTTATCAATTCATTGAAAAAAGTCTAAACGATAACCCCGGTAAACTGATGAATGACATACATGACGTCATCACTCAACATTCAAATAAAGCATCGAATAAAAAAATTAACGAACAGTTATCAAGCTTGTGCCCTGGCTTTAATCAGTATTATGGCGATATTGACCTTTTAAGTCATAACCTTGCAAAACAATTATTTGCCTTAGCCCCTCAATCGCCAGTATTTAATTGGGTCAGTGATTTACTTAAGCAATTAAATTCGTTAAATATCGGCATTACGCCAACGGGGCTTGCTGGCGCGGTATTTTTGCAATTAAAGTTGGGCGCGAGAGAAAGCATCGGCTTATATCAATTATTGCGCGCGCCGGGAATATTAGCTCATGGCATGGAACAAACCCACAAACCAGTTACGGCAATTCCAATGTTACCTGACGAGCAGTATCACTTTTCTTCAACTGAAAAGAGAAAGTAACGAGGTATTTATGTCATCAAACAGCGCGCATAACAAGCCCGATAAAAGAAACATATCGCTTGATTACTGGAACGATAGACAAGGCATAATTGAAACAGATATTGGGCAGTGGCTTGGCGGTCAAGACATTCATGTTCACCACTACACCCTATTTAATGATTTATTCGAACAAATAAATTATATGCAAATGATGGTATTAAATATCACTGGCCGCATCATTAGCAAAAATCTGGCAAGCTGGTTAGAGAATAATTTTTTATGTATGAGTTATCCCGATGCCAGAATATGGTGTAATCAAGTAGGCGCTTTAGCAGGTACAACACATGCATCGCCAACGGCGGCAACGGTTGCGGGTATTTTAGCGGCCGACTCTCGAATATACGGTGGTAGTCAAACCACCAAACTAGCGATGGAATTTATTCAGTTAGCTTTAAAAAAAGCACAGGCTGGTCAGTCAATAGCCGACATAGTTGCCAATGAACCTTTAAAACACGGCCGACCAGCGATTATTGGTTTTGCTCGTCCAGTCGATAAGGTAGATGAGCGCATCATTCCTCATCAAAAAATGACCAAAAATCTTGGCTTTGGCATAGGCAAACACATGCAGCTCGCCAATGAACTTTCAAATTATTTAATGGAAAAATTTGGTGCGGGTATCAATATTGGTGGCTACACTGCCGCCTTTTTATCAGACCAAAGCTTCACACCAACTCAAGGGTACCAAATAAAAAGCCTTTGTGTTTCAAGCGGAGTAACGGCCTGCTACCTTGATAATCTCAAGCACACTAACCACGAATTTTTACCGCAAAAATGTGCCGATATTAACTATACGGGGCCGAAGATAAGATCCGTTGAGCCTGGCTAACGTAATATTTAAAACCCATTATAATTTCTTAAGGTAAGGTAACACTACGCTAAAGGTTGCCCCCTGCCCGAGTTCGCTTTGCACAAATATTTTGCCATTAAGTAATTCAACAAAGCGTTTTGAAATGGCCAAGCCTAAGCCGGTGCCACTAAATTTTCGAGATTGACTGCCGTCAGCTTGACGAAATTCATCAAATATATACCGTTGTTGCTCGTCAGTTAAACCTATGCCCGAGTCTGTTATCGAAAAAACCAGCTGCTGATTATCAACATGAATATTCAGTGAAATATCACCGTTATCAGTAAATTTGCATGCGTTACTTAATAAATTAATCAATATTTGCTCTAACTTTTCTTTATCAGACGTAAAGTCCTCAATAGTGCCGCTTTGCTCAATAATAAAACTATTGTGATTTTTGTTAGCTAAAGGTCGAACAATATCGGTGAGCGTTTTTTGCAAGTCACTAAAGTTAATAACACTTAAGTGAAGATCTATTTTACCTGCTTCAATTTTAGCTAAATCTAACAAGCTGTTGATCATGTTTAACAGACGCTGAGAATTAGTGGCAATTTTATCCATGTCCTCAATCAATTCAAAATGACCTTCTAACTCTAATTCTTCAACAACAAGTTCACCATAACCAATAATCGACTGGATCGGCGTACGCAATTCATGGCTCATATTGGCCATAAATTCTGACTTATGTTTACTGGCAATAATTGCGGAATCACGCGCTTGTACTAATTCTCGAGTACGCACATCAACTTCTGCTTCCAGCTGATCTCTATGCTGCTTTAAAATGTCTTCTTGTTGATCAAGTACTTGCATCATACTGTTGTATGAATGTGCCATACGGCGCACTTCTTTTGCACCTTGTACCGGTGCCAATACATGCTCTGCAGTTTTTTGTGACGTTTGCATGGTTTGCGAAAGCTGCTCGAGCGGCCTAAATAAAACCACTAACCCAATATGCATGAGCAAACTTAACAAGACCACAGCGACAAAACCGATACTGGCAATAATTTCAGCAACGCGTCGTTGAGAGGCAATCAAGCTTTCTTTACTGTAAGCAACCTCGGCATAACCAATCACTTGCTCTTGTGGCACTTGCTCTTCGCTAAAACCGAACTCACTTTCATCAGCATCTTGTGCTGTTGCCATAACTTTCACAGGCATTTTAATTAACCAATGCGCTTGGGTTTCAATGAAATTTTGTACCACATTTTCATCGCTTGGCTGTTGTCTTGAATTCACTTCAATATCTTTTGGGTATTCCCCCGTACTGATAAAAACACTGTGATCTTCTAGTAACAACCTTGCCACAACTACCGATTGAAACCCTGCCACTTGTGCCAACGCATCTTGCGCGTTTTGAGATGACCCCGACAAAATTGAAAAAACCGACTGCTTGGCTAAGCCTTCTGTAATTTGGTGCGCATTTTTTAGCATGAGTTGGCGCGACTGCTCGTTCACGGCTTTTGTAGTGATCGTGCTAATGAGCAATGTCATTATGGTAATGCCTGCCACTAAAAACAAAACCACTTGGTTTTTAATGCTTAACGAGGAAGATAAAAGGCGATAATTAGGCATAAAAAATATTTTACTCAGGGAAAGTCAAAGAGAATTCAGCTTGTTCGGTGGCAGAATAGTTATAACCTAAATGCGCTGCCGTTCTTAAGTTTACCGCTAAATCAATATCAGATAAGGGCTTAACCACTGAAGGACGGGCATCATAGTTTACTGTTTTTACCATTTGTGCAAGCTGCTCACCTAACCTTATGTTGTCAGGAATCGCTGAAAACAAGGCACCACGTTTCGCATGGCTTGGTTTGCTTGAAAATACCACTAATTTATTTTCCCACGCTTTTTCCAGAATAACGGGCACAATAACTTTATCGTTTGCGGTCACAGGGTCTAAAGGCAACCAAATTGCCATTTCCTTTAAATTATCACCTTTAAAAATATCATCATAGCTTTTAACGGCGCTACGAATATCATCAACGGCGATTGGATTTAATGTCAGCCCAAGCTTAGTGGCTTCAACTTTAGCGAGTTCAATTATCCAAGCAGATGCGTCAGAGTATAAAACAGTGACTTTTTTGACGCGTGGCGCTAGCTGTTGTAATGATTCGAATAGAGCCTCAGGACTTGCCATTAAACTTACGCCAGCAACATTACTTGGTTTAATAGGTAGAGCACCAACAACAACCGGCTTTTCCGTATAAACTTGTTTAGCGACTATTAAACCGCGCTTACCTAGAGCGATCACTTTTTCAGTCGCAATTTGCTCGGCAATAGAGTTAGCTGAAAACTTAGCGGGAACTTTTAGATGAATTACCTTGCCTTGATAATGGCTTTCGATACCTTGAGTAATTTGTTGAAAAATTTTATCGTACGGCGCTTTGACATCAGGATATACGATAGTTACTGATTCAGCCATAACGGCAAAAAAAGCGCCAAGCAACCAACAAACTATAAAGCGACCAAACTGAATCCGTTTCAACCTACATCCTAAAATATTCACTTACTTCTCGCTGGTTATAATAACCCCATTTTTTATAAGAGTCATCTTATATGTAGTTATTACTGTTACAATTTATCAGTTTTTTGTGACGTTTAATCGTACTGTTTTTTTACCCATAAGTAAGCCAGTATAAAATAAAGAATGGAGATGTTTTTTATCAGGCTGTTATCTTTCAAACTCGTGATAAAATAGTGCTAGCTTTACATTAAAGCGATGGCTATTTACGTTTTTATGTAAGTTATTAAAGACTATTGCAGCAAAAAATCAGATAATCACCTTATTAAATAAACTCACAATCACGACAACATAAACGTTTTCGTGTAGTTGATAATACATACAGCATTTCACTTCGGACATTATCTAATGGAAATCAAAGTAAATTTTCTTGAAAACCTCAAGCTAGAAGCAAAGTTTGATGATTTCACAGTCGTTGCCGACCAACCTATTCGTTATAAAGGCGATGGTTCAGCCCCAAGCCCCTTTGACTATTTCTTAGCCTCGTCAGCATTGTGTGCAGCGTATTTTGTTAAAGTCTATTGTGTCTCGCGCGACATCTCGACCGACGGCATTCGTATATCGCAAAACAACATTGTTGACCCCGAAGACAGATACAACCAAGTTTTCCAAATTCAAGTTGAACTACCTGAGAGCTTAAGCGAAAAAGATAAAAAAGGCATTTTGCGCTCAATCGACCGCTGCACCGTGAAAAAAGTGGTGCAAACCCAACCTGAATTTAACATTGAAACCGTAGAAAACCTCGACCAAGACGCGCAAGCCATGCTGATGGTTGAACCAGATGATGCTGCCAATACCTATATTTTAGGTAAAGACTTACCGCTTGAACAAACCATTGCCAACATGACCAAGATATTGGCCGATTTAGGCATGAAAATAGAAATCTCATCTTGGCGCAATATTGTGCCTAATGTCTGGTCGTTACATATTCGTGATGCTGCTGCGCCAATGTGTTTTACCAACGGTAAAGGCTCTACCAAAGAAAGCGCGCTATGCTCTGCCTTAGGTGAATTTATTGAACGGTTAAACTGTAACTTTTTCTATAACGATCAGTTTTTAGGGCAAGACATCGCCAACAGTGAATTTGTTCATTACCCGAACGAAAAGTGGTTTGCGCTTGAAGATGATGACAGCCTGCCTGCTGGCATTTTAGACCCATACTGCCTCGATATTTATAACCCAGAAGATGAGTTATGTGGTTCGCATTTAATTGATACTAACTCTGGCAATATTGACCGCGGAATTTGCTCAATTCCCTATACCCGCTATTCTGACGGCGCCACCGTTTATTTTCCGTCAAACTTAATTGAAAACTTATTTCTCAGTAATGGCATGAGTGCCGGCAATAATGTTGAAGAAGCGAAAGTACAATGTTTATCTGAAATTTTCGAACGTGCGGTAAAAAGACAAATTATTGAACAAGAGCTGGTATTACCCGATGTGCCGCAAAGTGTACTCGACAAATACCCAAGCATAGTTGAAGGAATAAAAGGCTTAGAAGAGCAAGGTTTCCCGGTTGTGGTAAAAGACGCCTCATTAGGCGGCCAATTTCCAGTGATGTGTGTCACCTTGATGAACCCAAAAACGGGCGGCGTATTTGCCTCTTTTGGCGCTCACCCTAGCTTTGAAGTTGCCCTTGAGCGCAGCTTAACTGAGTTATTGCAAGGGCGTAGTTTTGAAGGTTTAAACGATGTACCCAAACCAACCTTTAACAGCATGGCTGTTGCTGAACCAGAAAATTTTGTTGAGCACTTCATTGACTCAACCGGCGTGATTTCGTGGAAATTTTTTAGTGCAAAACATGATTTTGAATTTTGTGAATGGGATTTCTCAGGCACGAACGCCCAAGAATGTGACCACCTGTTTGGCATTTTAAAAACTTTAGGTAAAGAAGCTTATATTGCTGAATTTTCAGACCTAGGCATTGCCTGTCGTATTCTGGTGCCTGATTATTCTGAAGTTTACCCGGTTGAAGATCTTATTTGGGACAATACCAACAAAGCCCTTAACTACCGTGAAGATATCTTAAACATTCATAGCTTAAATGACGAAGCTTTGGTCGATTTAGTAGAGCGATTAGAAGAAAGTCAACTCGATAACTACATTGATATTATTACCTTAATTGGTATTGAATTTGATGAAAATACCGTTTGGGGACAGCTGACCATTCTTGAGTTAAAAATTCTGATCTACCTTGCCTTAGGTGAACTTGAAGAAGCGGTTGAACTTGTTGATGCCTTCTTGCAATACAACGATAATACCGTCGCGCGTCGGTTATTTTATCAAGCCATACAAGCCTTGCTTGAAGTATGCTTAAACGATGAACTTGAATATGAAGACTATGTTGAAAACTTAACTCGCATGTTTGGCAAAGAAGTGATCGACAATGCGGTAGGTTCAATTAATGGTGAGGTTAAATTTTATGGTTTAACGCCAACTAGCATGAACCTAGAAGGCTTAGATCGCCATTTAAGATTGATCGACAGTTATAAAAAACTGCATCAAGCCCGCGCGCTAAAAGCTAAGAGTGAATAGCGGAAAAGGCTAAGCTGGAAGCGACAAGCTGAAAGCGACAAGCTGAAAGCGACAAGCGGTAAGCGGTAAGTCGAAAGATAAAAGCGACAAGCGTTCAGCAGATAAATAGTCACTAAATTAGGCAACGAGTTTGGTGACTATTTTTCAATTATCTTCAATCGGTTTAACGCTCAACTACACAGAGGGTAATTCCACCAATACATGAGTGAGGCCGTCGCCATTAAGCTCAAAAGCTATTTTTCCTTGCTGTAATTCAACCATCAACTTAGCGGCATAACAGCCAATGCCCGCCCCGTCTTTTTTGCCAAAGCTAACATATTTATCCATAAAGCTAGCGCGTATTTCATCAGGTATTTCACCAACATTGGTGATCTTTAATAAACTAACGTTGGCAGATTTTTCCAACAAAATATTGACCGCCGAACCAGAAGGCGCAGCTTCTATAGCGTTTTTAAATAAATGGCTGACTAAGGCAAAAGTTAAAAATTGCTCGGCAAATATGGGCTGCTTGCCTTCGCCTTCAATCGATATTTCCAATTGTTTTGCCTCATTAGCACTGGTGAATGAAGCAACCACATCATCAACAATTGTTGATAAATCAAGCACCGTTGGCGAAATTTGATAACTGCCATCTTCTAATTTATACAGCGTGGTCATGTTATCCACTAGCTGTACTAGGCTGTTGCAATTAAAAGCTAAGTTATGTGAAAGCTTTTCCACTCGGTTAGGATGCCGGCTGCTTTTAGCAATATCATCAATGGTAACATTCATCTGCAACAGCGGGCTTTTCAAACTGTGCTGCATTAGCCGGTCAAATTCATCCCGTAACTGCACATTTTCAATGAAGGTATCAACCTGCACACGCAGGCTTTTCAAATGAGCAATACCAGCGGCATGGTTTTTAATACGCGCTTTGGTTATCGCCGGCACTATCGGTTTGGTAATATAGTCAACAGCGCCAAGCTCAAGCCCTTCAACCACTTTTTCGTTTTGATCTAAAGCGCTGATAAAAATCACGGTAATATGTTGCGTTAACGGGTCACGTTTTAATTGCCTGCATAGCTGCAAACCGTCCATTTCCGGCATCATAATATCAAGCAGTAATAAGTCTGGCGCTTTGTCGGAACGACATAATTCGATCGCCTTTTTAGCAGAGGTCACCCCTTTAACTTGATAATCGCCCCGCAAAATATCCGCTAATAAATGAATATTATCAGGCACGTCATCCACAATTAAAATGGTGGTTTTTGGCTTTTCATCTTTAGCCTCTGACGCTGCTGATTTATTGGCAGACTGAGTAAGTAAAGTAGCAGATGATTTAATTGGCGTTTTAATCGCTTGGCTAAGCCGCTGTTTTAAAATATTAATCGAAAACGGTTTAACCACATATTCAGACACGCCATTTTTAATCGCACGTATAACTTCACTTTGCTCAATATGAGCAGATAACATCAAAAACGGAATTCGCCCAAGTTTAGGGTGTTTTCGTATTTCACGAAGCAGTTCAATGCCATCAAGTTTTGGCAAGTTAAAATCAGAAATAATAACATCAACGTTTGCACTATTATTTTCTATCGCTTGCAGCGCATCTCGCCCATCTCTGGCTTGAATAATGTTTTTAAATCCAAGCTCTTTTAACATTGAAGCAAGCGTTACCCGAATATTATCGACCGGATCAACCATTAAAATAGTCATTTGATTAAACGTTTTTAGTACTGACTCATTCATTAAACCATGCCGCCTTGATTGATTTAGCCACAAAAATCACACTTTCTTGGTGTGATAGTTGACTGCCCGAGAACATCCTCTATATTTTTAAAGAATAGAATAAAAAAGCCATTATTGTTGCTTCTTCACTTTATTGCAGCAGCTGTAACACACCTTGTTACAAATGGCGTAATGCAGCAGAGAATCTAATTAGAGCGTGTTGATCTTTGCTGTTTGAATTTTGTTCGAGATAAAAGCGTTTTAATCGCGGCGTGAGGTTTGTTGCCTAGTCACCTAAGCAAAACACCTCACACAGGTTACAAGTTCCAGACGTAACCTAAGTACCTGCATCCATGTAGGTAACAAAGAGTAAAAAGCTTTTAGCCGAATCCTTCGGACAGCGTTTGTTGTCATTTATACAGTGTTAGTGCTTTATCATGTGGAATAACCACACATCAAAAGCACCGCCTTGTATAAATACCCAACAAACTGCTGCAAAAACAAACTTGAAAGATCAACACGCTCTAGTCGATAATGAACAAAATAATAACGCAACTACACTACCGAGCCTCTTATGTCAGACAATAAGCAAACCATATTAATTGTTGATGATACACCAGAAAACATTGATGTTTTATCTGGAATTTTACGCGCGAATTATAAAGTAAGAGCAGCCTTAAGTGGTGAAGTTGCGCTAAAAATTGCCAATTCAGATAAAAAGCCGGATCTGATTTTACTCGATATTATGATGCCGGAAATGGACGGTCTTGAAGTATGCCGCCGGCTAAAGCAAAACCCATTAACCACTCAAATTCCAGTTATTTTTGTTACCGCAAAATCTGAAACAACTGACGAGCAAGTCGGCTTTGCACTTGGCGCAGTTGACTACATCACCAAGCCAGTAAAACCGGCAATTGTACTTGCTCGGGTGCAAACACAATTATCCCTTTACGACCAAGCCCGCCATTTAGAACAACTGGTAGAGCAACGCACCCAAGAACTTAACGATACCCGCTTAGAAATTATCCGCCGCTTAGGTCGAGCTGCAGAATACAAAGACAATGAAACTGGCATGCACGTTATTCGTATGAGCTGGTTTGCTAAATTTATCGCCGAGGAATTAGGCATGGAGCCTAAGTGGTGCGAATTGCTTTATAATGCCGCGCCAATGCATGATATTGGCAAAATTGGCATTCCCGACAGCGTATTATTAAAACCCGGCAAACTTGACCCCGACGAATGGGAAATCATGAAAAAACATTCTGAATATGGCGCTAAAATTATTGGCGAACATTCATTCCCATTATTTCAAATGGCACAAGAATTAGCACTTTATCACCACGAAAAGTGGGATGGTTCAGGCTACCCTTATGGCTTAAAAGACACCGATATTCCGCTTACCGCTCGTATTGTCGCTGTCGCCGATGTTTTTGACGCGCTAACTAGTGAACGCCCCTACAAAAAAGCCTGGTCAGAAGAAAAAGCCCTCGACTTGCTAAAAAGCGAATCGGGTAAACATTTTGATCCTAACATTGTAGAAAAATTCTTAAATTGCATTGATAAAGTACGCGAAGTACAAGCAAAATATAAAGAGCACTTTGAGCAAGAACAAGAAAGTTAACTTCAAATCGCAGCATAATTACCACGATTAACAGCAGTTATCATTCAAAGCAACGTATAAAACGGACTCACAATGCAAAAATTATCGCTATCAATAAAAATATATATTGGCTTTGGTTTTTTATTATTTCTAACACTATTGATTGCTTCAACAGGCTACAGCAGTTTAGAAAATGCCGAGTCTGCTTTTAAAGAATATCGAGCCTTAGCACGCGAAACCAACGTTGATGGCCGCGTACAAGCCAATATGCTAATGGCGAATATTGCGGTAAAAAACTTTGTTATTGATGCCAGTCCAAAGAACATTGAAATTGTGCAGCAACGGGCACAAACCACGCTAGATATGATCGCCAAAGCGCAAGTACTTGCCAATCACAATACCGAACGGCGGGTATTATTAGCGGAATTAGAATCAGAGCTATTACGTTATTTAGACGAATTTAAAGTGGTTACTGAACTGCAAGTAAAGCGCGATGATTGGGTTGAAAATAAACTCAATGTGCTTGGCCCTCAAATTGAGAAAAAACTCACCTTAGTACTGTCAAAGGCGGTTGATGCCGATGATGACCACTCAACCGTTACCGCCAGTTTAACCTTAAGAAACCTACTCTTAGGGCGACTCTACGCCAATCGTTTTTTATTAGATAATAAAATAGCTAACCGCACCCGTGCAATGAGCGAATTTCGCGAAATGGAAGTTAATGCCGGTAAATTAATCGAGTCGGTTAAATCTCAAGAAATACAAAACATTGCTATTGAAGCAAAAGAGCTGCAATCAGAATATTTAACCGCCTTCGATGAAGTTTATACCATGATCACACAGCGCAATATGATCATCAAATACGAGCTCAACCGCATTGGTCCCAAAGTAGCCGAGCAAATTGAACGCTTAAAATTGGCTATTAAAGAAAAACAAGACACCCTTGGTCCTAAAACCCAAGAAAACTTTGAAAGCACGTCCTTATTTTTCATGGTCTTTTCAGCGGTCGCTATTTTCTTTGGTTTATTCACCGCCATTGTCATTAGTCGCGCGGTATCACTGCCGATTCGAAAACTCACTACTGCCGCATATTCCTTAGTGCGCGGTGAAACCGGACAAGCGATATTAGTAGATAGCCACGATGAACTTGGCGTACTCGCCAGTTCATTTAACGATATTCAAAAGTCAATTTCCGCGCAAATGGAAGCGCTAAAAGACGAAGTTGAGGAACGCAAGAAAGCCGAACAAGCGTTAGCGGTTGCTAAAAATTCTGCTGAAGAAGCAACCCGCGCTAAAAGTGATTTTCTCGCCAATATGTCACATGAAATTCGCACACCAATGAACGCCGTAATTGGTATGAGTTATTTGGCGTTGCAAACCGACTTAACCAAAAAGCAGCGTAATTACATCGAAAAAGTACATCGCAGCGCCGAATCATTACTGGGGATAATTAACGATATTCTCGATTTCTCTAAAATCGAAGCCGGTAAACTGAATGTTGAACAGGTGGAGTTTAAGCTTGAAGATGTGTTTGAAAACTTAGCCAGCTTAGTTGGCCTAAAAGCCGAAGAAAAAGGGCTTGAGTTATTATTTAAAATACCTAAAAACTTGCCGGCAAGTTTCATTGGCGATCCACTGCGCCTTGGGCAAATTTTAATTAACTTAGGCAATAACGCGATAAAGTTCACCGATGAAGGCGGCGAAGTGTTAATTGCTGTAGAAGAAGTTAAGCAGTTAGATAATCAAGAAGTCATTTACCAATTCTCGGTACAAGATACCGGCGTCGGCATGAGTGAAGAGCAACAAAGCAAATTGTTCCGCTCTTTCTCACAAGCCGATACATCAACTACCCGAAAATATGGCGGCACCGGTTTAGGTTTAGTGATTTCAAAACGCTTAGTTGAGTTAATGCATGGCGATATTTGGTTAGACAGTGAATTGGGCAAAGGCAGTACTTTCACCTTCACGATAAAACTAGGTATTCAAAACAGCTTGCCTAGCCCCACGCCACCATTAAACAAAGAACTTGGCGCTTTGCATGTACTAATTGTTGATGACAACGCAACCGCGCGCGAATTGCTCAGCGCCATGCTTGCTGGCTTTGGCTTTAAAGTCGACCAAGCCGCCGGCGGTGAAACCGCCATTGCCCTATTAGAGCAAGCCAATAATTTGGTGCCATACGACTTAACCTTTATCGATTGGAAAATGCCCGGCATGGACGGCATTGAAACCATCAGCGCCATTGAAAACAATGAAAAAATTAGCACGCCACCGGTGGTTATTATGGTGACAGCCTACGGTAAAGACGAAGCCAGTGACGCGGCAAAAGATCTTAACATCAGCGACTTTTTAACCAAACCCATTACCTCTTCGAGCATTTTTGACGCAGTGATGAGCGCCATGGGTAAAGAAGTGGTGCAGCACAAAGTGGTTGACGAACAGAGTTCCGATCTCAATAAGGCTTTTGCACAGTTAAATGGCGCTCATGTATTATTAGTTGAAGACAATGACATTAACCAAGAACTCGCCACCGAATTATTGGAAACAAACGGGCTAACAGTTACCCTTGCGGAAAATGGCCAACAAGCGTTAGATTTACTCGCCGAGCAAAGCTTTGACGGCGTATTAATGGACTGTCAAATGCCTGTTATGGACGGTTACACCGCGACACAATATATTCGCCAAAATCCAGCATTTAAAGACTTAGCCATTATTGCCATGACCGCCAACGCCATGGAAAAAGACAAAGAGCATGTAAAGTCGGTTGGCATGAATGATCACATCTCAAAACCAATCAACATTAAAGAAATGTTTACCACTATGGCGAAATGGATCACCCCAAGTGAAGAAAGCGCAAAAAGAGCAGAAAGTGCAGAAAGTGCAAAAGCAAATAAAGCTAAGCAACATAATGCCATTAGCGATGAAATTCCGCCACTTGCGGGCATAGATATTCGCGCCGGTCTTAAAACCACCCAGAACAATAACAGCTTGTATAAAAAGCTATTATTACGTTTTTATCAAGGCCAGCAGAACTTTCATGAAGATTTTTCTAGTGCTCAAAACAGTGCGGATGAAAGCGCAGCCCAGCGCTGTGCTCATACCTTAAAAGGCACTGCCGGTACTATTGGCGCAACCGCCGTTTATAGCGCTGCGGAAAAACTCGAACAAGGGTGTTTAGACAAAACAAACAACATTGATGAATTGTTAACAGTTGTTGAAAGTGAATTAGCCATTGTCTTAAATAGCTTAGCAGCATTAAACGATGAACAAAGCGAGAGCCAAAATGAAAACGACATTAAAGAAAATGGCGCATCGGCCTTATCATCAGATGATATTCATGCTTTATTTGCGCAATTAACTACGCTTTTAGATGATTATGATACCGAGGCAACCGATTTTATTATTGAGCTGCTACCTAAGATGGTGAATACAAAATACCATGCACCATTAAAAGAAATTGAAGCCTTGGTTGATGCCTATAACTTTGATGAGGCATTAACAAAAATGAAGGATATTATCAGGAGCTAAATACAGATAACAGTTCCTTCGCCCCTGACTATGCGCACTTCACAAACACCTGTTTAATAGCAGGTGTTTGTCATTAACCTCTTTCAATTTCAAGGCATATTGCAGTCAGTCTCCTGTCTTCTCCCTTAGTTCAACAGCTTTAGTGATAAAGCAGCATGAAATAGATTATGGATGGATTTATCCATAATAATTTGAATTTTACGCCATTTACTTCATGTCAGTATCCTTCATAATTCAGTGCATAAATTAACCAAGGGCCAACATCATGAAAAACGATATTACTTATTATGCAAAAAACAGACAGTCAGCAAAAGCCTATAAAGCAGATCAGAAAATTTCTCCTGAAAATGTTGATAAAATTAAGGCGTTATTACGTTACAGCCCATCGAGTGTAAATGTTCAACCGTGGCATTTTGTCATTGCTTCAACTGATGAGGGGAAAGAAAGGGTCGCAAAATCAACTGATGAAGCCTACCCTTTTAATAGTAGCTCTATTCGTTCAGCTTCTCATGTTGTTGTTTTTTCGAGCCGCCAAGAAGCCAACGAAGAGCACTTACAGCAGTTACTTTTACAAGAAGAAAAAGATGGCCGTTTTGATGGCGATCCTGAAACATTTAAAGCCGGTATGGATGCTGGTCGAAAAATGTTTATCAATTTACATAAAGAGAAATTTAACGACGTAAACCATTGGATGGAAAAGCAAGTGTACCTTAATTTAGGTCAATTTTTATTAGGTGTAGCAGCGCTTGGTATTGATGCAACACCTATGGAAGGAGTTGATACGTCAATACTTGATAAAGAGTTTGGTTTAACTGAAAAAGGTTTAACAAGTTTATTTGTGGTAACACTGGGTTATAGCGACGCTGAAAATGATTTCAATGCCGCATTGCCTAAATCACGTTTACCATATTCGGATATTATCACTGAAGTGTAATAGTAAGTTGACCTTTCAAGGTAACGGTTAAGTCATTAAATGAAGATTATTTTTTCTAAGTAGGCATTCAGATGATCACACAAATTATAAAATTCGATATTAAAACTGAGTACATTGACAATGTTAAAACAGCGCTTATTGCAGAAAAGCAAAATATAGAAAAGAATGAGGAATGCCTTGAATTCAGCTTATTTCAAGACAAGAACCAACCCTCTAAATTTTTTATTTATCAGCGTTTTAACAGTATTGAAGCAATGAATACTCAAACAAACCAATCATCAGCTAAACATTTAATAAATTTGCTTAGCGGTGCTTCAAATTCAGCTCCGCAAGTGATGAAATTAACTGACACCAATCCAGCACCTTTACACGAGAAAAACCCTAAAAGTGCAAATGATGAAGATGATTTATTTATTATTTTCTTTATTTTCAAAATAAAACCTGATTACCGAGAGCAATTACTCGCGCAATTCAATAAACATGTGACTTGCACTCGCACAGAAGAAGAAGGGTGTATTATTTTTGACTTATACACCGTTGAAGGACAAGAAGACACTCTAGCTGTTTACGAGCACTGGCGAAAAGAGTCTGATGTTTGGGATATTCACTTCAATCAACCTTATGCAGTTGAAACAGGAGAATTAATGCACAAAGCAGTTATTGGCGAGTTAGAGCAATACATGAATTTCGTGACTGAAATAGGTATTGCATAAATTTAATAACAAAAGAGAGTGTTTTAATGAAAACCTTAACTAAATTATTACTTATAACTTGCTTGGCATTACTCTCAAGCTTTACCACAGCAAATGAGTTAGCGGCATCAACAAATAAACTTGATGGTATGTCTATTGCCTATAACTACACTAGCGGCCGCTCTTATCACTTAAAGTTTGAACCAGCAGGAATAAGCTATCAGTATTTAACCGGCTCAAGACCCGATGTTTGGTGGGGGCCATTCCCTTATAAAGCGTTTGAGGTGAGTGAAAATATTTATTTAGCTGCTTGGTTTGAAGAAGGTTACGGCGATTACGTGACTTTACATATTAATTTCAATTCAAATTTATTATATGGAAGTGCCATTTTACAAGGTGAAACAGTGCATTTTCACGGGGCTAAAATAGTCTCGGTGAATAAAACTGCTAAATAAATTCGTAATCCAAACAATATATTAAAGGATAATGAAATATGTTTGCCGCTCATGGAAATTACCTGATTGAGAATAATGGCGACTGCCTCAAAATTGAGGCAACAGGTCCATTTAATAAAGAAGTCATTGATAACTTTCACGCAGAGCTTAAAAGTTATATCAGCGAATTAACGCATAAAAACTGGCAACAATTAATCATAATGAAAGAGATGAGCCTTTTTACGCCAGAAGCCGAACAAGCGCTTTGCCATACGTTAGATTATAGAATTAACAATGGTTTGTCGGTTTCGGCGATTGTTGTTGAATCGATTTATCATTCATTTATAAAACAACAGCTGTCACGATGTTATGCAAAATATTCAATTAACCATGCCTTTTTTACAGAAGTTAATGAAGCAAAAATCTGGATAGAGCAACAACTATAACGATGATTTCCCCTTCTTTATTGGGTATAAATTTTTATAGTTAGGAATGTGGCTTTCCCAAAAAGGAGGGCTACCGATGTAGCTTTGCAGCTCTCGAATAAACTCGGTAATTAACGGTGTTTGTTTTCTATGCGGGTAAACAGCAAAGATACCAGTATCCATCATTGATAGCTTGTAGTGAGTTAATAACGGCACCAGTTTTAATTCATTTATTGGCTTTTCTAAATTAAATAAATCAATAAGTGTATAGCCAAGTCCCGCTCTTACTGCGTCGACCATTGATTTAACATCACTCACTTTAAAGTTACCTTTCATACGATAACTCTTGAACTGACTACTGGTAGGCGATTCACTTAACTCCATTTGGTCAAGGGTTACACGGGTATTACTATAAACAACCGCAGGAAGATTAACCAACTCCTCTGGAGTTTTGGGGTAGCCATGCTGTTCGACAAAGTCTTCAGAGGCAACAATAGCAAAATTGGTATTGGCTATTTTTTTGGCGATTAAATTAGACTCAGCAAGTTTTCCTATTCGAAAGGCTAAATCAAAATGTTCCGCAATAATGTCGTTTCTCTTATCATCCAATGACAAGGTGATTTTAACTTCAGGAAATTTTTTCAAGTAACGAGTAATCGCTGGCTGAAGATACATTTGACCAAAAGCGATGGATGAGGCAATTCTGATGTGCCCCTTGGGGTTTACTTGATACGAATCAGCAATATTATATATATGCTCTAAAGTCTCGCTAAGTAATTGCGCTTGCTTAAATATTTCCTCTCCGGCTGAGGTTAACGCGAATGAGCGCGTAGAACGGTTTATTAACTGAACGCCTAAACTTGCTTCTAGCTTTTTAATTTGTTTTGATAAAGAAGAGTTGTCCATATCAAGTAAGGTTGCAGCTTTAGAAAAAGAGCCCTGCTGCACGACATCGATAAATAATGATAATTGATTTGCAATTGACATATGCCCTACTGATGACTGATTAGTCGTAAAAATAATCTATTAAATTATTTTACACCTTTTATGATAAAAATCTCCTAGTGCATAGCAAATAAATATATGCCCTTAATAAAATTAATTATGGCTTCCATTCCATCACCAGCTATTAAGATATAAGCATAACTTAACCAATGGCATTCAAAAAAGGCAGCAACCATAAAAGTAACTACCTTTTAAATCTCAACCACTTAAAGTACAAGTGTTTTAGTCGTCTTTTGAATACACTATATTGTCTATTCTAAAAATAGTACCTGATTGGTTGGCTCCCCAAGCAGGAAATACAGTAAAAGGCGAAACAACCGCTGAAATATTTAATGGTAAGGCATTCGATTCAACACCGCCGGGCAGACCCAACAAGTAATCAATATCAAAGGTATAGTGCTGCCATTGGCCAACAGTTGGATTTAGCCCTTCTTCACTATTACTAATTGGCACATCACCGGTACCACAAGGCCAGCCACAATCAATTTTTATAAACCATGAAGCATTAGCGTCGTTATCTGGCTGACTAATCACTTTAAGATCAAATTCTAAGGTACCACCGATATAGTCTGATAAATTCATGACGTAGTCTGCCGAAAAGGCACTAACAACTTGATTGCCAACATAAGTATGCTCAATCACTTTGCCATACATTGGCTCATCATCAACAACTTCTTCGGTGATTGCACTAGTAAATGCCGCTGATAAACGCCAATCAGTTAACATGTCAGAAAACAATACTAGCGGTTGTACATTTTCACCGCCTACGTAGCCTGTCTCAGCCAGAAATGGCAATACTGGCGTGCCGACACTACTCGCCAAGTTACTATTTTCATTACGAGATAAGTAACCGTAACTCAATTGGCTTACCGAGTTTATATCCATCCCCAATGCAGCGATATCGTCAGCAGAAACCGCGATTGAGCTAGTATTAACGATTGTTGCGGGTACTGTTTTTGTTTGACCAATACGGTTACTAATTCTGACGGTATCAACACCGCTTTCTTGGTTTTTAAACAAGGTGAGTCCTTCACCGGAACGATTAAAATTAGCAATAATCGCATCATCAGAGACCACCAAGTCATTAAACACAGGCGCTAAAAATTGGTCATCATCTTGATACACAGAATGAAAAAGCATATTAGCTAAACGCTCACCAACCGGTGCTTTATCTAAAGGATGAATGGGGTCTTTCCATTGAAAAATGCTTTCATCGGTTTCCCACTGTAAACCAACATCGTAAATAGGAATTAAACGTACTTTATCAGCATATTTCAAATCACTGATCACATCTAACTGTGCCAGCCTATGATCAGCAAAACCTAGATATTGACCATAGTTAGTCGGCTCATCTAACATCGGATCTTGTCCGTTATATGGTGCTAACTGAATTAAGGCAAAATCAAGTAATTCGTCAGAGTCATTAAACAATGCGGACCAAGAGTCAATCAGCGCTTTCAGGTTATAGACATTCGCCTCGCGTACAGGATCGCTTTCTCCTTGATACCAAGCAACTCCTTTAACATTGAAATGAGTAAGTGGTGCCAGCTTTTGATTAAAAAGCGCAGATGTTTGCACATAGTTGTCCCAATCATGACTATTCCAGTCAGCTTGGTCATCAACGGTAAAGAACTTATTGTCAATATATTGGTTTTGCTGAGCTGTAATATAATTGCTAATTTCAAGGGCGTTTTTAGCAACATCTCGTGGTAACCATGCTTGAATTTTACTGCCACCACGATGTGCATTTAAAATCCCTACCGGTACATTTTCGCCACGCGCTAAAAAGGCCGCCAAGGTTTTTTGTGCAAAGACCAAACCAATCGCAGAACTGTCTTGAACGCCTCCAGGTGAATTGGCAATAGTCCACTTCCCATCTAATACATCAAATTGTGGTTCAAATGGAAAGTTAGCATTTCCCATAGACACCGCTTGATGAAAAATGCGGATATTGGCTTCATCTATTGATGCCATAAGTTCTTCGCCACCTTCCATTTGGCTGACTTTTAATTCCATATTTGACTGACCACTCATTACCCAAACTTCACCAATCAAAATATTTTCTAGTAGATATTCTTGAGCGTCATCAGCGACCACCAAAGTATAACTTTCATATGATGCGGAAAGTGCAGGTAAACTAATTTGCCATTCACCGCTTTCAGGAACTACAGTATAGCCTTTACCCGCTTCAGAGCCGTCTGAGTCTTTAATTAATTTCACCGCCACTACAGTATTTGCTTGCGCTTGGCCAAATACACGAATAGGTTTTTGTTGTTGAAAAATGGCATTGCTTGCCATCAGTGAATGCAAAGTAATATCTTGACTTGCCGGCGTATACGCAATGCCTGATAAATCAAATTCATCAACGATAGTCCCCGTGGCAACATTGTCAAAGGTAATGTTAGCTAGGGTTGACTCAAAGCTATCGTTGGCAAGGGTTAAGGTATAAGTATCGCTGCTTAACGGTCTACTTGGTAGACTAATTTCCCAAGTCCCTTTGGCTGATACTTTTACAAAACCTTTGTCGTTATCTGGTATCGAATGATCATTTTGTAATTTGATCGCGACTAAGGTGCCAGGCTGAGCGGTACCAAAAACTGTAAGCGCTTTACCTTGTTGTACAATCAGACTATCAGTAAAACTTTCATCAATGATAAACGATTGTGTTGCGGCAGAATAAAGTACGCCTGATAAATCAAATTCGTCAAGTATCGTGCCGGTACTACCTTCTTGTGCTTTGCCAGGAATTGACGGTTGATGTGTCGAATCACTATTACAAGCGCTTGTTAGGCCGACAAGTAATATTAGTAAAGCGACTTGTGAAATTGATTTTATATTTTTCATCTTTGCTTCCCCATTTCTTCTTATTAGTTTCTACGCAGCATCATTCATTTACACTCGCCCATAGTAACCGGTTACATTATAATTAAGTAATATTTTTATCTATCTGTTCTTGTTAATTCACTTGGAATTCTTTGACATTAATTGTTCACCGTAGCGAAAAGGTATCGCTGGTAAGCCTTCACCATCGTATAAATTCGCAGGAGAGTTATCAGCCCAAGCATAACGAATAGCTTTTGGTTCACTTACCGCTGGCGACGATAATACAATGGTATTGGCGCTAATAACTTGCGCTTTAGCATGGTAATAAACGCCATTTAAACCTGCCAGTTCAAAACCAAGAAGTGCTGTACCTTTAACTTTAAGCGCCGACTGAGTGGTAAATTGCACTGTTAACTGCTGGTCGTTTATCTTGGTTTTTGCAAAAGCCGGCCCAAAATAAGGTTTTGTATTGTTATCAGCCACAGACTGAGCGGCTAACCATAACCTTCGGCCTACTTCTTTTTTATTACGAGGATGAATATCTTCAGCATCACCAATATCGATAGTTACTGCCATGCCAGTATTTTTTAACGATAAGGTTTTAGTTTGAGCTTCTCTTAATTCAGCCCAGTTGCTGTCTGAAGGAGTTGCTTTTTGAGGTAAAAAACTTGCCAATTGCACAAATAAGAACGGAAAGTCACCTATGCCCCAGCTTTCCCGCCAGCTAGTGATCATACTAGGAAATAAGGTTTGATATTCTTGTGCGCGGCCAACATTGCTTTCGCCTTGATACCAAATAACGCCTTTCATTGATAAGCCCGTTAATGGGTTTATCATGGCATTGTACAAACCTGCAGGCCAACTACTGATCCGTTCCACCTCAGGCATTTTTTGCTCAATGTTATTAGCGTAACGCCACTTACCCGCTAACGATATTTTTTCAGCGCCTAAACTTAACCAAACTTCGTCAGTATTACCGACTTTCACTCTATTGTCCCAAGTATTGACAACGCGAAGTGCGATGGTATTTTTGCCTTTTTTAAGTAACTTTTTAGGTAATGTGATGATTTGAGTTTGGTCTTGCCACCCTTCATTAGCGACCAATAGGCCATTAACAAAAATTTTCCCTCCTTGATTGATATCACCGAAGAAAAGCGTCGCATCTGCTGCAGAAAGTTGTAGTAAAGATTCATCGGTTAAATTAATGCTTTTTCGTAGCCAAACGATATCCGTTAACGTATTTTTAAACGGCACATAAATTTGGTTCCAACGACTGTCGTCATAATCACTTAAATGCAACCCTAAAGTGTCAATGGCGTGGCTATCATTGATCAGTTGCCATTTCTGTTGCTCATTAATACCTCTTTGTTTAATGCGCTGTTGCCATGCTGATGGATTTTCTAACATATCCGTGATTTGTTGCTTATAGCTGTCAAAATTAAGCAAGGTTGGCATGGGTGTCCATGCTTCTGCTGGCGTACCGCCAACATTGCTTTCAATAATGCCAATCGGGATGTTTTTGTTTAAGTGGTATTGTTTGGCAAAAAACCAAGCAACTGCAGAAAAGTCACCGACGTTTTCACGACTTGCTTGCTGCCAGCCTTTGCTTTTTATTTCACGACTCGGGCGTACTTTGACATCGGTATTCATGTTAAAAAAGCGAATATCCGGATATTCAGCATCTGCTTTTTCTTGTTGCCAATTGGTGGTTTCCCAATCAAGTTTCCATTCCATGTTCGACTGACCAGAGGCGAGCCAAACATCGCCAACTAACACATTGTCAATATTGAGTGATTCGTTTGCAGAAGCAATATGCATCCGATACGGACCGCCTGCAGACATTTTATCTACGGCGATACGCCAGCGACCATTTTCAGAAACTACACCAGAGTGACGCTGTTTATTGAGCGTTACCGTAACGTTTTCGCCCGCAGGGCCTTTCCCCCAAACGTTAATGACTTGCTGACGCTGTAACACCATGTCGTCAGAGAAAACTTGAGCAACCGATAATGTTTGCGCCATAGCTGAACATGTACCTAATAATACCATTGCTGATAATAAATATTTAATCACAAGCTTCTCTCTTTAATTTTCTGTTGTGGATGCTTACTCATTATTAACATTCAACAAAAACAACTCACTTGAATCACCTAAGCGAGTTGTTTGCTTTTTTTATAATGGGTAATTAAGCCCGAAGTTGAATTGTCATGAACATTGAACGTGGTTGCTGACTCTAATTCTTGTTGAATTTCATTAGCCAAGCCTTTGCCCAGTTCAACACCCCATTGGTCGAATGAACAAATATCTAAAATAATTCCCTGAACAAATATTTTATGCTCATACAGGGCAATTAAGCCACCTAAAGATTTTGGTGAAATGGTATCCATTAACAAGGTGTTAGAAGGGCGGTTGCCTTTATGAACTTTATGAGGCGCTACTTTTTTAATGTAATCATCACTACGACCTTTGGCGTGTAAATCTGCTTTGACTTGCTCTTCATTTACGCCTTGCATTAACGCTTTTGTTTGCGCAAAGAAGTTAGCCATTAAGGTTTCATGATGACCTTTAACGGGTGTAATACTTTCAATAGAGCCAATAAAATCAGCCGGCACTATATTATTGCTTTGATGCAAATACTGATAAAAAGCATGTTGGCCATTAATACCTAGCTCGCCCCAAATAGAAGGCACCGTCGGGTAAATAATTTCTTCACCTGCCATAGTAACCGACTTACCGTTACTTTCCATTTCGGCTTGTTGCATGTATGCGGCAAGCATATGCAAAGTTTGATCATAGGGCAGAATTGCTTGCGAGCGAAAACCTAAAAAGGTGCAATTCCATACACTTAATAATGCCATGATCACCGGTGCATTTTCAGCCAAAGGTGCTTGACAAAAATGCTGGTCGATTTCATGTGCACCTTTAAGTAAGTCGAGAAAGTTATCAAAACCCAAGTCTATAGCAATTGGCAAGCCAATCGCCGACCACAAAGAAAAACGACCACCGACCCAATCCCACATATCAAAAATATTTTCTTCTTTGATGCCGAAAGCCGCGGCATTAATTTTATTAGATGAAACGGCAACAAAGTGCTGTTCAATGGCCGAGTCACTAAACGATGCCGATGTTAACCAATTCATTGCCGTGCGAGCATTGGTCATGGTCTCGGTGGTGGTAAATGTTTTACTGGAGACGATAAATAACGTATTTTCTGGGCTTAGAGGTCTTAATACACTGGCGATTTGCATACCGTCAACATTCGAAACATAGTGCACATTTACACTATCATCACTATATGCTTTAAGTGCTTCAGTCACCATTTGCGGACCTAAATTAGAACCACCAACGCCAATATTAACCACGTCAGTGATGCGCTTTCCTGAATAGCCTTTCCACAATCCTTGACGAATTTTGTCACTAAAGTGTTGAATTTTATCTAATGTGTTTTGTACCGCTTCAGTAATATTTTCTCCATCTAAAAACAATGGCGTTTGAGCGCGATTTCGAAGCGCGGTATGCAGTACGGCACGATCTTCTGTTTTATTAATGCGTTCACCGTTAAACATTTTTTCGCGCCAACCCGTAACATCACAATCTTTTGCTAAGGCTATTAATCTATCAAGTGTTTCATCGGTTAATAAGTTCTTAGAGTAATCGAGTAAAAATTCAGGTAATTGAACGGTAAATTTATCAAATCTCTGTGCGTCAGCGGCAAATAAGTCATTCATATGCTGCTGCTTCATCGATTGAGCATGCAGGGTTAGTGCTTGCCAGCTGGCTAATTGAGTTCTGGCTGTCATAGTATTCTCATTTCATTTATTTTAAACACATCGGAGCTACCCCCGCTGCTTTTTTGAATTAATTTTATTTAAAGCTTATAGATATAACTCGTCGAGGAGTTTAATCGCCTCTATCATTGCTCGACCATTGTGATATGGGCCTTTCCAAAAACCGGCCTTGTTAATATTGTAATCTTCACCTTGATCTAAAATCGACATCCAATGCCACTCGCCGTGCTTCGCGTCAATATGATACTTTTTAGTGAATTCCCAAATCTTCACAACCGCGTTATAAAAAGCAGGATTACCGGTTAAGTGAAAAGCATTTAAGAAACCAACTATAGCCTCGGCCTGAATCCACCAGACGCTACCTTTATGTAATTGGTTAGTTTTAATATCAATTTCATCAAGAACTTGACCAAGTTCACCAATACCTTCAGCAAGACACGTTTCAGCCAGTTTAATAACACTTGGCGTAACTTGTGCTGTGGTTTTAGGGTTTTTCAAAATTCTTAGTGATTTATAGAGTAACCAGCTAGCTTCTATATCATGCCCGTATGAATAGGCTTTTGAATGATCGCCCCAATTACGACACATAAAGAGTCGTAAATGATAGTTAGAGTGATCAATGATTGAACCTTGAAAATAGCCAATAAGTCGCTTCAGTGCTGCCGCGACTTTTTCACTAGGATATACTTTTTGCAAATTTGCATACGCTTCTAATATATGTAAATGGGTATTCATGGTTTTTGGCAAGTTGTCATCTTTGTCGCTTAAACGCATATCATCAATTTCTTGCCACTGACGATCAAACGCTTCTAAATAACCACCTCGGTCATCGTCATGGGTTTTCGCTTCGAGCAAATCAAAATAAGACATAGCTTTATTGATGGCTTGTTTGTCACCGGTTAACTGGTAATAAGATGATAAGCCGTAAATAGCAAAAGACTGTGCATAGGTTTGTTTTTTACTATCTACTAAGTGGCCAGAATAATCGACTTCCCATATAACACCGCCATGCTCAGGATCGTCAAAATAAGTCATTAAATAGTGGTAAGCACGCTCAGCCAATTGGTAAGTATTTTCACACTTGGTAAATAGCGCAGCTTCACTAAAATACCAAAGTAATCGTGTATTTAAAATAATGCCTTTGTTTGCGCATTCCATACGCATTCCGCTACTAGAAACTTCGCCAATAAAACCACCATTTTCTTCATCAAGCGTATTTTTATACCACCAGTCGGTGATATTATTTTGCTCTTGCATAAATTCTAGCTTTAATTTTTGCACTGGCATTGCAAGTTGCTGTGACATATAAAATCCTTTTACAAAACAGCTTTATTACGGTTGATAAGTGCGTTGATCGCTTGCACTGATTTAGCAGAATACAATTCATCTTCTGGCGTATGCTTCACATAATCAACAAGCTGCTCAACCGTCGAGGTAGCTACATGCATACGTGTATCTGAAGAAGCGTAATAAATAAATACTTCGCCACTGTCATTGACTACCCAACCATTTGAAAATACTACGTTAGATACATCGCCAACACGTTCATCACCTTCAGGAGCAATAAAATGCCCCGCAGGTGCGTGTGTGATCACCCAAGGGTGCTCTATCTCAGTCATAAAGACATAAAGTACGTAACGTAAACCAGCTGCGGTATTACGTACGCCATGGGCTAAGTGTAACCAACCTTCAGAGGTTTTTATTGGCGCGGGTCCTTGACCATTCTTAACTTCTTTAATGGTGTGGTAAACTTTATTATCGATGATAACTTCTTCTTTCACTTCAGCATTTTCCATCGAGTCAGCAAGACCCCAGCCAATACCACCACCACCACCGACAGAAATAAAGCCATCTTGCGGACGCGTATATAATGCATATTTTCCGTCGACAAATTCAGGGTGTAAAACTACATTACGTTGCTGGCCAGAGTGAGTAATTAAATCAGGTAAGCGCTCCCAGTTAATTAGATCTTTTGTGCGAGCAATACCACATTGAGCTTCTGCCGCTGAGGTATCATGCGGCATAGTTTCATCTTTACGTTCAGTGCAGAATAAGCCGTAAATATAGCCATCTTCATGTTGAGTTAAACGCATGTCATAAACATTAGTATCAGGTCTATCAGTTTCAGGCATTACAACTGGACGTTCCCAAAAGGTAAAATTGTCGATGCCATTGTCACTTTCAGCAACCGCAAAAAATGATTTACGATCGTTACCTTCAACCCGCACGACAATGACAAATTTATGATTAAAACGAATAGCGCCTGAGTTTAGCGTTGCGTTAACACCGATACGCTCCATACAAAACGGATTGCTTTGTTCATTTAAGTCGTAGCGCCAATTCAGTGGAATATGCTCAGGCGTAACGATTGGATTAACATAGCGTTGATAAATGCCATTTGAATGTTCTTTTGGTGAATTTTCTCGGGAAATCAACACTTTTTGTGCGTTAGTTAAATTATCCAATCGTTTTTTAAAAATAGTCATTATTACCTCTTGCAGAAAAATCGCCTTTATCTACGTAGCGCAGAAAAGTTAACCGGTTACATTTTAAGAACTAATTAACAGCGACGATACTTTATATGTTATTAATTTACCTAAACTAGCTAGCAGACTGCTCTAATTCACGTTTATCCATTAGTTGCTTATTAATATCAGCGACAACATCGTCAGTGAGCTTATAGAAAATAATAAACAAACCTGACAATAGCGCGCCAGCCGCTGGTATAAAGCTGATCATTAATTTAAGTCCTTCTTTGGCCTGCTCCGTTTGCTCGACGTTTGCTTCGTAGCCAAAAATAGCTAAGGTCCAACCCGTCATAGCACCACCTAAAGTCCAACCCATTTTTTGTGAAAAAGAAGATGATGAGAAAATAAGTCCGGTCGCACGACGCCCAGTAGTATGTTCAGAATAGTCAGCAATATCGGCATACATTGACCAAAGCAGCGGAAATATAATGCCCGCACATATGCTAACAAGGACTTGTAAAAGAAGAATGAATAAGAATTGCTGTTCATTCATAAAATAAAAACCGCAGCTAAAAATTGCCGCACCAAACATGGCGAACATAAAAGTTTGCTTTTTACCTAGTATCGCTGAAATAGGTTTAGCTAAAACCACACCCAATATATTAGCTGCTTGCCCTACAATTAAATAGGTGGTGGTAACGCCAAGACTAAAGCCTAACAGCTCAATGCTTTCTATCTCAAAATAGTATTTAAAGTAATAAACAGCCGAGCCATCACGCATGCTATTAAATATTAGGGTCGACAACGCAGCGCCGAGTAAAATAAACCAAGGTTTATTAGCCAGTAAATTTTTTAAATCTGCTTTAATGGAGTTTTTTTGTGATTTTGGTGGCTGTATGCGCTCTTTGGTTAGCGCAAAAGTACAGAAAAAAAGCCCTGCGGCAATCACACCATAAACCACCATAGTCAACATCCAACCACGTTCAAGATCTGGTTCGCCAGTGCCAATGTCACTAAAAAATGAAATCAGTGGGTCAATCAATAAAAATGCAAAAATACTACCGGCAAATGCAAATACCATACGGTACGATGCTAGTGCGGTACGATCCTCAGTATGAGATGACATTACCCCTAATAATGACGCATAAGGCACATTTACAATCGTATATGCCATCATCATTAACGTATAAGTCACATAAGCATAAACAAGCTTTCCTTGAGTTGATAAATCAGGGGTTGTAAAAGTAAGTATACCTATTAACGCAAAAGGAACTGCGCCAAATAAAATGAAAGGACGGAATTTTCCCCAGCGAGAATTAACTCTGTCTGACAATACACCAACAATTGGGTCGTTGGCAGTGTCCCAGATACGGGTTATTAAAAACATAGTGCCAACAGCTGCCGCGCTAATGCCAAAAATATCGGTATAAAACACCATTAAGTACACTGAAAAAAACTTCCAATACATAGAAGATGCAAAATCGCCTAATCCGTAACCTATTTTTTCTTTAATATCTGGTCTATTTGCTAATACTGTCATGTCATTAAACCCAATGTTAAACCCCAACAATACTCAAAATAGTTAATTGTTCGAGTTCCATATATTATTTTAATTTGACACCAATGTAACCGGTTACTAACGGTAAGTCAATTTATCTTACCTTTTTATAGTAAAAACATTAAAACCCTTTAAGATTGTTACATTTATCTCTATAATAATGTTCACCGCATAGCGCAACATCAAGTACTTTAGTATATTATTCAGCATGTTAATATGCTAACTGACGATTTTGCTATCTTAAGTATGCTAATGAAACACTTTTTGTAACTGTTTCATCAGCACTATGTACGGCTTTACTTGTTACCTATAGGAAATATTCATGTCTAATATCAGAGAAGTCGCTAAACTTGCCGGTGTATCAACAGCAACCGTTTCTAGAGCGTTAAGCTCACCTGAAAAAGTATCAGAAAAAGCGCTAAAAAAGGTGCAAGATGCTATTGATAAAATTGGTTATAAACCAAACATGCTCGCGCGAAACTTTCGCTTTCATAGAAGTTACGCAGTTTTAGTACTTGTGCCTGAATTGGCCAATCCCTTCTTTTCAACTGTTGTTAAAGGTATTGAAGATGTTGCACGCCAAAAAGGCTTTAATGTACTTTTGGGTGATTCACGTGATTCGTTAGAGCGTGAAAAAGACTATTTAAAACTTATAGATACAAGCCAAGCAGATGGCGTTATTCAACTTCGCCCTCATAGGGAAGAAGACACTAGCACTTTTGTTGGTAGGGACTTCCCCGTTGTAAATGCCTGTGGCTGTGTTGGCACTCCCTACCCTTCAGTTCGAATTGATAATGCAAATGCGCAGAAAACAGTCGTGGATTATTTGTTATCTCTCGGTCACAAGCGAATTGGTGCAATTACAGGTATTAGTGATAATCCACATTCAATTAATCGCTTAAGTGGTTATAAAGCTGCGCTGGAAGAAGCAGGTATCCCTTACGATGAAAGCATTGTTTTACAAGGGGACTATTCAAAATGGTCAGGCTTAAATGCTGCCACACAATTTGTCCATATGGACAAAAGACCTACCGCGATTGTTGCCTTTAACGACCAAATGGCTATTGGTGCAATAAAAGGGCTAAAATCATCAGGCTTAAAAGTACCTACCGATATCTCTGTTACCGGCTTTGACGATTTGGAAGTAGCAAAATATATTGATCCTACATTAACCACTATTTCGCAGCCCGCGACAGAAATGGGCCATACGGCAATGAATATTCTTTATAATTTGCTGGAAGGTAAAGAGTTAAGCCAACAAGAATATATTCTTCCTCATGAATTCATGGTGCGAGAAAGCACTACTGCGCCACCAACCAAATAATTCATAACCAGTAAATGACATAATTTAAGCTGTGTTATTACAATAAATTTTTATTTTTATTTGTAACCGGTTACAAATAAGTTAATATAAACATATTCACAAGGTAATTTAATTCAAAATTATCACCATTTTTAAGAGATAAATTAAAATGACTAAGCTAGAGCAGCTAAGCAGCGACTTTACAGACTGGTTAAAAAACGAGTCCGTTCCTCTTTGGGCTTCAGTTGGAATAGAAGATAAAACTGGCTGTTCATATGAACGGCTACACAGCAATGGTTTACCCGACTTAACATGCAATCGCAGAGTGCGCGTGAACTATCGCCAAATGTTTGTTTTTTCAATGGCAAGCCATATGAACTGGATTGATAATGGCGAAGAAGTTGTGAACAAACTTAATCGCTTTATAAAAATATATGGCAGCAATCCAAATTCACCCGGTACATTTGCACATTTACTTAACTCAGAGAACCAAATAATAGATCCAAAACAAGATACCTATGACTTAGCGTTTTATCTATTAGCATGTGCATGGCGCTATAAAGCCTTTAAAGATGAAACCGCACTTATTGAAGCTGACAAAATGATGATTAACATCGATACGCAAATAAAAGGCATAAAAAGCGGTTGGCTTGAAGGTGACTACCCTGCGGATGCTCGCCGTCAAAACCCCCATATGCATTTGTTTGAAGCGTTCATGGCATTACATGATGCCAGCAATAAACCTAAATGGCTTGCCCGAGCTGGTGAAGTTTTTAGTATGTTTGAGTCACACTTTTATGACCATCAAAATGGCATTGTACTGGAATATTTTAATGCTGATTGGACACCACAATTTGGTACTGAAGGTAAAATAATTGAGCCTGGTCACATGTTAGAGTGGGTTTGGCTATTAAGGGAGTATTCTGCACGAACAGATACCCCTGTAGATCGTTATGTAAACACGTTATATAACAATGCGCTGCGCCTAGGAAAAAATGTAACCGGTTTAATTATTGATAAAACCAACGAACACGGTGACACCATGGGCGCCACTAAGCGTTGTTGGCCAATGACAGAACTCATTAAAGCCAGTATTGCCCAAGCCAAGCACACTCGTTGCCCTAATGAAAAAGAAAAATATGAACAACAAGCCGCTAATGCAATATCTTGCATGTTAACTCATTTTATTAACCCAAAAGTAAAAGGCAGCTACTACGACCAATTAGACACAGATAACAATGTTATCAACAGTCATGCGCCTGCGAGTACACTTTATCATTTAGCAGTTGCCTGTCATGAAGTACATAACTACTGCCTGTCATTAAATAACAGCAGTATATTAAAAGTATCAAACGAATAGTGTTTATTAGGCACTTAAAGCCTTTTAAATGATCAATTGCTGGTAATATAAAATAGCGTTAACAGAGGAATAATAATGGATACACTTGCTTGTTTTAAGTCATACGATGTCAGAGGCAGAGTACCTGACGAATTAAATGAAGACATTGCTTACCGTATCGGACGAGCATACGCACAATGCTATAGACCAAAAACTGTTGCTGTTGGTTACGATATTCGTTTAACCAGTCCACAGTTATCTAATGCCTTGGCGCAAGGCCTTGCCGACTCGGGCGTTAATGTAATGGACATAGGCTTAGGTGGTACAGAAGAAGTCTACTTTGCCGCTTTTAATGAAGAAGTAGACGGAGGCATATGTATTACCGCCAGCCATAATCCTAAAGACTATAATGGCTTAAAATTTGTCGGGAAAAAAGGCATACCAATAAGCAATAATAACGGTTTGCTCGATATAGAAAGGCTTGCTGCTATAAACGAGTTTGGTGCTAAAAAGGCGCTTGGTAAAATCATTAAAAAATCCCTTAAACAGGCCTATAAAAAACACCTATTGAGCTATATTGATGGCACTAAATTAACGCCATTAAAAATAGTTGTTAATGCTGGTAATGGCGGTGCAGGTGAAATCATTGATTTGCTTGAAGATAGCTTACCGTTTGAATTTATTAAATTAAACCATACCCCTGATGGAAACTTTCCGCACGGTGTACCTAACCCATTGTTGAAAGACAACCGCTTAACAACTCAACAAGCCGTTATTGAGCATAACGCTGATTTAGGCATCGCCTGGGATGGTGATTTTGACCGCTGTTTCTTCTTTGATGAGACCGGAGACTTTGTTGATGGTTATTACATGGTAGGTTTACTTGCCACGGCCTTACTCAAAGTTCACCCAGGTGCCGCAATCATTTACGATCCGCGTTTATATTGGAATACGCTTGAAATGGTCGCACAGGCAGGTGGCAAAGCTATTATCAGCAAAACAGGACATTCGTTTATTAAGGAAGCTATGCGTAAAGAAAACGCAATTTATGGTGGAGAAATGAGTGCTCACCATTACTTTAAACAGTTTGCCTATTGTGACAATGGCAATATTCCTTGGTTGCTTATTTGCCAATTAATTGCAGAGAAGCAAACATCACTAAGCGCGCTTATTAACGATTGTAAAAAACGTTTTCCTTGTAGTGGCGAAATTAATTTAACCGTTAAAAATACACCTAAAATTTTAGAACGTTTAACAGAGCATTATCAAAAAGACGCCGTTAAAATTGACTTTATTGATGGTATTGGTGTCGAATTTAGCCAATGGCGGTTTAACGTGCGTGCTTCTAATACCGAGCCATTATTGCGAGTAAATGTTGAAAGTCGCAACGATCAAGCATTACTCGACAATGCAACCAACGAGCTACTAGCGTTAATTCGCCGTTTAGACGACTAACAGTTTAAAGCGCTGCTTTTTTAACATACGGTCCATTTAATTAACTAAAGGTATCCATGTTTTCATATTGTCCTAACTGCAAAAGTAAGAAAATTGATTTCATCAATAAACAGCGTTTCACTTGCCAACAATGTTCATTTACTTATTATCACAATGTTGCTGCATCAACTGCGGCTATCATTGCACATAATGAGCAAGTATTACTCACAGTTAGGGCTAAAGATCCCGGCAAAGGCATGCTTGATTTACCCGGAGGGTTTGCTGATCCAAACGAATCACTTGAACAAGCACTAAGTCGCGAAATAAATGAAGAATTAAATATATCTATCAACCATTGGCAATACCTTTGCGGCTTGTCTAATAGCTATCAATATAAAAATATAACTTACGCAACCATGGATTGTTTTTTTAGTTGTCAATTATCAGAAAAACCAACAATAGCCATTCAAGAAAGTGAAACAGCTCGTTTTTTATGGGTAGACTTACATACTCTTGATCTTTCGAAACTTGCCTTTCATTCTAGCCGACAAGCTCTAGAGCGGTATATATCAAGTATTAGTAGCTGCACCTCGTAAACGACTTTCTACCTAGCTCATTAATCGACAACGCCATTGTATAAGCCACCACCTACAAACCATTAAAGCATGAATAACAATTGCAAATTGCAAGCAGATGGTAGTTTTAACTATTGAGATGCTTCGGTAATTCATATGTGATTGCTGTGACGTCGAAACCCTAAACCCCATATAAAAAAGGCCGTTACTAAACATTAGTAACGGCCTATGTCAAAGCATTGATTTTTAATTAGCTGTGTAAATAATATTATCCAGCTGAAGAATAACCCCCACTTGCTCGTTGCTCCACGGCTGTGGCACGATAACAAGCGGTGACGTGACGTAATCTATCGTTAAAGCATTATCACCATTAAGTACCATAAGGTCACTAACATTAAAAGTGAAGGTTTGCCAGTTACCAACGGTAGGTGATGCTCCTTCTACACTGTCTGTTAACGCAACGTCTCCAGTACCACATGGCCAACCACAATCAATTTTCATTGCCCAACCTGTAATTCCGCTAGGTTGTTCAACAACTCTTAAATCAAACGATATTTTACCATTTTGATACTCAGTAAGATCTTGCGGATTGTCAAAAATTAACTCACTTACTGTTTCACCAGCAATATAAGTATGTTGAATTACATTACCGTATTCGCCACCGGCATCAACTATTTCTTGCGTTACTTTTTCTGCTTGCCCTGCACTCCACGCATCAACGGCATCAGCAAATATCACTCTACCTTCAACTTCAGGCTCTTGAGTTGATTGCGCCGTTTTATAGCGAATATTATCAAGTTGAATAACTACGCCAATTTGTTCGTTGCTCCAAGGCTGTGGCACGATAACTAATGGTGACGTTACATAATCTATGGTTAAAGCATTATCACCGTTTAACATCATTAAATCGGCAATGTTAAATTTATAGGTTTGCCATTGGCCTACAACCGGCACAATACCATCAAGGTTATTCATTAAATCAACATCACCTGTACCACATGGCCAGCCACAATCAATTTTCATCGCCCACCCCGTAATACCGCTAGGTTGATTATCAATTTTCAAATCAAACTCAATCGTACCGTCAACATATGCCGATAAATCTTGTGGAGTTTCAAAAATCAACTCACTAACGGTTTCACCACCGATATAGGTATGTTGAACCACTTTACCGTGTCCGCCGCTAGCATCTACGATTTCTTGCGTAACTTTTTCAACTTGACCTGCTGCCCAGCCATTAATTTCGTCATCAAAAACAACAAAATCATTTGAAGCTTGCGGCTCTTCGTCTGACTCTGGTGGGAAGTAGTTAATATTATCTAATTGAATAACCACCCCAATTTGTTCTGCACTCCATGGCTGTGGCACGATAACTAATGGGGATGTCACATTATCGATTGTTAACGCATTTTCATCGTTAAGTTCAAGTAAATCAGCAATATTAAAAGTATATGTTTGCCATTGACCCACTTCTGGCGTCGTTTCATCAACATTAGCTGTTAGCGCAACATCGCCTGTACCGCATGGCCAACCACAGTCGATTTTCATTGCCCAACTGGTGATACCATCAGGTTGAGTCACAATTTTCATATCAAATTGCACTGTGCCTTCCGCGTAAGCTGACAAGTCTTGCGGTGTATCAAATATTAATTCACTAACGGTTTCGCCACCAATATAGGTATGTTGCAGTACATTACCACGCCCTTCTCCAGCATCAACTACTTCTGATGTTACTTTATCTGCTTGCCCAGATGCCCAACCTTCAATGGCACCATCAAAAACAACAAACGGTTCAACAACATCTACTGGTCCTTCACCGCCGGAGCCACCATCACCTGGAACGGCAAGTACGACACGATTATCATCTTGATATCCTGGCCAACCGTCTTTATCTTCAAGGGTTACAACATTACTGGCATTATAAAAACTGCGAATTGACGCATCTGAATTGTCGGTGAACGTCAGTTCACTCCACGTCATTACAAAACTCCAACTAGGTTGCTGCTCTAATATTTGCAAAGACGGTAAATGACTTGTTTCGCCTATTCCGATTGGTTTATCACCTGCTTTTGCTAACATGACATCATATTTTGCCTGAGAAAAACCTTGCCCATCAGTGTTGTAGTTATCGAGGCTCAAGACATCCCAATAACCCGCACCTGGATCGTAATCTTGTAAGTCTTGCTCAAGTGTTGCAAAGTCTTGTAAATTCCAAACAAAAGTCAGGTTTGTCAGCTCTTTGTCTGTTACTAAATAGTCATGGGTTAAACGATATAGCTCAGCCGTATATTCAGGCTTACCGGCAAGCGACCACCAAAACAAAGTTTGATTCATTTCATGAAATGGGCGAAATAGTACCCTTACACCACGCTGGTTCATGGCACTAAAAATATCCGCGTAGCTATCAAGTCTTGCTTTCCATGCTTGGTTAAGTGAACCGCCATCGGCTAATAAATCTGCCCACTGTTCCTCACTTAAATCTGAAAGTACTCCACCTTCCCAGCCACACTCTTCACCCATAGTAGGAGGGCAAACATGCATCATGACATTGATAAGTGCACCTTGTGCCCAAGCACCTTCCGCTTGCGCAACCATTGAACCCCGCAAAGCTAATCCTGCTGATGTATAACCAAAATCGGTACTCCATAGAGCAGGCCATGCACCAGCTACTTCTGCGGCTTGTTTAGTCCAATAACTAGGATCGTTCTCTAATACTTTTTCATCATTATGGATACCAATAACAGTTTTAGTGCCCTTTATTTCATTTAGGTAATTCAGCATTACCGGCTCTATTGTTGGGCCAATATCTATTGAGTTTTCTTTACCATCTGAACCTGCATCTGGGATGTAGGTTGTGGTTGAGTCTTCATTGCCGCACGCACTAAGTGCTAAGCTTAAGCTGGTTAGCACTCCTAGTTTAAATAATTTTTTCATTTCTACCCCTAATTTTTTATATAGAGCCTAAAGCTCAACTTGTTAATATTTATTTAGAGTATTCATCTGGCCTACAATAATAATAACCACAAATGTAACCGGTTAACAAGAGAAACTTCATTATTTATAAAAACTCATTACTTTTCCTCTAACTAACATGTAACTCTTATAAATATTGAATTTCGCTATTGTAAAGTGGATATTTTTACGATAGATTCAGTTAAGAAATAGAGAAATTCTATTTTTTTTTAGAGTAATTAAGTAACCGGTTACAAATCATCAGGCCCAATTTTGATTTATAAAATAAAAAATAAAATCCGGTTCTAAACAAGAAAAATTAATTGCACAATAGACTTGAAACAATGGGGTTATAGAATATGAATTTTAAAAAGACACTCATAGCTAGCAGCGTTGCCGTTGGCATTCTTCACGCACTGAGTAGTGTCGCTATCGCTGAAGAGAATAAACCAGAACAAAAAAATGATGATGTGGAAGTTATTACTGTTGAAGGTATTAGAGGCTCAGTAATCGCATCTTTGAGTGCTAAAAGGCATTCGAATTCAATTATAGAATCCATCACGGCAGAAGATATTGGTAAATTGCCCGACATTACCATTGCCGATACATTACAACGTGTGACTGGTGTACAAATTCAACGCTCCGCAGGTGAAGGTGCCCAAGTTAATGTAAGGGGTTTATCGCAAGTAACGACCCTAATGAATGGTGAGCAATTTATTAGTGCGGGTTCAATTACAGGACTAACACCTGATTTTGGCGATATTCCGGCTGAATTATTAGGTGGCGTAGACGTATATAAAGCCGCAGAAGCAAGTTTAATGAATGGTGGCATTTCAGGAACTATCGACTTAAGAAGTCGACGTCCGATGAATCTTGCAAAAGATGGTTGGAGCTTTGTTGCTTCTGCTGAAGCTTCACAAGGTAGTTTTACCGATGATACCGGCGAAAAGGTTACCGGTTTTGCAGGGTATAAAGGCGAAGACTTTGGCCTTATTGTTACCGCCACTTCATCTGAATCAACACTAGCAAATTATAGATACGGCATGTGGGGTGATTTTTGGCAAGGCTTTGTTGATGATATTGATGGTGATGGAGTTAACGAAGAAGTATTTGGTAATATTGACTACGGCATTACTAACAAGACAGCTACACGTGATAGAACCGGTTTATCAACATCATTACAGTATTTTATCAATGATGATATTGAAATAACTGCCGAAGCATTTTATACCAAAATGAGTAATGACGACCTAGCTAACGGTTTGATTATTGACAATAACTGGTCAAAAAACCAAGGCTATATCAACCCGATTGAATACGTAAACCGTGGTTCAAGTTTCAATGGCTCAGGTAGAGACTTAATTACCTCGTCAATATACGAAATTCAAGCACCTCGAATAAAATCAAACAGTGAAGCAGTCGTTAGTGAGCGTGACTCACTCAATTTTAACTTACAAGCGAATGTTAATTTTACCGACGCATTTACGGGTACATTCAGGTATGTTCATGGTGAAGCCACCAATAAATTGATGAAAAATTTTGTCGATGCTTATACCACATCTGGAGAGCAATCTGCCGTTAATCGCTCTATTTATATTGACGGCGAACGTGCACCTGTCAACCCCGGAGGTTACGGGCCAGAAGACGCAGCTGTGCTTGTTGATACCACAGGTAAACACCCATCATTTGCTTTTCCGAGTGCATTAGGGCACGACATTAGCAACTATGCATTAGTATCAACCTTCTCGGAAAATAACGCAGACGATGAGTCTAATCTTGATGCGGTTCGCTTTGACGGCAGTTATGAATTTGAAAACGAATTTGCTTTTATTGAGAATGCATCAATCGACTTTGGTACACGATATGGTGTTTGGAAAGTAAGTTCTCAAAAATATGATTTAGCTGCGCCAGTTTCCGCATTAAACAGAAATGGTGAAGAAGAAACCGCTTATGCAAAATGGAAAGATATTAGCGGCACTATTTCAAGTGGTGGCGAAACAATACAACCCGTTATGCCAATATCTTTTGAGCACTTATATAGCCAAGGTTACGTTACCGAGATCACCGATTTTGGCCCGGCTAATACATTTACTTACAACGGTAACTATGACTCAATTAGCGCAGCGCAAAATGGTTATTACTTTATCGATACCAATGTTATGCGAGATGTTGTCGGCTTTCAAAATTCCTTGTATCCGGGTAATGTAAAAGCCAATCGTTGGACAAATACCTATGAAGTAGAAGACACCTCATTTACTAGTTATGTGCAGTTAAATATTGACGGTGAGTTAGTATTCCCTTTTTCAGCGAACTTTGGTGTTCAAGCTGTTAATAGAGAGCGTGAAGTAACCAGCTACAATGAACAAACAGGTGCAGGTACTTTAGAAGTCGGTCGTGTTAATTACAAAAGCATTCTTGGTGTTCCCGACCCACGCGTTGGCAAAACAGTAACAACAAATAAAACCTTAGACTTTTTACCTAGAGTTAATATAGCTTTCGATCTACAAGAAGATCTAAAGCTAAGATTGTCTTATGTTGAAAACCTCACTCAGCTTGATGCCAATACCTTAGGCGGCGGTTCCTCAACAACTTTTGTGGCTCACCCTACATTAGAAGGTGTTTTTTCAGCGACGCAAGTCAACACCTCTGGTAATCCTGATTTACAACCCTGGAGCTCAACAAACCTTGATTTGAGTTTGGAGTGGTATTTCAATGACCAAGGTTTGTTAAATTTTGGTTTATACCAAATTGATATCGACAGTTTTCCAACGGGGCTTCAAACTACAATTTACGGCATTGCTGATACCGACGGTGTAGTAAGAAACGATGGCTTAGAGCACTTCACTCTGACAAATGGAGATGGTGGAAAATTAGAGGGCTTTGAAGTTGGTTATCAGCAAGCTTATGATTTTTTACCGGGCTTTCTTAGCGGATTAGGCAGTAACATCAATTACACTTGGACAGACGGTGAAGGTGGTGATACTGACTTCTACGGTGAATCTACCATTGTTGGCGGTATATCAGAAGAACAAGCAAACGTTATTCTTTGGTATCAAAAACACGGTCTTGAAGTAAGGCTTGCATATAACTACCGAAGCGATCGCTATATTCAATCAAAAATATTTGAAGCGACCACTGAAGGTTCAAATAGAGTAGCCTTATATGTAGAGCCTACAGAGTTTGTAGACTTATCAGTCTCTTATGAAGTTAATGACAACTTTGAGGTATACCTTTTAGGGCAAAACATCACCGAAGAGTATGAAACAACTTATGCTCAATGGAAAGATGCTAAAGTTAGCCAAAATGTTTTTGAGTCTCGATACAGCTTAGGTCTTAGGGGCAAGTTTTAATAAGCACATCTAACTAACCTAGGGAGAGAAAGTTAATTTCTCTCCCTGTTCACTTCAACATAAATATTTAGTAGTTTATGAAACATATAATTCTTATCATTTGCCTCTGTTTAATTAGCAGCTGTGCACAAACTAATTCCTCGACAACAACACCAACTCTATCTTCAGATGTTTTCAATAAAAGTGCTATTGCGCAAAACGAAACGATCACCCTAAATACGTATGTAGTAGCGAATTGGCAGTCGCCTTATCAAAGTGCAGATATCGCTGTTGATTTAACGATTGTAACTCCGAGTAAGCAACAATTAACGTTGCCGGGGTATTATGTTAGCGGACAAAGTGGAGAGCTATCACACTGGCAATTTAAATTTACACCAGCCGAAGTTGGCACATACACTGTTAAAGTACTCATCAACAATAATAACATGTTACAGCATGGAAAAACTGAGCAGTTTACCGTTAGCCAATCGACTCTTAAAGGTTTTTTAAGAAGCAACGATAAATGGAGCTTTCAATATGACAACGGCCAATTATTTCGTGGTTTAGGTGAAAATTTTGGTTGGGAAAAACGCGACAACGATGACTCCAAGTTCTTTAAAGAACTGCATGAAAAGCCGCGCTTTAATTACGATTATATGCTCAAAAGTTTAAGTGAAGACGGCGCTAATATTTTTCGTACATGGATGATTTTTTGGAATTTACCAGTAGACTTTCAACACGTCGATAATAATGCTCGCTACGAAAACACTAATGAACGCTTTAACCCTTCTGGTATAAAGCGAATGAATGAATTGCTCGATATCGCTAGCAAGTACGATATGAAGATGATTTTATCGTTAGACAGTCATGCGGCTTTTTCAGGGCAAGGTTGGAATTTTAATTCCTACAATACAAAAAATGGTGGCCCTGCCGAGACTGTCGCCGAATTTTTCACAAGTGATGAAGCCAAGCAGCGATACAAAGACAAGTTACGCTTTATGGTGGCAAAGTGGGGCTACTCTTCGCAAATAGCTGCATGGGAGTTTTTTAACGAAATTGATAATGTTATGTATAACGGCGAACATCAGCATATTTCTGACGACATCATCGTAGCGTGGCATAAAGAAATGAGTGAGTATTTAGCCATTATTGATGCCCATAATCATTTGATCACCACCAGTATTTCTCACCGAGAAGTCGATGGATTATTTGATCTACCATCAATTGATATTAACCAGTCACACTTATATAAAGTCACCAATGACATTCCTGAGATCATTAGCAAGTTTGAAAAAGCTCATGACGCCCCCTATTTTGTTGGAGAATTTAGCGCGGAATGGGATTGGAGCCAAAATTTTGATTTAATTCAAGAGGAAATGATTAGTGACTACAAGCAAGGCCTTTGGTTTGGTATGTTTTCACCGTCACCAATCATGCCACTTAGCTGGTGGTGGGAATATTTCGACGAAAAAGGGACCTCTGCTTATTTCAATCACGTAAAAACCATTAATGATTTAATGCTATCGACTGGCAACAAAGCACTGGCAGCGCAAAGCGTGAACAATAGCAATGCACAACTGACAACATTAGCGCTAACCAATGGCAAAAAAGCCTTTGTTTATGTGAATAACCCAAGTGACACAGCACAAAATTTCACCCTAAATAATCTGCCATCATTAAGCCATTTAGATAAAATTTATGACTGTGAAAGTGGTGAATTTATCAAGGTAAAACATACAGGCGACTATACATTAGCTGCAAAGCAAAATTGGGTCATTATTTATAACCTGTGATCAGTTACGAAAACTTAACGCCAGACCCTGTAACAAAAAATGTTACAGGGTCTGGCCTTTCAGTTAATACCTTTAAAAATATCCAGCTATACACTCTATTAACCAAAGTGTTGAGCATATTCCATATAATTAACGACCTATCAAGGGGCTTGCCATGGGCTTGAAACGATAAATATTATAAGGTGGTTTGTTAATCGTTTTCCCGCCATTAAATGCTGCTGAAAGCGAGATTTGAGCTGCGGAAGTATATAAATATCCTTCAGGCCCCATATGAAGCCCGTCAGGCCAAACCATATTTTTGTCATGGCTGTACACGCGATATTTACGTGTATCAGCAGGGATAATGCCAATTGTACGTGTACCTATTTCACATAAATATAAGTTACCAGCAGAATCAATGGTTAAGCCGCCGTTCATAGGCTTGTCAGCATATGTTTCTACTTTAGCTACCAAGGCGCTATTATTCAGTGAAAAGTTTGCAAGTTCAGCCATTTTAATTCTGTAAACACTGCTATTACTCACCGAGGTAAAATACAGCCACTGTTGCTGATTATCAAGGGCGATACCATCTACCCCAATAAACAAGTCAATCGACTTTTCGTACGGCGTGCCTTTATCCATCAGCATTGGCATATTCATTCTTGGCGCGACACGGTCGGTACCCTGCATTACACGTCGGCTTTCACCGGTAACAGTATTTATCACCACTAAGGCAGCTTTGGCGCCAATAGGACCTGTAGCAATCCCTTCATCTGCGATAACAATGACATTATGTTTGGTCGAAATAGCAAAATCATTATGTTGAGACTCAGGTAAAGCCACCGTTTTTGGTAAATGTATTATTTTTTTCAATTGATGCTTTGCCAAATCCCAAGCGACGAGTTTAGGTGTAATTCTTGGTTCAGCTTGACCAGAGTCTAGTATCCACAACGTTCCTTCGCCGTCTGTTCTTGTGCTTAAAACCCAATTAAAATATTCGTCAGGGCTCTTTAAGCGCTCTTTGGTATCATAAGCATTTTGCATGTCAGCATTTGGAAACGGAACAATATCGCCATTACCTAAACGCTCTGCAACTTTTACTTTCGGGTTATAAAAAGGATGGTAGGTAATAAACAAACGTTTATCCTGTGTATAAGCAATACCCGCTGCGGCTTCTTTTAACGATAAAAATACTTCACTTTTCACTTGCTCAGTTGCACTAACGTGGCCAGAAAGTATAACAACACCGAGTATAATCATTTTTATATCTTTAATTACATTCACTGGTATCACCTTGCTCTTAGTTATTTATTAATAAGTTTAGTATAAACAAGCTCAAAGTCATAAAACATAGCACTATGTTCCTAACATTGTGGAGGATTTATTCCATAATTATGGAATAAAATATGCGCCCTCTTTCTGTTAACACCAATTTCAACAAAGTTTCCTTCAATAAAACTTCCCTTATTTTAAGTGCTTACACAAATATAGGAAAAGACTTTAAAAGGTTATCTCACTGAGAAAGTGATCGCCGACTGGAAGTCAGATCTTTAGCTATAGACCACTTTCTTCCTGAAAGTAGTCGAACTGAAAAAGCGAAATACCTTAGTATCGCAAGAGGAAATGTTAAAACATAGATAATAAGCCTCTTAACCTCAGGTATTGATAGGTTATATATCAAACGCAGTAAAGCTCGTCCTATTGAATTAACCAATAAACAATTAAAACAATGGGCTTTATCTATTCAAAATAATAGATCCAAACCAACAAGAGTTCGGTTGATAGCTGAAGGTAGCAAGCGCTATATCCTTAAGTAAAATCTATCGCTTACTTCATGCACTAGGATTCAGTTGAATAACGTGCCGCTCAAAACACTTAAAGCAATTTCAAAATGTCCAAAAGATTTTTAAAAACCTATTGGTCGTAAACGATATGTCACGATCCGTTTAATGTCCAACTGAAAATATTGATGTTGGGTTTATGGATGAAGTACGCTTTGGCCGTCAAAATTAGACTATAAGTGTATAGACTGAGAAAGGAACTCGCCTCGAGTAGTAAAGTAACAGCAGCTTGAATATGGTAATTTTTTGGTAGCGGCTTGTACGAACACAAACTAAACACAAGAATTAATTACTCCGCTAGTGGATAACGAATTAATGACTCAGTCCCTTTCTCAACTATCGAAGCGAATCCATCTGATAGAAATGCTGCCGTCATTGTTGATGGCACAAGCAGGCATACTCAGGGTGCCGCCCAGTCCTTTTCAAATGTGACGCTGATAAAACCTCCTTTTATTCACACGAATTAAATCCTATTTAACAAGTATTAAATGCCTGGAATGTATTCATCGAAAGTAAAATACGAATAAAGCTCAGCCGCAAAATGAGATTAGCGATGATATTCCGCCACTTAAGGGCATAGATATTCGCTCCGGTCTTAAAACCACCCAGAACAATCATACCTTGAACAAAAAGCTATTATTACGTTTTTATCAAGGCCAACAACAAGTTAACCAAGACTTTGTTAGTGCTCAAAATAGAGATGATGAAATTAACACATTATTGACAGAGCTTGCCGCACTATTAGAAGATTATGATACTGAAGCAACTGACTTTATTAGTGAGCTATTGCCGAAAATTGCCAATAGCCCATACCACGAGCCGATAAAAGCGATAGAGGCCTTGGTTGATGCTTATAACTTTGATGATGCGCTAGCGAAACTGAATGAGATAAAAAATACTTAGAGGCTGTTGAGAGAATAAGGATTTATGAAACAGCAGCTGATATTCATCAGGTGCTGTTTGTCTTATTCTCTTCTTAGCTTCCATTTACTACTGAGCTTATATTCCCTACTCAGCATTTATTCACTACTCAACATTTATTCATTACTCACCAGTGCCAGCGAGTCTAAAATGCCTTTACCGCTATGAATGCCACCTTCGTTTTCACTGGCCGGTTTACTGCGAATAAGATAGCCGGCATACCCCGCTAATTCGGTTATCGGCTCGCCATCAAAATAGGCGCTAAATAAGCCTATTTCACTGACCAGGTCGTCAATAACTTCTTGTTTACCATCACGTACTGCAACGATTGCTACTTCTCGCTCGTGTGGATACAAGCGCTGCATTAACGCCCACGCATCGTATTCTGTAGGCTTAAGAGAAGTTAACTTATCGCTAATATCGTCACCAAAAACACAGTGACCACCACCTTCGCCTTGATTTTTTAACACCCACTCGTCTTTGTTAGCGTGATGGTGATACCAATGTATTGTTTCAGGGGTAACAGCTTTCATCTGCGCCAAAACACTTTTAACCAATAACGCCTGATCAAGATTAAGTCCCCAGCGGGCATATTCTTTAGCTGGCATCATGGTTAACAACATTTGCATGGTTTTACTGGTGGCTAATTGCTGGCTAAAAGTGGCATTCACAGCAACATGATGTTGTTCGATAAACAGTCTAGTTTGGCTTAAGGTATGACAGCATGTCGACTCAATGCGCTGGTACGAGTAATAATCCTTATACTGATAACCGGCTCGTAAATAAACGACATCAATTGCGCCAACACCGGCTAACAATAAACGTTGATTTTCACCGGTTGAAAGCTCTCTGCTAAGCTGTTCAAAAGTACGCCGCACCGTTTTCACCCCAAGTTTGTGCAGGGCTAGTTCAAGTAAGTGTTGGTCATAAACATTGTCCTCATTTTCTTGCACCACCATTAAAAATGTCGGCGATTTCGCTGTTTCTTTGCTGGAAAATGTTTTGTGTATATTGCGCGCCGCTTGTGCAATAGCTACAGCTAATTGTTCAAGCCCTTGGTTTTTCTCCGCTATCGCCGCATTATTTTCTGACCATTGGTGATAGGTATCAGGCCATTGGTTATGCATAAAGGCATGAAACTCACTCGCGCGCTGACCAAAAGGTGCCATACCTGCGGCAATGCCATTAAATTCAATCACTTTTGGCCCTTGCTGGCGATCATCCATAAAATCGGTGCGCATCAGTAGCAAAGGTTTTCGCGCCGCCATATTACGATGACTTGGTGTTCCATGCCCTTGCTGATGCAAAGCAAATAACCTTGCCATAAATGGATCAGCTTTAGCTACCTTAGCCAAAGAGGTTTGCAAAAAGTCATGATCTTCTGAAACCTCACTGATGAGCTTAGTGATCAAAGGCGTGACTTTTCGTAAGTGTTGGAAAGTGCGCTTTGCCATCGTCATCGGCGCAATACTAAAGGGGCAATGCCTAGCGCCATTGTCTGCTCGACGAAAGGCAACGCCATGCATCAGCGCCCATTCAATTGCCTCATTAATGATTGGCTGGGCAACCAAATCGTTAGCTAAAGTTTTCATGCTAGCTCCAAGTGCGTTATCGATTTAATTTATAAACTTATGTTTAAAAAATAATGATTAATAAATAATGGTTAAAACAAGTAGGAATAAAGATAACCAGCGCCAATGGCCATGGATAAAATCACGGCTAAAAAGGCGAGGATCATTTGCTTCTTAAATATTGACTTCAATAAAATGACTTCCGTTAAACTCGCGCCAGCACTGCCAATGATTAAGGCCATTACCGCGCCAAGCCCCATGCCTTTAGCGGCAAGCGCAGCGCTTAAAGGAATGACAGCTTCTGCGCGAATGTATAAAGGAATGCCAATTACCGCAGCAATAGGTACGGCAAACGGGTTGTTTTCACTGGCGACACGCGCAACAAATTCCGTCGGCATAAAGCCATAAATTAATGAGCCTAAAGCGATACCGCCGATTAAATACGGCAGTACTTTTTTAAAATCAGACCATGTGCTTTGCCAAATTTTTTGCCATTTACTCACCGGATTTTTGGTATTACAACTTGCTGAGCAGCCTGCACTTTCTGGTGTTATATAGGCTTGCGCTTTTATGTATTTTTCAAAGCCTAGCTTTTCTAAACTAATACCCGCGATAATTGATACGCCCAAGGCGACGGTAAAATAAAATAAGGTGACTTGTAAGCCAAATGTCACCGCAAATAAGCCGATGATAATTGGGTTTAATAACGGGCTAGCAAAAAGAAAAACCATCATGGTGCCAAAGCCTGCTTTTGCGCGCAGCAAGCCTTTTAAAAAAGGAATAGTTGAACACGAGCAAAAAGGCGTTATTGCTCCTAAAAAGCCGGCAATAATATAGCCCTTGCCTTTTTTACTGCTTAATATGCTTTGAATTTTACTTGGCGGAATATATTCCTGAAGCACACCAACAAGGTAGCTTATCAATAAAAATAGCAGGGTTAGCTCTACGGCTAAAAAAGCAAACATCTGCAACGTATCAGCAATCATTTGGTGGGTAATATTCATCTCAAACAACATTTCTATATTTCTATATTTCTATATTTCTATATTTCTATATTTCTATATTTCTATATTTCTATATTTCTATATTTCTAGTTTTCTCGAATTATAGAGATAAACATTTTCATGTCAATATATTTCTAGTAATATCGAATTATAAAAGATGAGTTGAGAGAGAAAATGGAACTAGAAACAATTGCCAAAGCCCTAAAAGAATTAGGACATCCAACACGATTAGCGATATTCAAACGCTTAGTAAAATCGGGCCAACAAGGCATCGCCGTTGGCACAGTGCAAGAAGAATTAAAAGTGCCTGGCTCAACGTTATCACATCATATTTCAAGCTTAGCTTCGGCGGGGTTAATTAAACAACGCCGTGAAGGACGCACGCTTTTTTGCGTGGTTGAATACGAAAAGTTGCTGTCGGTGATCGCTTTTTTGCAAGAAGAATGCTGCGCGGATGAGCAATAAGAAGTTAGTGTTCAACTTGATTTGTTATGACCTTACAAGCTTTTAATGCAAAGTCACAACAAACTTATCAAGCGACTAAAAAACTATAGATTTAAGGTATAAGACACTGACAATACTACCCTGGCATCGGCGCTTTCAATATCCATGTTCGTGTCTTCAACGGCTAAGTCAAAATCTAACCCGTTCCAGCTTGTCATATACGCAATACGGTAGTGATTATAGGCATCGCTATTATCCCAAGACCACTTATCTTCGTCTGCTGATACAGAGCGATCAAAACTCACTCTAATCGTATGCCCTGGCGCTATTTCAACATTGTGAGCGACCATTGCAATGTAATGCTTTACGTCTAGACCAAAATAATCCCAGGTATACCAAAAGTTTAATTCGCTATCTCCCATTGAAGAATTATATGAAAGTTTTGCATATGCCTCAGGGTAGTTATACTCGTCTGATAATGAATCGCCTCGATAGGTGTAATAAGCAATGCCGGTATCTAAACCAATCTGTTTATTAAGTTGAAAATACTGACCGATATAAGCATCCCACTCAATATTAGTGTCATCACCAGCGCCAAAATCAACATTTGATGCCCACGTGCCTACATAAAAGCCATTATCGTTTGCATAGTCTAGACTCCCTTGCAAAGCAGGGTCATTGCCGGTTTGACTTACACCATTAAAGGTATAATCGGAGGCAAGGTTGATAGTTGCTGAAATATTTGCAATCGCATTCATTGAAAAAAACACTAAACAATTGATAACCGCAATAAAAATGTATTTGTTCATTATGCTATCCCTTAATATGTACACTTGGTTCAAAACAGACAATTTATTTGTTGCTATTAGCTTAAGCTCGCTTAACGTTATTCCGTTGTTTTTTAGTTGGTTTTAAGCTTGCTCAATGCGTTTTCCAAGGAGATGACATCTTTATTAATGATCATCGCGCTTTGTTTAGAAGCTTCAGATAAACTGAGCACTTCTTTAGTGGCATCGCCAACAACTACCATATTTCTATTGAGCTCTTCTGACACTTGGCTTTGTTCTTCTGCAGCCGCCGCAATTTGAATGATATGTTGGGTAACCTCGCCAATTTGGCTCACAGTTTCTTTCATTTTTAGAAAAGCAGCATTTGACTTATCGGCCGCAGTTTGAGCTTTTTCAGTGCCTTGCTCAATAAGACTAACGGTTGTAGACACCTCCTCTTGCAATGAAGAGATAACTTGTGAGATTTCATCAACAGAGTCAGATGTTTTTGAAGCTAACGCCCTAACCTCATCTGCAACCACACTAAAACCTCGACCATGATCACCCGCCCTTGCCGCCTCGATGGCGGCATTTAGAGCCAGTAAATTTGTTTGGTCGGCTATGGAGCTTATAACATCTAAGATTTTTCGAATATCTTCACTTCTTACGGATACCGCTTTTACTGCGTCAGTCGCGGTAGACATTTCATTGGATAAAGTAGTGATTTCATTGGTTGCTAGTGAAACATCAGATTCAGTGCCTCTAATAGAATGACTTGCAGCATCAGCATTAGTGGCGGCATCAGACGCAGTATTTGCGACTTCAGACGCTGTTGCTGACATCTCGGTAATGGCAGTAACAATGCTATTAACTTCGGTTTCTTGCAGCGATATTTGACCATGTGTTTGCTCAGCATTACGCTTGCTTTCTTCACTTTGCTCTAGCACGGCTTGTCCTGACATTTTCGCCTGCTCTAACAAATCTCTTACTTTTTCTCTAAATTGGTTAAAAGCATTACTTAAGCTAATAAGTTCCGCGTGCGAATGCACTTGCAATTCTTGTGTTAAATCTCCGCCTTGCCCCGCCAGCTCAGCCATTTTGTCTGCCACTGCCTTAACAGGCTTAACAATACTTTTCGTAAAGATGTTAACTAACACTAATGCAACAACAGTAGAGATTATGGCAAGTATTAAGAAACTGGTGATGATATGGCTAATGATTTCAGCAATGCCTGCAGATATTTCACTTACAGGTAACATGGCCGCTTTCAGGTCGATACCGACAATTAGATTCCACGCTTCACCTGAGGCATTAATTTTAATTGGGCGTACAAAATAGAGTAAATTATCAATAATAATCGATTTGTTTTGCCCTGAAATATCCAGTAATTCATTGCTTCTTTTAAGGACTTCTTTAATTGGTCGGGCTAAGCTTTTTTCATATTCGGTAGCTGCTGCCAAAAAGCCATCATTACTCACAATTAAAACACTTGCTTTGCCACCATAAAGAGAGGCTTTTAGCTGTTTGGCTTTCTCTTGTAAAATAGGTAAATTAAGATCAACCCCAACAACACCTCTAAACGTACCGTCAGCAACAACTGGCACAACTAAACTGGTCATTAACTCCGTATACCCAGGTCTTATTTCGTACTTATAAGGGTTATTAATACAAGCTTTTAAGGTTTCTTTAGAACATAAATACCACTGTGCAGCGCGGTTACCAAACTCATCTAATGTTTCGTCATATTTGTCGGTAGCGTTTTCAATAGGTTGTTGAGAAATATTATTATTTTGCTCTCGCACAAAATATACTTCTAAACTTCCTGCACCAACAACAGAATGACTAAACCCTTCCGTGAATTCCGAGTCTCTGCCATCAAATTTATTCGCATCAAATTGAGAATACATGGAAGAAACACTGCTATAAGAAAGTGTATTGCTAACCATAGCCTCAACCTGACCTCGACTATAAGGTTCAGGTAGTTTGCCTTCAATACTGGCTGAAATTTGATTCGCTAATTGGTAAGGGTAAACAAAACTCTCATTAAAAATATTTGAAATATCAAAAGCAATGGCGCTGGATTTTGCAGCAACGGTTTGTTCTATTTGAGTGCGAACCTCATTACTCACCTCAGAAACAATCTCTTTTTCAGCACTATTTAACGATATCGCACTAATTAAAATGAAACTGAGTGACATGAGGATCAATAAGCCACCAACAACCAATAATAACTTAATAGATAAACTTTGTTTTTGTAAAAGCATAACCAACCTTAATCTTATATAAGCATATAAAAATTAAAAATATAATTAAGCTTAGTAATACAAAATGATTCTCGCCAAATAAATTTACTATCAAGTGAAATCTATTTTTTATATTTCAACTAAAACCAATTAATTAAAACCAATAGAAATTCGGGTTCCTTGCTCGCTTACCACGGTAAGTTGCCATTGCTGGTTTTCACATAAACGTTTAACAATCGACAACCCAAAACCATAGCCGGTGCTTTGACTGCCTTTAATGGCAGGTTCGGTCACTTGCTGTGAAATGTCTTTTTCAATGCCCGGGCCGGTATCTTCTATGGTTAAGGTATTGTCATTAAAGCTGACGATAACCTTGCCCTGCTCGGTATATTGAAAAGCATTACTTAATAAATTATCTAACAGTACTTTTAACATGCCCTGCTGCGCCATTACTGATACTGCGCAATTATCATCAACTTGCACGTCGACTGATTTACCTTCAAGCAAATAACTTTGTTCAATGATTGATTGCTCAATTAACGGCAATAATGGCACTAACGTTTGCTTCGCCTGTGCATGCTCTTCACGCGCTAAAAGTAATAAGGTGGTAACGGTTTGCTCCATTTGCACTGCTGCTTCGCCAATGCGGCTGACAATTTCAGTATTTTCCCTGTTGGCACTTTCCTTATTAAGAGCTGCCTTGTTAGCACTATCAGCCGTTTGAGCGTTATTTTTTTGCTGAAAAAGCTCGACCGAATTTTTGATCACTGCCACCGGAGTGCGCAGTTCATGGCTAACATCGCGAGTAAAGCAACGTTCACGCTCTAGCGCTTTACTAATTTGCTGCATTGAATGTTCAAGGGTTTGCGCCAAAATGCCAATTTCATTGTTTGGAAATTTATCAGCAAAAGTATTAGGTATATTTTCAGGCGCTACGCCATCAACTAAATCAGCCAAGTCTTTTAACGGTTTCGCGGTTTTTCGCCCCAGTAGCCAAGCGATAATAAAGGCAATTACGGTTAACATCAGCGCACTGATAATCAGTAATTTGAATATGCCTTCGCGAACTGGGCGCACCAATAGTTTTTGGCTAACCTCTGCCAGCAAATAGGCATTATTAACATTGTTAATATTGCTAATAGTGGACAAGGTAAGTAAATGATAATGCCGGCCTGCTTCTCCGTAAAACTCTTTACGCTGCGGCTCGGCAATAAATGTTTCGCGCATATCTTTTGGCAAGCTTTCTGTCGAAAAGTGCAGAGAAAAATAAGCACTTCGAACAGCGGGCCACTGCTGATTTTGCTGATAATGATTAACTAAATACTGCGCTTCTTGGTCAATGTCACGTTCGATAAAACTATCTTCTAAGTTATACAACAAGATAAAAGCTAAAAAGCCAAAAATGGCTGACAAAAACAGCGTAAAAATACAAAACTGAGCAACAATGCGCCGGCTTAAACTGTGAAACTTTTTCGGTTTATTGCTCATCTTTTATATCCAATACAAAACCTACGCCATGCACGGTTTTAATTAACGGGTATGAAAAAGGTTTATCTAAAACACTGCGCAACTGATAAATATGGGAGCGCATGGCGTCAGACTCCGTTGGTTCATCGCCCCAAATTTTTTGCAGCAGTTGAGAGCGACTAACCACCTGCGGATAGGCTTCGGCTAATATCGTTAAAATTTTCAGCCCCATGCTATGTAAGTTAAGCGGCTGGCCTGCTCGGCTCACTTTTTTTTGCGTGCGGTCAATCACCAGAGGCCCTAAAGTTAGGGTATTGCTGGTTTGCAATAAATGTCGGCGGGACAACGCTAAACAGCGCACTTCAAGTTCTTGTAACTGAAACGGCTTGGTTAAGTAGTCGTCTGCGCCAACGCCAAAACCGGTCACTTTATCTTCAATGCTATCACGGGCGGTTAACATTAAAATCGGAATATGCCGCTCGGCTTTTTCTCTTAGCTGGCGACAAATTTCTAAGCCGTCCATGACCGGTAGATTTAAATCAAGCAAGATCAGATCGTAATGATGAGTTAGGGCCAAATTTAAGCCTTGCTCGCCATTGGTCGCAAAATCAAAAGTATGCCCTTTTGCTTCCATATAATCGGCAATGTTTTTGGCGATACTTAACTGATCTTCTACCAGCAGTACATTCAGTGACATGGTTTGCTCCGTCGACACAGGTTTTAATAAAACAGCTATTTTAAAGCGACAACTCTTTTAACCACGTTTGTGCCGGTTGATAATCAGGCTTAGCGGCAATGAGTTTTGTGACCGTTGCTTTGGCTTGGGCAATTTGCCCTAACTTATGCTGAGTTTTAGCAATGGTAAGATCAAGCGTGGCATTATTCAACGCCTCTTGTGCGACCAACATCAGCGCAAGCGAATTTTGATGTTGCAGTGTTGATTCTGCCGCTTTTAGGTAATAAAAACCATACATGCCAACTAGCGGAATGTGGTAGTCATTGGGCTTATTGTTAAATCTTGCTATCGCAGATGTATCACCCGATAAAAACTGCGCAATTTCGGCCAAGGTTTTATCTTCAATATCTTGTGCTAATTCCACTGGAATAAGCCCTAATTGTTTCACTAATTCAGTGGCAACACCAACAGTTGAACTTGGGTTTTGCCCAGTCACTAAGCGCTCGTCGACAGCGACATGGCTAAGCATAATATCGCTAGATTGATATTTTCCGCCGCGTTCAATCAGCTTATCTTCAAGCATAAATTCAAACTGTTTCAGCCACTTTTTGCCAAATAAACGCTCTTCTTGATTGGTAAAACCATTCACTGCTTTATTGGCGATTAAATAACTACCATCGGCAAGTTTTACATCAATTAATGCGGCAGGCCCATGGCACACAGCAGCAACACTGCCTTGCTGTTGATAAATATCGGCAATCACTTGTTGCAGCGCTTTATCTTTGGGTAAATCAAACATTGCGCCTTTACCGCCAACAATAAAAATACCGTCATAATTTTTAGCATCAAGCTCACCCGTTTTTAGGGTATTATCCAGTTTAGCCATAATCGCTTTATCAGCCAGTACCGGCACATTATAAGGTTTGCTTGGGTCATATTTATCCGCTTCAACCATGCCGCCTTTTGGACTGGCAAGATCAACGGCAATGCCATTAGCTTTAAAAACTTGGTACGCTTTTGAAAACTCATCAAACTCATAACCTGGCGTTAAGTCTCCCTGTTGTTGACCATAACTGCTCAGCACCATCACTACTTTTTTGGCAGAGGTTTGTGCTTTTACTTGCCATGACGTAATTAACAAAAGCGCTAATACCATCAGTACATTTAGTATATGTTTCATCAAATTAATCCTTCGTTTCGGTAATTAGTGAAGCCATGATGACAAAGTCGATGTGAAACGAATGTGAAATATTTTTAATTACTGGCTAATAAATGTCTGACCGAGCTGTTTAAGCTTTTTCTACTGGCATAAACACCAATTAGCGTAACAAAAGATAAAATGCTGATAAGGGTTATCGCCAGCCAGATAAAATCAGGCTGATAATTGAGTGAAAACTGCGATTGATAAATAAGCAGCCCGGCGATATAGGTGCCAGCAATGGCGCCTATCGCGGTAATAACTGCTGTGACTAACCACTCAATCAGGTTCAATTTTAAGCAAGTGCTGCGCGCAAAACCAAAACTTAAAATAACACTGTTTTTTTGTTTTTCCCTAGGTGATAACGCTTTAATTGACGCCAAAATAACAACTAAGGCGAGTGCAATGATCATAGCAGCAAAACCGGCGATAACTTTTGTGATCATAGCTAGCATGCGATCAAAGCGCTCTGTCATTTCTTTTAACGAAACCATGCGCAATGACGGAAATTTTTGCCATAACCCCGCCAGTAAAGGCCATTGCTGCTCAGCTAATTCCATGCTTGCCATGGAATAATGAGCCGATTGAATATGTAATAAAGCGCTTGTTGGCATTTGTACCCAAAAAGTAATGGAGCCTGCGCCGGGTTTAAATTCATGGCTAGCGGTAATCTCAAAATCATAAGATTTTTGATTGATGAAAAAAGTGAGTTTATCTCCAAGTGCTAGGCCCAAATCTGACAGCACTTCTTGTTCAACCGATATTCGCTGCCAATGCTTGCCATCACCTTGCCACCATTTACCGCTGATAATTCGATTATTTTCCGGTAGTTTATCATTCCAATGCAGGCGAATGCTTTTACTAAAGGTGGCTAAACTCTCGCTTGGGCTTTGGCTAAATTCATTCAGCGACTGCTCATTAACCGCGACAAGTTTTGCATGCATATAAGGTTTGCTCTGGCGAATAGCAATATTTTGCTCAGCTGCCCACTGCTCAATAAACTGCATTTGAGCGCTGCTTGCTTGTGAAATAAAAACATTGCCGTCGTGTTGCCTTTGGTAAGCCGACATGCTCGCGCCAAGATCTTTTAGCAGCATTAAGGTAAACAGCAATAAAAAAGCACATAAACCAACCCCCAGAATTTGGGTGCTTTTACTGACTAAGCGTTGCTTCATCATAAATAACGCAAAAGGCACTAAACCTGAAAAGCGCTGCGTGGCCTTTTCTCCAACCGTTAGTGCCGACCAACTCATCACGATCATCAAGGCAATGCTTAATGCAATCGCAGCCAACATCATAAACGTTAATAAGCCGTTGTCTGAATATGCGTAAGCAATAATGATTAAAACTAATAAACCTGACAGCTTAGTTAAACCTTGTTTGAACACGCTTTGTTGCCCTAATAGCTGCTGCGCAACTGAGCTATTATGTAGCGATAACCACACCGGCGCATGAAACACCGCAAACACAGTAATGACCGCGCCCGCTGATTTAAGCATGGTGGCCAGTTGCCAATTTCGGTTTACATTGGCAAAGGTATCGCTTAAAAATTCAATGACCAGATAATGTAGCCCAAGCGCTGCCAGCAAAACCACAGGCAGTAACAGTAAAGTGCTGATCAGCCATTTAAAAATGGATATTTGTAGGCCACTGGTTTGTGACGCCCCTAAGCTCATGCATACTGCAGAAAAGTATTGATCTTTTTTAATGTGCACTTGCGCAAGTTGTTCAATGGCTATTGCCGCCATAAAAAATAAAATAATCGAGGCTAAACCAATAAAATTTTCCGTTCTTTGCCAAAACAGCGCCAAAGGATGTCGACCTTGTTTATGGTGCATTTGCGCTGCTGGTAGCGCTTTTTGTTGCCAAGTTAACAGTTTATCGATTTGTGCTGGCTCTGCCGCTAATAAATACCGGTACTGAATAAGATCTTGTGAAAAGTTAAGTGCTTGCATATCGGCGCTATTGATCATCGCGCGCATCGCAACGCTGTGACCTTCCATCAAACGATCGGGCTCGTGCTGGATAATTTTTTCAACGACAAAAGTTTTACCTGCGATAACTAATTGCTCACCAATAGCGACTGACAAGCTTGCGAATAACCTCGCATCTAACCAGATATTCCCAACCCTTGGCCCTGTTAACGTACTTTCGCCTTCACCTTGCAAACTTGTTGAAGTAATAAGCTGCCCTTGTAAAGGATAATGCTGATCAACTGCTTTTAGCTGAACTTGTTGCCACAGTCCTTTGTGGGTCAAGGTTGTGGAGATCTGCTGAGTGGTCACCTGTTTTGAGGTAAAAGTTGAAATCGTTTTCAGCTGCTGCGCCATTAACGGATGTTTTTGACTAAGCACCACATCAGCGCCAAGCAAACCGTTTAAGTTTTGCTGTAAAAAGTGCTGAATGCTATAGCTGGTAAGGCTTAAAGTGACGATAAACAGTAACAATACCGCTTGTACCCAACGCAGTAATTTTTGATGGCTTTGGTGATATTCCTGACAATAAAAATGCCAAGCCAGTTTAAAATGATGAATTAACATAACAGCTCCTTTGCCTGAACTGATTTTTTCAAACTTAACGTACCGCCGGCTAAAGAATAAATATGCTCTGCGCGACTGGCCAGTGCGTCACTGTGGGTGACCATCACCAGCGCAGCATTTTGTTGCTGACAACAACTGATCAACAGCTTAGCGACCTCTGCCGCACTTTTAGGATCAAGATTACCGGTTGGCTCATCTGCAAAAATAAACTTAGGCTTAAATACCAACGCGCGGGCAATGGCAACACGTTGCTGCTCGCCGCCACTTAACTCGCTCGGTTTATGATCAAGGCGGTGGCTTAAGCCTACGTGTTCAAGCCACTGCTTAGCCTTTGCTAGTGCCTTGTTATCACCGCGTAGTTTCAGCGGCAGGGCAACATTATTGAGCGCGGTTAATTCAGGTAACAAATGAAATTGCTGGAAAATAAAACCAACCTCAGCTCTTAGCTCTGCTATTGGAAATTCTCGGCCATGGTTAACCGCCACGCATTGCCCTGTGGTCGGTTTTTCAAGCCCTGAGGCTAACATCAGCAAGCTTGATTTACCTGCACCTGACGGGCCAGTAATGGCATAAGATTGCCCTTGGCAAATAGACAAATTTAGCTGTTCAAATAAGGTCACTGCGTTGCCATTCATTTCAAATGACTGGCTAATGTTTTTCAGGTCGATTCGATGTTCCATAAGCTGGGCTCTCTAATAACTAGGTTAGACAAAGCTTAAAAGCCCGCTTGTGAAATAGTTGTGAAATGCCTTTAAAAAGTGCTTTTAATAAATTTTTTAACTCAGATTAAATTATTAAGAATAATTCACAAACATTTCACATCGTCCCGCTTACCCTTGTTGTAAAGCAATTAACCGGAAAAATTATGGCTTACCTTTATCTGCTATCACTGGCTTTTTTACCTTGGTCCAGTATTGCCAAAACCGAGACGCAAGTCAGCGTTATACAAACAGCTAGTGATACCAAGCAGCGAGCTGAACACCTTGTTGAACAGTATCTTGATGGGCAGCACCTTGATGATCAACAGAGCTTACTGCGAGTAAAAATTAATGATGCGATCACAAAATTTGAGCAAACGCCACGCAAAAAATGGGCTTATCAAGTTTCTCGTTATGAGAATGAAGAAGGAGATATTACTAGCAGCATTGAAGCTTATCAGCCGAATTTAAGCAAAGAAAAACCGTGGACGCTGTTACAGCTTAATGGTGAGTTACCAACAGTAAAACAAAGACAAAAATTTCAGCAACAAAAACGCCACGCCAAGGAAAATAAGGACTCTGGGCAAAGTTATTCGGTTGCGCTTAGAGAAATGATTAATGTGCCAAGTCTTCACTTGCTAGCAGAAAACGAAAAATATATCACTATGGGTTTTAAGGTATCGCTAAAAAAATTAGGTGATGATGCAATAGGTAAGCTTGATGGCGAGTTGCTTTATCATAAAAAACATCAGTTTATTGAACAAATTACCATTAACAACAATGCTGAGTTTTCACCATTATTTACCGCAAATATTACCGAGCTCACGCTAAGCTTTTACTTCACCCATATTGATGGCAGCATATTGCCTTTACAGCAAGATATGATCATGAAAGGCAGCTTTGCTTATTTCACCAAAATAGATGAACGCTCAACCGACAGCTATTCGCACTTCCAAAAAAGGTAAATGTTTGTTGCTCACTTCCCCTATTGCGTAAACATCAACGTCTCAATATTTGGCCAATTATCGCGATAGTCTATAAAAGTTAGTGAGCAAAATTCTCGCGATAAGCTTGCTGAAAAGAAGGCAGATGAATATCTGTCATTAACGCTCTTTGCGCTTTATAAAACGCGCCTGATTGATAGAGTTGAGCCAAGGCGGCATCGACTTTTTCAATTAGCACGCCATTGTCTTTATTTGCTTTGCATAATAAATGCCCGGTTAAATAGGCTGCGGTTTCCGTTAATTCGTAATGATATAAAGGCATATTATTATTAAGCTGCGACCAATAACCATTAAACACTATTGGTGATTCAATCAACAGATCAAAGCGCCCTTTAGCAAGTTGTTTTATCGCTGAAATTTCATCATTGGGCGTGTAAAAAACCTGATCTTTATCTAATGCTTTAATCACATCATCTACCTGAGCCCCATAACTTCGACCAGCGTGCACCCCTAACGTTAGCTCGGTGTGTTCAGCTAATAACTTGGCTAAATTTAACCGAGTCTGTTCAGCTAAAGCGGTAGGTGAATAAAGCCTTACGCCTTGATACAACATTAAGGGTTGGCTAAACAAAAACGCTTGCTCTCTTGCTGGCGTTTTTACCGCATTAAGAATACAAGCAGCAGGCTCTTTTGCTTGATTTAACGCCGTTTCAACACCTCTGTTATGTCGATAAACAAACTGATATTCAGGTAACAGTTCTTTAAGCAGCATAGCTACTTGGTATAAAGAAGAATGTGACTTAATCAAAGCATTATTTTTAATGCCTAGCAAATCGCGTTCATCGGTAAACAACACCACCTTTTGCTGATTACTGATAGGCTGCTCAAAACCACTGTCACTAAAAACGTCGCCATATATCGCGGCCAACTCCCCCGATGCCATCAACTTTTCGATCTCTACATCAAACTGAGCAGCCAGTTTTTTTCCGCGAATATTGCTTTGAAATGCGGCATATACTTTTCTGGCGGGCAAGAGTTCGAAGGATTTAATATAATCGGGGGTACCTTTAGGTCGGTTGTAAGCATAGTCAATAAAAGCATCTACTCGATTATTAAGCAGTAATTTAAAGCCAACACTGGGGTGGTCAACATCATACTGGGAGGTTTTAATTGGCAAGTATTGATCAAAGTCATAACCTCTCACCCAAGACACTGAATATCGTTCAATATCACTAATGTGGTTGAAGTTTATTTTACGGCTGTCATAAAATGCCACGACTGGGTCTTCAAGATCAATAGGCCATTTAGGCAGTACCTTGCTTTGAATTTCATTGGGGTAGACACCAAGAATAACATCTACCTTACCTTGCTTGTAACCTTGTTTAACCCGATTAAACGGCTCAATCTGATAAATCAACTTTTGCTCAGGGTAAATTTTTCTCATTAAATCAAAATAAATCCCCGAACCGTCTTGATGAGTATACCCCTCCCAGTCATCAGCACCGACCACAATGTCACTTATTGCATAAAAGGGCCACAGAAGTAAAAAAATACATTGCCCTTTTATCAACTTCATCAATGTATGGCGTTGAAAACTAGCGAACATAACGCGGCTCCATTTGCTGTTTATAGATCCCTTTTACTACATCTTGGGCAGATATTGGTCGACTGTACAAATACCCTTGCACTATATTACAGCCTAAGCTTTTCAACTTTGTTTCTTGCTCAATGGTTTCAACTCCCTCGGCAACAATTAACTTGCCTAATTTTTGACACAATACAAACATGCTCACCATTACCGCTTCATCTCGTTGATCGGTGACCAAGTCAACAATAAAAGATCTATCAATTTTAATGTAATCTACATCAAGTTGTTTAATGTAAGCCAAAGAGCTCATGCCAGTGCCAAAGTCATCAATGGCAAGCTTCACACCTAGCGCTCTTAATTTACCAAACACTTCAATTGTTTTGTCAATATTAACCATGCTAGCGTTTTCAGTAAGCTCCAATTCAAGCATATGTGGCGGTACTTGATAATGAATTAACATCTCACTTAAATAACTGACAAGCTTAGGGTCCATCAAATTATAGGGTGAAATATTCACTGCAATAGGCATTTCAATGCCACTATCTAACCAACACCGACACTGACAAATAGCTTGTTGCAATACATAACGAGTAAACTCATGAACAAACATACTTTGCTCAATAAGATCGATGAACACTTGTGGCATCAGCAAACCTTCTTTGGGGTGCTGCCATCGCACCAGCGCTTCTACACCAATCATATTTTTATCAGGCAATAGCACTTTAGGTTGATAATGTAGAATAAATTGTCGCTGCATTAAGGCTTTGTTTAATTGTCCTCGTAAATTTACTCGGAACTCGGAGCGACTGAAAAGCTCTTGTTGGAAGACTTGAAAACCCAGTCGATGTTTTTTTGCCTGATACATAGCAATATCGGCATTTTTTAACAAGGTATCGAGTCGTAAACCACTGGTAGGATAAAATGAGAAGCCTACACTAACACTGGTTTCAAAAACGTAACCATTTATATCAATAGGCTGACGACATAAATGAACAATTTCTTCCGCTAATGCGACTGCTTGCTGCTCATTTATTCCATCACACCAAACAACAAATTCATCTCCACCAAAGCGGATCACTTTAACTGGCCATTGCTGCACTTTATTTAAACGATCAGCAATTGTTTTTAGCAGTTCATCACCAGTTAAATGCCCCATGGTGTCGTTAATATCTTTAAATTTATCAAGATCAATTACATATAAGGCTAATAAGGTATGGTGTTCTTTATGTTTGTTAACTTGTTCGGCTGAAAAATAATGCTGAGCATATTGATACAAATACGCTCGATTGCCCAAGCCAGTTAATACGTCATGGGTTGCTAAATAATGCAGTCGAGCATTGCCTTGTTCAAACCTTTTAGTTACTAATGCAGACAAAATCAATGCCGCCCAAACAAGTAACCAAAAGGTTAAAAATGCGGTGATCGATAGCCGATTTTTTGCCAAGGCTAATGCTTTATCTAACGCATGGGTTTTTCGCACTAATAATATAGAGTACTTGCCTACAGGGCTTGTGTGATAACTCCAAAAGAGCCTAGTGTCGTCTTTTGTTATTGTTCCCTGTGCCGTTTTTTTGCTATTGACAGCAGCGACCAAATCAACTTGTTTATTATAAGAATCATCTACTTTTAGCTTAATATGTTGGTTATTAAACCAAATTTCAGCGCCAACAATATCTAGGTCTAAATGCCTGACTAAATCAGCATTAATATTTTCACTAAGGTTTACGTTTTTTGTGTCAACAGAAGAGATTTCATCTTGTATATGTTGACTAAGCGCTTGCAATAAATGCTCATTATGATCAAGTTCAAGTGACTCACCTAAATCTTGCGAAAGATTGAAAGCAACATAGATAAAAATTGTCGAAACCACCATGGCAAGGGCAACGGACGTAAACAACAAGCGATTTCTTAAACCTGATGATAAATCAGTAATAGTCATAGGCTGAAATTATTTTTTGCGGCAAGTGCTTATATTGGCAACTTGGTATACAGGACACCACCCCAAAAAAAATGAAATTAAATTCAACACCGCAAAAATAAGAATAGCAGCTTGCAATAAAACATCACCAATTTGCTCTCCAAAAAATATAACATAGCTTAGCAAAGCAATCGCAATTATCCCTCTTAATGCTCGATCTAAAGCACACAGATTATGTTTAATGTTAAGCATATGAATACCTACTGAAATATTGTTAATCTTGGTTAACAAAGTATAGGTGAAAAATTCACAAAGCATTCAAACAACGGAGACAATGATAAAAATTATATCATTTATTATTACCAAGAAGGTTTACCAACCATTAACTATGACATACCACACAAAGGTAAACAATTTACTTATAAGAGGTTTTTCAGTATTTTTGAGGCACAAAAAAGGGTAATAGCATCAAACCATTACCCTTATATTATGTTTTGTTTTGTTTGAAAAATGAGCTAGTGATTTTCCGAAACCATATTGACGGTATATTTTGGAATTTCTACCACTAGATCTTCATCCGTGACTTTCGCCTGACAACCTAAACGCGATTCTGGCTCTAATCCCCATGCTTTATCTAGCATGTCGTCTTCTAACTCATCGCTTTCTTCAAGTGAGTCAAAACCTTCACGAATAATGACATGACACGTAGTACAAGCACAGACTTTTTCACAAGCATGCTCAATACCAATGTCGTTTTTAAGCGCGACATTTAACACACTTTCGCCTTCTTGTGCGTCAAGTACCGCACCGTCTGGACAAAGCTCTTCATGAGGGAGAAAAATAATTTTTGGCATCTTTATATCCTAATAATTACGAGCTAAACCTCGTCGACAGAATGGCCCGCTAATGCTGTTTTGATCGATGAATCCATGCGACGTTCAGCAAAAATGGCAGTACTCTGGTTTAATTTTTCAATGGCGGCTTCAATATCGTCCGCAACATCAGTTTGGCTAATTTGATTTAATTGAGCAATAGCTTGGTTAATTTCAGCTTGTTCGTTCTCAGCTAATAAATGGCTATCTGCTGCTAACGCTGATTGAATTGACTCAATGACACGAGCGGCTTCAACTTGCTGCTCTTTTAACATCCGTGCTTGAATGTCGCCTTTGGCATTACTCATTGATTCAAGTAGCATATTGGTAATTTGCTGCTCTTCTAAACCAAATGACGGTTTTACTGCAATGCTGGCTTCAACACCGGTCGATTTTTCCATCGCCGTCACTTCAAGCAAACCATCCGCGTCAACTTTAAAGGTTACACGAATATGAGCAGCACCTGCGGTCATCGCTGGAATGCCACGTAATTCAAAACGTGCAAGTGAGCGACAATGCTCTACCAATTCACGCTCGCCTTGTAAAACATGCACCGCCATCGCCGTTTGACCATCTTTGAAGGTGGTAAATTCTTGCGCTTTAGCAACAGGAATCGTGGTATTGCGCGGAATGACTTTTTCCACTAAACCGCCCATGGTTTCTAAACCAAGCGATAAGGGAATAACGTCAAGTAGTAGCATTTCGCTGTCTGGCTTATTACCAGCAAGAATATCTGCTTGAATGGCGGCGCCAATAGCAACAACTTTATCTGGGTCGATTGATGTTAGTGGCGTTTTGTTGAAATACTTTTCAACTTCACTACGCACTATAGGTACGCGTGTTGAACCACCAACCATCACAGTCTCAATCACTTCTTCCGTCGATATTTGCGCATCTTTTAATGCACGACGACAGGCACGTAATGTTTTCGCAACAAGTGGCTGAATTAAACGCTCAAAGGTATTTTTATCAACAGTAGATGAAAAGGTTTTGCCATCATCTAAAGTTAAATTAATCTCACACTGTTCAGCATCTGACAGTGACTCTTTTACTTGGCATGCTTGCTGCTGAATTTGACGTTCTAATGAATGTGATAGTGGACGCTCTAAACCTGCAAGTTCAATAAAATGATCTGCTAAAGCAATATCAAAATCATCTCCGCCAAGCGCTGAATCGCCACCGGTTGCTAATACTTCAAATACGCCTTTGTTTAAACGTAATATTGAAACATCAAAGGTACCGCCACCTAAGTCATAAACGGCAATAACGCCTTCTTGACCTGAGTCTAAACCGTAAGCTACAGCTGCAGCGGTAGGTTCATTAAGCAAGCGTAATACATTTAGCCCAGCAAGTTTAGCGGCATCTTTTGTACTTTGGCGTTGTGCATCATCAAAATAGGCAGGCACAGTAATAACAACACCGGTAAGTTCACCACCTAAGGCTTTTTCGGCACGCATTGACAAGGTTTTTAACACCTCTGCCGACACTTGCACAGGGTTCATTTTGCCCTGCCTAGTTAATAATTCTGGATGGTTTTCATCGCCAGTAAATTGATAAGGCAACGATGGATATTTAGCTTGAATATCAGCCAATGAACGACCAATTAAACGCTTAGCAGAAACGATGGTATTTTCAGGATCGCTAACCGATAATGCTTTAGCTGCATCACCAACAAGAATATTGTTGTCTTGATAGCTCACCACCGATGGTAAAATATCACGGCCTTGCTCATCGACAAGTGTTTCAGGTAGTCCGCTTTTTACACTCGCAACAAGTGAGTTGGTTGTACCTAAGTCGATACCTGCGGCTAAACGGTGTTCATGAGGAACTGTACTTTGTCCCGGCTCAGCAATTTGTAATAATGCCATGATAGGTTCTTTTGATTAGTTCAGATAAGTGTTCAACGTATTAATCGAATAATAGATCTTCAAGGCGATCTAATTCTATCTGAAGTTTTTGATAAAATTTTAATTTGCGCAAGTTTTCACAAGCTAAAACATCTGATGCCGTTTTATTTTCTGCGATCTGCGCTTCCATCTGCTGTAAGTGTTCGGTAAATTCACTCTCAAATATTTGTGAGACAGCAAACATTGCATCGTCAATATTTTCCGCTTGCTTAACTTCATCAAGCATTTCACGTAATTCCATTTGGCGCATTAAAAAACTCACATCACCAAACGATGCTTGTTCACTTGGCATATCTGTGCCACGTAATTTAAGCAAATATTCAGCGCGTTTTAGTGGGTCTTTCAACGTATGGTATGCGTCGTTAATGGTTGAAGATTTTTGCACAGCAACTAATTGTTCTTGTGCTGAACTATGCGCAAAACGGTCGGGATGGACCGCTTTTTGAAGTTTTTGATAAATAGCAGACAAGGCATTTAAATCAATATTAAAGCCTTGTTCGATACCAAATAACTGAAAATAATTCATGATTACCTAAGCCTAAACGTTAAAGCTTTCACCACAACCACATTCGCCTTTGGCGTTAGGGTTAGTAAATTTAAAGCCTTCGTTTAAGCCTTCTTTAACAAAATCTAGCTGCGTACCGTCGATATAAACCAGACTTTTTGCGTCAACAATAATATTGACTGAATCTATGGTAAACATTTCGTCGTCTTCGTTTAAATCGTCAACAAATTCCAGCACATAGGCAAGCCCTGAACAACCAGTGGTTTTAATACCAAGGCGTAAACCTAAGCCTTTACCACGGTTGATTAAAAACGATTTTACCCGATCAGCTGCTGCGGGGGTCATCGTGATAGCCATACTTTTTCCGCCTTGCTAGTTCTTGCTACGATAATCTTCGATAGCGGCTTTGATTGCATCTTCCGCTAAGATAGAACAGTGAATTTTAACCGGTGGTAATGCTAGTTCTTCTGCAATAGCGGTGTTTTTAATTTCAGCTGCTTCGTCAATTGATTTACCTTTTACCCACTCAGTAACAAGTGAACTTGACGCAATCGCTGAACCACAACCATAGGTTTTAAATTTAGCATCTTCAATAATACCTTCGTCGGTAATTTTTAATTGAAGCTTCATTACATCGCCACACGCTGGTGCGCCAACCATGCCGGTTGCTACTTGCGGATCATCTTTATCTAATGAACCCACGTTACGTGGATTTTCATAATGATCGATTACTTTTTCGCTATAAGCCATAATATTCTCCCAATTACTCTAGTGAGCAGCCCACTCAATAGAATCTAAATCAATACCGTCTTTAAACATTTCCCAAAGTGGTGACATATCACGTAAGTGACCAATCGCTTTTTGAATAATTTCGATTGCGTAGTCAATTTCTTCTTCGGTAGTAAAGCGGCCAAAACTGAAACGAATTGAGCTATGTGCCATTTCGTCATTTAACCCTAGCGCACGTAAAACGTATGAAGGTTCTAAACTTGCAGAAGTACAAGCTGAACCAGAAGATACCGCTAGGTCTTTTAATGCCATAATTAATGATTCGCCTTCAACAAAGTTAAAGCTAACATTTAAGTTACCTGCATAACGTTGCTCAGCATCACCATTAATAAATACTTGTTCCATTTCGCTAATGCCAGCCCATAAGCGATCACGCATCGCGGTTACATGAGCTAAGTCTTTTGCCATGTCTTCTTTAGCAATACGGAAAGCTTCACCCATACCAACAATTTGGTGAGTTGGCAAAGTACCAGAGCGCATACCGCGTTCATGGCCACCGCCGTGTGTTTGGGCTTCTAAACGAATACGCGGCTTACGGCGAACATATAAAGCGCCAATGCCTTTTGGACCGTAAATTTTATGCGCCGAGAACGACATCATATCCACTTTTAATTGCTGCATATCAATGGCAATTTTACCGGCACTTTGTGCGGCATCTACGTGGAAAATAATTTTACGTGAGCGACATAACTCGCCAATTTCAGCAATATCTTGTACAACACCAATTTCGTTATTTACATGCATAATGCTTACGAGCACAGTGTCATCACGAAACGCCGCTTCAAGCTTTTTAAGATCGATTAAACCATTTGATTCAGGGTCAAGGTAAGTCACTTCAAAACCTTGACGTTCAAGTTCACGACAGGTATCTAAAACCGCTTTATGTTCGGTTTTGCAGGTAATAATGTGCTTACCTTTTTTACTGTAAAAATTCGCCGCACCTTTAATGGCAAGGTTGTTTGATTCAGTTGCGCCAGAGGTAAATACAATTTCGCGAGGATCAGCGTTAATTAGGTCGGCAATGTCATTGCGCGCAATATCAACCGCTTCTTCAGCTTGCCAGCCAAATTTATGAGAGCGCGAGGCTGGGTTACCGTAAAAACCGTCGGTAGTAAGGTATTGCATCATTTTTTCAGCAACACGCTTATCAACTGGTGTTGTTGCTGAGTAGTCAAAATAAATAGGAAGCTTCATTCGCTCACAATCTCCAATCTGTATAGCTACGCTGGCAAGTTACCAGTCGTTAATCACATTCTTTGTTGAAATTAGGGTTTCTAACTCATTTGGGTGTTGAGACTTTATGTACAGCTGATCTTGTCGTTGAGACACAGCTTTAATATCTTTTTGGCTAACCAATTCAGATAATGAAATGTTTTCTAAAAAGCCTTCAATTCTTTCACTTAAGTCTGACCATAGTGAGTGGGTTAAACATTTTACGCCACCTTGGCAATCAGCCTTACCTTCGCATCGTGTTGCGTTAATGCTTTCATCAACTGCAGCAATCACGTCAACAATGCTTATTTGTGCTGAACATCGACCAAGTCGATAGCCGCCACCTGGGCCACGCACGCTAGAAACTAAACCGTGCTTGCGTAATTTAGAAAACAACTGTTCTAAATACGATAATGAGATGTCCTGTCGTTCAGAAATATCAGCTAATGGCACAGGGCCTGTTGCAGCGTGAAGTGCCACATCTAACATAGCTGTTACGGCATAGCGCCCTTTTGAAGTTAATTTCATTTGATCCCCGTCTTATTCGCAGCGCAATTTTACATAACCTTGTTATATAGTCAAGTAAATAACCAACCACTTTACTCGGGTATTTTACTTGCTTTAATTTGAGAGTCAATTAAATACTTGAGCATTTAACTCAAGTATTCAATTTTTTGCGTGATTAGATCTCAGGATCAAACGAGTTTACTGTCTCTTCTCGCTTCTTAGCGGCGGCTTTTTCGTCTTCGACAAACTCACCAACACGAAGTTCAGGTAGCGCTTCTTGGCAAACACTACCGCCAAGTTGATTAATTTCTTTACAAAGTTCAGACACTTTGTTGTCCATTAAGTGCATATGATCGAGCATTCGACCAATCGCCTTAGCTACCGGATCTGGATTATTAGTTGCCACCGCGTAGGCGTCAAAACCATATTTTTTCGCAATAGCATCACGTTCGCCATTACTGGCTTGGTCAGTTTTTTTAGTGTTTACCACACGACCTGGAATGCCAATAACAGTTGCTCCTGCAGGCACATCTTTTACCACTACCGCATTTGAACCAATACGTGAATTTTCACCAATATTAAGTGGCCCTAATACTTTTGCACCAGCGCCAATAACGACGCCATTGCCTAAAGTTGGGTGGCGCTTACCGGCATTCCAGCTCGTTCCACCTAAAGTCACACTATGATAAATAGTACAGTCATCACCAATTTCAGCCGTTTCACCAATAACAATGCCCATACCATGGTCGATAAAAAAACGGCGACCTAAGGTAGCACCAGGGTGAATTTCCACGCCAGTTAACCAACGAGCAAACGTTGAAATGGTACGCGCAATTAATTTCAGGTCTTTTTTCCAAAACCAATTAGACAAACGATGCCACCAAATAGCATGCATGCCTGGGTAGTTGGTTAATACTTCAAAAACCGTACGTGCTGCGGGATCTCTATCAAAGACACTGTTTATATCTTCTTTGATACGACTGAACATGTTATTTCCCTTAATGTGAAATTATTAGTACACGCTTGCCTTTGCTAAGCGATTAGTTGTTATCGTTATCTTTATTGGCGCTAGCTCGCTCTACCGAAGCAAGAATACCGCGCATCATTTTTAATTCTTTAACGTCAGGACGAGCTCGGTTGAAAAGTCGTCTTAACTTAGTCATGACTAAACCAGGATGACTTGGCACTATAAAACCGGTGCCTTTTAGTGCATTTTCAAAATGCTGATAAAAACGCTCGGTCTCTTCAACGACAGGAAACGCTTCTTCGTCTGTTTGTGCCGCTGCTTTGCTCTGATGTTTTTGCTCTTCTTTTAGCAAATAACTAGTGCGTACTTCATAACTTAAGGTTTGCACCGCCATCGCTAAGTTAAGCGAGCTATATTCAGGATTAGCTGGAATTTGCACGTGGAAATGGCACAGCTGCAATTCTTCATTGGTTAAGCCGCTGCTTTCACGGCCAAAGACTAATGCCACTGGATATTCGCTAGCTTCTTCAATTAACTTTTCACCACAGCCACGCGGTTCAAGCATAGGCCAAGGTAACGTGCGAGAACGTGCACTGGTACCAACAACTAAACCACACTCATTAATGGCTTCTTCTAAAGTAGCAACCACTTTAGCGTTAGCAAGTACATCGGTTGCCCCTGCGGCTAAAGCTTGAGCTTGGCCATTTGGCATTTCAATTGGGTCAACCAAAATAAGTTGGCTTAAGCCCATGGTTTTCATTGCGCGAGCTGCTGAGCCGATATTACGGCAATCTGAAGTATTGACTAGTACAATACGAACATTATCTAATAAAGAGTCTGACATTTATAACTATCTAGATGGCTAAAACAGCCTCGATTTTACCATAGAAAAATAACAATGTACTGCTAAAAAGCACTAATTTATTGGTCTAAGCTATGGCTATTGATTATGAGCTGATGCATTTATTAATAAAAACCCTAATGAAGACAACAACAAAACAAATATTAACGACTCAGATAAATTCTTTATCGCCTATTTGTTTGTGCTTTGCTATAATACGCGCGCTTGATTTTCGCTCGGCGTTTCAAGCGTTGCTCTTTTACAAAGTTGTTTAATATATTTTCTAAGAAATTAACCCTGCATTTGCCTATGAATAGGCGCGGCTCGGTCGTATTGTGTTAATTTATTAGAAGATTATTACTATTTATTCGTTAAATAAGGTAGTCAATATGCACCCGATGCTAAATATTGCTGTGCGCGCTGCGCGTAATGCAGGTACTGTAATTGTTCGCGCGTTCGAACAGTTAGATAAAGTAGAAATTGAAAAGAAAGGCACAAATGATTTTGTCACGAGTGTTGATTTAAGCGCAGAACAGACAATTATTGAAACCATTCGTAAATCATACCCAAATCACAGCATTATCAGTGAAGAGGCTGGTGAACTTAAAGGTGAAGATAACGACTACCAATGGATCATCGACCCACTTGATGGTACCACCAACTTTGTTAAAGGCATTCCTCATTTTGCTGTATCTATTGCGCTTAAAGTAAAAGGCAAGTTAGATCAGGCTGTTATCTATGACCCAATTCGTGGCGAACTATTTACTGCCAGTCGCGGTAAAGGTGCACAATTAAACGGTTTTCGTATTCGTGTAAAACAACACAAAGAATTAAGTGGCGCTGTTTTAGCAACGGGTTTCCCTTTTAAACATAAACAACATACCAATGCTTACTTAGATATTTTCAAGGCATTATTTACCAAAACGGCTGACATGCGCCGTGCAGGCTCTGCAGCACTAGATCTTGCTTATGTTGCCGCAGGACGTGTTGACGGTTTCTTCGAAATTGGTTTAAAACCATGGGATACAGCAGCAGGTGAATTATTAGTGATTGAAGCAGGTGGTTTAGTGACTGACTTCTCTGGCGGTCACGGCCATGCTAAATCAGGCAACACGGTTGCAACGAGCAGCCGTTTGCTAAAAGAAATGCTTAAAGATATGCGTCCTCACTTAGGCGAAGCATTAAGCAAGTAATAAGCTAAAATGTTTGTTGAAAGGCGCTGACTGTTAACAGTCAGCGCCTTTTTTGTGCCTAATATTTATTCCACCTTTTGTCACTTACTAATTAGTAGCTTGCTTTTTGCCATTAAACATTAGCTTTGCAACGATAGAGCCATAGTCACTATGAGCGTTTGATAACCCCAAAGTAGACACCTAAATTTTTGCCATAAAAAAACCAGCATAAATGCTGGTTTTTATTTAAGTTATTTTCTTATGAATTAGCTAAACGAAGCGCTCATAATCCAGAAGAATATAATTGAAAGGCCTGCGCCTACTGGTAAGGTAATTACCCAAGAAACCACAATGTTGCGAACAACACTCATGTTAATCGCAGCAATACCACGCGCCATACCTACACCTAATACGGCGCCAACAAGCGTTTGCGTAGTTGAAATAGGTAAACCAGTACCTGAAGCAATAACTACTGTACATGCCGCTGCAAGTTCAGCAGCAAAACCACGGCTTGGTGTTAAGTGAGTGATGCCTTTACCGATAGTGGCAATAACTTTATGACCAAATATCGCAAGACCAGCAACAATACCAAAACCACCTAGTGGTAAAATCCACCAAGCAATAGCCGATTTCGCCGCAATTTGACCTTCGTTGTCAACAATACTTACTACCGCTGCTAGTGGACCAATCGCGTTAGCTACATCGTTTGAGCCGTGAGCAAATGCCATACAACAAGCCGTTACAATCATCAAAATTGCAAAAACTTTTTCTACGTTAGCGTAGTGTGTATTTTTGTCAGCTTTCTCGTCAAAATTCAAACGACCAATAAAGATTTTACCAATAAAGGCAACCAACGCAGCAACTGCAATTGCGTATAAGTAACCATCAACAGCAGGAATATCTAAACCAATATGTTTTAAACCTTTTTTGATAGTCACTAACGACAATACAAAGCCCGCTAGGAACATATAAAATGGCACCCAACGTCTTGCTTGCTCTAGTGGTTTCTCTGTATCAAAAATAAGTTTCTGTGCACTGTTGAAAATGATGAATGCAATAACACCCGAAATTAACGGTGTGATAATCCAACTACCAACAATGCCGCCTACTTTGCCCCATACAACCGTATCCATGCTGACGCCAATCGCAGCGAAACCAATAATGGCACCCACAATTGAGTGAGTCGTAGAAACAGGCCAGCCCAAGTAAGAAGCAATTAACAACCAAGTTGCCGCCGCTAATAATGCTGAAATCATACCAAATACAAGTAATTCAGGCATATCAACAAACGCGCCTGCATCAATAATGCCTTTACGTATGGTCGATGTTACTTCACCACCGGCTAAGTAAGCCCCTGCAAATTCGAATATCATTGCAATGATAATTGCTTGTTTAATCGTTAATGCTTTTGAACCTACTGAGGTACCCATTGCGTTTGCAACGTCGTTAGCACCTATGCCCCAAGCCATAAAAAAGCCAACAAAGGCCGCGATCATGACTAATAAAGAGCCATTTGAAATTAAAATATCCACAATATAGCCCTACTTTCTAGCCAATAGTATTTCTAAACGGGCACCTACGCGCTCAGCTAAGTCAGCCAGATCGCCTACCCATTCAATGATTTGATATAAGAACATTACATCAACTGGGTTTAAATCCTTTTCTAATTCCAGTAATTCTCGACGTAGTTTAATTTGCATACCGTCTGTGTCATCTTCGATTTCGTCTAGTTGATTGATCATCTTTTCAACCAAATCAACTTCACGACCTCTAAAACCTGTTTCTAATAAGTCGTCTAACTCATTAATTGCATCGGCTGCTTTTTCCGTAGCATCAATACAACGTTGAACGTAAAGTGCAAAGTCAGCTTGAATGCTTGCTGGAATTTCCAATTCACGACCAATAATACGACCAGCAATATCTTTGGTCTTATTAGCAATTTTATCTTGTTGAGTTAATAGCTCGAGTAAATCAGCACGATCTACAGGCATAAATAAACCGCCCGGCAACTCTAAACGTAATTGACGTTTTAGCGCATCGGCTTCTTGTTCTATTTTTGAAATTTTGTTGCGAACTTTACCCGCTTTAGTCCAATCTTTTTCAGTACAAGCTTCAAAAAATGGTACTAGTTGGTTACAACATTTTGTTACCAAGCGAATATGCTTTTCTAACGGTTTGATTGGTGATTTTGCAAAAACACCAAGAATTGAATTTCTGGCCATAATAATTTTCCAGGAGAAATCTCTTTGTTTAAATTCGTTGCGGATAGTACCCCATTTACAACCATTAACAAAAGACTTTTTCTTATTGGTTTGCACAGAGTGTAGCTATCATTTAATAAGACACCTAAAAAACGTAAATAAGTGTTGAATTTACGTCTTACATGCCATTTTTACTTGACAAAAAATGCAGCCTATTGAAGCAAGTTTTGTCTACTTTACAAGTAAAAACGCTATTAACTTATTAAAAAGTTAATAGCGTTTTTGTTAATGAAACGCGGTAAAAAGCTTTTATGCTTTCTACAGGTTTTTCATATCTTCTGCGGTAGTGTGGCGTACCACTTTACCTTTAACAAAATAAATGATGTATTCACAAATATTTTGACAACGATCGCCAATACGCTCTAATGCACGTGCCGACCAAATGACACTCATAATTTGTGGAATTGAACGTGGGTCTTCCATCATGTAAGTCATTAACTGACGCATTAAGGCTTCATATTCACGGTCAATTTTGGCATCACCGCCGTGAGTTTGTAGTGCCGCATCAAAGTCCATACGTGTAAACGCATCGAGAGTGCGCTGTAAAATATCTAAAACTAAACGACCTAAGTTATCTAGGCTTAGCAGTAAATCTTTTTGCTTGCTTGAGTAGTTTTCTAAGGCAACATTCGCTATTTTTTCGGCTTCATCACCAATACGCTCTAAGTCAGCAATGGTTTTGACGATCGCCATAATAAGACGTAAATCACCAGCTGCAGGCTGACGCTTTGCGATTATACGTGTACATTCATCATCAATACTGACTTCCAAGTTATTAATTTTATAATCTTGGTTAAGTACATGTTTCGCTAAAGCTTCGTCTGTTTCGCTAACGGCTTGTAATGCGTCGCTTACTTGTTTTGAAACTAAGCCACCCATTTGCATAACATGGTTGATGACACGTTCTAAGTCTTCATTAAACTGGCCTGAAATATGTCGACCAACATTAACGTTATCCATAATTTATCTCTTAATTTTGCTGTTAGGTTTTGCCTAAAAAAAATTAACCGTATCGTCCGGTGATGTAGTCTTCGGTTTTCTTTTTATCTGGTGTAGTAAATAAAGTATTGGTGTCGTTATATTCAATTAACTCGCCCATATACATGAATGCTGTTTGGTCAGAAACCCTTGCCGCCTGCTGCATGTTATGGGTAACAATAACAACGGTAAAGTTTTTCTTTAAGTCGTTAATCAGCTCTTCAATCACTAAAGTAGAAATTGGGTCAAGTGCTGATGTTGGTTCATCAAGTAATAATACTTCAGGTTGAATGGCAATCGCACGAGCAATAACCAAACGTTGTTGCTGACCACCTGACAAACCAAGCGCACTTTCATTTAAGCGATCTTTAACTTCATCCCACAATGCTGCACTGCGTAATGCTTTTTCTACCGCAACATCTAATACGCGGCGGTTATTTTCGCCCATAATGCGCAAGCCATAAACAACATTTTCATAAATGCTTTTAGGAAATGGGTTCGGACGCTGAAATACCATACCAACTTTGCGACGCAGCTGTGCAACATCAACATTTTTATTATAAATGTTTTCGCCGTGTAAATTAATTTCGCCTTGAATACTACAACCATCAACTAAGTCGTTCATGCGGTTAATACAACGTAATAACGTTGACTTACCACAACCACTTGGGCCGATAAAAGCCGTTACTTGGCCTTTAGGAATAGACATAGAAATATTTTGCAGCGCCTGTTTTTCACCATAGAACAAGTTTAAATCATTAATGTTTAATGCCACTTGTTCTGGAGAAAGATTGTTCAAATCTATAATCGGTTGACTACCTTGTTGAACTCTCGGGGTTACGGTGATCATAATTTACTCTTTATTTAATACTTAATTTGTTTTCAATAACGCACATATAGTGCGTTATTGGCAATAGTGGTGTGCAGCTTAGTGCTCTAACATACGGTATTTTTCACGTAATCTATTACGAATAGACACCGCCGTCATGTTCAAGGCAACAATAATGGTTACCAATAATAATGCTGTTGCATAAACCAAAGGTCTTGCCGCTTCTACGTTAGGGCTTTGGAAACCAACATCATAAATGTGGAAACCTAAGTGCATAAATTTGCGATCTAAATGTAAGAACGGGAAGTTACCATCAAGTGGTAAATTCGGCGCCATTTTCACGACACCAACCAACATTAACGGTGCAACTTCACCAGCAGCACGAGCAATCGCTAAAATAATACCCGTCATAATCGCTGGGCTGGCAATCGGTAAAATAATACGCCATAAGGTTTCTATTTTTGTTGCACCTAGTGCAAGGCTACCTAAACGCATCGACGATGGAATACGTGATAAACCTTCTTCGGTTGATACGATAACCACTGGTAAGGTTAAAATAGCCAAGGTAATTGCTGACCAAAGTACACCTGGCGTACCAAATGTTGGACTTGGTAAGGTTTCAGGGTAAAACAATTGATCTAAACTGCCGCCAATCATATAAACAAAAAAGCCTAAACCAAATACACCATATACAATCGATGGCACACCGGCCAAGTTAATTACCGCAATACGTAATATTTTAGTTAGCACATTTTTACCCGCATATTCATGCAAGTAAATGGCTGCAACCACACCAAAAGGTGAAACGATTACCGTCATTAGCAATACCATAAGCACGGTACCAAAAATGGCCGGAAATACACCGCCTTCGGTATTGGCTTCGCGTGGTTCATCACCAATGAATGCACCAATTTGTGAGAAAAACACGCCGGTTTTCTCAATAATGCTCATTTGGTTATTAAAGTGAATCTTTAATATTTGGTCAAAGTTGATGGTGACGCGCTCGCCGCCCATCGCAACCATTACAAGCTGATCACGCGCTAACTTTGCTCTTAAGGCTAAAAGCTCAGTTTCTAATACCTGATAATCAGCTTCAAGTTTTGCATTTTCAGCACTAAATTTCGCTTTTAGTTCATCGGTTAACGTTTCATCAAGCGCATGTTTACGCTCTTTTAAACGTTGACGTTCTAACTGATAGTTAATCGCGCCGATATTATCTTTTTGTAATTCGTCAATCTCTTCTTGAAAGTCGGAGACGCGTTCAAGCAAAACAGGCAACTCAGTTATAGCAACTTCTTGACCGTCTTTAATCACTTTTTCAATGCGACCGTAAAAGTTACCGTTAGTGCGACGTTCAATGACCGCTAAATCTTCTGGTGTAGATTGCTCTGTAATTTGTGGCACCAATAACCAGCGAAAATCTAAGCTCACTAATTCGCGGTTACCGGTTTTAACTAATAAGCGCTCTACGGTTTCAGTGCCTTCAGGTAGTACCAGGTTAGTATGTGATAACTGCGATGCTGGAATTTGCTCACGATCGTAGATTTCACCAATAACAACACTGTTCTTGCCTTCAGTATCTTTTAAGCTAAATTGATGAATTTCCGATGGCCAAAAATACGATAAACCATTTGACGCAATTAACAATAATAAGCCTATTACTGAAATTAAACTGATACTTACACCGCCAGCAGACAACCATACCCACGGAGAACCAGATTTAAACCAAGTATTCATTAAATTATCCTTACCTTAGCCAATTACAACGAACTGTATTTTTCGCGCAAACGTTGGCGAACAAATTCAGCTAAAGTATTAAAAACAAATGTGAAAACAAACAATACGAATGCTGCTAAGAACAGAATACGATAATGAGAACTACCCACTTCTGACTCTGGCATTTCAACGGCGATATTCGCTGCTAAGGTACGCATTCCTTGGAAGATACTCCAATCCAGAATTGGCGTATTACCGGTAGCCATAAGTACAATCATGGTTTCACCAACAGCGCGACCTAAGCCCATCATAATGGCCGAGAAAATCCCCGGACTTGCCGTTAACAAAACAACTTTAATCAGTGTTTGCCAAGGTGTCGCACCTAAAGCAAGTGAACCACTGGTTAAATGTTTAGGCACACTGAAAATTGCATCTTCTGCCATCGAGAAAATAGTTGGAATAACAGCAAAGCCCATCGCAATACCGACCACTAATGCGTTACGTTGGTCGAATGAAATACCTAAATCGTTAGTAATGAATTGACGCATATCGCCGCCAAAGAAATACACTTCTAACACTGGTGATAACGCAAACGCACAATAAGCGGCTAGCATAAGCACTGGCAGTAAAATAATAGGCGCTAGCGTTTCAGGTATTTTGTTTTTCAAATTTTGCGACAAGTTGTGCCACAAAAACGCCGTAATGAGTGTTGATACCGGTAAAAATATCAGCAGCAAGACCATGGCAGGTAAATAGTTTTCAATAATTGGCGCTAACCATAAACCGGCTAAGAAACCTAAAATAACCGTTGGCAAGGCTTCCATTAATTCGATTGTCGGCTTAACTTTTTTACGTAGACCTGGGGTCATGAAGTAAGCGGTATAAATTGCCGCTGTAATTGCAATCGGCACAGCAAATAGCATTGCATATAATGCAGCTTTTATCGTACCAAATGAAATTGGTACTAATGAGAATTTCGCTTCAAAGTCATCAGAGCCTGATGTTGATTGCCAAATGTAGTCTGGTTCAGGGTAACCTTCGTACCAAACTTCTTGCCATAACGCGTTCCATGTCACTTCAGGGTGTTCATTTTCAACCGCAAACATTTGCAGCTCTTGACCTTGCACGATCACTAAACCATTGGCTCGTGGCGTAATACCAAAGGCATGTGGAAGCTTTGATGAAATTTCGCCGCGCCACAAGTCTGCGTCACTGGTGGTGTAGAACACGCCCATTTCACCTGACGGTGTTAATGTGAAAAAGCTCTTACGAAATTGTTCGGTATGAATTTCAACAACGGCTTCTGAGTCACTAACTTCAAAGTCGCGCACTTGTTTAAATAAACGCCCCTGTTCAGTTGAAACTTCAAACCACTGAGAAACTTTACCGCGTGAATCACCAAACAATAATGAGCTACCACCAGAAAGCAGCGACATGCTAGATATTTGATAATTGTTATTTGGTACCACGTCGATTTCACTGCGTTTAGTGACCGAGTATTCATCGTCTAACTCGAACACAGACACAATGTCATTAACACGAACAAAGGCAAGTGTTAAATCTGGGCTAATAAGAATATCGTCGACGTGTTGTTCATTGAAGTCAATTTCTTGATAAATGGCTTCAAATTCTGGGTCATAATTAAAGTCGTCTTCTGCAACTAGCGTGGTTTTAATTAAGCGCTTGTCTTGAGTAAAACCAACAAATACCGCAGTTTCTTCGTTCATGGCAAAAGCTAACTGAGTTAACCTAGCGCCTTGCTCGTCGACTTCAATACTGTCTTCACCAAGCGGGTAATTTAAGCTTGGCGCGATATCACGTTGGTCACCGATATAACTGGCAGTGAACTTGCTTTCAAAAACAAAGACGTGATCTTCAGCATTGGTAAGCACTGTTTGACCGGTATCAGCTTCAAGCAGTAACTCAACATTAGCAGAGTTGCTAACAGGGTAAGATGAAATCTTAGCGCCAACTTCTCTAAAGTCACTTTGTTTTGCTTGATAAAAGTTTAATTGACCTTGCTTATCAAGGGTGTAAGCAACTTCGGATAGTTCATCACTACCTGCAGTAAGTACTTCTGCATTGCTTGCTAATTGTAGTTGAGTCACAGGTTCAACCGTAGCTGACTCAAAAATAGGTTTAATTACATAAAGTAAATACAGAAAAATAAGGATCAGTGTAAACAATACACTAACGCCACCCAGGGTAATTAACCACTGAGCGAGTTTATTTTTAAACTGTCGTTTATTTACGTCAAAAGACAAAAGTGCCACTTCACTACCTTAATTACGTGCAAATTTTTCAACGCGGCGATTATAAGACAGTAATGTGACACTTTTGTGACAGTAGCAGTAACGAGAGATTTTATCTCATAAAAAAGGTGTAAATAAGTTTATGCACTAACTTGCCATAAGGCGGAAATGCCATTGATGAACTACTAAATTTACCTTTTTCTAACACAGATTTAGCTTTTGATAAGGTTAAGAAGCCTTCATGACCATGATAGTGACCCATACCTGACGCGCCAACACCACCAAACGGCATATCATCTTGCCCTACTTGCAAAGTTGCCTCATTGATACACATGCCGCCGGCGTGGGTATGTTCAACAAACCGCTTTTGTAAAGCTTTATTGTGGCTACATAAATATAACGCTAGCGGACGTGGTCTTTCATTAATGTAGGTAATCGCGTCATCGATTGAGTCATAACCAACAATTGGCAAGATAGGGCCAAAAATTTCTTCTTGCATAATGGTCATATCTTCATTGACATCGCTAACGATAGTTAACGGTAATTTTCGCTGCGCAAGACATTTATCTATATTGTCATTGGTTGCACTGACAATCGTTGCCCCTTTATCTTTGGCATCCGCAAGCCATGTTTGTAAACGCTCAAACTGGGCATCGTTAATAATGCTGCCATAATCTTTATTATCAGCAATACTTGGGTACATTTTTTTGAATTGTTCCGCACAGGCTTGCACGAGCTCATTAATGCGAGCTTTTGGACACATGATATAGTCTGGCGCGACACATGTTTGGCCAGCATTAAGTGTTTTACCTAAAATAAAGCGTGATACCGCATCATTTATTTCTATTTCATCATCGATAACCGTGGGTGATTTACCACCAAGCTCTAGCGTTACTGGCGTTAAATGCTCTGATGCTGCTGCCATCACCATTTTTCCAACCCGAGTAGAGCCGGTAAACAATAAGTGATCAAAGGCTTGTTTTGAAAAGTGCGCTGCAACCGTTGGCCCACCATCAATGAGGGCGACTTTTTCTTGTTCAAACACACTGGCAAGCAACTCGCGTAATACTTTATTGGTATGTGGGGTAAACTCAGACATCTTGATCATAGTTCGGTTACCTGCCGCTAATGCGGTAGTAAGCGGGCCAAGTGCCAAAAAGATAGGATAGTTCCACGGCGTAATAACACCAACAACCCCTAACGGTTGGTAAACTACATAGGCTTTTGCCGGTTGAAACATTGGGCCGACATGACGCTTAGACGGTTTCATCCATTTTTTGACTTTTTTTATCGCATAATTAATGCCCATAACCGTTGGTAAAATATCAGCAATAGTCGAGTCATCTTCTGAGCGACAACCAAAATCTTGTGAAAGCGCTTCTATAAGTGGTTGCTTAAATTTTAATATGGCAGACTTTAGTTGCTTTAAATCTGCCACTCGAGATTCGTAAGAAGGAAAACGGTCTTGATTAAATGCCACGCGCTGCGCTGCAAGTAAATTATCTATATCTTGAATTTGTTGCTGGTCTTGCTCTGGGGTATATAAATTGTCGGCCATTTTTTATCCTTTCACTACTATTTTACACATTGTTGTCTTGACGATTACGACTTGTTTAGTTTTTATATAAATCAGGTTTATACTTTACTATAAGCGCTATTAATATTGTTGTTATACAATTGCAAAGCGGTGCAGTAATCCACTAAAATATAGTTGATTTTTGCCTTACATATCTCCCTATGAAAACATATTTTAGGGCAATTGACGACAACTTTTAAACAAGCGTTTAAATCCACCATTTGATTTAAGTATATAAAGGTCTATCTATGAGTGTTAACAAATTGATGTCTAAAGAATTACTGACATTAGACTTAGATGAAGAACTTGAACAAGCTAAACAAATATTTGATACCAACTCAATTCACCACATTTTAATCACCGAAGAAAACAAATTAGTTGGCTTAGTGACCGACCGAGATGTTTATCAACATTTAAGCCCTGCTATCGGTACGCGTAAAGAAACCCATAGCGATACACTGCTTTTGCAAAAGAAATTAAACTTAATTATGGAAAAGGATCTCATCACTGCACATGATGATATTTCCCTTAACGAAGCTGTTGTACTATTTTACGATCACAACCTATCTTGTTTGCCGATAGTTAACCAACATTCACACCCTGTTGGCATTATTACCTGGCGCGATATTATTAAAGTGGTTGCCTTGCAATATCGAAAAAAACTACAAGCCAGCGACATGCCTAGTTAACCACTTTTCGTTTTTAAAAACACAATGAAAACAGCACATTCCTTTAAGAGATTATTTCACTTAACATATTGTTAGCTTTATTGTTTATCCACCTTGAGAAATCTGTACATTTATCCTACTGTTAAATGAAACATGTCTATTACTCAAGTGATTCAATGTTTAAAAATATATTGCCTTTTATTACGCTAACCTTGGCCTGCATGCCAGCAGTTGCTCAAACTCATTTAGAGTGGAGTAGTTTTGGCACACTAGGCATAACGGTTTCAGACTCTGAGCGCTACGGTTACCGAAAAGATATCAGTGTCGATGAAGGCGTTTACTCTGGCGATATTGACTGGAAAAATAATTCCTTGCTTGGCATTCAATTTGAAGCGTCGATAGCTGACAATTTTGATTTTGTCAGTCAGGCTGTACTGCGAGACATGGCAGATCCAAGTTTAGATAAATATTTCACCTTAGCATTTATTCGTTATACCCCCTCAGCCAATTGGACAATACGCGTAGGCAGAACCTCACCCGACATTTTTTTAATCACAGAATATCGTGATATTAATATTGCCTATAGTTGGGCTTCTGTCCCTAATGAAATTTACGGCCTTATCCCCTATCGACATATTGACGGCGCAGATATTACTTACACCACACGCATCGCAGGTAGTACTTTTAGCAGCAAGTTTTTTACGGGGGTAAGTGAGGCTGATATAACTTACACAGACACCCCTGAGTTGGTTAAAGTTGAAGATGTTTATGGTGTGTCGTTAACACTTGATCATACCGACTGGATCTTACAAGCTAAGTATACGCAGACTAAATTTCCTAATGAAACTGAATCTAATCAATATATTATTGATCAAATAAAAAGCTTACCTGACTACATTTGGCCAAACCCAGAACAATTTATTGAAGACATGTCAGTAAAAGGAAAAAAAATAACCTACAGTTCAATCAATGGTCAAGCTTACCTAAATAATTTTATTTTTACGTCTGAGTTTGCGCAAATATCATCCGATACAATAACCTTAAGCAAACTACGAAATGCCTATGTTAGTGCAGCCTACCAACATAATAAGTACACCTTCTATAGTATTTTAGCTCAAACCAATTCTGACAATTTCCATTTTAACCAAACCAATGTAAACCAAGCGTTAATACCTGAATTAGTTTACGGAATTGAAGGCGCACTAAACTATTATTCTTCAAACCAACATACATTTTCGTTGGGTATGCGTTGGGATTTAAATGCCAAAGTAGCGGCTTATTTACAATGGAACAACACGTTGATCGACGAACAGGGTGATACTTTATGGCTAAATAACTCAAACCAAAGCCCTAGTGAACGCGTGAACACTTATATGTTTAATGTGAGTTTCGCTCTATGAACAAACTTTTACTCATATTTATCATTCTTATGTCACCAGAGGTTTGGGCACTGGCGCAATCAGAAGATCCGATTGTAATCGTCGTTAATGCAAACAACCCAACTAAGTTAATGAACCGCTCTGAAGTGATTGATATTTTTATGGGGAAATATGTCGCTTTTCCTAACGGGGAAAAAGCTGTTGCCATCGATTTAGACAGTGAGCAAGAAACCAAACGACGCTTTTATCAATTATTAGTCGGTCGCTCATTGCCAAGTATCAATGCTTATTGGTCTAGAATTCGCTTTAGCGGCAGAATGAGAGCATCTTTACAACAAGCCAATGAAGCAAGTGTTATCAGCTCGATTGAAGAAAACGTTACTGCCATAGGTTACATTCCCAAATCTATGTTAAATAAAAACTTAAAAATTGTTTACGAATTGCATGAATAAACATGGTTTAGTTACACGGCTAGCATTTTTAATAACGGTTGCAGCAGCGGTTGTAGGCTTTTTATCAACTCAAATATTTCACCGCATTACTTATCATCATGAATTAGCGATCAGCAAACAAGAAATCGAACAACTTCATACCACCATTAGCGCGACCACCTCTATTGCCAGTTATTTAGAAGACGAAGAGTTATTAAATGAGGCCGTTAATGGCTTAGTTTCAAATAATGTTGTTGAAAGTGTCAGTATTACCACGACCAATCTATCAATTAAGTCTAACAAATTTACACCTAGTCAAGACGCGGTTACCTTTCAATTGTTTTCCCCATTTGAAGCCGACAGAGAAGTGGGCACTTTAATCATCACCCCTAATATCAATTATATTCAAAACCGTGCCGCACAAATCAGTACTGACAATAGCATCGCCATTGCTGTTCAAGCAGCCATCGTCACTTTAGTGCTTATTGTTGTCGCCATTACCGTAATCACTAACCCAATTATTAAAATAGCTAAACAACTGCACAATATTACGCCCGGTACACCGGCAAGGCTCGACTACCCTAATCGACACGACAACAGTGAGCTAGGTGAATTAGTTACCGATATTAATTATGTATTAACTAAAGCAGAAGTGCATATCATCGAAGAGCGAAATTTACGTAGTGAAATTGAAAGACTAAGTAAGCATTTTCAAATGTTATTTGAAAATTCAACGTCCCCTATTGTTCTGATGGAACCTAAAGGTAAGCTCTTGTTATATAACAGTGCCTTTAGCAAGTTACTTCAACACTTAAAGCTGCCAATGCAAGACAGTTTTGGACCTTATTTAACGCAATTATTTGAAGAAACAGAAGCCTTGAATATTTTGGTTAAAATTGCCTTTGACAGCAACGAAACCGCTTCTGGCGAATTTAAATTAATTAATAGCAAACTCGATAAACCCGACATTTGGGTACAAGCGATCATTAGTACCAATATTTCAGAAGATAACAATGAATATCATCAAGTTACGTTACATGATATTTCCAAAAGAAAGTTACAATTAGAAGATCTTGGCTTTAAAGCCAATACCGATCAATTAACGCAGCTCTTAAATCGACGAGGTACTGAGCAAACCTTAAATAAATTTATCGCCAACCATACTCCCTTTGCACTAATTTTACTCGACTTAAACAAATTCAAACCAATCAACGATATATATGGCCATGACGCGGGTGATGAAATTCTGATCCACGTTGCCCAGCAATTAATAAAAGCGCTTCGTCGACGTGATTTGCTATCTCGCTGGGGTGGTGATGAATTTATTATTATTTTACCAAACTTAAAACAAAAAGAAGTGCTTGATGTCGTAGAAAAAATACATGGTGCCATTGCAACGCCTTACCAATTAGCACAAGTGAATAAAAGTGTTGCTGTTGGCGCATCAATGGGATGTGCTTTCTACCCTCAAGATGAGCAATCACTAGCGGGATTAATTAGCGTTGCCGACAAAGCTATGTATCACGCCAAAGCGCGACATGAGTCAGATGAACATGGTTATTTTTGCTTATATAGTGATTACCTGCAACAAACATCAGCATCAGATAATACCAAGTAACTAACTAATTTCATCCTTATTAACATTACCAATACCTATACTATTTTCATTAATAAACTTTTTCTGATAAAGCGTACCGAGTTATTTGCTTAATCACTGATGAATCAACTAAAATAACCGCCATAAATTCTACCAAGCAAAAGGTTTCCCCATGGCTCAGCCGTTACCAGATAAATTCATCATGTCGATGAACCGAGTGAGCAAAGTTGTTCCTCCTAAGCGTACTATTTTAAAAGATATTTCTTTATCATTTTTCCCAGGCGCCAAAATTGGCGTATTAGGTTTAAATGGTTCAGGTAAATCAACACTTTTACGTATTATGGCCGGTGTTGATAAAGACTTTGAAGGCGAGGCAACCGCCCTTGCTGGAACAAAAATTGGTTACTTACCACAAGAGCCAGAACTGGATGACACTAAAACCGTACGTGAAGTTGTTGAAGATGCGGTTTCTGAGGTTAAAAACGCTCTCGCGCGTTTAGATGAAGTTTATAATGAATATGCTGCTGAAGGCGCTGACTTTGACGCACTCGCTAAAGAGCAAGGTCAATTAGAAGACATCATTAATAGCCAAGACGGCCACAACATCGATAACGTTTTAGAACGCGCTGCCGATGCCCTAAGATTACCACCTTGGGAGCAAAAAATTGCCGTACTTAGTGGTGGTGAACGTCGCCGCGTTGCACTGTGTCATTTATTACTGCAAAAGCCAGATATGCTATTGCTTGACGAACCTACCAACCACTTAGATGCAGAATCTGTTGCTTGGTTAGAACGTTTCTTACATGACTACTCTGGTACTGTGGTTGCCATTACCCATGATAGATATTTCTTAGATAACGTTGCTGGTTGGATACTTGAGCTTGACCGTGGTCACGGTATTCCATGGGAAGGTAACTACTCTTCTTGGTTAGAGCAAAAAGACGCGCGTTTAGAGCAAGAAAACCGAAGCGAAAATGCCCTACAAAAAACCATCAAGCAAGAGCTTGAGTGGGTGCGTTCAAATCCGAAAGCGCGTCAATCTAAAAACAAAGCCCGTATGGCACGTTTTGAAGAATTGAATAACCAAGAACACCAAAAACGTAACGAAACCAACGAGCTTTATATTCCACCTGGACCACGTTTGGGTGACAAAGTATTAGATGTCACCAACTTAACGAAGTCGTTTGATGGTCGTGTATTAATTGACGACTTAAGCTTTAGCATTCCTAAAGGCGCTATTGTCGGTATTATTGGTGCTAACGGCGCGGGTAAATCAACCTTATTTAAAATTTTATCAGGCGCAGAGCAAGCCGATTCAGGTGACGCGGTATTAGGTGAAACCGTTAAGCTTGCCAGCGTTGACCAATTCCGCGACGATATGGATGAAAACAATACCGTTTACCAAGAAATATCTGGCGGATTAGATATTATCGAAATCGGTAATTACCAAATTCAAAGCCGTGCTTACTGTAGCCGTTTTAATTTTAAAGGTAACGACCAACAAAAATTCATTAAGGATTTATCAGGTGGTGAACGAAATCGTGTACATCTAGCTAAGCTTGTGCAAACTGGCGGTAACTTATTACTACTTGATGAACCAACCAACGATCTTGATGTTGAAACATTACGTGCCTTAGAAGAAGCCATCTTAGAATTCCCAGGTTGTGCGATGGTAATTTCTCATGACCGTTGGTTCTTAGACCGTATTGCGACCCATATCATTGACTACCGCGATGAAGGCCAAGTTAACTTTTTCGAAGGTAACTTTACTGAATACGACGAATGGTTGAAGAAAACGTTAGGCGCTGCGGCAATGGAACCACATCGCATTAAATACAAACGTATTAGCTAATTAGAGCGTATTGACCTTTGTTGATACTTTCAGCAATGAGTTATTTTTTATCAAAAAAGGCACCTTAATCTACTGTTTAAGGTGCCTTTTTTTTAAAACAAGTCTATGCTAAGAGTATGTAACAACTAGATGATGATAACTAATGGAAAACAGACGGCAATTTACCCGCATATTATTTTCGATTGAAGCGAATGTGGAAATTGAAGAAAGAAAATATCCGGTATCAATTCTCGACATCTCGTTAAATGGAGCGTTAATCAATACTCCTGAAAGTGAACTACCATTAATTAACAAACTGGGCGTATTAAGTTTTAACTTAAACGACCAAGAAGAAGTTGTTATGCATATCGCTGTTGTTCATCAAGAAAACGGCGAAACAGGGTTACGTTGCAATGCCATCGACATTGACAGCATTACCTCTTTAAGACGTTTAGTTGAACTTAATTTAGGCGACGAAAGTCAGCTCAATAAAGAGCTATCTCAATTGACTGGAGCTTCTGCCTAATACCCCTCAAATAAAATTCCCTATGATATTCATTTAATAATTTAAGGACGCATTATGAACAACCTTGTGATCTCTTTTGTTAGCCCAGACCGCCCAGGCTTAGTAGACACATTGTCAAACATCGTTAAAAAACACCAAGGCAACTGGCAAGCAAGTAGCCTGCATCATTTATCCAATACTTTTGCCGGTGTTATAGAAATTTCAGTTAGCGAAGAAAATACCAGCGCAATAGTCAATGAAATTAAACAAATCGAAAACCTTGAAGCGGTTAGCACCATAACCCAAGCATCAGCAGAAAAGTTACAGCCAAGTATTGTTCTAGAATTAACCGCCAACGACCGCGCTGGCATTATTCAAGAAATATCGTCAACAGTACATCAACAAGGTGGTAACTTATTAAAGCTAGTCACTAAACAAGAAAGCGCAGCTCACAGTGGGCAAGAGCTATTTAAAGCAAAAGCCACTATTACCGTTTCAGGCGATCAAGCAACAGATAATTTAATTGATGCCTTAGAAAACCTAGCAGACGATTTAATGGTCGATATTTCACGATGACATAAAAACGTCATAATACTTTGAGACAATGTCTGGTTATAACTTACTGATATCAATAATTTAAACTGATGTAGTTGGAAATTCCCCCATGACAGATTTGCCCCAATATTTTGATAAAGAACTCAGTTGGCTTTCATTTAATGAACGCGTTTTACAAGAGGCTGCCGATGCGTCGGTGCCGATTGTAGAACGCATTAAATTTCTCGGTATTTACTCTGCAAATTTAAATGAATTTTTTCGAGTGCGTGTCGCTAGTATTCGTCGAGAAGTACTGGTCGAGCGTGCTAAAGAGTCTAACCAAAACGATAAAGAGTTACTGCTCGCCGACATCAATAAAAAGGTAAATCACTTAAGTACCCGATTTAAAGCAATTGCCGATGATATTTTTGAACAATTACATCGTCACCATATTCATGTTATTTTCAACAGCACACCTGACTCGAGTTTCACTAACAACTTAACAAACGAACACCTTAAATGGCTTAAAGCCTACTTCGACAATCGTATTATTCGTCATATTGCCCCGATTATTATTACCGCCGATACCAACTTTTCAGATGTGATTGACGATGAGTCGATATACTTTTTAGCCGCTTTAAAGCACAACGAAAATATTCAATATGCGTTAGTTGAAATACCCACGACCGAAGAAAAACGTTTCATTGTTTTACCAAACAAAGGCAGTAAAAAAGAAAAGTACATCGTGATGCTTGATGATGTGGTGCACTTTTTCATCAATGATATATTTACCCACTTATTCCAATACGACACTATTGAGGCCTTTTCAATAAAGCTGACCCGTGATTCGGAATACAACCTGACAGACGAGCTTGATAAAAGCTTACTTGATAAAATGTCGAAAGGGCTAAAGCAGCGACTAAAAGCTGATGTGGTGCGTTTAGTGCACGACAAAAACATGCCCGATTACATGTTAAAGTTCATTAAAAAGTCGTTAAAAATTAAGGCCTCAGAAAAACTCGAAGCGGGGGTTAAATACCGTAACTTTAAAGATTTCACCCAATTTCCAAACCTGGGTCGTAAGCAGCTTGAAAACCCAACAATTAAAGCGCTCGACTCAACAGCATTTTTAGAGCACTCATCGGTATTTAAGTCGATTAGCCAACAAGATATTTTATTGTATTACCCGTATTACAAGTTTCGCCATTTTACTGAGTTTATTCGCCAAGCGTCGTACGACCCAAAAGTGATTGATATTAAAATTAATATTTATCGCGTCGCCAAAGACTCCCGTATCATTAATTCACTGATTGAGGCGGTTAAAAACGGTAAAAAAGTCACCGTGGTCGTTGAACTACGGGCAAGGTTTGACGAGCAGGCCAATATTGAGTGGGCTAAAAAAATGAAAGATGCTGGCATTCACGTAGATTTTGGCATCGACACCTTAAAGATCCATTCAAAACTTTGTGTCATCACCCGTATCGAGCAAGAGAAAAAAGTGCAATATGCCCATATCGGCACCGGTAATTTTCATGAAAATAATGCCCGCATCTACACCGATTTTGCCTTATTTACCAAGCACAAAGAAATATGCCAAGAAGTTGAACAGGTATTTTCGTTTATTTCTCATAGTTATAAACGGTTTCGCTTCAATCATTTAATTGTTTCTCCGCTGACCTCTCGCCGACGTCTTTACCAGTTAATCGATAACGAAATCGCTTTTGCTGAGCAAGGGCTCAAAGCCGAAATTACCATAAAGGTAAACAACTTAGTCGATAAAGGTTTAGTCAATAAACTCTATGCAGCCAATAACGCAGGAGTGAAAATTCGCTTAATTGTGCGAGGTATGTGCGCGCTAGTGCCAGGTGTTAAAGGGCAAAGTGAAAACATTAAAGCCATTTCGATTATCGATCAGTTTTTAGAACATCCACGCGTTATGGTTTTTGAAAACAATAAAAATAAGCTAGTATTTATCAGCTCAGCCGATTGGATGGAACGAAATTTAGATCACCGTGTTGAAGTCGCCTGCCCGGTTTATGATGAAACCTTGCAAAAACGAATTATTCACACCCTTGATCTACACTTTAAAGATACCACTAAGGCAAGAGTGATCAATCAAAGTCAAAACAATCGCTATGTTGCTCGCGGCAACCGCAAAAAAATTCGCTCGCAACTTGCCATTTTTGATTATTTAAGCCAAGAAGAACAAAGCAATGAGGACTTATTAGCTAACGACTAATAATTGAAACCAATATATGAGTGAACAAAATCCGCAGACCAGTGCGACACCTGAGAATGTTGATACTAGCCCAGAAAAATTTTTGGCGGCGCTCGATATAGGTTCCAACAGTTTTCATTATGTCTATGCCCGTTTAAGCAATGATAACTTACAAGTTTTACATACCGAGAAGTATCAGGTAAAACTGGCTAGCGGTCTTGATGATAACCACATGTTAAGTGACGAGGCGATTAGTCGCGGCGTAGCAACGTTAGAAAATTTACTGTCAAGCACCGAAAACTTAACCGCTGAAAATTTTCGCGTTGTCGCAACCTATACCCTTAGAAAAGCCAAAAATGCTAAACGCTTTTTACAGGCGGCAAAGAAAGTTTTTCCATTTGATATTGAAGTAATTTCGGGCCATGAAGAAGCCCGTTTGATTTATCAAGGGGTGGCTCACAACAGTGAGTCGAGTTTACGACAGCTGATCATCGATATTGGTGGTGGCAGTACTGAATGTGTTATTGGTGAAGGCTTTGATGTAAAAGCCCTCGCCAGTTTAAATATCGGTTGTGTTAGTTGCCAAAAGGCATATTTTCCAGACGAAAACATTAGCTCAAAACACTTTAAAAAAGCCATTAACGAAGCAAAATACAAAATTGAGCCACTGGTTAAACGTTTTCAAAAAAAGGGCTGGCAAGCGGCTATTGGCACCTCAGGTACCATCAAAGCAATTTATAATATTCTAAATTATGACGAAGCAATCAAAAAGCCGATCACGCTTAAGCAATTACAAAAGCTTAAAAGCGAGTTAATCAAGGCGCAAACAACAGCCAATATCAAACTAGCTGGTTTAAAAGAAAACCGACGCGAGCTTATTTGCTCTGGTGTTGCCATATTAATCGCGCTGTTTGAGATGCTTGGTATCAGCGAGCTTGATTTTTGCTCGCAGGCCCTACGTGAAGGTGTACTCTATCAACAGCTTGATAAGATCCGTTGTGACGATATTAAGCAGCGCACAATTGGCAGCTTAGGCACAAGGTTTACCATCGACCAAGTACAAGCCGATAATGTCAGTCAGCTAGCAACCACCTTTTTTGAAGATATCACCAAAAAATTCAACTTCACCGACAGTATTTATCAAGAATTATTGCAATGGTCTGCGCAAATTCACGAAATAGGCACCGATATTAATACCGGTGGTTATCAAAAACACGGTGAATATATTTTAAATAATGCCCATTTGTCGGGTTTTAACCAAGAGCAGCAGCAAGCACTTGCTTGGCTAGTTGGCAATCAACGGAAAAAGATTTCTGACATTGAAGCACTTGAGTGGTACATGCTAGATCCACAATCCTTGTTAGCGATCTGCATTATTTTACGCTTATCAGTTTTACTTAATCAGCAACGCCATTTAAATGAATTGCCGCCCTTTAACCTCGCCTATAAAAAGAAAACCCTTTACTTACATTGCGAACAAAGCTGGTTGTTAGAACGTCCGTTAGTTGATACGGAATTATTTCATGAGCAGCAGTATTTAGAAAAAGTCGGCATTACCTTAGCGATTGAAGCCCATAGTTAAGCCGTAAGCGGAAAAGTTAAAAGCTGCAAGATTAAGCAGAAAGCCGTTAGCGGAAAATTAAAAGCGACAAGATTTAAGCGGTAAGCGGAAGAAAGTTAAAAGCTGCAAGAATTTAGCGATAAGAATTAACTATTAAGTTCTAAACGACATGTCATTAGTTATTTATTTCCCCCCCCCCAAAAAAAAAAGCAAAAAAAATGCCTGAACAAGCCAGGCATTTCTATCAATTTTTTTGCTTAGCTTATAAAGATAAACCTAGCTTTTTGAATTCTTTAGCAACAACTGATGCAGGAAGAGGAATGTAGCCGTCTTTTTCAACAATCTTTTGACCTTGCTTTGATAAAACTGATTTTAAGAACTCAGCATCCATCGGCGCTAATGGCTTGCTTGGATGTTTATTAACGTAAATATATAGATAACGAGAAAGTGGGTACTTACCAGCTACTGCATTTTCCATGTTCGCTTCAATGTAGTTGTCGTCTTTCTTAGACAATGGCAACGCACGAACACCTGATGTTTGGTAACCAATACCTGAGTAACCAATACCGTTTAATGACGCAGATACTGACTGAACAACTGATGCTGAACCTGGTTGCTCGTTTACTGTATTTTTAAAGTCACCTTTACATAGTGCTTTCTTTTTAAAGTAACCGTATGTGCCTGATACTGAGTTACGGCCGTAAAGCTGAACGTCTTTACCAGTCCAATCACCTGATAAACCTAAATCACCCCAACGGTCAACATCGCTCTTTGCACCACATTTGCGGTTATTTGAGAAAATCGCGTCAACTTGGTCAATACGTAAACCTTTAATTGGGTTATCTTTGTGAACAAATACTGCTAAGGCATCAATTGCAACACGAACAGCCGTTGGCTTGTAACCGTAACGCTTTTCAAATGCTTCAATTTCACGAGACTTCATTTTACGGCTCATAGGACCAATATTTGAAGTCGCTTCAGTTAATGCTGGTGGCGCAGTAGAAGAACCTGCCGCTTGAATTTGTACGTTAACATTTGGGTAAGTACGCTTAAATTCTTCAGCCCAAAAAGTCATCATGTTTGCTAAAGTGTCTGAACCTACTGACGATAAGTTGCCAGATACGCCACTCACTTTTTTATATTCTGGTAAATCACTATCAACAGCATGGCTTGCAAAGCTAAGTAAGCCTGTAAAGCCAATCATGGTTAAAGTACGCTTTAAACTCATTTCTTTCTCCAGTAAGAGTCATCTTTATTTAATTGTGATAACTATAAGAACTTAATATGACAATTATATTGAAGTAATATTACAGTTCTATGACAGAGCCTAAATCAGCAAAATCATAAGCTACTGTAATATATTGAATTAATTTTTCAGAGAGGAAATAACTTCGTTAGGAAAGTAAATAGAGAATTCGCTACCTTTGCCCCAATCACTTTTGATCACTAATTCGCCATGGTGATGACTGACCACATGTTTAACAATCGCTAAACCTAAACCAGAGCCACCAGTGTCACGCGAACGGGATTTATCAACTCGGTAAAATCGTTCGGTTAACCGTGCCACATCAACGGCTTTAATGCCAGGGCCATTGTCCGTAACAGAAAACTTTGCGCGCTCACCATCATATTGCCACGACACGTGAATTTTGCCATTTTCCGGAGTATAGCCAATCGCATTCGACAGTAAATTAGAACAGGCACTTTTTAGCTCAGTATCGCTGCCAAGCATGGCGATATCAGGAGCAATATCAAACGTGATTTCGTGCTTTTTATCTACATTTAACCATTGAGAGTCTTCGATAAGCTGCCCCAACATTTCAGGCATATTAACGATATCGCTATTTTCAACATCAGAGTTAACTTCAACTTTCGATAACACTAACAGCTGCTCAACCAAGCGATCCATGCGTGATACTTGCCCTTCGATAGTTGAAAACGCCTTCAACCATTGTGGGCTAAAGTCGTTTTCAGCAAGCTGGATCATTTCCACATAACCACGTACAACGGTTAGCGGGGTTTTAAGTTCATGAGACACATTAGCAACAAAGTCGCGCCTCATTTCTTCCAAACGATGCACTTTAGAAATATCACGTGCCAAAAATAAAACTTGGTCGCTTCCGTAAGCCATCATTCTTAATTCTAGCTGTTTCTCTGCATCAAGCGGTGACGGCACATTACACGGTGATTCAAAATTTCCCGCTTCAAGGTATTTGGCAAATTCAGGAAAGCGAATTAGGTTATCAATGCGCTGACCAACATCACCAGGCCATTGAATACCAATGAGGTTTTGCGCTTTTTTATTGCCCCACAAAATAGTTAGGTCGTTCGACAATACTAATGCGGCATCAGGTAAGGCTTCGGCACCATCACGAAAACGACGAATACGTTCATTAAGCGCCTTTTGTTTGTTGCGGTGTTTACGAATAAGGTGATAAAGGCCGTCGTAAATTCGACCCCAACCACCTTCTGCCATAGGAGGAGACAATGACTTGCTATTCCACAGCCAAGTCACCAATTTATTTAAGTGTAAGTAATGCCAAATTAATAAAGAGACACTTACTAAGGTCATTGCTGCCCAAACATGACCAATGAGATAACCAACAAAGCTACTCACTGACAGCCAAAAAATTAATCGTGTAATAAGTTGGCGAGCTGAAAAATCAAATTGCATATAAGGTAAAGAACACTTGAACTTGCATCATTAAGTAATATTCAAACTAACATAATTAGCTGACCCTGGGTTGCAAAGTTATTTGGCAATTGACTATTAAACTTACAACTAGCTTACTTTACCAGAAAAACGATAACCTGCACCACGTACCGTTTGAATGAAGTTCTCATGCCCTTCACCGGTAATGGCTTTACGTAAACGTCGAATATGCACATCTACGGTACGATCTTCTACATAAACATTTGTACCCCAGACATTATCTAACAATTGTTCGCGAGAATAAACACGTTCAGGGTGCGACATGAAAAAATGTAATAATCTAAACTCGGTTGGCCCCAGATCTAAACTACGATCAGAAATCGCAACTCGGTGAGCGACAGGGTCTAGCACCATGCCGTGATATTCAATTGGCTCTTCGAGCGATGTTGGCGAAACACGGCGAATAACCGCTTTAATTCTGGCAATTAATTCTTTTGGTGAAAAAGGCTTAGTTACGTAATCATCAACACCCGCTTCAAATCCCTGCACTTTATCGTCTTCATCAGTGCGAGCTGTTAACATGATGATCGGGATTTCACGTGTATATTCATTACGCTTTAACGCTTTCGCCAATTTAATACCCGTGCCACCAGGTAGCATGTAATCAAGTAAAATTAAATCTGGGTAAGGTTCGTGAATTTTTGCCAAAGCGGCATCATAATCTTCTGCTTCAGTAGGATTAAAACCGTTATTGTCCAATACAAAAGAAATCATCTCTCGAATTGGGGCTTCATCTTCTACCACTAAAATTTGTCTACTCATACCTAAGTCCAAAAAAGATTATAATAAATGTCTGAATTAACGTCATTGTGCTAAATATTTGTGACAATTTTATGACAGGGATAAAACTAATTATAATCAATAACGCCAAGGATTGATCAACGAGAGGCTAATAAACCAAGAAAAACAGGGAAAAATGCAAAAGCACTAACAAAAAAGGCCAGTAAACCTAATTACTGACCTTAATCTATTTAAGAGACTATAGTGTTATTTTAGAACTTCTGTTCCATACCAATCGCAAAGTAATCACCTTCAGTGGCAATCGAGTTAACTGTCATGTCAGAGTCAACATACGAAAGGCCTTCGCGGTCGGTATACCAAGCATATACTTTAGTTGATTTACCTAACTTATAGTCGGCGCCAAGGCTAACTGCATTAGAACCAGCAAACTCTTGAAACTGTGCTTTAGCTTGAACTTTATCAAATTTATACGCTACGTTTACCGCGTAACCATTTTCTGACTTACCACTTCTTTCAAGTTCAGTATCAACTAACATCCCACCAAGACGTAATTTTCCGAAGTTGTACATACCAGTAATACGGGTATTGTTTAACTGAACACCTTTAATACCGCTGCTAGAACCTTTGTTTACCGCCATTTTGTTATCGTAGGCTACTGATAAAAAGTAATCCGTTTTTTTCAGGTTTAAGTCACCATATGTTAACGCAACAGAAAGTGAATCATCTGAGTCTGAATCTTCAGTTAAAATGTAAGTTGCTAAAAACTGAACATTTGAGTACACAGGAGATTTATATGAAATGGTATCGCTTAGTCTGTTTTCACCAACAAACAAGTGCTTGATATCGCCTTCGTAATCGTTAAATAAATCAAACTTACCTTGAGCTACTTTAAAGGTAGTATCTGAACGACCAACCGTTAGTTCACCAAAATCACCTTGAACACCAACCCATTGGTTACGTGCTTTTAATGTTTCGCTAGAGTCGCCGTCGATATTAACTTCAAACTCTAACTTGTAAATGGCAGTTAACCCATGAGCTAATTCATACTTTCCTTTCACACCAACACGAGAAGCGTTACTTTTTAATTCTTTCTCTTTAAAGTCACCTTCATCTGTTGCTTGAACAGAAATATTAACCTTACCGTAAAAATCTACTAATTCAGCATCTTTATCTGCAGCAAATGCAGGTAATGTGAATAATGAACACATAGCTATTGATAGAGCGTTTTTTACAAATTTCATGTTGTTATACCTTAATTGATAAATACTATTTTTTTGTTCAAAGTTTCAATGCCGGCAATAATATTAACGTTTTATTACAGATTAATGACACAAATTAAAAAAGACGAATAAATTCCCATCTTATTTGGAAATATACAGTCTTCGCTTTACAAATAAGTTACACATTTATTAAGTTTTTAATACGCGAGGCACTGAGTTTTTCTTTTATTTTTATTGGTTTGCTACTTATATATAGCTGCATTTTTATGCTAAACGTTATTTTTTATACAAAAAAGCAAATATTTCTAAAAAAAACTTTTATCAGGCCATAAAATGTCTAAAATCAAATAAAGTACTAAAAAAACGACACTTGCATGAAAGTAACCAGCATATCTAGAAAGCTACTAACTCGCGTTTTGTCTTTCTATTTTATTTTGACCTTTATCGTTACCTGCGTGCAGATTGGTGCGGAGTACTTCAATACCAAAAGCCATATTATTAGTGAGCTATTAACATTAGAAAAAACCTTCAGTGGCAGTTTAACGAGAGCGGTATGGGAACTTAATACTCAACAAGCGCTAGATATTGCTGACGGCTTAGTCGCTATTCCAATGATCAAAGGCATTACGGTAAGTGATGAAAACGATCAAATTATCGCTCAATTAGGTGAAATTGGTGACACAGGTAGCTATATATACGAGTCTACTGACGATGCTCAAGTGAATGCCCTCAACATTAATTCAACCGACCAAGGGTTATTTGGGCATACTTTCCCGTTAATATTTGAATTTTCAGGGCGCACAACACGTGTTGGCACTGTCACGTTATTATCAAGCAATCAGGTTATATTTAACCGCATCGAAGTGGGTATTTATTTTTTGATCGGCAACGCTATGGTAAAAACGGCCGCATTGATCTTTTTGTTTTCGCTCGCGTTTAACCAATTATTGACCAATCCCCTCAATCAGCTTACCCAACAAATTAATCAGTTTGATCTTGACGATCCTGAAGCATCAAAACTGCATTCTATTGGTTACGAACGCAATGAGCTTAACGTACTTAAGAACTCCTACAATAATTTGATTGATGAACTGGTACTGTATAAAGAGCGCTTTGCTCTCGCCCAACAAGAAACCATTGCCGCCAATGATAAGCTCGACGAGCATAACTTAATGCTAGAGCAAGAGGTTGCTAAAAAAACCTCTTCATTAAGCACGACCATGTTAAAAATGGAAACTCAGCAACGTGAGCTTATTGCTCAACAAACGCAATTAAAAGAAGAAAACAAGCGTCGCAGTAAAACAGAACAAACTTTAAAAGAAACCAACCAAAATCTTAAAAGTTCGATTCACGAGCTTAATAAAGCACAAGACAGGCTAATTGAAGCTGAGAAAATGGCATCACTCGGTATGTTATCGGCTGAGGTTTCACACGAAATAAATACACCGATTGGTGTCAGTATAACTTCAACGACGTATTTATCAGACTTACTAAACGAACTTAAAGATAATATTGAGCAACAAAGATTATCAAAACGTGCACTGGAAGATTTCACTAACAATGCTAGCCATAGTATTGAATTATTGGTCAATAACTTAAATCGCGCTTCTGAATTAATTTCCAGTTATAAACAAGTTGCCGTTGACCAAACCAATGACAAAATTCGAAAAATAAACATCAAACAATATTTAAGTGAAATTATTCAATCACTGCACCCAAAATTAAAAAAGACCAATCATATTGTTACCGTTGACTGCTCAAATGATGTTGAAATTTATTGCCACGCTGGTGCTATCGCGCAAATTATTACCAACCTGATCATCAATTCAATTTTTCATGGTTTTGAAGGTATCAACCAAGGTGAAATTGTCATTAAAGTACAAGAAAAAGATAACAACTTATTGATACGTTATCACGACAATGGCATTGGTGTTTCTCCCGAGGGCTTAGAGCAGTTCTTCGACCCTTTCTATACCACTAAAGCTGGCCAAGGCGGCACAGGCTTAGGCACTCATATTATTCAAAACTTAGTTCAAGATACCCTTAACGGTAGTATCAATGTAGAGAGCGAATTAGGTAAGGGCTTAAGTTACGATATTGAATTTCCAGACATGCAACAAGCTAGCTTTTAGCTAAACGCAGTTACACCTCAAGCAGAGAAAAACACAACTCCTCTTATAAATAGATGTACCTAAGGTTCTTAATTACGTTAATATTGCCCTCTTACATTATTTGCAATACAGCCCCAAATTTTTAGGGTCAATAGGATATTTCTTTATGTGGTTTAAAAACCTTTATTTTTTCGCCTTTACTCGCCCTTTTGAATGGTCTGAACAAGATTTAGAAAAACACTTAAGTGAACACTTATTTACGCCTTGTGGGTCAACTGAGCAGTCGCATTTTGGTTGGGTCAATGCACTTGGTAAGCACGGTAATACCTGTGTTCATGGGGTTAACGGCAATTATTTATTGTGTGCACGCAAAGAAGAAAAAATCTTACCTGCGCCTGTTATCAAAGAACAGTTAGAAGAAAAAATTGCTAAATTAGAAGAAGAGCAAAGCCGAAACGCCACCAAGAAAGAAAAAGAGCAATTTAAAGAAGATATTATTTTTGAGTTATTGCCACGTGCTTTTTCTCGTATTTCTGATACCCATGCTTACATCAATCCTGAGCACAATATTGTTGTTATCAATACCAGCAGTCGCGGCAAAGCTGAAGACTTTTTGGCATTATTAAGAAAAGTATTAGGTACTTTACCAGTAACAAGTTTATCGCCTGAGCAAGCTCCAGACGAATTAATGACAGACTGGTTAACAGAAAACAACTTAGGTGAAAATTTTCAGTTAGGAATGGAAGCTGAATTTAACGCTCTTGGCGACGATGGCGCGGTAGTACGTGTTAAAAATCAAGACTTGGGCAGTGATGAAATTAAAGCGCACTTAGATGCAGACAAGTATGTAGTAAAACTTGCATTAGAGTGGGATGAAGCAATGTCGTTTATTTTATGCGATGACTTAGCCATTAAACGTTTAAAATTTTATGACGTATTGCATGAACAAAATGATGATATTGATAAAGACGATATTGTTGCGCGAATTGACGCAGATTTCGCCTTAATGGCGGGTGAGTTAAACCGCTTTATTGGCGATTTATTAGCTGAGTTTTCATTAAAGGCTACCGACTGCCTAGAAAAAGAGTAATCTAGCGATTTTTGCTTAAGTTAAGCCTTATTACCATATCAAGTCGGGTATATAAGGCTTAACTGTTAAAGAGCTAATGATTAAAGAGTTAACGCTTAAACGACCAAAGCAAGCTCATTTAAGAGAACATCGTTTTAATATCGGTTACCAAGTCTAAAAATTCAGGTGTTTGCATATAATTTTCATCTGGCAGTATTTCTTTAGCCACATAATTTTTCAATAACACTTCTTTAGTTGACGCATTTTTGAAAATATCATGATAAATGGCACCGGCACGAATAAAGTCTAGATAGTGCACTTCTTTTGGTAGCACGGTTAAGTCACTCCAGTTTTCAACTACAGCGGTAAACTCCTCAGAAAAGCCCCATTTTTTAGTTACCTCAGCGCCAATTTTACTCGACAGCTTAATAATAGCTTGTTGCAAGAAGGTTGGATTAGCAAATACATCAGCATGCTTTTCCGCTTCGGTTAATATCGGCAACACCCCAATGTTATGCACCAATGCTGCTAACGTTAAGACATCTAATGTCATTGAAGTATGTTTATGTTTTTGTACATATAAGGTCATCAATGCGATGGCAACTGATGAAATATCTATGGTTTTTGCCCACGATTTTTTCAAGTAACTGGCAACAATTTCATTCTCAGAAACAAAGACTTGCTCTAATGCCATCGCGGTTGCAATGCTTTTAATTTGCCTTAGGCCGATACGTGTAACGGCTTGGTTTACCGTCTCAACTTTAACACTTCGCCCTAACACTGCACTATTGGCCACTTTTAACATGCCTAATGACAGTGCGGGATCTTGAGCAATAATATCGCTCATTTTATTCAAGTTAACTTCCGGATCATCAGCTGCTTGACGAACCTTAAGTGCTACTTCAGGTAACGTTGGTAAAACTAAAGCATCTTGATTGATTTTCTCAACTAAAATTGTATACAGCGCGTTTTCAGTGCCCATAAATAGTATCCTTATTATTCTTAATGCTACTATTAAAAACTTAGCACAAAATTTTCAATGTCATCATTTAATTTGCTAATTTTTCAACAAATTATCATTAAATTTTAAACAAACTGTTTTGGTGTGCATTTTTCGTACAATTAGTTGCACAATTTATTGCGCTGAATCAACCGCTAAACTTGCGTAAATAGTGCGCTGCTCTTAAAATACGCGCAAATTTGTCGAGTTAGTACCCTTATGTTAAAACCTGAACTTCTCTCTCCTGCTGGTAGCCTTAAAAATATGCGTTATGCCTTTGCTTATGGCGCTGACGCCGTATATGCAGGCCAACCTCGTTATTCACTTCGCGTTCGTAATAACGAATTTAACCTTGAGAATATTCAAATAGGTATTAACGAAGCACACGAATTAGGTAAAAAATTCTACCTAGTTAATAACATTGCGCCACATAACAGCAAGCTTAAAACCTTCTTAAAAGATATTGAACCAGTAGTAAAAATGGGGCCAGATGCCTTGATCATGTCTGATCCTGGTTTGATCATGATGGTACGTGAACAGTTTCCTGACATGCCGATTCACTTATCGGTGCAATCAAATACGGTTAACTGGGCAACGGTTAAATTTTGGTATCAACAAGGTGTTGTACGGGTGATTTTATCGCGTGAATTATCCCTTGATGAAATTGAAGAAATTCGTATGCGCTGCCCTGAAATGGAAATTGAAGTATTTGTGCACGGCGCATTATGCATGGCCTATTCAGGACGTTGCTTGCTATCTGGCTATATCAATAAACGCGATCCTAACCAAGGTACCTGTACTAACTCTTGTCGTTGGAAGTATGACGTGCACTCAGCTTCAGAAACAGAAACCGGTGATGTTATTGCCAACCCTGTTGAAATTATCATGCCGGAAGAAAAGCCAATCGACGATATTGTTTTATTACAAGAGCAAGGCCGCCCTGGCGAATACATGCCAGCTTTTGAAGATGAACATGGCACTTACATTATGAATTCAAAAGATTTACGTGCCGTTGAGCATGTTGATCGCTTGGTGAAAATGGGTGTGCACTCACTAAAAATTGAAGGCCGTACTAAGTCTTTTTATTATTGTGCCCGTACCGCGCAAATCTATAACCAAGCAATTTTAGATTCGATGGGTGAAAAGCCATTTAACCCACAGTTAAATACCGATTTAGAGCATCTTGCTCACCGCGGTTATACCGAAGGCTTCTTACAGCGTCACCGCCATGGTGATACACAAAATTATGACTACGGTTATTCAAAAAGTGATACTCAACAATTTGTTGGTGAAGTTGTCGGTAAAAATGAACAAGGCTTAATTGAAATTGATGTTAAAAATAAGTTTTTAACCGGCGACCAACTTGAGCTAATGACGCCAAAAGGCAATGTTACCTTTACCTTAGAATATATGGAAAATAAAAAGGGTGAAGAAGTGACTGACGCCAAAGGCTCTGGCCATAAAGTATTTGTAAAACTCGATACCGAGCTCGATTTAGCCTTTGGCATTATCATGCGCTATTTAGATGAAGGTGGCACAACTCGTCATCCGTTTGCTCAAAATCAAGCCGATAAATGATCTACTTTATAACCGCTGAATTTGTCTTCGATAAACTCAGCGGTTAGCTAAGTCCTTCACTCCCCAAATACCTTAAGCTATGGGCAGCTAGCGCCATTTATTCGCGTTTTTAACTTGCAGCTTGTCAATTTTCTACTGCTTGTTTTTGCTCACCTTTAAATACATATAAAACCTTAGCTAAAACCTGCCTTTTACTTACCGGTCCGATTTTTTCAATACTGTGGTAGTTATCGTTTTCATCTCGGCTCCAGATAAAACCATACTTATCAATCACAGTAACTTTCTTAAGCACTTCACCATAAAAATGGTGATGAATGACAATAATACTATTTACACTAACAAAAAGTGAGTTAAACCAATGATTAACAAGAATACGACTGCCTTGAGGTATAATCGGTGCCATATTGTTATCAGTAACTTTTAAAATTTTAAATCCTAAAAAACTCATTTTAAACTCCTTGCTAACGTATTATTCAGCATCTTTAAGTACGGGTTATTCCATTAAAAATTAGAAATTAAAAGCACATAGCTTACTTGTTAGTGAATGCCAACATCGCTTTCATTAACTAACTGCTTCACTTCCATTATCGCAGTAATGCAATGATCACAAATAGGGTATTTGTTTCTAAAAAGCGTAATTGGCGTTAACGTTGTTTTAATCGCTTCAATAATCATCGTCATTGTATGTTTGGGTAAATGGCGAGCCTGAGCTAACAACAGTACGCGTTTATGCGCTAATACTAAGTATTGAAAAGAAGTTTTATGCTCACCTTGCATTTCATGCAAAATAGCAAGGTTATGATTGGCTGTGATCCAAGCATTTAACAGCTGTTCATTGGTAGCGTCTTTTTCCCATGACTCACTTAGCATGACCTCTGCTGCTCGATAAGCGTTTTCAGCCAAATGCCATTGTTGCTGGTTTAAGTAGTTATTTCCTGCCACTAACAGTGTTTGCCAAGGTTGCATCATTCTTCCTTTAATTTTGATCTTACGATAAAAGAATACTCTCTATAAAACCCAAACACAAGTGAGAATCATTATCATTTAATGATTTATATCTCAGTGTTGATTTATTGACCTTAATCAACTTATTCTTATTGATAATCATTCTTGTTTAGTTTAGCATTAGACCCAAGTTAAACGAGTTGAGAAAAGATATGTACGTTTGTATTTGCCATGGTGTTACTGATTCACACATAGAAGCTGCGGTTGATAACGGCAATGAAACTATGCGCGATTTAGCGGCAGAATTAAAAGTTGGTACGCAATGCGGCCAATGTTGTTGTTGTGCCAAAAAAGTGCTTAATAATAAATTAATGCAAATAGCGGAAGCACAACCTAACGTTGCTTAACATCGACTGCTCTCCACTCATAATCTTGCTCCTTCTTTAACAGCAATAACTACTTTGTACCGCGAATAAAGACCACCTAATACTTTTCACTTACTCAGTGTTTACCACCTGCATTCCAGTTTAGATTCACGTTAAAACAACGTACTAACTGCAATGAACAGCAATAGCAATAATTATCATTTCTACTCACTTATTTACTGATGTTATATCAATGTTTTTATTAGGTTTATTTAATCTTGCAGCCTTTAAATATGCCTCTATACTAACATGACATTTATCACATAATGGAACACACGCATGAAAGGCAATGCCCGTGTTATTTCAACACTGAACCAAATTCTCACACTCGAACTTTCATCGATTAATCAGTACTTTTTACACGCCCGCATGTTTAAAAATTGGGGCTTAGAAAGCTTAAATAAAAAAGCTTATAAAAAATCAATTAAAGACATGAAACAAGCAGACGATTTAATTGAACGCATTTTATTTTTAGAGGGTCTGCCTAATTTACAACAGCTTTGTAAGTTAAAAATAGGCGAGCACAGCGAAGAAATGCTGCAATGCGATTTAGCCTTCGAACAAGAGCAAATAGACGCACTACGCGATGCCGTCGCTTTATGTGAGCAAGAACAAGACTATGTTAGCAGAGAGTTACTTCGCGAGCGTTTAAATACCGCAGAAGATCATTTAGATTGGCTTGAAACACAACTGTCTTTAATCAGTAATACGGGCTTAGAAAATTACTTACAATCTATGATGGAGGAGAAATAACATGCAAGGTAAACAAAAAATTATTGACCTGCTAAATAAGCAGTTAACCCTTGAGTTAACCTCTATGGATCAATATTTAGCCCATGCTAAAATTTATGAAGATTGGGGTATTAACAAACTTCATGAACAGTTAAACCATGAACATGAAGAAGAATTAGATCACGCCAAACGGTTAATTGAGCGTATTTTATTTCTTGAAGGTAAAGCCGATACTGTGTCTCGTGAACCAGTTAACGTCGGTAGCAATGTTAAAGAAATGCTAGAAAACGACCTTGCCGCCGAGCATATCGTCGCAAACAGTTTACGCAGCATTATTACCGTGTGTGAGCAAGAGCAAGACTATATTTCACGCGATATCCTGCAAGAACTGTTAAATGATACCGAAACCGATCACATTTATTGGCTTGAGCAACATTTAGGTTTGATTGAGAAAATTGGCCTGCCTAATTATATTCAATCGCAAATGTAAGCATAGCAGCGCTGCAATTAAAAAATTCAAAGGGTTAGTGAAAATATCACTAGCCCTTTTTTATACTTGCTATAACGCCCTTACCACCTGTTTATGCAACAGATTTTCTATTGGTTATACATACATCGGCTATGCTATAATACGCGCCCGATTTTAGCTCGCTAACATCAATTTATCTTAATTATCGCTTGGAACAACAAAACTTATGGCATTAAAAATATTAGACTCGTGTATCAACTGCGATATGTGTGATCCTGAATGTCCTAATGAAGCGATAGCCTTAGGCGAAGAGATATATGAGATTGATCCTGAAAAGTGCACTGAGTGTGTAGGCCACTACGATAAACCAACTTGCGTTAGCGTATGCCCAATAGATTGCGTAAAACCTGATCCCGACCACCAAGAAGATGAAGTCACCTTATTAGCTAAATTTATGCTAATGCACGGTGACTAACAGCTGTAAGCTGTAAGTCACAAGTTTGAAGCTATAAGTCTTAAGCTTGAAGCTTTTAACTTGTAGCTTTCCACTTTTAACTTCCCGCTTGTAGCTTTCCACTTTTAACTTCCTGTTTGTAGCTTTTTCCTTTTAGCTAATTATCCGCGAACGGCCTATTTTCTTAATTTGAAACCAAATAGATAAAAACAGCGATGTTTTCTCTTTGCCCATTTGCAGCTCAACTTTCTGGGCTTGCTCAGCCAGCGCCTGCTCGTCATTGATAAGTTGCATGCTGCCAGTAACCATACGGTTATGACGATACAACAAGGTGCGCGCTACGTTCCATTTCTTACTTTTCAGTGTCGCCAACAAAATAATAATCGGCGGTAATGGTCGCGTTTTATAATAACGTTTAATCGCATAAATACTGGCAAGTATTCCAGCTATAGTAAGAAAAATGACAACCGCTTGTTGCCAATAGGTTTTCACTAGCGAACTGAAGGTATGCGCTACCGCAAGTGTTTGTCCTTCTAAGGTTATCGTTTCTAAGGTTTCTGATTCAGTATTCCAGAATGAAATACTCAGCTCTGGTAAGGTTACTGAGCCACCTTCTTGTAAAATATAAACACTTTCTTCGGTTTTCTTCGCTTTATACTCACCGCGGTTTGCGCTATCAATAAAGCGTACTGGTTTATTATAGCGTTGATAATTATCATCTATTTTTTCGGTCATTAACTCCGGTAATAACACCGAAATCGCGTCGCTGGCATCCATGGTTATGGTACGAGTTACCGCATCACCTACTTTGAGCTTTTCGCTCGAGAACTGCCATTCTTGCTCTACGGCTAACGACTTTGCCGCAAGCCATTTTTTCCCCTCAGTTAACTGGCCACTGGGCAGGTGGGCATTAAAAGATAGAGGTTTAGTAAATAAGGTAACGTCTAACGGCTTGCCATTTTTGTCGATAACTTGAGCATGCACCGGAAACTCTGGCAGGGTAATTTTTCCTGACGCTAATGGGTACATCACCAGTTCCCAGCGCTGAATAGACCAAGTGGTGTTTTTTACACGTTCGGTATAGTTCATCGCCATTTGATTGCGCTGTTTTATCAACACATTCGGCACATCAACCAAACTAATTCTTGTGCCCTCACTAAAACGCCTTGGGGTTGCTACCTCTAACGTTAAAATAACTTGCTCTTTAACGCTGTAACTTTGCATAGCTTCTTGTGGTTCAAGCCCAATCCACGCAGTTAAGGTAACATCGCCTTGGCGAGTCAAATCTAGGTCGTTGCTGTTTGCATGCGCAGGCGAGAAAAGTCCGTTAAGGATAACAACAACTAAGCTGATAATGACGAGGTTTATTTTGTGCAACATATTATCCCCTATTTACCCGCATTTTGCGCACGAAGCTGCAGTTGAAATTTAGACGCCAAAAAACGACTTGGATCGGCTTGCACTCGCTTAAACCATTGCTCAACCATTTGTGGGTCTTGCATCAAGTCAGCAGCACCAATTTTTTGTTTTAAAACTTGCTCCTCAAATACTTCTTCATCAGCACCTTCAGCGGTTTGTGCATCTTCTTCTGCTAACTCAAATGATGTCACTTCTTGGTTGCTTTTTTGACTTTTACTAAAGCGATTAATTTCACCAATAAGATCATCAAGTATCTTAAAATTATTTGCTACTTTCACTTTTAATGCCGCATCAAGCGTATCTTGCGCTAATAGATCGCTCAGCATTTTTCTAGCGGCTAAATATTCCCGTTGGCGAGATAAAGCTGAGGCGGTATAAAATTGCCCTAACTGGCTGTCTACCTGAATAAAGTAGCTATGGGCAATGGTATATTCTGCGCCGTAGTAATACGCTTTTCCTTTTTGCATTGGATCAGTATATTTTTTTGCAGCCCCAAGATAATCACCTTGTTCAAATAAACGTTGCGCTTGCTGATCGGGTGTTAACCATAAATCAAGCCAAAACTGATAGGCTTTATCAAAAGTTGTCACTTCTTTAACCACCACTTCTTGCTCAGCTCTGTAATACGTTGACGCTGCCATAACGTCAATGGGTGTCATACTCGGTAAAAGTAAAGCGCCAACAAAACACCATTGCACTAACCAACCTTTTCTGAACCAAAACAACAGTAGTATGCAACTTGGGAATAAAAGCATATAGCCCATATCTTGCCATGGCATGGCAGACTCGCCTGTTAGTTGCATTTGCTTTTCAATGGCACTATTGAGTTTGTGTACATCACGATTATCAACAGTGACCTCAATTAACTTACCATTGGTTGCGCTGGCAAGTGCTTTTAATGAGTCGATATCAACAGGTCGCTGTGAAACAACATCTTCATTACCCGCCGCTAAAATAACCAGTTGATAAGGGCGTTGGGCAAAAAACTGTTCATATTCGCTAAGCGCCTCTGGGCTTATGCCATCAGAGATAAATAACACGCTACTGCCAGCCACATTGTCGAGCTGCTGGTCAATTAACGGCAGAGCCGTTTGGGCGAGCTTACCTTTTCTTGGCATAATGCTAGGCTCAATGGCAGCAAGAAATGGCGTAAATACTGCGCTGTCTTGTGTTGCAGGCATGGCTGTGTGAGCACTACCGGCAAAGACAACTAAGCTATTTTTACCGCCACTTTTTAGTTCAAGCAGTTCTTCAATTTTATGTTTTACCCGCTCAATACGACTAGGCGCTAAATCGGTTTCTAACATCGAATCGCTATTATCAAGCACGATCACCATCGCCGCTTTATCTTCACCAAAAGGAGAAGCTTCGCGCTGCCATGTTGGTCCTGCTGTGATTACAACACCTAAAATAACAATTAAGGTAAGCAATTTAAGCGGCAATTGTTTACGCCAGCCTTGTTCATTAATTGTTAATGCGTCACGTAAATGCGCAGGTAAATTGGCACTAATATCTGACTCTGACGCTTCTTGCCAGCGTAAATAAATTAACCAAGCAAGTGGTACTAACAGCAAAAGCATCAACGGGCGAATAAAATGAAATTGACTGATCCATAACGGTAATTCCACAACTACACCTCCGTTAACTTATTTGCCATCGCTTTACGACGTTTATATACAGCAGCAGAAAAAGCCGCTAAATGCATTATCACAACAATTAACACAGGAAAATGATGGATAGACTCTTTCGGACGGTAAGAATTACTTTCATATAAAAGCGGTTCAAGCGAGCTAATTTGTGCATACGCTTGCGCCAGCTGATCGTTATTAATCGCTTCAAACGCCTTACCGTCAGCTTCTTGGGCTATTTGATTAATGGTATTCATATCCATGGCTTGTTCGCCGACAGTATTTGGGTCGCCCATTGCGATCATATGAATGCGAATGCCTTTTACTGAAGCAATTTTGGCGGCATCAACCGGCTCAATAAAGCTGCCGGTATCGTTACCGTCGGTTAATACGATCATCAGTTTTTCTTTAGCTTTATCTTGCGTGCCCTTTTCAAAGGTTTTGATCGCAAGACCAATTGCATCACCTAAGTGGGTACTTTGTCCGGCCATAGCAACTTCAGTTTGATTCAGTAAATTTAACCAAACATCTTGATCGGGGGTAAACGGAGTTTGCACAAACGCGGCATCACCAAATAAAATAAGCCCTAAACGATCCCCTTCACGGGTTTTAAGAAACTCTGCCAATACTTGTTTCGCTGCAGCTAATCGGCTACTTTTTTTGCCATCTAAGGTGGTAAAGTCTTCCTCGCTCATTGAACCTGACAAATCAACCACCACCATGATGTCGTGACCATATCGCTCACGTTTTTGCACTTCACCTAAAATGGTCGGTTTTGCTAAGGCCGTAACCAATAATAACCAAGAAATTAATAGCGTTGCTTGCTGCCACCATGCACGTTTAAGTTGGCTAGCACCTTCTGTTGGTACTTCCCCTAACGCTTCTAAAACGGCAGAAAAGAACGGGACTTTAATCGCACTGCGTTTGCTTTTATATGCTGGTACAAATTTGTGGATCAATATAGGTAGCGGCAGCAATAAAAAAAATAACGGATACGTAAATTCAATATTCATCGACATTATTGCTCGCTCCTTACTTGATGGCTTTCAAGCCAGGTAAGGCAAAGTTGTGTAAGTTGCTGGTTTTGCTCTGGCGTTAAGGTAATTGAAGAAACGAGTAACGAGTCTAACCAATGTTCACCCAAGGAAGAGCTAAAGTTAAGTTCGCCCACTTGCGCATTAGTTGCTTGGTATTGATCTAAACAAAGCAAAAAGTCACGACCAAAAAGTGGCGCATGCAATGAATTTATTTGCACCAGTGCTTTTTTCATAATTGAAAATAATTCGTTGCTTGCATTTTGTAAACTGCTATCAAGCTGACCAATAGCTGATATGGCATCACGGCGGTATTTATTTTTTCGCCAGAGCAAAAAACGTTGATAGATGACGTAACCAAGCCCGCATAAAAGAGCTACCAGTAAAATCTTCCAACCCATGGTTTGTGGTAACCAACTGACAGATTCGGGTACGGTAACATCAAAAAAATCTTTTAATAGATAGGAACTTGGTGGTTTGTGTTCCATTATTTCTTACCCCCTAAGGCGCGAATAAATTGCGCAATATGATCGCCAGAGGTGTTCAATTCAATTAAAGGTAAATGTTGCATTGCCATCAAACGCGTTAACTGAAACTGTTTTTGCTGATGCTGCTCGATAAGCTGCTGGTTCGTTTTATTAATTTTATGGTGTGAGTCGAGCTGCAATTGGTGTGTACCATCGCCCATTACCCAAGGTTTGCTTTGCAAGTTTTTCGGGATCGCTTGTTCAAACGGATCAGTCACCATTAAACTCAAGACATTGTTATGCCCTTGTAAGTGTTTCAAACACTTAATATCATCTTCATTGCAATCGGCCCAATCACTAATGATCACTAGGGTGGAAGCACGAGGTTTTAAGCGGCTGATCGATTGTAATAAATCATTAAAGCTGACATTGTCAGCATCACTACTTTTTACGTTTAAAGCTTGGTTGGCTTCACTTAACTGTTTAAGGTTTGCCAATAATTGGTGCTTAGAACGCGATGATTTGCTCGAGGTGATTTTATCGGAACTGGCAATAAACCAACCTAAACGATCACTGTCTTTTAAAACTCGCCACGCAAGTACTGCGGCAATTTCAGCGGCAACCACCGACTTCATCACCTCAACAGAGGAAAAAAACATTTTACTGCGCTGATCTACGCAGATAATAACGTTTTGGTCTTTTTCTTCACTGTAACTGCGCACGTACGGTTTGCCCATACGAAAGGTTGTTTTCCAGTCAACATTACGAATGTCATCGCCCAATTGGTAGTGACGTAACTCCTCAAAGTTTAAACCTCGACCTCGAAAGTTAGCGACATGGCGACCTGACATTATGCTGCCGGATGGTTTATTCATCCCTTGCATGCGCTCGCCCTGTGCCTGTAGGCGCATTAACTGCGAATAGTTGCAGTAAATTCGAGCATCAAACTTTGCCGTTTCTCCCACTGCCCATTAACCCCTTAACCAACTTCTACATGATCAAGTAATTCTGTGACGACATCTCGTTGACTTACGCCATCAGCTAATGCGTCATAAGAAAGGATTAATCTATGGGTAAATACCATATCGGCAATAGCACGCACATCATCAGGTAATACATGGTCTCGACCAGCAAGCCAAGCGTGAGCACGTGCGCATTTATCAAGGGCTAAACTTGCACGCGGACTACTACCAACCGCAATCCATTTTGACAAATTAGCATTCGGGTAACGTTCCGGTTTACGTGTCGCCATGACTAGGGCAACCATATATTTTTCAACAAGCTCTGATACTTCAATTTTTGACACTTCAGCACGTGCTGTATAAATATTTTCAGGATCAATAGTTACAGGCTGTTGAGTTTCTTTTTGCTCATCTGAAGCATTATTTTCAGCATTTTCTTCAGCGCGTACTAAGCGAATAATATCTTGCTCGGCTTGATCGTCAGGGTAATCTACAGCAACCTTTAACATGAAACGGTCCATTTGCGCTTCAGGTAACGGATAAGTACCTTCTTGCTCTATGGGGTTTTGCGTGGCTAATACCATGAATAAACGCGGTAGAATGTGGCTTTTATCGCCAACGGTTACTGTGCCTTCAGCCATGGCTTCAAGTAACGCAGCTTGTACTTTTGCAGGCGCACGGTTAATTTCATCCGCTAAAATAATATTATTAAAAATTGGCCCTTGTTGAAAATGCAATTCAGGCTTGCCGTCAAGTTCTTGATAAATTTCAGTGCCGGTAACATCTGACGGTAATAAATCAGGCGTAAATTGCACACGGCCAAAGTCAGTTTGTAAGGCTTGAGCAAGCGCTTTAACCGAACGCGTTTTCGCGGTACCAGGTAAACCTTCAAGTAAAACATGACCATTGGTTAATAAGCCTAATACTAAAGCTTTAACCACATGGCTTTGTCCAACGACAGAGCTTTCAACTTGCTGAATTAATTGCGCAATGGCTTGTTGTGATGAATTCATTTACCACTCTACTCTTTAACAAAATTATTTAGTGAATAAAATTATATTGGCTAACACGTTAATTACTAGTGATTTAATTGCTAGCCAATAATTTTAGGATGACGATTAGAAAAGTTATTTATTAGTCATTTGTGCGATTTTAGTTAAGGCATCTTTGTCTTTTTCAAGCAAGACACCAATACCGGCTAAAATAGGCTTAGAGTGGTCATAAAAAGCGGTTAGGCCACTGCATAAATAATTTAAACCTTCTTCACCATCGTGAGTTTTTAACAAACGGTTTTTAGGACATTCACCCCAGCACAAGTTTAAGTGCGGGCATTCACGACATTGTTTTGGCAGTGAGTCACGTTTTGCTGTACCAAAGCCATGTTGACGAACAGAAATCGCCATTTCATTTAAAGGACGCTCGTTAACATTACCTAATTTGTATTCAGGATAAACATAATGATCACAGCTATACACTGCGCCGTCGTGTTCAATCGCTAAACCTTTACCGCAAAATTCAGCCGTTGTGCACAATTGTGAAGGTTTACCCATTTGCTGGGCAACTGCCGTTTCAAATAAGTTAACCAATACACGACCTAAATCGTTATTGACCCACTCATCAAACACAGTGATCAAAAACTGCCCCCAGTCGTCAGCATCAACTGACCAATCAGTAACGACTGACATTAAATGCCCAGGTTTAGCCAACTCACTGCCTTGGGTTGGGATCATGCTTTCATTCCAAAACTGTGGCGCAGTGGTTTTAAAGTCTGTCGGTTCAACCACAGGCGTAAATTGCACGTAGGTAGCGCCGAGCTCTTGGGTTAAAAAGCGATACACTTCTAACGGATATTTTACGTTGTGACGGTTCACCACCGCTAAGGCATTAAAGTTAACTTTATGCTTTTTCAATTTTTCCACGCCTTTCATCACTAAATGAAAGGTTGGTTTGCCACTTCGTGTGACGCGATACTTGTCGTGTAACTCTTGTGGACCGTCAATTGATATACCTACAAGGAAGTCGTTTTTGGCTAAAAACTCACACCACTCGTCATTTAATAAAATGCCATTGGTTTGTAAGTCGTTGCCAATTTTCACGCCAGCAGGCTGATATTTCTTTTGCAGCTCAACAATTTTTTTGTAGTAATCAAGCCCTAATAAGGTAGGTTCACCACCCTGCCAAGAAAATACAATTTCTTCGCCATCTTGACTCTCAATATAGCTCTTAACAAATGCTTCTAAGGTGGCGTCATCCATACGCACTTCTTTTGGTTGATGAAGCAAGTCTTCTTTATGAAGGTAAAAGCAATATTGACAGTCAATATTACATTTAGAACCACCCGGCTTTGCCATAACATGGAAGCGGCGTTCATAACTTGGGTTTGCAGATAAGTCTTTTACAGCAGTTTTTAAAGGGGTAACGCTTAATTTGGTAGACTGTTTAGTTAAATGGGTTTTCATATAGAACCTCTACTACTTATTATAAAAGTGGCGCTCTATAGCGCCACTTATCATCATTAAAACATATTACTCAGGAACGAAGCTACCTGCTTTCATTCGTGGAGGGAAAGCTGCGAAAGATTGCATTACTTTACCTGCTTCACGCGCTGCAACACCAGACATTAAGAACGCATGCTCGTAGTACCAAGTTTGGTAACCGATACCTGAATCACCACGTTCGAATGGGTCAATGCTTAGGTCGAATAAAAACGGTGCACGTAATTTAGTTAATGGCATTTTCCATAAATCCATACCTTTTTCAGTTTCTTGGATCATGAAGTGGAATTTCCACTGCTCATAACGTAGTGCTAATAAATCACCATCGTCACTCCAGTAAACAAATTCTTTACGTGCTGACTCATCAGTTTTACCTGTTAAGTATGGTAATTGGTTATAACCATCTAAATGTACTTTGTAGTCACGCTTACCAATTTTCTTACCTTTAAGTAAGTCTTGTTTCACATCAGTGTCACCAGCGGCAGCAGCTAATGTTGGTAACCAATCTTCTAAAGACATAATGCCGTTGAAGTTTGTGTTTTCAGCGATTTGACCTTTCCACTTAACAATAGCAGGAACACGGAAACCACCTTCCCAACCTGTGTTTTTCTCACCACGGAATGGTGTCATACCAGCATCAGGCCAAGTAGCAATCATAGGACCATTATCAGTTGTGTAGATAATGATAGTATTATCTTCAATACCTAAGTCTTCAACTTTCTTAAGAATGTCACCAACTTGCTCATCGTGCTGTACCATACCGTCAGCGTAGAAACCAGCACCAGTTTTACCTTTAGCTTCATCATCAATGTGAGTGAAGTTATGCATACGTGATGGGTTAACCCAAGTAAAGAAAGGCTTGTCAGCTTTTACTTGACGTTCCATGAAATCTGAAGCTGCATCGATGAATTCACCATCAACAGTTTCCATACGCTTTTTAGTTAATGGACCAGTATCAGAGATACGACCGTCAGCGAAAGACTTGATTACACCACGAGGGCCGTAACGCTTAGAGAATTCTGGATCTTTTGGCCAATCTTCATGCTCTGGCTCTTCTTCCGCATTTAAGTGGTATAAGTTACCGAAGAATTCGTCAAAACCGTGGTTAGTTGGTAAATGCTCATCACGATCACCTAAGTGATTTTTACCGAATTGACCTGTTGCATAACCTAAGTCACGTAAAATAGTTGCTAATGTAGGATCTTTTTCCGTTAAACCTTCTTTAGCACCTGGCATACCTACTTTAGATAAACCAGTACGCTTTGGCATTTGACCTGTGATGAAAGCACTACGACCCGCTGTTGAGCTTTGTTGTGCGTAGAAGTTAGTGAACTTTGCACCTTCTTTAGCAATGCTATCAATGTTTGGCGTATTGTAAGCCATCATGCCTTGGTTGTAAGCACTGATGTTCCAGTAACCGATATCATCAGCCATAATTACTAGGATGTTTGGTTGGTCTGCTGCTGTAGCTGCAACAGAGGTTGCGCCCATCGCTAAAGCGCAAGCACTTAGTGCCATTTTTTTCATCGGAAATTTCCCGTTAGTTGGTGTCATTTGAATCTCACTTATATGTCAGTTCATAACTAAAAACAGAACTAAAACTTATTAAATCTGTTTTCTATAAATTCGTAAGTAAAGATAAACTATAAAACCAAATTTAACTAGAAGCCCCAGAACATATGATATATGCTTGAGACGCATACATCGAAAAAACCTTACACTTTACTTACAACTAGAGGTGAAAATGTTATTTGATTTAAATTTGATCAAACCGTTTCTCGCGGTATATCATCAGTTGAGTTACAGTAAAGCAGCTGAACTTATCGGCTTAAGTCAACCAGCAACTAGCCGCGCAATTCACCGTTTAGAAGACACACTTGGTTACAAACTCTTTGTCAAAAAAGGACGAGGAATTACCCCTACCAATAAAGCAGTAATGTTAGCCAACGATTTTGAAAGCGCCATTAATATTATTGAGAACTCTGTCGATACCAAAAAGCAATTTATTATCTATTGCCATGAGGGGTTATTATTTCACTTAAATGGCTTGCCAATAAAGTTCTTATCGCCACCTTCGAGTCAATCTAAAATGATAGAGGATCTACGAGCAGACAAAGCTGATTTAGCCATCGATCATGTTACTGACAATGATCCTTCTTTTGTTATTGAAACCTTAGGGGAAACAGAAATGGTCGCGGTTACGTCAAAACATAATCAAATATCTAAGTTTGATGAAGAAACATTTTATTCATTGCAACATGTATTAACCAAGTCTACACGCCACGGCATGAGCTTTTTTGATTTACTGGTTGAATCGCCTAGGCCTCGTCACGAAAAATACATTGCTGACTCTGCCATGACGATGCTGACCTATGTATCGATTGACCATAGTACTATTTGTGTTGCGCCTAGAATTATTGTTGATATGTGGAAGGAAGCATTAAATTTAAAAACATTTACGATCCCATTTGAAATACAAAAAGCGCCGTATCAATTAATTTATCATCGCCGCTACGAACATAATGAAGAGCATAAAAAATTGCGGGAAGAGATTAAGGCGCGCATTCCCAAGCATTAAAACAGTTAGGTACTAATACAACTAATTGCTGCTCGCTACCAAAGTGGTAAAACAGATGTTTACTAAAAACTTAACCTTTATTTAACAAAACCTAGTTAAAAACGACACTATAGAAAATAAAGAATACGGTAAAAAATACTTTGCCATTACTCCAGCTGCGCTGCAAAAACGTTATCGACCTAAGTAGCAATAAAATCAACGCCTTACCTAACTTATGTCGTAATTAGCCTATAGCTCAATCAGTTATCACAGTTTAGTTACAACATAGTTTAGTTACAACATAGCGTGATTATATTGATAATAGTAAATAGGCCAATGATGGGCTGAGCCCTGATAGTCATAATCTTTCTTGAACTTTGTTACATCGACACCATCACTATTAACTGGCGCTCGGCCACTGCCAGGCACATTATCTTCAGTGTCATAATAGGTGGTACTTTTATCGGCGCAACCACCAAAATGATTAAGCCCATAGTTCCAAAACAAACCACCGTATATTGACACAGGATCCAAATAAATCGTTTCCACTAATACGTTTGGAGCATATGCCTTAGATGTTTCACACACTCCATAATTGACAAAAGCCCCGCAGCTATGCCCGATGGCGGTTATTTTTTTTAAAGTAACATGACTTGCCATCTGTTTAGCCAATTTATTGCCAATTCTCCGGCCATTTACCGCACAAGTAAAAGCATTGTCGGCATAATTTGACCAATTAATTGTTATTACCTGTTTATTAGGATGCTCAGTTTCTAAGCTAGTTTTCAATGCTTGTGCCCATGTTTGATCTGAGTCTTTTAAGCCGTGGGAAATAACAATCACCTGTTCAGAGGTTATTTTGGGAACCTCAATACTGTATGACTGAAAAGGCCAAAAAATATAGAGAAAAAGCACTAACGAAACAGCTAGAAATGAGACTATAGGAAAATAAAGTGCAAAAAACAGCAACCAGAAGGTAATAGCATTAGGGTGGCGTTGATAAAACTTACGCCCATAAATAAAAAGAGTTCGCATCATGAAATACTCTCAAAAGTTAACTTTTTATTAGCAGGGTAAATTAACGTACAGATAGCGTTTTTTAATTTAATGGTCAACGCACTCACTCCCTGTCGTAATAGAAACTCATGGCTATCTTTTAAAAATAATTGTGTTAACGGCGTTTTAGTTGCTTTTGCCAACGCTTCTTTTACTGTCCAATAGGAATAAAACGCACACTTAAGATTGTCGGCACCCGCAACCTGACGTTGCTCGTTTGTAGAAAAACTAATTTCAGCGAGCGCTAAAAAATCACGTTCACGCGCTAAGCACTCAATATCAATGCCTAACCGCGCGCTTATTGACCTAGAATAGGCAATAGCGATATGAGTACCTGAATGACTAAGTGAAACCCATGCCAAAAAGCAGCCGGAATGTATCGCTTTAATCAGCTTATTTTCATAGTCAAATACCAATTCTATATCGTTCGTAGTTTTCGAAAAATGTTTAGCTAAGTGGTATTTAATAAAACCTCTGCTTGCTAAAAACTGCTGCTGAGCTTTGGTGCTTTTTTTATGTTTATAGGTAGCTAATTCTCGCTTACTTAATTGCTCAGGTAGCAATAAATACTGCTTAGCCGCGCTTGTTATTGCTAAAAATATTTCGTCATTTTCCATTTAAATTTTACTACCTAACCTGAGCTCGGTTTAAGAGATGTTTAACCAGTTAAAATATATCATTCTATTTTTCATGTTAACATCTAGCTTGTTAGTTTTGCTTAATTCAAGGCAAATTTACGCGTCAATAGCTGGCCTATTGCAAGTGAATTTAACGCGGAAGTAAGTAAAAGTAGCCGCTAGAGAAATATTTGTTAAACCGAACTCAGGTTACCTAGTTATAATTTTCAGTTTTTAATTGATTTGCACTTTATTGAAAAATTAACCTAGCTATAATGCCGAGCAATATGTGCTTATTAAGGAAAAATATGAAACATTTATATATCGCTATTCTCACAGTTTTACTTGTTGCCGCCTGTAAAACAACACACCCAATCTACAATGCAACGGCAACCGTTCCGGTAAATGTATCAACAGAAGTCATGGAGAAGTCGATTAAAACCGCTTTAGTTTATAAGCGATGGAAATTGGTCTCTCAACAAGACAATGAAATCACTGCAGGAATTCATGTTAGAAGCCATTATGCCGAAGTCAAAATTAGTTACAATGCAAACACCTACAATATCGATTATGTACGCAGCATTAACTTAGATTACGATAGTGAAAAACAAGGCATTCATAGAAATTACAATAAGTGGATAATGCTGTTAGAGCAAGAAATTGAAAGAAACCTACTTATGGCAAAATAATGCCATAAACTCTAATTGATTTTTACATAAAAAAGAGCCCTGTTGGGCTCTTTTTGTTAGTTACTGGATAGCTTTTGTTAAGCCATCGTCAACTTGTAAAGTTACCGAGTCACGCTTGCTTTGATCTTTGTTGTGCCAAATAGGGCTATATTCATTAAACATGTCTAACAACTCGCCAGATTTGCTAGAATGCCATGCAAATACTTGCTCATTTGGCTCTGTCATCGAAGACTCTTTAAGCCACTTTTTCAGCTTTTCACCATTAACATCAAAATCTTTACTTTCTGAAATTTGCTTAAAAGGCGTTAATGCAAATCGAGCTTTCCATACGCCCATTCTTGGTCTGATTATACTGTAATACACTTTGCCAGCTTCAACGTGTGCTTTCATAAAGTCAGCATTTTCACCAATGATCATAAACATATGTTCACCAGGCTCTACATATTCAACCATTTTTTCTTTTGGTCCTAAAATGCCGACAATTTCACTTTTTCCTTTGTCATCCACTTTGACTAGTGGCGATGTTATTGCACCACCAAAGCTCGACGCCCTTAAAAATACAATCGCGGCTTTATCACTTTTAACGATACTACTATTGGTTTCAACAACGGGATTAGAGTACTTCCCCGTTGCACTACAACCACTTAAGATAAGTATTGAAATAATACCGACGAGTTTTAAATAATGCTTCATTTTTTCTTCCTTTTATTGTGCATTGATAAATAATTATTTTGCATATAACTAATTTGTTATATGAGTTTTTATTGATTAATAATCCACGCGACGCCCAAGCCAGCCGAAAAATTTTCTCTCTTTTGTATTAGCGCACTTGCTTCGTTTTTTGTCCCACTCATATTCCGGTACAATACAAAGCCGGCTAGCCACAAACGACCTTTTCGATAGGTTAAACCGCTAGATAGGGTACTACTATGATAGCCAGAAGACGACTTAAATTCAGAGCGTTCTTCTGTGCTATAAGCTTTCTCAACATCATAATATAATTGATGAAATTTAGTCGAGGCAAAGTTAACTGAAGCTCTATTTTGCCACTTTAATTTACCACCAAACCAATTAGAAAAAGCACGTTGAGAAGAAACGATTAAACCATATTGCCAACCCGCGTCATCTAGGTAGCTAAAATCAGTCGTTATGGCTTTACGTGTATAAAATGAGACAAAAGTTTTGTCATCATCTCGCGGTTTGCCGTAAAAGTAATACTTGAGTGCAGGGCCAGCTTGAAAGGTCCAATCAATATCTGGCATGTCGGTTCGAATATCGATATCGTCGCTGTTTACAGGTATTTGGGCTGAGGCAGAAAAATCTAGATACCAATTTTCAACTTGCCATAAACTGCTTATCAATCCTTCTCTATCAACTTTATTAGTCTTATCTTGGTAGTAAAAGTAAGGCAGCGGCACAATATAGTTTTTGGTATCTTTTGCACCGGCATATTCAGGTAAACTAAACGCAAAAGTGCCAATACCGTATTCGAAAATTCGCTCTGAATTTTCCGATTTAGCGCTAAAAGATAACAAAACGAAAATAAAAAAAGCGATACATCCCTGTATTTTCATGAACTAGTTCCGCCACCGCTTAAAGATAAGTGATGTATTAATACCGCCAAAAGCAAAATTATTACTCATCACATAGTCGGTATCGATTGCTCGCCCTTCCTTGCGGATATAATCGAGATTGCCACAGTTTTCATCAATAACATCTAAATTGAGTGTTGGTGCAAACCAATGCTCATTCATCATATTAATCGACGCCCAAGCCTCTATGGCACCACAAGCACCTAAGGTATGACCTAAATAACTTTTAAGAGAGCTGATTGGAACATTACCTAAAACTTCTTCAGTAGCATTGGTTTCAGCAATATCGCCACGTTCAGTGGCAGTGCCATGAGCATTTACATAACCAATATTGTCTGCTGACAAATTTGCATCGTCTAAAGCAAGTCGCATAGACGCTGCCATGGTTTCTTTGGTTGGTTGGGTGACATGTACGCCATCTGCGTTTGTGCCAAAGCCAACAATTTCAGCCAAAATAGTCGCGCCTCGTGCCTGAGCATGGGCTAAATCTTCAAGTATAAACGTACAAGCGCCCTCACCTATGACTAAGCCATCACGATCTTTTTCAAAAGGGCGAGGGGTTGATTTGGGCGAATCATTTTTTGTACTGGTCGCAAATAAGGTATCAAATACGGCCGCCACCGTTACACATAGCTCTTCGGCACCACCTGCCACCATGACTTTTTGTTTACCGTATTTAATTGCCTCGTAGGCATAACCTATACCTTGCGAGCCAGAAGTACACGCCGAGCTAGTAGTAATCGTGCGACCTTTAAGTTCAAAAAACACCCCGACATTAACCGCTGTGGTATGTGCCATCATTTGAATATAGCTAGTGGCCGTAACACCTTTCATTTCGCCGGTTTGAAGCAGATTTCCAAAAGGAACAATAGGCGTAGTAGAGCCCGTTGAAGAACCATAAGCTATACCGGTAGAGCCATCAGTTAAACAAGGTGCATCTAGTAAGTTAGCTTGTGTAAGTGCTCGTTCAGTTGCCAATGTAGACATTAACGATACGCGTCCCATTGAACGTACTTTTTGGCGCTTATAATGCTTAGGTTTTTCAAAGTCAGGAACCGGTGCCGCCAAGCGCGTATTTACCCCTTCAACAAAGTCCCATTCATCCATAGTCACAACAGCATTTTGACCAGATTTTAACGCTTGTTGAAATGTCTCCCAATCTTGGCCAAGAGCGGTAATTGCTGACATACCAGTAACAACAACACGATTCATTAGACTAATCCGCCATTCACTGAAAGTACCTGACGGGTAATATAAGAGGCATCATCAGACATTAAAAAAGCAACCGTTCCAGCAACTTCGTCGACTTTACCCATACGTTTTAACGGGATCATTTTTACAATATCTTTAACTGGTAAGTCTTCTGTCATTTCAGTTTCAATTAGCCCAGGTGCAACACAGTTCACCGTAATTTTTCGTTTAGCAAGCTCCAAAGCTAATGCTTTAGTTGCGCCAATCACACCCGCTTTAGCAGCGCTATAGTTGACTTGACCACGATTACCAGCAACGCCAGAAACCGAGGCCATAGTAACAATTCGCCCGCCTTGACGAGACTGCACCATAGGCATAACGGTTGGATGCACGACATTATAAAAACCTTCTAGACCCGTTTTGATAACATCATCCCAATCGTCGCCCGACATCGCAGGAAATGCCATATCTCGAGTAATACCAGCATTACAAACCACGCCGTAGTAATAACCACGTTCTTTAATATCTTGTTCAATCGCTTCTTTAGCACCATTGCGATCACATACATCAAACTGAAGTATATTGGCTTGTCTTCCCATTGACTCAATCTCTAATACCACGTCTTGTGCAAGCGATCGTTGACTTCGGCAATGCACCGTTACATCAAATCCTTGTTTAGCAAGTCGCAATGCGATTGCGCGTCCTATACCTCGACTAGACCCAGTCACTAAAACACGTTTATTCATTTTTGTTCCTCAAGAAATTCCTTAGGATTATTAGGTTGAAAAGCATTCACTTTTGCTGATGCTATTAATTGCTCTTGGTTTTTAATATCACATTCAAAAACACTTAACCCGGAATCTTCTTTATATAATTCTTTGACACTGACTTGGTAAGTGGTGCCATTGGTAAAATTTGGTTGATAAGTTTGATATTTACGACTGCCTAATAAAAAACCAATATCAATAGCCTTGCCTTTATCTAGTGCCTTAGCACCTGCAAACGCGGCGATGGTTTGTGCCATATATTCGATACCAACATAGTTTGCCACGCCATCTAAATTAGACTGAAAAAAAGGCGAACTTTCGCTAATATCCACTTCGCAAACCGCACTCGCTTCATCATAGCTAACCATTCTTGCTAGCAAAGCCATGGGTGACTTATGGGCTATCAGCTCTTCGATGGCGTATTTACTCATTAAGATTTACCTATTATTACGCTGATATTATTACCGCCAAAAGCAAAAGAGTTGGACAAGCAATAACGTAACTTTATATTAGTTTGGTTTTTAACGGTTGAAATATTAGCAAGTTTTGCATCAATACCAAAATCACTTTTATTGACAGGCAGCGCACAAGTTTTGTTAAAGTTTGACAGTAGCAACCACAAAATTGCTGACTCAATTGCACCAGCTGCACCAAGAGTGTGACCGGTAAAGCGCTTCGTTGAGCTGCATGGCACCTTAGCGCCAAACAGAGAATGAACCGCTAGCGCTTCCATTTCATCATTTTTAATCGTCGCAGTACCATGCAAATTAATATAATCAATATCAGATGGACTCAATGACGCATGCTCTAATGCTTTTTGCATTGCCGCTTGAGCACCTTCTCCGCTTGGATGAGGCGCAGAAATATGATGTGCATCAGAGGTTTCACCAACGCCACACAACTTAATTTCAGCGGGCTGCTTGGCCATAACAAACAATGCTGCGCCTTCACCAATATTTATGCCATCACGCTCGGCAGATAAAGGATTGCAATACTGGCTAGCGATAGATTCCAATGAATTGAAACCATTGTTTGGTAAATGACTTAATGTATCAACCCCACCACAAATGACAATATCCGCTAAGTCAGCTTCAAGTAATGCTTGTGCACTCGCCATTGCTTTAGCGCTAGAGCTACAGGCAGTTGAAATACTATACACAGGACCTTTAGCACCAGAAACTTTAGCGAGAAACTCTGCCGGCGATACCATTTCTTGCATATGATAGTGATAATCTTGTGGCCATTGATTATCACTATTTAAACAAGCTTTAGCCTGCTCACCTTCTTTGATGCCGGAGGTACTCGTACCGATAACAACAGCAATACGCGCCGGTGTACTATGCTTTGTCAAAGAGAATAACGTCGGTGAAATTTGCTGATAAGCTAACATCGCCAATTGATTATTTCGACTTTGATATTTTGATGAAAATTCCGATAAATTAGGTAATTCAGTTTGGCTAACAGTCGCTTGTCCGCAAATAAACTGTTTTTCTGAGTCGACAGCTTGTTGCCATGCCGTTAGGTACTCATTTTCAGGGTGATTTAATAAAGAGTCGATGACAGATAACTTATCTTTTCCCAACGAACAGACTATGCCAAGGTCATGTAGGTAACTCATGTTACTCAACTTCCTTTATCGTTAATTGGTAATTTCTTTGATGATGAACCATGGTAATACCACTTGCTTGATAATCGATAGTCATTATAATTTTTTGACCTTGAAACACCATTCGCTGTCGTCCAGTTTCAGTCGTGGTTTCGGTCACAATTGCTCCCGTTAACATCGCATTCAAATGATTTAACGGTAAATGCACCAGCTGCATATCAGACAGTATATATTTCGGCTTAATGGAAGAAGGTATATATTGCTGATATGTCACCATGCCCGAGTTATCTAATGATAATTCATATAGAGGCAGTCCTTGTAGTGAAATAGCGACTTGGTGCATTACATTTTCTCGAAATTCAGTAGTCACTAACAATTGCTGGGCATTATTTTGATAATTTGCGGTGATCAAAACCGTCTGCTGATTAATTTTATCCAGCGCATCAGCTGGCTGAAGTTGCCAAAAAACACCGTCGGCTATAACGACACGTTCAGCTTGATACACAGCAGTGCAACCTAAGCTTAACAATAACAACCATGCAATAATACAGGCTTTTATTTGATCAATTATGCAAGTCATTGATTATTCACTTTTGCATAACTGATGAAGAACATTAAACCGGCGTTCACTTTGAGCGACATAAGGGTTGTCTAGATCCCATGCATAACCTGCAAGAATGGAGCTAATCATACCTCTCACATGAGGCTCTTGCTCACTGAAAAAAATAACATCTTGAAAACGCCCATCATACCAAGCACTAACAAAGGTTCTAAAACAATCAACACCTTGTTTTAATGGCGCAGCATAGTCTTTAGCTAAATCGATTTTTTTACCATTAAGCTTGTCTTCAATTAAAGGTACGATCAAGGACGCTGACTTCAACGCAATGGTGACACCTGAGGAGAAAACAGGATCTAAAAACTCGCCAGCATTGCCCAACAAGGCGTAATTATCACCATGCAAACGGGTTACATCGGCGGAATAGCCTCTAATTGTTTGAACACTATTGATAACCTTAGCATCAGCCAATAAATGCTTGAGGTTCGGCGCTTGTTCAATAAATTGCAATAAGACTTGTTCAGGAGTATGCGTTTGGTCGAATTTTTCTGGCTCGCCAACCACGCCAACACTTGCCGTACCGTCTGAAAAAGGGATCAACCAATACCAAATATCTTGATGCTCAGGGTGAACGGTAATTAAAATTTTATCGCGGTCAAAGTTTGCATCACAAATATTATCTTGAAAATGAGCAAAATAAGAATGGCGCACCGGAAAACTAGAAGGTAGCTCTAGGTCTAATAAACGCGGCAGTACACGACCAAAACCACTGGCATCCAATAAGAATTTACCCTCAACTGTGTAGTGCTCACCAGACTCACTCTTTACCGTTACACTTGGCAATTCATCGTCAACATCAACCGCTAAAACTTGATGTCCATAACGAATTTCAACCCCTTTGTCTTGCGCGCCTTGTGCTAACAAATTATCAAAGTCTGCACGCTTTACTTGATACGTTGTTCCTGGACCTTCTGAAAATTTTTGCGTGAAGTCAAAAAATGTTTCTTGTCCTTGTTTACTAAACGCGGCACCGTTTTTAAATTGAAAAGCAAACTTTTCAGCACCGCTATGCACTGCATCAACAAGCCCTGCATCAGATAAAAATGCCATACATTGAGGTAACAAACTTTCACCAATAGAAAAGCGCGGAAAATATTCTTTTTCAATGATAAGTACTTTACGATTTAATTGAGCCAACATTGCCCCAGCGACAGCACCAGAAGGCCCAGCGCCGATGATAACAACATCAAATACTTCTTTTTTCATTTTCTTCCTTTTACCACTAAGGGGGCGAGCAAATAAATTAATAAGAGTCCTATCGTGACTGTAATGCCAAAGCTTTGAACTGCAGGGGTTTGGCTAAACGCAAGCATGCCAAACACAAAAAATGAAGACGCTGCCGACAAGCTTATTGCAATCACATTAGCATCAGAGAACTCTTTCTCTCGATAAAAAATCAAATAATCGACCGCAAGGCCAATAACTAAAATCGCACTGAGCAAATTAAAAACATTAAGTGAACCTTGGATGAGACAAGCTAGTGCAAGCGCAGCATTTAAACTTGCCAAAATAACATAACTCGCAACGACTGTTGTATGCCATTTAAACCGAATGTAAAGCATCGCTAAAATCGCAACAATAGCCGCAACTAACCAATAAGATAACTCTATTCTAAACGAAGAAAGCACTTTACTTAGTGAACGCTGCTTATCAAATAGTGCGACATTTTCACTATCGTCGATAATGGCGCCAAGCTGAGCAGTATCAGTGCTATTAACCTCTATTAAAGAAACATGAAAATCTTGGTAGGTGACATATTTAGCATTCACAAGCTGCTGCCCCGTAACAGCCACTAAATCTTCTAAAGTCAAAAGTTTTGCTGGTTGATTAAACCTATATTCAGGCAAGAATTCTTGCACCGCTAAATAAACCTTATTGCCATGCGCTTGTTCAAAGAGGGTAATGTTTTGCTTTTGAGTCGCGGCAGAAGGTAGCCAGTCACTTAATTTGGTAATTGTTGTATTAGGTAAATGCGTTTGAATTTTTTGAGCAAGCCGCTCTTCTTTTTCAAGCAATTGTTGCAAAGAGTTAGCATAAACAAAAATACGACTCTTATCTTGAAAACCTAATAACGAACGATGATATTGCTCAGCGGCAACCAGTTCAGCCGAGCTTGCATTTAACTTGGCAATGCTATCATCAAAACTTAACGGCTTAACGACAGAATATATAACTAATAAGCCCGTAATAACTACAGCAAGCTTACGCCCTATGAACATAACGGCTTTTAAATGTTTGGTGCTATTGACTTTGGCAATATCATCGCCCGACATTTTCAGACGCAACATACCTGTTTTTTCTAGCCATAAACTTACAATTAAAGCGGCAAATAACCCTGAACACACAAACACAGCAACCTGCTTTAATATCGCCAATGGCGTTAAGAACAACAAACTGTAACTGAGCACTGTCGTGAGAAAGGCAAACAGTATCGTGTTAGTAATTGAGGTTTTACGTGCAAAGGTTTTATGAGCCAAAACATGTAAGCAATAATCGACACCAAGCCCAATTAAAGTTGTACCAAAAACTAATGTGATTATATGAACACTTTCAAACACCCAAACTAGGCAAGTAAAGCCCATTAATAAGGCATTTGATACCGTTAATACAATCCAAATAAGTGGTGTCATACTTCGAAATACAAACACCACCAACAATATTGTTGCCATTAAGCTCAACGTGCCAAAAAAGCTCATTTCCCATTTGGCTTGCTCTGCATTTTCAGCTGAATGCATAAGTATGCCAGAGAGCTCTATTGCCACTTCGGGGAATGCTTGCTTGTTAGCGGCGATTAGCGCAAGTAAGGTATTTCGGGTTGAAATAGCAAAGTTAATGCCTTGCGATGCTTCCTCCTTCAAGCCCACATCAAGCATTAAGACTATCGGCTTTTCGGTTACATGGTCAGCAAAAAAATAACCGTTTTTCGTTTGTAAATTTGACTGTTTGGCGATTAATTCATCTATGAAATTTGCCGTTGCTAAACTGGGATCTTTTTCAAAGGTTTGAGACAATAACGGATTCGAAAATTGTGACATTTGCGCCGTAAAGTATTGCCTAAAACGTTGCTCATCCGCTATGTTGGTTGAGTACTGTTCGCTTAATAGATAGCCGGCGTAATCGACATAAAAATTGGCTAACTGATTAAGTTTTTCAGTATCGGGAAGCTGCGCTTGCCAACCATGTTTGATAATTTTCGGTAAAAAATCTTGGTAAGCTTGCTCTTTATCACTGCCACTAAACGAAATTACCACATGGGAGCTGGCGCGGTTAAAAAGCTGTTTTTCTGCATGTAAAATAGGTTTGTCAAAATTTGACTCTGGCAACGCAGTTAACATATCCGCCTGTAAGCTAATACCTTGGCGAAGTGAAATAACCAATAAGATCAGCGTAATTGTTATTTGGCCAACAAGTAAAATCGTGCATCCTTTCTTTGCTTGCATTTAGCCCTTCTACTTCTTATCGACTGATGTTTGAGATATTAAAATCTGGCTGTAATTGCCACTAGATTCATTAAGTTGAACAGTTAATGTTTCTCCATTGACGCATAATTCAATGGTGTTGGCCAATATCGTAAGCTGCTGCTCTTTCGGTGTAAGTAAAAGACATTGCTTTTCGGGGACTTTGCCTAAGGTAAAACTTTCGGTTAACGCGTTTAAATCAACCGTTATCAGCGCTTTAATTATTGCAATATAGTGACCTGCTACCGGCAGCTTTTCTTTTTTACCAATAGCAGACTCTTGCCAAAGCGTATCGCCGTCAAACACTAATTGGCTTTGCGCAGGTTCAAGGGTTCGCCAAAGAAACGTTTCCCCTGAGATATGGTAACTACCTGAAGAGGTAAATGGCTTGCTGAGTTGTTTAAAATATTTTTTCTGTAGAAAAACACCTTGCTCACCTAATTGTGCAGGCAAATTTAAATACGTTTCAGCTTCTTTAGCGCTTAACTCTTCTGCTTGCACTGGTGGTGACATCAGCAAAAGACAGAAGATGCCCACCGTCAATATTAAGAACGTTTTAACCATGTCTCTACCTTGTCGGTAAGTGTGCTCGGGCTTTCAAATTGCATTTCTTTACTTTCAATATCAACGGCAACTTGTACGGTGTAGGCTTTAGTTAACTTTTTTCCTGTTGCTTGGTCAAAAATCACATAGTCGATTTTCAATCGAGACTCGTATTCTTTTAAGTAAGCTTCAATGCGAATAACCTGTGAAAACACCGCTGAGTTAATATATTTCACGCGCATATCGACAATTGGCCAGACATAACCGGATGCCTGCATTTGCATATAGTCATAATCTATTTGGCGCAATAGTTCTCGGCGAGCTTCTTCCAAATAGCGCGCATAATTACCATGCCAAACCACTTGCATTGGGTCACAATCTTGAAACGGAATATCAACCGTTGCAACGGCTGACATTATGGCGTTTTTGCTATTCATATAATGACCAACGCTGGGTTTGAATATAATTTACGGTTTGGCGAAGTACTGCTTCTAATGGCCTATCTTCTGATAAGTCTTCAAAATAATCGGCAATATCTTGATACATAGTCACTAACGACGGTGAAAGTGAGTTTAATGAGATTTCGTTATTGGTAAGCCTAATTCGAACACCTTGAACAGCGGCAAGTAACGTACTGGCTAAAACTTGCTCGGTAAGCTGCAATACTCTTAAGCCATCTCGTGCAGCAATGGTGCCCATGCTGACTTTATCTTGATTATGGCATTCGGTAGAACGCGAAAAGACACTCGCTGGCATTGTGAGTTTTAACGCTTCAGCGGTGTAAGCTGAGGCACCAATTTGCACCGCCTTAAAACCGTGATTGATAAAACGCCTTTTATCACAACTCGACGACAAATTCGTCGGCAAACCATTGTTGTATCTTGAATCCACTAACGAGGCAATTTGCCTATCTGCCAAGTCTGCCAAATTAGCAACCGCGGTTTTCATGTTATCCATCACCATAGCAATATGGCCGCCATAGAAATGTCCACCATGAAGCACATGCTCACCTATGCCATCAATTATCGGATTGTCATTAGCCGAATTTAGTTCATTTTCGATGATGTTTTTAAAGAAAGGTAAACTGTCTTGTAATACACCGATCACATGTGGCGCACAGCGAATTGAATACCTGTCTTGTAATCGGTCTGCATTTCTAGGGTGCTCATGATGATTAAGATCATCACGAATTCGGGCGGCAATTTGTTGCTGACCTAAGTGCGGTTTAACCGAAAATAAAATTTCATCAAAATGATGACTATTGCCTTTTAGTGCAATGCTCGCTAAAGAAGTAATTCGGGTCGCCAGTTTAGCTAGATAATCAGCACGCGAATAGGCTAAACAAGACAAAGCCGTCATTACTGCCGTGCCGTTCATAATCGCCAATCCCTCTTTAGGTCTTAGCGTTAGTGGCGCAAGGTTTAATTGTTCCATCACTATTTTGCTATTGAGCTGTTCACCTTGGTAATAAACATCTCGCTCGCCAATTAATGCGCCGGCAACGTAGGACAATGGGGTTAAATCGCCACTCGCCCCAACCGAACCTTCTTGCGGTATAACAGGAATAATATCTAAGTTAATAAAGTTACTTAATAAATTCAATAACTGCCAGCTAACACCTGAATAGCCTTGAGATAAAGACGCTAGCCTAGTTGCTAAAATCGCTTTACCTTCTGTGGTATTAAAGTAGTCACCTAAACCACAACCATGAAATCGCGTTAAATGTAGCGGTAACTCTTGTACTAAGTTAAGTGGGATTTCAGTAGTAACTGAGTCACCATAGCCGGTTGTTACGCCATAAATAACACCTTCTTCTGCGAGTAACGTATCTAAAAACGCTAGGGCAGCATTAATTTTATGTGTGAAGTGTTCATCGTTACTTATTTCAACTTGCGCTTCATTTTGTGCGATTGACACAATATCTTCTATGGTGAGTCTGTTATGACCAAATACGACTGAATTCATTTTTACCTTAATTACACTTTTTTGTGATTTCGCTGCACAGCATCATCTTTTTGCCAAAAATTAAAAAAATTAAACCATTGAAACGGATAACGCAAAGCATAATACTCTAAGCGCCTAACATATTCAGTGATCAAACCATTTAACACTTCTTTGCGTTGCTTTCGAGGTAATTCAATATTGTCTGCAACATGTTCAAAAACAACATTAAACCCCTGTTCTTCTTTTAAGCAAAAGAACCAATATACCGGACATGATAACAATGAAGCGAGAATAAATGGCCCTTGTGAAAAAGGGGCGGGTTCACCTAAAAATGGAATATACTCAACCCGACCTGCTGTAGTTACACTGGTTCTATCGCCAACGATAACCACCATCTCGCCGTTATCGACCTTTTCTTGTAAATCAATAGCTAAACTTGGTGACATACTATCAACCTGAATCAAGTTTACCGAAGCCTGCTGATTGACCTCTTGTAAGATTTGATTAAACTTCACGGCATTGGCAGTAAACACTAAGACATTAATCCGACTACTATATTTTTGATGACTTAAAGCACGACATACTTCTAAGTTACCTAAATGCGAACCAATAAAAATCGCCCCTTGCTTTTTAGCGACTAATTTGGGGAAGATATTTTGATTTTGATAACGAATATCTTGTTGCGTTATACGGCCTAACCACGCGTCTAGCTTATCAAACGCTGAGTCAGCGAATTGACAAAAGTGTTTTAATGAAACAAAAAACGTTGGCTTAGGCACACTCTTATCAATGTTATGGGCTTTTAGAAAAAACTGTTGTGACGCTGTTCGCGCATTTTTACCGGTAACGTACATAAATAAAACGACAGGAAATAACCCGCACCACAATAACTTGCGCCCTAAAAATCGGTAAAAAAAGAGTAATATCTTTAAGCCAAGCACTGAGCCACGTTCGTCAATTTTTGACCAATGAGATTGATTTGATGACATTATTGAAACTTTCTTTTAAGCAGCATTGGAGAGCGAACTAGCATGCCAATGCACAGCTTAGTATGCATCCATGAAATACGAACATTGTCTTCAAACGCCCTAAAATGAGAAATACCTGCTTCAGGATAAATCACTTTTGTATCAACAAACTTACTTTCAACTCCTCGCCAAAACAAACGTACTAAAATTTCAATATCAAAGTCCATACGTTTACCTAAACTCACTTCTTGAATGAGTTTTACACTCGCTTTAACGGGGTAAACTCGATAGCCGCACATAGTATCTTTGAGTTTTGTTGATAAGGTTTCGATCATCACCCAAAAATGGGTAATATAGCGCGCCCAATATCGGTGTTTAGGAATAGACTCATCATATATCGGCTTACCGCTTATGACATATTCAGGATAGGTTTTCGACATTGATAACATAGTATCAATATCGTCCAAACAATGTTGGCCGTCAGCATCAATTTGGATAGCAAAGTCATACCCTTGTTGTTCTGCGTACAGAAGGCCAGTTTGCACTGCTCCGCCTTTACCTTGATTTACCTCATGGTTGAGCAAGGTTAATTGTGGCGTGTTCGCTTCAATGGCAATTAGCTTTTCTTTTACCGAAGCTTCGCTGGCATCGTTAACCATTACAATTGGAAAGTTATAACGCTCTAGCGATTGGATCAGTGTTTCAATGTAACCAATGTGGTTATAGTTCGGGATGATAAAACAATACGACACCTACTTTTCCTCAAGCACAATGCGACCAGAAGCATGTGCACCTTTTTCAGATAAGTAGGTAAAGGTAAATTTAGTGTCAGATTTTTTCACCAAATTTAGTTGAACTTCCATATTAGGGCGAACAATCACTTGAAACTTAAGTACCTCAACATTTTTTACGTCACTATCTAAAATATCTAAGTGTTTACGTGCAAAGTAAATTGCCCAGTCAAGTTGCACCACACCTGGCAGCACAGGAGCCTCAGGAAAATGCCCTTTAAAGTAATCAATATTTTCATCAATATATAATTTTACATTAATGCCGTCTGGCACTAATTCACTATCAATCACTTTAGGTAATACAGAGGTTAATTTAGACAAACAATTTCTCCAACTCAGCAACAGGAAGTTTACCTTGTGCATTATATGGAAATTCCTCAACATAACGCCACTTTCTTGGCAAAGTAACCAACTCAAAATGTGTCAAAAGATGCGCTTTAAGCTGATTATTAATAAATCGAGTGCCGTTTTCTTCAAGTTGCTTATTCCCTAATTCATTCAACTTTATCACTGCCACTAAGATAGTGCGGCGTTGTTCTAGCAATAAAAATCGCGCCTGGCTAATCCACACATGCTGCTCACACAATGACTCCATCAGGGTTAAGTTAATTCGCTTTTCTTCCAACTTAATGGTGCGGTCAATACGCCCTAATAAGCGAAGCTTGCCGGAATGAATTTCACCTAAATCTTCTAGTAGTAATTGATTTTCTTGTATGAAAGGAGACGTTAATATTAACTGTTTTGTCTCTGAGTCAACTTGGCAAGAGACATTTGGAAAAAACTGCCATAGCTCATCAGCAGATGTTTCAACTTGTCGATGTGCAATACCGCCAGTTTCAGTGCTGCCGTATACTTGAACCACTCCCTGCTTCATTTGTTTAAATAACAAAAATGCATCGGAGTCAATTAACTTTCCACCTGAACTAAAAATGTAGTCAAAGCAGCTATTGTGCTTTTCAAGGACATTGTCTTTCACTAACCGACTCAAAAATGCAGGACTTGAAACTAAAACACAGTGCTTTTTATCTGAAATAACAGCAGCAATATGTTCAGGGTATTCAAAACTCTCATATAAGGTATTGCCTAATTTAAGTGGCAATAACGCTCGAAATAACAAGCCATAAATATGCTGATGGGATACTGTTGAAATAAAAACGCTATTGGTAGCAAACCTAAACTGGGTTTGTAATACACTTAGTTCATTATTAATTTGCGTCCAGCTTTTAGTAATCGCTTTGGCTTTTCCTGAAGAACCCGAAGTAAAAAAGATGAGCTCTCCGGTTGTTGGCCACATTGAACCTTTAATAGCATCAACTCGAGCGTTCACCTTGTCAGTTTGCTTTTCTAAAGAAGTTTGATGATCAATTAAAATATCGCCAGCAATGTAATCAATATCAGGTAAAATGTCCTCAATTGTGCCCTGCTGATCGTTAGGCGGTAATACAACGGTGCATCCTTCTAAACCTAGCGCAATTAGACGAACAAGAAATCGAAAGATATTGTTATCAAATAATAAAACGTTGGCTTGGCTATTATCTTTAACCAAACTAGCACATGCTTGCCGATATAAGGCAACGTGATGCCAAAACTCTTTCTTTGAATATGAGTCTTTCCCGGCAAATAATGGGCTGTCAGCTAGTTTAATATTGGTCATTTGATCTTTTCTTAACGACTTGTCTAACTAGCCATTCCAATATAAAAAGTGTGCTCATCGCGATATAGGCGATCAAGCCGTTATATATCATCCACACTTCGGGTGAAGCATATATCGCGGTATATAATGAAATAGCGCCATTAAAAACAAAAAACACACACCAAATAAACGTGACTTTTTCTGTATATTTAACGCCATGCTCATCTAAGTTAGGTTCTGAGATACGAGCAAAACTTTCTATAACACTAGGCTTTTTAAACAATGAAAAACTAAATACAGAGAATAATGCAATATTGATGGCAACAGGATAAAGCAAAACGCCAATCTGATTATTAGCGACTATTGAAAATATAAGGGTTAGTGCACCTAATAAACTTGCCACAGGCAACCATGGCATCTTAGCTATCAAAGCTTTTGATAGCATGAGCCGAGCGCCAACAACCGCCAAGATTAAAACACTTAACCAACGTGGTTCGAAATGCTGTAAGCCAATAAAAATTAAAAATGGGTACGATATTAATACCATACCCATAGCTATATTCAGTGCAGTTTTCACTAGTTAAGCAACAACGCCTCTAATTCATTGACAATATCACCGACCGTTCTGACTCGTTTAAAAGCGTCGGGGTTAATTTTTTTCCCGGTGATTTCACTTAATTTCACCACTAAATCAACCGCGTCAATACTATCTAATTCCAATTCTTCATATAGGTGTGTATCTAAGGCGATATCTTCTGCTTCTATTTCAAAATCTTCAACTAAGATTTCAGTTAATGTTGCTAACATTTCTTCTCTAGACTTCATTTATTCACACCTACTTACTTTGAACACTTTCGATAAACGAACATAAACTACTTACTGAGGCAAAGTGTTGCTTTGTTTCCTCTGAATTTGCATCCAGTTTTATATCAAATTTCTTTTTAATGGCTAAGCCAAGCTCTAACGCATCGATACTGTCTAACCCTAAGCCATCAACAAACAGCGGCTCTTCATCTTGAATATCATCTACAGTAATATCTTCAAGATCTAGGGTTTCTATGATTAACGTTTTAATGTCAAGCGCTAAACTACTCATACTCTTTCTAGTTCCTCTATAAAATGCTGCTCCAAGGCAGATGTAAACTGGCGACTTAATTTACTCATAGCGGTATCATCAGTTATTTTAAACGATGGCTGTTTTTGCGTTAGCCTTAAGCTAAACTCAAAACGCTTTTCTGGAATATGATACCACTTTTCCGCCTTAGTTAAGGTCGTTGGCGTTACTTTAATTAACACCGTTGTAACTGGTGCGTTACAACGTAAGGCGATATTGGCCGCTCCACGCTGAAAGCTGATGCTCTCTCCCGGCGTTGAACGTGTGCCTTCCGGAAAAATAATAAGGTTATTGCCTTGTTTTAGCGAGTTATTGCAATCTTCAATCAAGCCATCAACACTATCGTTACTAATATAACCGGTATTTTTAAGTACGCTTCTAATAAAAGGGTTTCTAAATAAATTAGCTTTTACAACACAGTCTGCATTAGGGATCAGTGAAATTAACACAACAACATCGATCAATGACGGATGATTAGCCATCACGATATGACCTTTTAACTGGGTAAGTTTTTGCTCATCAGAAAAGGTAAAGTGTGAAACGCCAGTAACTTTGAGTAGAAAAACAAAAAACTTAAATAGGTGATGCACCATAGTTAACGCCTTTTGTTTTCTTATTGATTTATTACGATAAATCAATACTTGTATCGGGCAAACAAAGATGGAAATAATTAAGCCACCTAGGCCAAATACACTAAAACAAAAACCGGTAGCGAATAAACGCCAACAATAATTTAATTTTTTCATGCTACTGCCCTAAGCGTCCATAGCATTGAATCTCCTAAGATCTTCGTCGTAGTATTTTTATCGCCTTGTAAAAAGTCAATAAAGTCTACCGCTTGAGGCTTTCTCAATAAAGTGCGTTTAGTGTCATCTTCAGTCATACTCAATTGAATTCGAGATTTATCTGCCGCGGCTTTTGTCATAACAAAAGCAATGCAATGATCAATTTGTATTTCGTCACTAAAATTTCGATACGCCTCTGGTAATGCTTGGTCACAATGGACAACTAATATTTTATCGTCAGTACTTGTCATTAGTCTGGCGTAGGCATCTAAAATCGCCATGAATAAGCTATCTCTACCAGCCGAAATCGTATTTGATGCAGATTTATTGCCTGTCAAAATACTCAGCAATCCCGCAGAAGCATTATGTACCGACATGCTAAAGGCGGTGGGAGATAAACTGTCTTTTTCAGCTAAGGTATCTAACAGTGCGGAAGTTTTATGTAAATCGCCATGTCGAGATGAAAAAACAACTGGCATAGAATTGCTGGCATTACTGGCTTTATATGCACAAAACAAAGACATTTTAGCAAAAGCACTTAAACGTCTTCGCTGCATTGCAGGAACCCAATCAAGCACAGGCAAATCACCTTTATCAAAACAGTAACAATCAGCTTGTTCTGACGTTGCTTCGCCAGCAGTTAAAAAAGTGAAATTTTCAACACAAAATTCTATCAATTAAACAGTGTCCCTACTTAGAATATATGGGGTTCAGCTAAAGAAATTAAAGCTGACGAATTATATCGGTTATCCAGATAATATCAATTATATAAACGTTTGTTTAAATAAGGGCAGAAACACTGTAACTCTATTGTAATAGATAAAGTGAATCGACTTATCGTCTATAAAATTTTTAACCTATATTAATGCGAAATAAACCTCATATTTTCCTTTAAGTGACTTGCTTGATGCAGATCAACCTTTAATCACCGCTGAGTTCTATAATTACGCTGTAGCCATGCTTTTAAGGTGATTAATGGTGAAAAAATTTAAACAAAAGACACGTCGTCAATTTATCGTTGACTCAGCACAAGCGGCATGTTCGGTGGGTGTTGTTTCAAGTTTTCTTGGCGGCTACGCAAGTAATTCCAGTGCTAGTGAGGCTCGTGCATTAAGACCACCGGGAGCTTTACCAGAAGAAGACTTTCTATCTGCTTGTTCACGTTGCGGTTTGTGTGTTCAAGCCTGTCCTTACGATACATTAAAATTAGCCAGTTGGCTTGACTCAGCCCCTAATGGCACTCCAATATTCGACGCTCGCAAAGTCCCATGTGAAATGTGTGAAGATATTCCGTGTGTACCGGCCTGTCCAACGGGCGCATTAGATCACAAATTAACTGACATCGACGACGCTAAAATGGGCATTGCGGTAATTGTTGACCGCGAAACATGTCTTAACCTTCATGGTTTGCGATGCGATATTTGTTATCGTGTCTGCCCGTTAATTGATAAGGCAATAACGCTGGAGAGGCGCCAAAACGAACGTATTGATTATCATGCGGTGCTTGAACCTGTGGTGCATTCAGAGTTTTGTACAGGTTGCGGTAAATGTGAACATGCCTGTATTACCGAAGAAGCAGCGATAAAAGTATTACCGCTTGCGCTAGCCAAAGGTAAAATTCAAGATCATTACCAGCTCTATTGGCAAACAGATCAAGCAAAAGAGCAACAAGGTAACCCTAACTTACCCGGCATTAAAATAGCAAAACCGGAGGATAAATCATGAAAGCTCCGATTGGCACCGCAGCAGTAGCAAAGCATGGTTTTTGGTATGCACACCGATTCTTAATTTTGCGACGTATTTCTCAGCTATTTATTATCGCATTATTTTTACTAGGCCCTGTTTTTGGTATTTGGTTAATAAAAGGTAATTTAGCCAACAGCCTTATTTTAGATACCGTACCGCTTTCTGACCCTTTTATTTTTATACAGTTGCTTTTTGCTGGCCATATTCCTGAAGCAAATGCCATTATTGGCGTTGCTATTGTCTTATTCTTTTACTTTCTTGTTGGTGGCCGAGCTTACTGCTCTTGGGTCTGTCCGATAAATATTATTACCGATACCGCCGCTTGGCTAAGACGAAAATTTTCCATTAATACTCACACCAGTATCCCCAAAGGATTACGTTTAGTCATTCTGGCTGCCGCCTTATTAACCCCCTTGGTGATCAGCTTTGTCGCGTGGGAGTTATTCAACCCAGTGTCGATGGTTAACCGAGGCATTATTTTTGGTATTGGTTATGGCTGGTTAGTATTAGTGGCGATTTTTCTGTTTGATTTATTTGTTGTTAGACATGGTTGGTGTGGTCATATTTGCCCTATGGGCGCTTTTTATGGCTTGATAGGTAAAGCGAGTCGTACCAAGGTGACTGCCGCTAACCGAGAGCAATGTGACAATTGTGGTGATTGCTATATGGTTTGCCCTGAACCTCAGGTGCTTAAAGGACCACTTAAAGGCGAAAGTAAAGGCATTGGCCCATTGATATCTGATAATGACTGTACTAATTGCGGTCGTTGTATCGATGTTTGCGCGCCCGATGTGTTTAAAATAACCATGCAGCGTTAATCGTTTTATATTGCCTATACTTTGTGGTTGATACGCTATATTTTGCAATAAAAAATGGTAGAAATAAAAAAGCGCTTAACTTTATAGCTGTTAAACAAAGCTGGTAAAGTTAAGCGCTTTTTATTGCAGTTATACTAACTGCAATACGCTATACCGCAAACGGGTATTTTATTGCCTCATGGCATTGATAACCTTCAACCGTAAAGTCATCCATAGTCACCCACGTTTCTAAGTCTTCTAAGGTTTTGATCTTAGGGTTGATGATAAGTTTAGGTGATGGGAAAGGCTCACGTTTTAGCTGCACTTCTTTCATCAATTCAAGCTGATCTTCATAGATATGGGCATTAACAATTTTATGATAAGCAATACCTGGCTTTTTGCCGGTAATTTGCGCCATTAACGCCAAAAAGGTATAGACCTGAATTTGGTTGAAGTTTTTTGTGACATTGGGGGTTATATCTAAAAACGTTTCGCACAAAACCAAAGCCTAATCTTAATAACCATACAGTACCACATTTCATGTTCAACTGGCAGTTTTACAATGTTCATCTGATAAATTAACTAAAATACCGTTTTCTAAATGATAGACCTGCTCAGCCATATTAATAGTTTCTTGTCTATGAGCAATCATAATGCGTGTCATAGGTAAATGCTGTATTTGTTCGCTAATTCTAGCTTCATTGTCTTTATCAAGATGGCTTGTCGCCTCATCCATAAATAAAACGCAAGGAGATTGATAAAGCGCACGAGCAAGTAATAACCGCTGTATTTGACCACCTGATAGATTAGACCCCATATCGCCAACGAGTGAGTTATAACCCATTGTCATTTTAGTAATGTCGTCATGAATTGCGGCTAAATGAGCACATTGTTCAATTTTAAGATAATTAGGTTGCGGATCAAAAAAACTAACATTATCAGCGATAGAGCCAGCAAGCAGTGTATCGTCTTGCATCACTGCCGCTATTTTTTTACGATAATTTTTGAGGCCAACTTGAGTGATATCTTTACCATCAAGATAAACATTACCTGAAGTTGGCTGTAGTAAACCCAACATAATTTTCATTAATGTAGTTTTACCAGCCCCAGACGGGCCAGTAATAGCAATAGACTCTCCCGCATCAAGTTTGAGGTTTACATTATTTAAAATTGGCGCTTGCTCATCACTGTAACTAAAACAAATATTTTCTAGCGTTAATTGGCCTTTGGGCTCTTGATTTTCACTGTTTGAAAAAGTAGCTTCACCTTCTCTATTAGCTTCTTGCTCAGTTAAAGCAATATCAGTAATACGGTCAAGGTGTAAACGCATCATTTTAAATTGAATTATTTGCTCAATTAAATTAGCAAACCTTCCCGTTAATTGCCCTTTATAAGCAATAAAAGCTAATACCATACCCACTGATAAACTATTTGCCATCACCATAAGGGCTGCAAAATAAATTACCAAGACATTTTCTAAACCAAACAATAGTTTATTAAAGGAATCAAAACTGATATTTAAACGACCTAATCTGATTTCACTATTAATGACTTCAGCATAACGATTTTGCCATATTCCTTGACGTTGTGATTCATTACCAAACAATTTAATAGTTTGAATACCACGAATATTTTCTAAAAAGTTAGATTGCTCCTTGGCTGAACTTTGAATCATTTCTTCAGTGGCTTGATGCAGAGGACGATATAACGCTAAACGCACTATGGCATATAGAGCAATTGCGCCAAGTACCACTGCGGTAAGCTTTAATGAATAAAGCGCCATCATGATCAATACGGTGATAGCCATTACACCATCAACTAAGGTTTCAACAAAACCTGTGGTAATACGCTCACGTATTTGAGCAAGAGAACCAAAACGAGAAACTATGTCACCGATATGACGAGACTCAAAATAGTTCATTGGTAAGCGTAATAGGTGTCTAAGAAGGTTTACACCCATTTGCATATTGAGTAAGCTTGAAAGGCGTAAAATCAACCAACTTCGAACCGCATTCGTTACAACCGAAATTATGGCTATTAGTGCAAAACCAATTGCTAATACCGTAAGTAATGGCTTATCAAAACTAATTAATACTTCATCCACTACCCACTGCATATAATAGGGCGTCATTAAGGCAAATAGTTGTAGTACCAAAGACAGGCCGATGAGCTTCACCAACCCTAATTTTAAACCAGACATTGAAGACCACAATTGAGTAAACTTCATTTGTGCTTGCTCTTCTTTTACCTCAAACTTACTGGTAGGGGTTAACTCTAAACAAATACCTGTGAAGTGTTTACTAAACTCTTCGGTATTTAGGGTGCGCTTACCCATTGCAGGATCATTTATAGAGAATTTAGCGCCTTTAGTTGGGTGGGAGCCTTTTCCCGAAACCTTGGTAAGCACCACAAAATGATTTAAATCCCAATGCAAAATACAAGGAGTAGCTAGCTTATGCGCTTCATCTATGGGGCATTGTAATGCTCGACTAGCCAATCCTAAACTATCACCTAACTCAATGAGTTGTTGAAGACTCATACCCTTTAAGTTTGCTGAAAAGCGTTTACGCATAGCGGGCATATCAAGTTGATGCCCATGAAAACTGGCAACCATAGCTAGTGACGCTAAGCCACATTCAGCAATTTCAGATTGTAAAATAAGTGGTACTGTTTTTGATGATGAAAACTTCAGCAATTGGTGTTCTTCTGATATAGGCATAAGTCGTAAATATTAATAATATAAAATAAAACAAGTAGGTAATAGCAATTCAGCAATTAGCTCTAAACCTTCAGGTAAAATATGAAGTAAAGGTTTTAATTGCGCTTTACTTTGCGACAATGTTTCCCTTCAACCACTTGGATACCCGTTGCTAAATTTGTAATATATTAAATCATCCATACCATTTTAAAATGCCATGCCTAATAAACCTAATTCGTTTAAATAAATTATTTATTTTCAATCCACACTCACTATGGCTAAATTAGCTAAAGGGTAACAAATTCTAACAATCGACATACAAGTGATGAACCCAAGAAAAAGTGAATATGGTTCAGAAACTCTAAAAAGTGATTGCGAATATATATCAACAAGATACCAAGCTGGTGCTCCTGCAACCATAGCACTAACAGATGTAGTTAAAATATCTGGGGTTAAATACAAATGGCAATTAGGACATTGAAGAAGGCTTTTTTTTATAAGCCTTAATCTCAATTTAAAGCTCAAATTAGATGCGCAATTGGGGCAGTTTCTAGATATTATCTTTTTTATCATTTGGACTCCAAAACATTAAATATTGAATAGCTCTATAGAAAATAGAGCTATTCAACATTTAATGTCTATTATTGATCGCCAAGTCCTGACTTAATTCCGTCATATAAAGCACCACCAGCAACAGCATTTGTGACAAATCTTACAGCCTTATATGCTTGATATGCTCGGTATGCTCCATAAACCGCCCATGCAAGTGCAACTACACCGCCATTCACTTGTTCAATTTCATTCACGTTTAATTCACGCATTCTGTTATACTCCAAATATCCGACATTAATTGCCGGGTTGTTAAGTGCTAACTCAATCATTTGAATTAGCGGTTAATAGGCTGGCTTTAGCTATTCTCGCTAAAGTAAACTAAAGTCAGCCACTCTTATTTCCTAACAAAGCTTATTAATTTAATGCCTTGCCAGAAAAATTCTTCTAATTTATTTCCCCCACACTTAGCTAACTCTACCTTTTAAGCTATAAATGGGTTCAAGTAGCCATTCAATTAAGGTGCGTTGTTCAAGCATAATATCCGCCTCAAACAGCATACCGCTTTTTAAATCAAATGCTTTGCCAAATGCCTGCATTTGTTGTTGATTTAGTTTTGCACGCAAACGATAAACAGGCTCTGGCAAGCTAATAGGTAGTTGTACTTCATTCGGAGATATTAAGGTTTGATCAATACGGGTTATTTCACTTTCAATAAAGCCAAAGCGTTGAAAAGGAAAGGCATCAAATCGTAATCGAGTATTATTGCCTAACTGAACAAAGCCAGCAGAACGAGTAGGCAATAGCAATTCAGCAATTAGCTCTGAACCTTCAGGTAAAATATGCAGCAAAGGTTTTGATTGCGCTTTACTTTGCGACAGTGTTTCCCCTTCAACTACTTGAATCCCCGTTACTACGCCACTATTACTAGCAGTGATAGTGTACTGATAATTACTTGCGACTCGGGCTAATTGACGTTGAAGATCTGCTTGCTGACGTTTAAGGTTATTAATCCGTAAAGTGTATTGTTGAGGAATTTTTTTTATATTAAAGGTAACTTGGTTTAATTTGTTTTTTTGCTGTAGCAAAAGGCGAGCTATATTTTGTTTCTCTTGTTTTGCTTCAAGTAAAGCCTGTTGTTGACGCTCTTTTTCTAAGTTAGATAAATAACCACTTTTATTGAGTTGATTAAAGTCTAGTTGCTGCTCATTCAGCAATGCTAACTTTTCTTCAGCCAATGTTAATTGACTTTCAAGTGCTATTTGCTCACTTTCTAACGCTGTATGTTGAGCTTGTAAGTTAAGTACTTCTTGCGCTTTTAATGCTTGGTGTTGATTGATTTCATCACTTAATAGATTTGCTTGCATATTAATTTGCTCAGCAAGTTGCGTGCTTAAATCTATACCTTCACTATTACTTTGCTGTACTAAAAGTGTTGCTAATGATTGCCCTTTAAGAACTTTATCACCTTCTCTAACCCATAGTTTTTCTATGGTGCCACCTTGATTAGCAAAGCTTTTAATAACGCCTTTATTGGGCATTAAAAAACCACGCACGGTTTCTTTACGAGAATATTCAGCACTAAAAAGGAAAGCGATAATAACAACAGCAACAGATACTAAAATTAGTACAGTTAGCTTGATAGATAATGGTTGAGCTAAGGTAATTGCACCTGTTAAACGCTCACTTTGATGTGAAACAGCTTCCTTTCTAAATAACGACATACTTTCCTTGAGTTATTCATTCCTTTGAATATTTTACGATGAGGATATTAATCCACTTAAAATCACCTCGTCAAGCAACTATTTTATAAAATTTAAATGAAGTAAGCTTTTACCCCCCTATATCAAACTTAACAAATTGTATTATAAAGATTTATCCATCCTCTAATAAATTTTAACTTTTTACTTCACTTACCTTCTGTTTGCCTAAATATTGTTCAAGAAATTTAAGTAGTTCACCTTCTACATTTAAATCATTCAGTATTGCTTCAAATAAATCATGCGCTTTGTCGATATCAGCAAGCTGCTTTTTACGTGTTTGTACTTTAATTCCCAGATCTCGAAGCAACTTGCTCCTTTATTACTATTTTTAATCGTTATACCGCAAACGGGTATTTTATTGCCTCATGGCATTGATAGCCTTCAACCGTAAAGTCATCCATAGTTACCCAAGTCTCTAAGTCTTCTAAGGTTTTGATCTTAGGGTTGATGATGAGCTTAGGAGATGGGAAAGGCTCACGTTTTAGCTGCACTTCTTTCATCAATTCAAGCTGATCTTCATAGATATGGGCATTAACAATTTTATGATAAGCAATACCTGGCTTTTTGCCGGTAATTTGCGCCATTAACGCCAAAAAGGTATAAACCTGAATTTGGTTGAAGTTCAAACCTAGTGGCACATCACACGAGCGTTGAAAGCTAGTTAAGTGCAATGTATCACCTAACAATGAAAAGTTGTGAGTATGCATACAAGGTCTTAAACAACCCATATGAAACTCACCGGGATTGTAAAAGGTGATGATCTCAGCGCGGTCATCAATGCCATTAGTTAAGTTATCAACCACTTTTTTCAGTTGATCTATGGTGCCGCCACCCGCTTTCGCCCACGAACGACCTTGTATGCCATAAACACGGCCCATGTCGTCTTCACCTTTACGGTGTGGATTGTTAAGCCAATCGTCATTTAAATTGGCATTAGCATCCCAAGTTTTAGTACCGAGTTTGCGAAAATCGGCGGCATTGTCGTATCCACGAATATAGCCTAGAAACTCAGCAATGGCCGACTTGTAAAAGCTTTTGCGCGTAGTGATCATCGGAAATTCGTTTTTATCAACGCGATATTCTAAATCGGCATTAATTACGGTTAAACAACGTTTACCGGTGCGTTTGTTTTCAACCCACTCGCCTTGGTCAACAATGCGTTGACATAAATCTAAATAAGCTTGCATTATTTCGCTCCTTTAACGGCTTTGTTATTCGCACCGATTGATTGTGAACTTTGCGCGACATAGCCCCAATACATAAGTGCAATACCACCAAGTACCATAGGCAGGCTCAGAATTTGCCCCATAGAGATAAAATCAAAATAGAAACCTAAGTGCGAGTCTGGCTCTCTAAATAATTCAACGATCATTCTAAATCCGCCATAACCCATTAAGAACACACCAGAAGCTAAACCTAGCATTCTTGGTTTACGCGTTAGTGCATATAAAATGGCAAACAGCACTAAACCTTCTAAGAAAAATTCATATAATTGAGACGGGTGGCGCGGCACTTGTAAGCTGTCGGTAGGAAATACCATCGCCCACGGCACGTCGGTTTCACGTCCCCAAAGTTCAGCGTTAATAAAGTTACCAATTCGCCCCATACCTAAACCAATTGGCACCAATGGCGCAACAAAGTCGCCTACCGCTAAAAAGTGTTTATTGGTTTTACGAGCAAAAATAAAGATGGCAGTAATTACGCCTAATAAACCACCGTGGAAAGACATACCGCCTTCCCAAATCTTAAACAGATAAAGAGGCTCAGCAATAAAATAATCAAATTGATAAAAGAATACGTAACCAACACGGCCACCTAAAATTACACCTAAAAAGCTGTAAAACAATAAGTCACTAACTTGATCGCGCGTCCATAAGCCATTGCTTTTATCGGCTTCTTTATTGGCAATAAAAATTGCTGCAACAAAGCCAATTAAGTACATCATGCCGTACCAACGCAGGGCAATAGGACCTATGCTAAAAATAATAGGATCAATTTGAGGAAACTGGATAAAAGTATCAGTCATTAGGGTTAATATTCCGTAAATTCATGTGTTAACCGCTGGTAAGATGGTAATACCTCAAGCGGCTAATTTTTCGATGCCAAATTATGCCTAATAATCGCGAAAATTACTAATGAAGCTTTGGCAAAAAATGACGTTAAGTGTAATTAATCATATCAAGAAAAAATCGAGAAACGCTTAAATACCTGCGCGAATAAAGCCACCTAAACCTAAATGTTCAAGTTGTTCATTTAAATAGCTGTGCACTTGTTTAGCGGTACTTAAGGTTAACGCATGCGATAAAATCACTTTTGCACGCTGAAAATCGATATGTCTGATCACCCATTTTATTCGTGCGATATTGTGTGGGTTCATACTGAGTTTATCGTAGCCCATAGCAAGTAATAAAATCGCACCAGCAGGTTCACTGGCAAGCTCACCACAAATGCTTAATGGCACCAGATATTTACTCGACTCTTGTGAAATAGTATTAAGCGCCCTTAACACCGCAGGATGATACGAGTCGTACAAGTTGGCAACTCGGGCATTGTTTCGATCGACTGCCAATAAATATTGCGTTAAGTCATTACTGCCGACTGAGAAAAAATCCACTCGCCCGGCAAGCTCTTTTAATAAGAAAATAGCCGACGGCACTTCAATCATAATACCAATACGAGGTCGTACTAATTTAACCGTATCATCTAAGTTTAGCTCTGCAGATAGCTCATAATAGGCTTGATTAATTAACCGTAAAGAGTCATCAACTTCGGCAATACCTGAGATCATCGGCAGCATGATCTCTAAATTATTTTTTCCTAAACTTGCTTTCATCATTGCGCGAACTTGCAATAAGAAAATTTCAGGATGATCTAAGGTGATGCGAATGCCTCGCCAACCAAGAAAAGGATTATCTTCTGAAATAGGAAAATACGGCAGCGATTTATCACCGCCAACGTCTAAGGTACGCATGGTTACCGGCTTGCTCGGAAATGCGCTTAGCACTTGTTGATAAAGCACAGTTTGCTCGTGCTCTGACGGGAAGCAACTGCGATTCATAAACGGAATTTCGGTACGATATAAACCGATGCCTACCGCGCCGGCATGTTGAGAATGTTCAAACCCTGACGATAAACCGGCATTTAAATGCAGCTCAATCGCTTTGCCGTCTTTAGTAAGTGCAGGTAAGTCTTTAACTTTTTGTACTTTATCAGCAAGCGCATGTTCTTCGGTGATCAGGTGACGATATTCGGTTTTTAAACTCTCGTGTGGGTCGATAAATAACTCACCGCTATAACCATCTAAAATCGCAATGTGTTTATTTAACGGAGCTAACGGGACACGTTCAATGCCCATAATGGCAGGTAAACCAATGGCTCTGGCTAATATCGCCGCATGCGAGTTATTTGAGCCGGTCAGCGATACTATGCCTTTCAAGCCGCGATGTTGAAATTCAGCTAACATGCTAGCGGTAACATCTTCCGCCAGTAAAATAAATTCTTTTGGAAAGGTTTTTACTACTTTTGACGGGCTTTGCAAGTTCATTAAAAGACGATTGCCTAAGTCTTTTATATCACTGGCACGTTCACGCAAATATCCATCTTCAATTGCTTCAAATTGCACTACGTAGTTATCAACAACTTGCTTTAACGCACTTTCTGCGCTCCAACCAAAATTAATTTTAGCGCTAATTTCTTCACTTAAATGCGAGCTGTCTAATAGTTGTTTATACACTTCAAAAATATCTAAACTGTCATCAGATATTTTATCGCTAAGCTTTAACGCCAGTTTTTCAAAGTCTTTACGGGTTTGTTTTACCGCCAAATCAAAACGCGATTTTTGCTCAGATTTATTGTCAACTTTTTCCAGTGTCACCGTACGTAAGTCGGCTTTAGGCTGACTTACGACAATTTCACACAATGCAATACCCGGCGCGCCCGGAATACCATTAAGCTGTTTTAACCAACCGGTATCTTGTTGACGCGCAATCACGCCTCGCGCTTCAGCATTGGCGATAGCAGTTGCCAATTGTGCAGATAAGGTGACTAAAAATGCTTCTTCATTTTCGGTAAAAAAACGCGCGTCTTTTTGCTGAATGGTTAAAATACCCAGCACTTTACGTTGATGAATAATTGGCGTACCTAAAAACGCTTGTAAGTCCTCTTCTTCAACTTCGGGTGCATGATAAAAGTGCGGATGATCATGCGCATTGGCGATATTAATCGGCTCTTCTCGTTGACCAACTAAGCCAACAATACCTTCAGAAAAACCAATGGTGGTTTGTCCTAACGAGTTTTTAGCTAAACCGTCTGATGCCATTAAAACAAAATGCTCTTTGGCATAATCGGCAAGGTAAACGGAACAGCAGTCGGTGGATAAGGCGTGTTTTATCTGATTAACCAAGTGCAACAGCCCACGCTCAAGTTCAGGCTCTTGACTGAATTCGAGTACGATACGGCGTAAAATGGTTAGCATATAAATCCTTAATTAGGGCGAACGAGAAATTTGAGATTAACTAAATAATATGACAATAAAAAGGCAGCTTATATGAAATAAGCTGCTTCAACATAATAATAATCACGAACGTCGTTTTCGTTTGTCGTGACGATAAGTAGGTAATGCCACAGAGGCAAACTCTTTCATCACTTTGCGATAAACTTCTTTCTTAAACGACACTACCTGACGAACAGGATACCAATAGCTAACCCAGCGCCAATCATCAAATTCAGGATGATCTGAATGCAGTAGATCAACGGCTGACTCTTTAGCGGTAAGTTTTAGCAAAAACCATTTTTGTTTTTGCCCAATACATACAGGTTTACTATCGTGCCTAATTAAACGTTTTGGTAATCGATATTTTAGCCAATGCTTGGTCGATGCAACAATTTTTACATGTTCGGGTTTTAAACCGACTTCTTCATGTAATTCCCTATACATGGTTTGCTCTGCACTTTCACCTTTGTCAACACCGCCTTGCGGATATTGCCATGAATGCTGACCAAATCGCCTTGCCCAAAATACTTGTCCCCTGTCGTTGATTATAACTATGCCGACATTGGCTCGATAGCCTTCGGCATCTATCACAGGAACTCCTGACAAATCTTTAGAATATGTCCTTGATTCTTCCACAAACTTGCACCATGAGCAAATAAATATTTCACTTGCCAGCTCAGGACTGGGTTAGGATAATAGTTAAAATTTTCAAATAACTGCTATTGATATCAATATTCAGATCCCACATTCCGAAAACGAGCTACTGGAACGAGCACAAGCCTTAGCCGGATTTACCCTCGAAGAGATTGCGCAGCAAGCTAATATTGCAGTGCCAGAGAACCTTAATCGCGAAAAAGGTTGGATAGGATTATTACTGGAACAATGTTTAGGTGCATCAGCTGGCTCTAAGCCAGAGCCCGACTTTCCCCACTTAGGCATTGAATTAAAATCGCTGCCGATAGATAGGCACGGCAAACCACTTGAAACCACGTTTGTTTGTGTTGCACCGCTAACGGGGTTAACGGGAGTGACTTGGCAAAATTGCCACTTGCGCAACAAGCTAGCACGGGTATTGTGGGTGCCGGTGGTATCAGAGCGCACCATTGCCATTGGTGAACGTATGATAGGTACGCCATTTATTTGGTCGCCGAACGCAGATGAAGAAAAGTTATTAGCAGATGATTGGCAAGAATTAACCGATATGATCGTACTCGGTGAAGTGGAACAAATTAATGGTAAAGTGGGTCAAGTTTTGCAGCTTAGACCTAAAGCGGCCAATAGTCAGGCAAAAACTCAGGCCTTTGATCGCCACGGCCAACCCTTTATGACCTTGCCACGTGGCTTTTATTTAAAAACCCACTTTACTCATCAATTATTAAAAAACCATTTACGCTTAGGTTGAGAGCTCTAAGCTACAAGTTACAAGTTACAAGTTACAAGCTGCAAGTTACAAGTTACAAGTTACAAGTTACAAGCTGCAAGTTACAAGTTAAGAGCTAAAAGCTGCAAGTTATAAGTTGATGATACGAATTTTTTGACCAATAACAACAGTGCTTTTCGCCTGTATTTGTTGCCACTTGGTATTCGCCGCTTCCAAACAGACATATTCTTGCTCACCACCTTGGTGAACATCCGCCATAGCATTGGCCACTTCCGTGCCGGGGTTCCACAATACCCATTGCTGAGTATTTAAAGGCGTTACTTCAATGGCGCGCTGCCACTGGCTATCGCTCAGGGTGCACACTTCATTGGTGTAATAAATTCTATCTAACGGACCAACACAATTTTCTAGCGCCGTTGCTGCGCTATATTGCCCGGTAATTTTATCATCAAAGTCTGCCGGCTCTAATGCTGAGACTTGGCAGTTTGAAGGTGAACTCACTTGAAAATAACTGTGTAAGGCTGCGGTGTATTCAACGCTTTCATCAGATAAATTTGTTATATGTAAACGCTGCTCAAAATGTTCGGCAAAAATAAGCACTTGTTTCACACTAAACTCATTTGGCCATAAGGCATGCTTGTTTTCACCGGTAAAGGTAAGTTCAATTTTTACTTGTGCTTGTTCAATATCAACCGCAGTTAATTGCCATTGCGACTGACGTGCAAAGCCATGATTACCTTTCACGTCACCTTTGCTATGCGGACCAAACCAAGGCCAGCAAATAGGAATGCCACCACGAATGGCAGTGCCTTCGGTGTAAGTCGCGTCATTACTTAACCAAAATACCGGTTGCTGATCTTGAGGTTGCCACGCCAATACATGCCCACCATACAGGCTCACTTTTGCTGTGCAGAAAGCATGCTTAATGACAAGTGCTTGGTGCGAGTCACTTAAATGGGCTAGTTCGACTTGGCCAAATTCATTTTTCATTGGCAATTTAGGGACAGTTAATTGTGGTTGATTCATGTTTGAGAGCAGCTTTAGTGGAAATAATTTTCTTATAGTATGCGATGACATCCTTGTAAGAAAGTATAAAAGTATTCGCCACCAACAACTGCTTAAACCCTGTACTGTTTTCACGTAAATAGGCATTAACAGCGATAAAAAAAGCAAAGTGCGAACACTTTGCTTTTTAAATTACGATTTAACTATCTCTCAGTTTACTTATTATTGATTAACTTGTTATCGCTTTATTTGCTATAGGCTTTTGGCAGTGGACCAGAACTTAAGTAACGATCTCTAAGCGCATCTTGCCTGCTATAAGTTGACACTTCTTTGCCGTTAATCCACATTTTTTCTACGCGTGAACTTAATTCAAATGGGTCTGCGCTCCATAAAACCAAATCCGCATTTTTACCAACGGATATTTGACCACTATCTAAGTTAAATAACGTGGCCGGGTTTAAGGTTACCGCTGCAAGTGCTTGCTCTGGCGTTAACCCGTTAGCAACCGCATTACCTAAGTTATAACGTAATTGATGCAAGTTATGGCTGTCACCTTCAACGGTAAGAATTAACTGCACACCGGCTTTCGCTAGTTTGCCGGCATTAGTTAACGCAAGGTGTAACGAATCAAAACTGCCCGGTAAGTTACGCATAGGGTCAAGGATAATCGCCACATTGGCATCAGCAATTTCTTTTGCCACTAAAATAGCATCGGCTGCGCCAACTAAGATAAGCTCAAAGTTAAATTTTTGCTTAAGCGCTAGCAAGGCTAAAATATCGCTAGCACGGTCAACATGCGCTAATAAAGGCTTATCACCCGAGAGCAACGCATTAACTTCTATCTCAGTACGTTTTGGCTCAGCGGCTTTTTTATCGCCTTTTTTATCAGCACTTTTTGCAAGCTTCTTTTGCGCATCTTCTAAGGTATTGTGTAAATTCATTAAGTGTTGTGCGCGAGAACCTTTGCTTAGTGAACCTAGACCAATAACAATGGCTTGATTTTTGGCAACTATGCTGTCGAACTCACCACTTAAATCAACCGTAAACACTTGTCCTTTAAAGTCGCTGTCGCCACCTTTAGGTGTCACAATATTACGCGTAATACCACCTTTGCGGGCAAAAGGAATGAGCGTGCTTTTAGGGTTGAATGCATAACTGGCATCAAAAGTAATATCCGCTTTTTTATCGCTATAATCACGGCTATTTGAAACGGCATTCACTTCAACTAAACCTAATTGGTTGGCGCTACCGATAAAGCCAGGAGTAAGTATTTTACCTTGCGCGTCGATAATTTGATCGGCAGAAACCTCAGCCGGGTTAATTGCGCTGATGGTACCATTTTCAACGATAACAGTGGCATTAGTTAATGTGCCTTGGTCAGACACGGTATGCACAGTGGCATTAGTAATTGCGATTGTTTGTGCTAAAACGATAGAGCTTGCTGAACTAAGCAACAGCGCACTGATGTAGGCAACACAGGTTTTGGTTAGTTTTTTCATGGTATAAATCCTTATTGTTGGCCTAACATAAAGTCACTTTTCGCTTGATAAGCAGCATCGAAGCGATCATAAACCTTACCACCATCAACAAATACCTGCTCTGCTTGGGCATAAACACTAAATGGGTTGCTATTCCACAAAACAAGATCAGCTTGTTTACCTTCAGTTAGACTACCTGTTTTATCACTAATACCTAATGATTTAGCGGCATTGTGGGTGATCCAAACAATGGCGTCTTGTTCTGTTAAGTCAAAACCATTCTCTTGTGCGCGGTACAATACCTTACCCGCTTCTTGGTTTAAGCGTTGAATGGTTTTACCTGAATCTGAATGCACCACAGCACAGGAATTTTTCACCGCGTCAACTAAGGCAACATTTTCTAAGATCATGTCGTAGGCTTCCATTTTAAAGCCCCACCAATCTGGCCACATAGCGGCGCAGTTGCCATTTTCAGCTAATAGGTCAGCAATTTTATAGGCTTCAATACCATGGTGGAATGTGCCTGAGTGATAATTAAATTCTTTGCCTAAATCAATCATCATTGCCATTTCTTCGGCTTTATAACAATGATTGTGAATGAGAATTTCGCCGTCTAATACGCCACGTAAAGTATCAAGCTCGATATCTCGTGCTGGTGGTGTTGGATTTTTTCCGGCGGCGTAATCGCGATCGTATTTTTCCCAAGCTCGTTTGTATTCGGTTGCTTCAGCCCATGCCATACGATAGCCAGCCATATTGCCCATACGTGTTGAAGGCGCAACTTTCTTGCCACCGTAAACTCGTTTTGGATTTTCGCCACAGGCCATTTTCAACCCATAAGGCGCTTCTGGAAATTTCATGCCTTGCATAGTTTCACTTGGCACATTGCGCAACGTTACGCCACGACCACCAAATAAGTTGGCTGAACCTGGCAAAATTTGTAAGGTTGTAATACCGCCGGCGCGTGCTTTTTGAAAACCCGGATCTTGCGGCCAAACACTGTGCTCTGCCCAAACTTCAGAGGTATTAGGCTGCGTCATTTCATTGCCATCAGCATGCGACTCTACTGACGGACTTGGGTAAACACCTAGATGAGAATGCACATCGATGATCCCCGGTGTTATCCACTTGCCTTGGGCGTCAACGACTATCGCATTGTCAGCCGATAAATTATTGCCAACTTTTACGATTTTACCATCGGCTATCAATACGTCGGTATTTTCTAACTTTTCACCGGTGCCTGTTAATACCGTTGCCTGCGTAAACAAGGTAGTTTTTCCTGGCAGTGCTTGATATGTGCTTGGATACGGATTTTTATTTATAGTGACTTTTTCATCTTGCTCGGTTTGCAAACAGCCGCTTAGCGCAAGCGATGAAATCACCATCAATGTTGATGGCAAAATTTTATTCATTATGAATTTCCTTGATGGAACTAGGTATGTGTATAGCACTGCACAGTTTTATCTGGGCGATACACTAATAACCAGTAGAATTACTGAAACAAGTATTAACACAAATACCATAATATGAAACAACTAAAGCAACAAGTCGTCACTTGCAAGGGAAACAATAATTACGACGAATCGGCAGTAAGTTGCGACTAATCGCTAAAATATTGCAACGCCATGAAAGTCATCTACACATGACAATATGTTGTAAATGAAATTAGGAAGTAAATAAGATTTTTTTAATTTTGCTTTTACGCATACTTAAAACAAGTAAAGTGAGGAAAACATAAAATAGAGGTGAACTGATTTCAGATTTTACCGACCAATAAAAATGCCAAGCGATCAATATCGCCACAAGGTAAATACTGTTATGCAGTGTTTGCCAGCGCTTACCCATTTTCTTTTTCAATCGAGAAAGCGAAGTAATGGTTAAAGCAATTAACAAAACAAAAGCCAACATACCAATTAAGACATACGGTCTTTTAATCACTTCTTCAACAAACAACGCCACATCAAATTGCACTTCAAAAGCAAAGAAATTAACCACATGGCAAAACGCATAAACAAAGGTATAGATCCCCAACAACCGTCTAACTTGCAGTAAATAGCCTTGCTTAATTTTTTTCGCCATTGGCGATACCAACAACGTAATCAGCAACAAATTAAAGGCGCCGATGCCGGTAAAATGGATAATAGCCTCGACCGGATCGCCACCTAAGTCATCAGCAATGGCCAAATAATAATAATACACAAGCGGCAACATCGCTGATAGATGAATAAAAATTTTTAACAACAAAACTTTATTGCGAGTATTCATAGATTTAATTAACAACTCATTAGCGAGCAACAGGGGTTAATAATGCTTACGCAAGTTCATCCCTTTATATAGGTGAGCAACTTGTTCGCCATAACCATTAAATGGCAAAGTATCAATGCGATTTCGCGCAAATAAGCCGCCGGTTGTTATACGACGTTCACTGGCTTGGCTCCACCTTGGGTGATCGACTTCAGGGTTAACATTGGCGTAAAAGCCATATTCATTGGGTGCAAGCTTATTCCATGTTGTTGGCGGCTTATTTTTAAGTAAGCGAATACCCACTATCGATTTAATGCTTTTAAAACCGTACTTCCATGGTACAACTAAACGAATAGGCGCACCATTTTGTGGTGGCAGCGTTTTACCATACAAACCTACGGCTAAAAAGCTCAATGGATTTTCAGCTTCATCAATTCGTAAACCTTCAACATACGGGTACTTTATGCCGCCGCCAAGTCGACGATTCGCCTGCCCTGGCATTTGTTCTGGATCGAACAAGGTTTCAAAAGCAACGTATTTTGCTTGTGACGTTGGTTTGGCTAAGGCAATTATTTTGCTGAGCTCAAAACCTATCCACGGAATAACCATTGACCACGCCTCAACACAACGCAGTCGATAGATACGCTCTTGCAACGCAAATTGGCTAAATAGCTTGTCGTAATCTAGGGTAATTTCTTGCTCAACTTCTCCGGAAATTTTTAACGTCCACGGATTCACGTTAAATTGTTGCGCAAGTTTTGCAGGTTGATCTTTTTTACTGCCAAATTCATAAAAATTATTGTGAGTGATCACTTTAGTTTCAGGCGTTAGTATTTGTTGATCTGCAGGTGCTGCGCTATAGGTTAACGGGCTTGTTTTAAAGCTTGCTTGCGCTTCTTCTTTATCAAAAAAATCTAAGAATTGTGCATTAGCTTGGCTTGGCAATAACGCACTTGCGCCAAGAAAACCGAGCTTTTTTAAAATGCTTCGACGGTCATGATAAATGCTTTCATCAGTTACATCGTTCTCTGACAACTCATGTGGCGATTTATTTTTGATCAACATAATACATTTATCCCCTACCTTAAAACGTGAACTGGCTGAAACCTAGTTAAATCGAAATTTATTAACCATTAACAATTCAACAAAAGCTAAATTAACGCATCATTGAAAATGCAATTTCTAGAGCGTGTTGATCTTTGTGGTATGAATTTTGTCCAATTTAAACGTTTTCTGATCGCGGCACTAACTTGAAGGCATAGTGGTTCTACGTCTAAAGTTAGTAACAAAGAGCAGGAAGCGTTTAAATGGATCCTTCGGACAGCGTTTGTTTGCCATTTGCTACTGCGTTATCACTCATTTATGTAGAATAACTACACGACAATCGCTCTACCTTGTATAAATGGCAAACAATTCGCTGCAAAAACACACACCAAAGATCAACACGCTCTAATTATAAGACCTAGATACAGCAAAAAATATTCATAAAAAAACGCATAATTTAAACATTATGCGTTTTTCAGTTAGGTAAAAGTAGTGAGTTGGACGTGCTAAGCGGCAAATTTTTGCAAATATTGCACGATCTCTTTTGACTCATATAACCATTGCACTGGCTCATTTTCTTTCGCAATGCGCAAACAAGGCACAGTGCGCTTACCGCCTTCTTTGATCAACTCATCAAGGTATTTTTGATCAGAGTTAATATTAGTTAAAGCGACATTTAAACCATTGCGTTTCATCGTTCTGCGCACCTTTACGCAAAACGGACACGCCGGTAATTGATATAAATTTAAGTGCTGAGTACTTTGATCAATTTTTTCTTGCGCTTGCGCCGTTCTTTTCGGTGAACGTGGTGAAAAAACAAAATTGAGTAATAAAATAATGCGGCCTAAGATCCAACGGATAATAAACATAATTGCCCTTGTAAAAATAATTTTAAAATATAGTTAACGTGGTGATTTAAACAATGGTTACCACATTAAATCGTCTGGAATTTGAAAATCTGCGTATGGGTCGTCTTCATCAACCTCTTCACTGACCACTTTTTCATTTTGCACTAATACGATACTCGGCTCTAATTCAGCTAATTTCGTTGAGGTTTCGGCAGTAACAATATAAGTAACATCGTCTTGACCACATAGCGCTAAACGACCATTAACAAGCGCTTTATGCGTGGTTTCATCAACAAATAACTTTTTGATTTTACTGCCAAAGGTATAGTTGTATTCTGTTTCACCATCAACATTTTTTAAATGATGATGTTTTAGAATTTGGGCAATACGGTGATGCTGCTCTTTTGCCGCTAACGCTTGTTTTTTCTGTTCGTTCAGCGCGTTATCTTTAGCCTGCTTTTCCGCTTGTGCTTTTGCTAAGTCTTGTTTAACTTTGTCTTGCAAACTCGTTTCAACTGCAGCGCCACTGCGCTTTTGTTTGTTCTTTTTACGTTTATCTGAATTCGCCTGACGCGCTTTTTGCTTGGTCGTTAACCCTGCTTTTAATAACTGATCTTGTAATGACGCCATTGTTTCGCCGTAATTTAATTAACAATGTGATTATTGTATCAAGAAATATTGGCCGACTAAAACAAAAAGCCGTCATTGAGGTTATCAACAAAGGCTTTATTTAGAGAAAAATGTGCCGAGCTTGTTGGCTAAATTACCGTTTCACGTCGAATTTCGCCAATGGACAGTCGCGTTATTTGTGATATTCGCTTATTATCTTGCTACTTATTTATTAAGTGCTTACTAAAATGCCAAGTTAACGATTAAAGGGTCAAAGGGAATGTTCAAATTGAATAAATGCACAGTATTATTGTCTTTTATCACACCACTAGTTTTCAGCGCGAATAGCTTGGCACTATCGAATCATGCCGAACATTACGAAAATGCACTACAAGCTTTTCACCAAAAAAATATTGATGACGCCTTTATTCATATTAAAAATGCACTCAAAAGCGACCCAGATAATCTACCCGCGAAACTATTGCTTGCTGAAATATTTATCGAACAAGGTGAATACGAATTAGCTGAGCAAGAGCTGCTTGACGCAAAACAGCAAAACGTAGATATCAATCTTATTATCAAACCCTTAGGCACAAGCCTATTGTTACAAACAAAATTTGAACAAGCGCTAACACTTGTTAAGCCCAACGAGCTTAATAACCAAGGAAAACGCGACTTTAACTTAATTAAAGCTAAGGCATATCAAGGCTTAGAGCAATTTGACCAAGCTGAACAAACTTATCATTTAATACTTTCTCAAACGCCTAATAATACTGAAGCGATGTTAGGGCTGGTGTCTGTTTATATTTACCTTGAAAATAGCCAGCAAGCGCAACACTTTCTTGAAAAAGCCGCGCCACTTGCTGCAGGCAACGCCAGGTTTTGGCGCTTAAAAGGCATTATGGCGACGCAGCTTAACCAAATTGAGCAAGCACTTGAGCACTTTAAACGCGCTGACAAATTAGCGCCGAATAATATCGCCAACTACCGTGGTATCGCCAATAGCTATGTCAGCTTAGGGAAATTCCCACAAGCGAATAATTATATCGATAAAATTTTAGCGATTTCGCCAAAAAATCCGCAAATTCAATTATTAAAAAGCAGTGTCTTAAACGAACTAGAACAAGCAGAAAACTCAAGTAAAGTATTAACGCAATTGACCAATCAACTGTCAGCGATAGATGAGTCATACCTGCATTCTCAGCCGCAATTATTGTTAATTGATGCAATGACCAGCTACCAGCAACAAAACTGGGAGCAAGCACGCATTAAGTTTCAAATATATCTTGAGCAAAAACCGCAAGACATGAATGCAACTATGCTATTAGCTGATGCTTATATGCAGCTAGAGCAACCGAGAAAAGCACTCACCTTGCTAAGCAATAACGAAACTCACGTACTGAGAAGTAAAGAAAACACCCTCGTACTGGCTGATTTATATTTACAGTTTAAACAAAATTTTAAAGCCGATTATGTTTTGTCAAAATTACGTAACCAGTACAAAGACGATGTCGACGTGCTGATACTTTCAGCACGCGTGATGGACAAAACCGCTAGAACCAATGAAGCGCTTGAGCTATTAGAGCAATCAGGGTTAACAGACAATGACCGCATTAATCATAGTTTGGCTATTCTTTATTATCAGTCTGGACAATTGCAAAAAAGTCTCGAAAAAACGACAAGTATTACCCACCAGTTTCCCGATAATATAAGCTATCAATTATTGCATGCACGCATATTAATAAGCTTGCAACAATATGCAGATGCTAAAGCGGTTATCACTGAGGTTTATCAAAAAAATCCTAATAACCCTAAAGCCAAAGCGAGCTTTGCCACTTTACAATTGAATTTAGGGGAAACAGATAAAGCGCACGATTTATTTAAAAGTTTGGCACAAGAGCAACCAAACAATGGTGAATATCAGTTGACCTTAGCGCAAATCGACTACCAATTAGGCAAAGTTGAACAGGCAATTTCTGCCCTAGAAACGCTCACCAAAAATACCGAAGTAAGAGCAGATGCGTTGCATCAATTAGGCCGAATTTACTTTCAAGAAAAACAGTTTGAACAAAGCCTGCTTGTGGTCAAGCAAACCTTAAAAGCCAATCGCCTAGATACCAATGCACTCACCTTAAAATATCAAAACTTGTTTGCCTTAGGTCAGATGAAAGACGCTAAGCATCAGCTATCTATCTTGCAAGGCTTGTGGAATGACAACCCTGAAAAATTACTGCAATTAAGTCGAATGCAAAGGCAAGTGAATGACTTAGCCGGTGCTGAAGAAAACTTAACCCGCGCTCAGAAATTATTACCGAACGCATTTGATATTAATATCGCCACCATAAAGCTAAAAACGCAGCTCGGTAAATACGGCGAAGCCAGTGCGCTTCTATCAGCGTTGAAAAAAACGAGTCACAAAAACCATCCTGCTTTACTCATTTTAGCAGGTGATATTGCCAGCGCTGAAAAAGAATTTGATGCCGCCTTTAGCTTATATCAAAAAGCCCTAACTAAAGACGACCGTAATACTGTGGCATTAATGAAGTTGAACAGTGTCAGTAACCTAGCGCCGAGAGTAACAAAGTTTACTCAGCTATTAACCGACCTCGTAAATAAATACCCAGATCGCGCTTTTCAACAGCATATGCTTGCTGACCACCTAATGCTGCAAAAAGATTATGTACAGGCTAAATTTCAATACCAGCAATTACTAACTAAAGATATTCCCACGCCTAAGCGAGCTTTAGCGTTAAATAATATGGCAAATATATACGTAGCCGAACAAGATTATGAAAGTGCTATTGAGTTTTCTAAAAACGCGCTAAGCATGCTACCTTCGCACCCTTCAATTATTGATACCCTAGGTTGGGCGCATACTCTATCAGGTGATAATAACCAAGGACTTACGTATTTACGACAAGCGTATACCATGGCATCGAGTAGCCCTGATATTCAATACCATATTGGCTATACATTGGCGAAGCTCAACCGCAAAGAAGAAGCGCAAAACATGCTAGAAAAAGTGGTCGCTTTACCTAATGAATTCCCTGAGCATGCACTTGCACAATCACTTTTAAGTCAACTAATGAGTGAATAAGCTGAAAGCGGAAAGCTTCAAGAGACAAGCGATAAGCTTCTAACTTGAAACTCTTAGCTTGTAGCTTATAACTTCTAACTTGTAGCTCTTATCTTGCAGCTTTGAACTTCTAGCTCTTATCTTGTAGCTCTTATCTTGCAGCTTGTTTCTTGCAGCTTGTTTCTTGCAGCTTCCAACTTGAAACTCTTATCTTGTAGTTTTTGACTTCCTGTTTTGAACTTTTTCAGCATAAAAAAACGCCGTACCAAAGTTGGCACGGCGTTATTTAATAATTTAACGTTTAGTTGTTATTATCTATTTTTGATTTCTGCGTTGTTGAACGCCAAAACCAATTAAGCCTAAAGCAAAGATAAATAAGGTCGAAGGCTCTGGAACACCAACAACTGGTTTCACTGACTTAGACACAATATTTAACTGATAGTCTTCAACTTCACCTTGGTACAAGTAGCCAGTTGGTAATAACTTACCACCGCCCCAATTTTCAATAGACTCTGAACATACCACACGAACTCGCATCCAAAAATCACCTGTAGTAGCGTCATCGGCAATGTTCAATGTTTTATAAAAAACGTCTGTAGTATCAGCACTATTATTCATACCTGTAGCACTATTTGATTGATTACTACTGGTGTCAAGGTTACCGTCAGCATCTATATTCTTATACCACTTCACGGTTTTTAACTTTTCATCTTTATCCCAAGAGTTGCTTTGATCCCAATCAACCCAAGCTCTTAGTGCATCGTATTCATGATTACCGTTAGTCGAGCGATTCATGGTAAATTTAAATTTAACTTTATCGCCTTGGGTAATAACATTATCTGATGAATAGCTACTCCATGTAGCACCGCCGTCAGAAGATGTTTTCCAAACAACACCGTCATCAGTGCCGTCGTCGTGACCAACAGAAGCCGCTGCGCCTGCTGATTCAGTATCCCAGCTATCACCTAACTGCTGCCATCTATTCGTATCATGACACGCTTGCCCATAATCGCTTGGCGCATCACCGTAATCTAAGCTATTACCTGATTTACTTGCACAGCTTGTCACGCTTGCTTGTGCAAACTGGGAAAAACCAACTAAGACACATGCTAATGCAATAATTTTACTTTTGTTCACAATATTCATTCCCTGCTACTACAACTACGACGATTCATACATATATCATGCCAATATCAACAACCTAAATTAAAAACAAACACATAAAAACTAAGGTATTGATTTTAAACTATAAAAAAAACAAAGCCTAGCATCAAACATTTAACACGTTAGACCCAATAATGCTTGTAAATTCAGTCAGTGTAAAAAAATCTGACATAAAAATCAGTATGAAAATTATTTGCTAAGTGGTTGAACTGTTACATATATTTTACATGTGAGTTATTCTAACAATCGATAGTAATATATCAACTACAATGCCGGTAAAATGTTTTAATAAGTCCACTTAAAAAATGAACTTGTTAGATGATTTTAAACTCATACCAAATCAGTTACCCTAGATTGACGCTTTTAACTATTGATAACTCATGCATAAATATAAAAATATCTTTTTTGGCTGCGCTTTTATTCTTATTTTTATCCTAATAACAGCAGTAACTTGGATTTACAGTCGTATTGATAGTGCCCTACCGATTATAGATGGCAAATTAACCATTTATGGCATCAATGAAAAAGTGATTGTTGAGCGTGATTTGCACGGCATAGCCACGATAAAAGCCAATACACGATTAGACATTGCCGTCGCAACTGGCTTTATTCACGCGCAAGAGCGATTTTTTCAAATGGATTTACTGAGAAGAAACTCAGCAGGAGAACTTTCAAGTTTATTTGGTAGCGCGGCACTTAATTATGACAAGTCAATACGCATACATCGCTTTCGCGACCGCGCACGTTTGATCACCAAGCAACTAACTGATGAACAGTTAGCAATTATTAAAGCTTATACCCAAGGGGTTAATCAAGGGCTGCACTCACTAAAATCGTCACCTTTTGAGTACTTACTATTGCAACAAGATCCTGTTGAGTGGCAAGAAGAAGATACTATTTTAACTGTGCTGAGCATGTATTTAGACTTACAACCTGCCGAGGGAAAGCGAGAGCGCAGCCTTGGCTTAATGAAAGCCGTATTTTCTGATGAGGTTTATCAATTCTTAAACCCTAAAGGAAGCCAGTGGGATGCCACAATTGACGGTACCACATTTCCTTCTTCGCCATTACCTACCGTGCCTTGGCCATCAGCTGGGACCAATAACAGTAATTTATCACATACTGCAAATATTGATTATAACAGTGAAAAATTTCCGGGTTCTAATAACTGGGCAGTGTCAGGAAAACTCAGTCATAACAACAGTGCTATCGTTGCTAATGATATGCACTTAGGTATACGAGTACCTAATACCTGGTTCCGCGCATCGTTTGAATACTTACAAGATAACAAGCCGGTTAAAGTTACCGGTGCTACGCTCCCTGGTACACCTAATATTATTGTTGGCAGTAACGGTGATATTTCATGGGGGTTTACCAATAGTTACGGCGATTGGAGTGATGTCATTGTATTAGAAACAAATGCGGATAAGAGCCAGTATTTAACGCCAAATGGCTTTAAAAATTTCAATAAGTATAAACAGCTTATCGCAATTAAAGGACAGCAACCAACTGAGTTTACCAGTTTAGAAACGCAGTGGGGACCTGTTATTGGTGAAAACCATTTAGGGCAATTACTTGCCTATCGCTGGGTCGCTCATGATAGTCAAGCGGTGAACTTAAATCAAATTGAACTTGAACTTGCCACGAGTGTTGATGACGCGTTTGTCGTGGCAGCTAAATCGGGCATGCCTGCGCAAAACCTAATGGTTGGCGATAAAGAGGGTAATATAGGTTGGACCATAATGGGGCCAATTCCAGTAAAAATAGGGCAAGTGGGCGAAACACCTGTGAGTTGGTCAACAGGTGAAAATGGCTGGCAAGGTTATTTATCGCCAGAAGAATACCCTCACGTGAAAAATCCGCAGCAACAACGACTATGGACGGCAAACTCTCGTGTTGTTGGCGGCGAAATGCTAAATAAAATCGGCAATGGCGGATATGCGCTTGGCGCTAGATCTCAACAAATACAACAGCGATTATTTGCAAAAGAGAAATTCTCCGAGCAAGACCTACTTGAAATTGCCTTAGACGATAATGCTAAATTTTTAACGCCATGGCATAAATTTTTACAAGACAAGGTACTCACGACTGAGCAGTTGGCTAATCATCCCCATTGGCAAGAAGTTAAACAGCAACTCACCGTAGAAAATCTTCAAGCAACAACTGATTCAGTGGCTTATCGCATTGTCAGAAATTTTAGAATTGCCTTACGGGATATATTATTTTCGCCATTAAACGAAAAGCTAACAGCATTAGATCAAGGTTTTAAATTTCACGCCTTACGCCATCAAATGGAAATACCTTTGTGGCAACTTGTTAACCAACAACCTGACAATTATTTATGGCAACAGCCTCAAGATTGGGACAGTCTTTTTGCTAAAGCACTAAATCAAACCATAGCAGATATGACCATAAACCAAGATTTATCAGCAGCAACGTGGGGCCAACAAAACACCACCAAAATTGCACACCCATTAAGCCAAGCGGTACCCTTTTTAGGTTACTGGTTAGACATGCCAGCAACGCCACTTTCAGGCGATAGTTATATGCCTAAAGTGCAAGGTGCAGATTTTGGCGCTTCACAACGTATGGTGGTGTCACCAGGAAATGAGGCTCAAGGTATTTTTCATATGCCAACAAGCCAAGCAGGTCACCCGTGGAGCCCTTATTACAAAAAAGGACACAGAGATTGGGAACAAGGCAATGCTTCGCCATTTTTACCTGGTGAAACCAAATACACATTACACTTGTTGGGTTACTAAAAAATTCGTCACCTATAAATTCATTAGCAATAAATTCATTAACAATGATTATCTAAATCAACAATAATAGGAAAAACTATGAGCGTACTAATTTGGTGTTTATTCATCGCATGCCTTTTACCCTTTCTTGCAAAGATCCCCGTTGCAATTGCAATGAACAAAGAAGGTGGCTACGACAATAACCACCCTAGAGCACAACAAGAAAAATTGCATGGCTTTGGCGCAAGAGCATTAGCTGCACATCAAAATGCATTTGAGTCGCTTATTATATTTGCGCCCGCTATTTTAATCGCAATATTTACCCATAACACAGGCTCAACCATACAAACCTTAGCGATGACTTATGTAGTAGCACGAGTGCTCTATAATCTTTTGTATTTAGCAAATATTGCATGGCTTAGAAGCCTAGTTTGGGCCTTTGGTTTGGGCGCATCTTTAGCGATAATTTATTTGTCGTTACCAGTTTAAGTAAGTCAATAAGTGAAAACTTGTTCTATACCCGCAATTTCAATATAAATTCACCAAAATCATTATAAGGAAGTGGTTGACACTATTGGGCTTAGACCGATACATTAACGTTATGAAAAATATCTTTGTTATCGCCTTTTTTAGCTTCTTTTTTTTCCTTAATTAATTAAGGGAGTTTTTGTCGCGATAACAATGATAAAAACCTCCCCTTCGGAGGTTTTTTTATATATAGCCTAAATGCACTACCAACTATTGAAACGAAGATAAGGATCACACGGTGGAAGAAACACTCGATTTAAATGAAATTAGAAAACAAATTACCGAGCTTGACCAACAACTGCTCGAGTTATTTGCTAAGCGCCGTGCCCTTACAACAAACGTTGCTAAAAGCAAGGTTCATCAAGTTCGCCCAATTAGAGATCAACAACGCGAGCAAGAGTTATTAGTTAGGCTGATCAAACAAGGTAAAGAGTTAGGTTTAGACGCGCATTACGTCACCAGTGTTTTTCAAACGATTATTGAAGATTCGGTGCTCAATCAGCAAGCGTACTTGCAGCAATTAACGAACCCTAATATTCAAATACCAACAGTTAGCGTGGCATTTTTAGGCGATAAAGGCTCTTACAGTTACCTTGCTAGCCACCGTTACTTTTCTCGTCGTGCTGAAAAAATTATTGAGTCGGGTTGTAAAAACTTTTCTGAAGTTATGCAGTTAGTTGAGTCAGGTCATGTCGACTACGGCATGCTACCCATTGAAAATACCAGCTCTGGCAGTATTAATGAAGTATATGACCTATTGCAGCATACTAACCTTTCGATTGTTGGTGAAATCACCCAACCGATAGAGCACTGTTTATTAACAGCGGTGAATAGCAAGTTAGAAAATATTAAAACAATTTATGCGCATGGCCAGCCATTTGCGCAATGCAGTAACTTTTTAGACAAGCAAAGTGGCATTCGCATTGAATATTGTGACAGCACTGCTGATGCAATGGCAAAAGTGTATGAATTACAAAGCGACAGCGTTGCTGTGATCGGTAGTGAAGAAGGCGGCAAGTTATATAAACTGCATGCGTTAGAAAAATCGATTGCCAATCAAACCGAAAATCATAGCCGATTTATTTTAGTTGCCCGTAAACCTGTTGATGTTGCTGAACAAATTCCAGCGAAAACTACCATTATTTTAGCGACCGGACAAAAGCCAGGTGCGCTAGTGGAATGTCTTGTTATTTTAAAAGAGAAAGGCATTAACATGTGCAAACTTGAGTCTCGCCCAATTCAAGGTCGTCCGTGGGAAGAAATGTTCTACATAGATGTAGAAGAAAACCTTAAAAGCTTTGTTTTACGCGATACTGTCGCACAACTTACTGAAATGACGAACTTCATTAAGGTATTAGGCTGTTACCCTATTGAGCATATTAGCCCAACGAGTGTACCAAGCACTGAGTTGTAATTTATCGAATAAATAATTCAACTGAAAAGCCAAAAGATAACTTTCTTTTGGCTTTTTTAATTTAAGCTGCCAATGGCGATTTTTGCGCACTTGCTGAAAACAAATACGCTAATATGACCACTGCAGATGAAGGTAATGCTGCGCCAAGCAATGAAGAATAAAGTTCAACACCTGTTAACACAGCCATAATGACAAAAACAGCGGTAGGTAAAAGTAACCAAAAAATATGATCGCGGGTCGAGATATTAAAACCTTTTTTCATAACCGCTAATAACAATACAGTAAATAACGTAGAGCTAATCGCCACCACCGTATTGGCATAATAATACTGAATAAACTCAGGCGATAAGTTAAGTACATTAAGCACAGGAAAATTCATCCCCAGCGCCATAATCCAAACAAACGAGGCTGATAAAATACAGCCAAAATTAAAAGACCACATCTTTTTATTGACGACAAACATTTGCGTTAATCCTTGTTGTTATTATCATTATTTTTATAATTTTGATTTAACGACTGCAGACAAAAAGTTAATTTCTCTTACTTTTGACGCGTTAAATGACTCTTTTTATTGTGTACATTTTTTATTCAAACCAGTTAGTTATACCGAGTGATCAAATATTAGTCAACGCGAACTATTGCCATTTAGCTTCAAATTCAAGAATCAGACTCTTGAACCACACTTCCACTCCCTTTTTACACACCAAGCTATTAGTAGCAAATTAACGTTTAGTTGCTTAACTTGAGTAACGCTTTAATCATCTGAATAAGGTTCTTAAGCTCAACAAATTGCGGTATGATCGGTGTTTGCTTATTTATCTTCAATTAGGAACTTTTCTTGAACAAACTTGCCCCTTTTGCCTTCGGTCTTTTATTAATACTTAGCGGTGCGTTATGGTTTTTAGCCGATGGCTCATTAAATAGCTTTATCAAATCAAAAATCGTTGTTGTTGGCGAGCAGTTAACCGAACAAACGATTAGTGTTGACCTAGTTGATATTCAAACGACACAAGGTAAAGGCGAAGTTACAAACTTCACGATATTGCCTAACGCGCAATCAGCTAACGATGCAATTTTTACTGCTAGCACTATCTCTTTTACTGTCGCCTTAGAAAGCTTAGAAACATCACCTATGGTGATAACTGAGGTCGTTGTTGATCAAGCCAAACTTGCTATTACCGAGAACCACAAAACTGAAGTAACTAACTTAATTGCTACGATGAAAGAAAATGTTCAAGAAATCGCATCACAGTTAAACGCAGCTGAACACCAAGTTGAACCTTATGTGCAGATAAAACGCATTGTATTAACCAATGCTAAAACAGGGCAAATAGATGTTAAACAACTCACATTAGAGCCAATAGTGGACGAGCAAGGGCAGTCGATGAGCTTAGCATTTGCTAATATTTTAGAGCAGAGCTTAGTTGCACTAAACAATTATGAAGTAATACCAGAAAAATAATGTCTGGTAAGAACCGGCTTTAAGCGTTGATATATTTAATAAAACTAACTACATTGTATATTAACGCACTTATGCTTATTGGCAGTTAAATAGTAGCGAGCATTAGCGCTCAAACTAATTAAGTAAAATAACAAAAATACAGCCAGTACAGCGTAACTTTTTAAGCATGAATTACATACTATAAAAGCAAAAAACTAAGGGACACTTCTATGAACTTTTTCAATAAAATAAAACGCCATGGTGTTTATATATTCGCGTGCGTTTGTTTGCCGTTAAGCGTTGCTCAAGTTCAAGCTGTCGAAATTACGCCTTATGTCGGCCAAATGTTTAGTTCTGATCTTCGTGATGGTACAAGTGACACTGACTTGGCAGTAGACTCTGCCACCAGTATAGGTTTAGGTATTGCGTGGCAAGATACCCCTAGAGGACAAGGACAAGTACTGATTAATTACGTAAGCCATGACTTTGAAAACCTTGCCGGCGATCAAGAGCATAGCCTTGATATTATTTACGCACATTTCAATGGTATTGCCCAATTTAAACAACAAAATTACGTCACAACATTTTCGATTGGTTTAGGTGGTGCATATATGGATAGTGATCTAGCCGACGATATTTACCCATCTGCAACAATTGCGATTGGTACACGCTACGAGTTTTCCAATAACATGGCCTTGGTAACCGAGCTAAGAACTTATGCGACTTTGGTTGACGAAGACGAACAGCTGTTTTGTGCAAATGATAGCTGCGCAGCGCAGTTTGATGAGGCACTTTGGTACGATACCTCAATTTCTATCGGTATCGCTTATCGCTTTTAGCTATTCCTTGCAGCTTCTAACTTCTTTCTTTTAGCTATTATCTTGCAGCTTCTAACTTTTAGCTTTTAGCTTTTATCTTGCAGCTTCTAGCTTTTAGCTACTCCTTGCAGCTTCTAGCTTCTAGCTTCTAGCTGCAGCTTTAAGCATTGCATTAATGTCTTTAATATAACTTTCTGCCGTATATTCAACAATGCGTCCAATTTCTCGGCCAGATCTTGTAACAACAAATGTTGGCGTAAATTTCACCTTATTAGTTTGCGCGATATTGTGTGGGTCCAGTTTATTGTAGTTTAAGCCTATCAACCGATAACTTACCTGAGGATTAGCGTTCATTAGCGCTAAAAATTTAGGCACCTCTCGGACGCTGTCATGACACCAAGTACCAAAAAACACATCAATATGTAAATCTTCTGGCCAAGATTTTACCGATGATTCATTTAATTGAAGTTTTTGATAACGCTGATAGGGTTTCGCAAAATTATTGTAATTAGCGAGTAATTCATTGGCAGTTGTTTCGCCAACCAACATTTTAGGTGCTGATTGGCTTGAGCATGCAGCAATAGCAAAGCTAAGAATGACAGTGATTATTAAGAAATAAGGTTTGAAATACATATAGTCTCCATTAGAGGCTAGGGGCTGTTGATTTTTCGTGTTTATTTTTGCTGCAGTTTATAGGTATTTAGACAAAGCATTGCGATTGCTTTGTGGTTATTCCACATGAAAGCGCAATAATGATGTATAAATGCCTAGAAACGCTGCCCTTGGGGTTCAACTAAACGCTATTTCTTCATCGTTGCTTACAACTTACATGGAACAACCATGCTGTGTTGTTCACGCCTTGAACAAAAAGCGTTTACTTTGAACAAAATTTAACCTCGAAAGTTCAACAGTCCCTAGTCTTTTTTCACCTCATTTGCTTTTACCAACATTAATTTACTTTCTTGTAAAAAGATATCAGCATAATCACCAAACCAATCTGAAACTTGATTAAACATCTGCACAAATCCGTTTTTATCTCCTGCTTCAACCCCTTCTAATAAAGTTAAAAAGCGATGAGCAAAACGTTTCATCATCTCAATATTATCTGGCTCTGCAAAAATAATATCTGAATACAAAATAGGATCTTGAGCAAATAAACGGCCAACCATGCTTAATTCTAAGCGATAAATTGGCGAGCTCATATCAACCAACTGGGCAATGTCGGCTCCCTCTTCCATAAGATGGTAACCATAAGCGATTGTTGAAAAGTGACGCATTACTTGCACCATCGCCATCGCTTGATCATGGCTTTGCGCATCAACAGGGTAAATTTTAGCGCCCCACACCTGAAATTGACGCAGTAACCATTGATATTGCTCAGCCATACGACCTTCACAGGTAATAATGGTTTGTTTGATTAAGCCAGCAACATCAGGCCCAAACATTGGATGTAACCCAACAACAGGGCCTTTATGAATAGCTAACATTTGTTTAAGTGGTGAGACTTTAACACTGGTCACATCGGCCAAAATACAATCTTCAGCAAGACCATTAAGCTTGGCAATAATGTCATTAGTTAAACGAATAGGCACTGCAACAATCACAGCACCTGCACCGGCTAATATTTGCTCAGCATTTGGCCAGTCTTCATGGCCAATAATTTCAACCAAATAGCCAGAGCGTTGAAATAAGTCAACAAAAATGCCACCCAATTGCCCATTACCGCCAACGACGACGACTTTTTTACAACTTGGATTAATGCACTGATAACCACTTGCATCTTGGCTGACATAAGAATCACGCATTAAGCGACGCAAAATATCTTCAATTAAGTCAGCAGATATTCCGGCATTTATTGCTTGGTTTCTTCGTTTTAACAACAATTGCGCTTCGCGATCGGGAGCATAAATGGGCATACCTACTTGGCTTTTTAACTCGCCAACTTGCGTTGTAACGGCGCGTCGCTTTGCTAACAGGTCAACTAATTGGCTGTCGATATCATCAATTTGATCGCGCAAGGCATGTAACTTTTCATCAAAGCTGCTCATTTTTCTTACTTTTCCCTAGTACTAATTGGTATAGATTTTACTTAATACGCGCTACAAGTGCATCTGCAATTTTTTCATGGGCACTAGCTATTAACGCATCCGTGGTGTCAAAATCAATACATGCATCTGTCACTGAAACACCATAAACCAACTCTTCTTTTGGTAAATTAGTGCTTTGGTTGCCTGCTTTTAAGTTACTTTCTAGCATAATACCAATAATAGATGTATTGCCTTCACAAATTTGATTAAAAACATTATCTGCAACTAATGGCTGACGGGTGTAATCTTTATTTGAATTACCATGGCTACAGTCAACAACAATGCCTGGAACTAAACCTTGCTTTGACAATTCTTGTTCGCAAACGGCTACATTAACTGAATCGTAATTAGGCTGTGAACCACCACGTAATATTACGTGACCATCTGGATTACCCGAGGTTTTAATTAACGCAACTTGCCCTTGACGATTAATCCCCATAAAACGATGTGAAGATGCAGCAGATTGCAATGCATTGATCGCAACACCTAAGCTACCGTTAGTGCCATTTTTAAAACCTATCGGCATTGATAAACCACTAGCCATTTCTCTATGAGTTTGTGACTCGGTCGTACGTGCGCCAATTGCTGACCAACTAAATAGCTCGGCTAAATATTGCGGACTGATAGGGTCAAGTGCTTCTGTTGCTAAAGGTAAACCTAGCTCAGTTAAGTAAATCAGTAATTCACGGGCTTTTCGTAAACCTGAAGTCACATCAAATGAGCCATCCATATGAGGATCATTAATTAAACCTTTCCAACCAACGGTTGTTCTTGGCTTTTCAAAGTAAACACGCATTACGATGTACATGCTATCTTGATACTTGTCATGTAACTTTTTCAAATTACGGGCATATTCTTTTGCTGCGTCTACATCATGCACTGAGCATGGGCCACTGATCACTAATAAACGATGATCTTTTTTGTGAATGATATTAGAAATAACCTGACGAGCTGCCTCTACATACTCTCTTCCTTCTGTACTTAACGGTTGCTCTTCACGAAGTTGTTGTGGAGTAATAAGTACTTCTTCTGAATTTACGTGAATATCATTCAACGTACTTTTATGAGTGGTATTAGACATAATATGTTCCGGTTTAAAAATTAATGAATTTGAATATGGTTAAAAATAAGTATAAAGAGCGAGCAAGCGAAGCTTACTTAAAAAGAGGGTATTGGCAATAATATCGAAATTGAGGAAATGTCATGGGTCTATAAAACTTAATATTACGAATAAAATATAAAAAATCGCCTGAATAGGTACTTTTTATCAGCTTTTAAGGTTCAATAGCAAGCTTTATTTAGCAAAAAACCATAAATAAGTCATTTTTTATAATAATTAACATTAAAGAGGTTCGTAAAATTAAATGAACACGAATTGTATCGATATCTTTACACGCAATTCTAGGGTTGATAGGTATATTTCATCGTACCATTGTAACTAGAGCAGATTAACCTTTGCGGTATTAATTTTGTTCGAATCAAACGTGATTCTTATTTTTGAAAAAGATAAAGATGCATAGCGATTGGTGTATAGTTATTCTATATAAATGAGCTATAACACAGAGTAAATCACGATTAATCGAATCTTAATGACAGCGTTTATTGCGTATTTCTACTACGTTGCCCCACATGGATGTGGGGTAAGGTGACTTTGCAGGAGCATAAAGTCTTTACCGCCTATTTATGTGGAACAACCACACTACATAGCCGCTGCCTTGTATAAATACGCAATATACTGCTGCAAAAATATACACCAAAGATAAACATGCGCTAATAATTACTCAGAAAATGGTTTACACTTTCAATTAAAAGTAAGTAATTATTCTCATTCGCATGTTACTGAATTTTGAATCAAGGCTATTCATGAAAAAATTAGTTGTCTCGCTATTCCCTCTCCTTTTATGCTTTACTAGCCAAGCAGAACAAACAACAGACTGTTTAAACCTCCATGTAATTGAAAACTCGCCATTAGGTTTTACCGACTCAACTCACAAAACACGTGGCGTGCATTGGGACTATTTAACAGCAATAGCCCAACAAACCGGTTTATGCATCAATAAAGAATTAATGCCATATGCCAGAATATGGCAAAACATTAAATACGGAAATCACGATGGTGGCATTGTATTTAAATCATCCTCGAGATCTGAATTAGTTGACTATACAGCCTTTATTCGAACCGTTAAGACGGTTGTAATACCTGTTAATGGTGTTTCTCTTGAAAACCCAGCAACACTTGAGAATATTATTATTGGCAAAACACGTGGCACACACTTAGGTAAGGCCTTTGATGAAAATAAAAACCTTAAAATTATCGAATTGAACAACTACGATCAAGCGGCAAAAATGATCAACATTGGTCGTATCGATGCCATTGCAGGCAGCGCACTGGTATTAAGCTATCAGCTCAATAAGCACGATATTATCGATAAAGTCGACCTAGAGAATAAGCTTGTCGTAGGAGAAAAAGAACAATGGCTACAATTATCAAAACAGAGTCGACACCTAGACAAGATAGAACTTTTACGCCAAGGGGTAGAAGAGTTGCAGGTATTAGGAAAGCTAGATGAAATTATGACTCATTATTATGGGCAACAATGGCAAGACATTAATCACTAAGTTGAATGAATCTCCCCGAAAGCCGTATGATAAGAAAAGCCAACGCCTAAAAACAAAAAAACCTGAATAACTAAGTTATTCAGGTTTTTTTTATCTTCAGAGTTAACTAAAAGTTCACTGATTAACAGTTTACTTCTTAGCCAATTTCTCTTTGATACGTGCAGAACGACCTGAACGCTCACGAAGATAGTAAAGTTTCGCTTGACGAACATCACCGCGACGTTTCACTTCAATTGAATCAACAATTGGGCTATGTGTCTGGAATACACGCTCTACACCAACACCGTTTGAGATTTTACGAACAGTGAATGCAGAATTGATGCCGCGATTTTTAACAGCGATAACAACACCTTCATATGCTTGAAGACGTGATTTGTCACCTTCTGTAACTTTAACTTGTACAACAACAGTATCGCCTGGTGCGAATGCTGGTACGTCAGTTTTCATTTGCTCTTGTTCGAGCATTTCAATAATTTTACTCATAATACCTTCTTCCTAGAGTTCACAGTCTTTTGCAGTTAAGTTTTATTAGCTTTAATTGAAGCTAACATCTTTTCCTGCTCAGCTGTCAGAGCTAGGTTAGTTAATAGTTCTGGTCGTCTAGTCCATGTTCTTTCTAAAGACTGCATTTGACGCCACTGTCTAATATGTTCGTGATTACCACTTAGCAGCACTTTGGGTACAGACTTCCCCTGTTCGGTTCCGTCATCAAGTACCTCAGGCCTCGTGTAATGTGGACAATCTAATAAGCCGTCAGAAAATGAATCCTGCTCTGCAGATTGATTATGTCCCAAAACACCCGGCACAAAGCGTGCTACGGCATCGATTACATTCATAGCAGGTAATTCCCCACCACTTAATACGTAATCACCAACCGACCATTCTTCGTCAATATCTGACTCGATTAGTCGCTCGTCTATGCCTTCATAACGTCCTGCAATAAATATCAGTCGGTCATGCTGTGCTAATTCGCGTACACCAGCTTGGTCTAACTTTCGTCCTTGCGGCGACAAATAAATAACCTTCGCTTTTTTACCATCAACTTGTGCAGCGGTTTTTGCTGCGTTGATAGCGTCACGTAATGGTTGCACCATCATCAACATTCCCGGACCACCACCATAAGGGCGGTCATCAACGGTACGATGTCGATCATGAGTAAAGTCTCTTGGATTCCACTTGTGAAATTCAATTAACCCATTGCGTATAGCGCGGCCTGTCACCCCATACTCGGTTATTGCATCAAACATTTCTGGAAAAAGGCTTATCACCCCAATCCACATTTTCTTCTTATTAGAAGAATCGTTAGTGCTCACGAGCTAGAAACCTGGGTCCCAGTCAACACAAATTTGTTTATTTTCAGCGCTTACCTCAACAACAACTTGTTCAAAAAGATACGGAATTAATCGCTCTTTTTTACCAAAACCGTCATTAGGGTTAGCTTTTACCACCAGTACATCGTTAGCGCCGGTTTCCATTAAGTCAGAAACCACCCCAAGGTTATAGCCTTGAGTATTAACAACTGCCATGCCAATTAAGTCACGCCAATAGAATTCACCTTCCGGTAAATCTGGTAACATGTCCTCGTTTACTAAAATTTCTGAACCTACTAATGTTTGTGCAACATCTCGGTCAGTAATACCAGCAACTTGAACAATTAAGCCGTTGTTATGTTTACGCCAATCAGTAACTTCTACTGGTTTGGTGTTATTTCCTAATTTTAATGACCAAGGAAAATAGTCAAGGATAGCTTCTTGATCATCTGTGAACGAATGGATCTTCAACCAACCTTTGATGCCGTAAACTGCGCCTACTTTACCTAAGATCACTTCTTTACCAATAACTTCCACAATAACTCCTAAAGCCTACCTTTATCTTATGCCTAATAATTAAGCTGCTACTTGAGCGTCTTTAACTAATTTGGCCACACGATCAGATACTGTTGCACCTTGACCAACCCAATGGTTGATACGATCTAGGTCTAAGCGTAATTTTTCTGCTTGACCTTGTGCAGTAGGGTTGAAGAAACCAACTTTCTCGATGAAACGACCATCGCGAGAGTTACGGCTATCTGCAACAACAACCTGATAGAATGGACGCTTCTTAGCGCCGCCACGAGCTAAACGAATGGTAACCATATCGTCCTCTATTTATTTAAGTGTTAAAACGAATTTTCCAGACACTTCCATCACCAAGGTGACAGAAAAGCTCGCGTATTCTACGCTTTTTTAAACAAAAAGCAAGATTTATCGACTATCGAGTTTAACAAAACAACGCCAGTGAATTAGCGACTTAGCGCTATTACACAAATATAATTTAAGTAGAGTGTGCTTTATTATTAAACTATGCCGAGAAAATAAGCCGAGAAAATAAGCTAAAAAAATATGCGGGGAACCAAGTCATAAAAAAGGCAATCTACTGACTGCCTTAAAATAATAGTGATGAGTAGAAATTACTCTGGCTCGTAATCCAAATTAGCCGACAACCAACGTTCAGCTTGAGGCATGGTCATTTCTTTGCGCACTGCGTAACTTTCCACTTGGTCTTTAGCCACTTTGGCGACAGCAAAGTATTTACTGTCAGGGTGTGCAAAATACCAACCACTGACTGCTGCTCCCGGTGTCATGGCAAAGCTTGAAGTTAACTCCATGCCAATGTTTTCTTCAACATTAAGCAATTTCCACAATAAGCCTTTTTCGGTATGCTCAGGACACGCAGGGTAACCCGGTGCAGGACGAATACCTTGATAGCTTTCGCGAATAAGCGCATCGTTATCTAGGTTTTCATCAGGCGCATAACCCCAATATTCTTTACGAATTTTTTCATGCAGGTATTCAGCACTCGCTTCAGCTAAACGATCGGCAACCGCCTTAATTAAAATGCTGTTGTAATCATCATGCCGTGCATCAAATGCTTTAACTAAGTCATCACAACCAAAGCCTGCAGATACAGCAAAGGCGCCCATATAATCTTTAACACCTGATTGCTGGTCTGCAACATAGTCAGCTAAACAACGATTAAATTGCCCGGCAGGCTTTTTACTTTGCTGACGCAATTGATGCAATTTCATTAACGGCGCGTCGCGATTATCATTTTCAAATAACACTAAATCGTCTTGCTCGCGATGCGCGGGGAATAAACCAAATACCGCTTTAGCACTCAGCTTTTTATTGTTAATAACATCGTCAAGCATGGCGTTGGCGTCGTTAAATAACTTAGTCGCTTCTTCACCAATCACTTCATGACGTAAAATTAGCGGGTATTTGCCCGATAACTGCCAAGTCATGAAAAACGGCGTCCAATCAATATAATTACGTACTTCATTTAAATCGATATTATCAAGTACAGTAACACCGAGCTTGTTTGGCACTTTAGGGGTGTAATTTTCAAAACTTATTGGCGTGGCATTAGCGCGTGCATCTTCAAGGGCAATTAAGCTAGAACGTGGGCCTTTTTTATAATGGCGTTCACGTACTTTAACGTACTCAGCTTTTTGGCGTTCCATAAAGGCTGGGCGTAATTCGTCTGACAACAGTGCACTCACCACAGATACCGAACGTGATGCATTAGGCACATAAACGACAGGGTTTTCATATTGTGGTTCTATTTTTACTGCGGTATGTGCTTTAGATGTCGTTGCGCCACCTATTAATAACGGCAATTTTAAGTCTAGGCGCTTCATTTCTTTTGCGACATGGACCATTTCATCAAGCGATGGCGTGATAAGGCCTGATAAACCGATAACATCGACATTTTCTTCTTTAGCGACACGTAAAATATCGTCGCAAGACACCATAACGCCTAAATCAATAATGTCGTAGTTATTACATTGCAGTACTACGCCAACAATATTTTTACCTATATCGTGCACGTCACCTTTAACCGTAGCAAGTAGCACTTTACCGTTCGACTTAACCTCGGTTTTTTCCGCTTCAATAAACGGATTTAAATGGGCAACGGCTTGTTTCATTACTCGCGCCGATTTTACCACTTGTGGCAAGAACATTTCGCCTGCGCCAAATAGGTCGCCAACGACATTCATGCCGTCCATTAATGGACCTTCGATAACATCTAATGGGCGAGTCGCTTCAAGACGTGCAGCTTCAGTGTCTTCAATAATAAATTCATTGATGCCTTTTACAAGGGAATGCTCTAAGCGTTTATTAACCGGTAATTCACGCCAAGCGAGATCTGTTTTGCTGTTTTGACTACCTGCTTGGCCACGATATTCTTCAGCAACATCAAGCAAACGCTCGGTAGCGCCGTCGTCACTGTTTTGAATAACATCTTCAACGGCAAGGCGCAGGTTTTCAGGAATGTCTGAATAAATAGCTAACTGACCTGCGTTGACTATGCCCATGTCCATGCCGTTTTTAATGGCGTGATATAAAAATACCGCATGGATCGCTTCACGTACTGGGTTATTACCTCTGAACGAGAACGATACATTAGAAACGCCACCAGAGATCATCGCGTACGGCAGATTGTCTTTAATGTCTTTTACCGCGTCAATAAAATCAACCGCGTAGTTATTATGCTCGTCAATACCTGTGGCAACGGCAAAAATGTTGGGGTCAAAAATAATGTCTTCAGCAGGAAAGCCGATTTCATTAACCAAAATGTGATAAGCGCGCTGACAAATTTCAAATTTACGTTCACGTGTATCGGCTTGACCTACTTCGTCAAACGCCATCACAATAACTGCGGCGCCGTAACGCCTTAAAAGTTCTGCTTGCTCACGGAATTTATCTTCACCTTCTTTAAGGCTAATCGAGTTAACAACCCCTTTACCCTGAATGCACTTTAAGCCTTCTTCTAAAATATCCCATTTAGAAGAATCAAGCATGATCGGCACTTTGGCAATATCTGGCTCGCCAGCAATTAAATTCAAAAAGCGGATCATTGCCGCTTTTGAGTCCAACATGCCTTCGTCCATATTGATATCAATAATTTGCGCGCCGTTTTCAACTTGTTGCAGTGCAACGGCAATAGCGTCATCAAATTTTTGTTCAGTGATCAAGCGTTTAAAAATTGCTGAGCCGGTCACGTTAGTACGTTCACCGACGTTAACAAAAAGGCTATCTTCTGTAATGGTTAATGCTTCTAAACCCGATAAACGACAGGCAATTTCACGTGGTTTTATCTTTCGTGGCTTAATATTAGCAACCGCATTTGCCATGCCTTGAATATGCCCAGGCGTGGTACCACAACAACCACCAATAATATTTAAAAAGCCAGAATTAGCCCATTCACTAACATGGCTGTTCATATCGTCAATGCTAAAATCGTATTCACCAAAAGCATTGGGTAAACCGGCATTGGGGTGAGCACTAACCGCAACATCAGAAATTCGGCTTAACTCTTCCACATATTGACGAAGCTCTACCGGACCTAACGCACAGTTCAAACCAAAAGAAATCGGTTTGGCGTGTCGTAGTGAGTTATAAAACGCTTCGGTGGTTTGTCCTGAAAGGGTACGACCCGAGGCATCGGTAATGGTACCCGAGATCATTACCGGATAACGCTTGCCTAATTCTTCAAATACCGCTTCAACCGCAAAGATTGCCGCTTTTGCATTTAGGGTATCGAAGATAGTTTCAATTAAAATAATGTCTGAACCACCTTCAATCAACGCTTTGGTTGACTCAATATAGGCGTCTTTTAGCTGATCAAAAGTAACATTACGATAAGCTGGATCATTCACATCAGGCGAGATTGAACAGGTGCGGTTTGTTGGTCCTAAAACTCCAGCAACAAAACGCGGTTTATCTGGATTTTGCTTGGTATATTCGTCGGCAACTTCACGTGCTAATTGCGCTGCCACTAAGTTTATTTCTGCGCTTTGCGCTTCCATATCATAGTCGGCCATCGCAATAGTGGTCGCGTTAAAAGTATTAGTTTCTAGAATATCGGCACCAGCGGCTAAATATTCTTTATGAATGGCTTTGATAATGTCAGGCTGAGTAAGCACTAACATATCGTTATTGCCTTTAACATCGAGATGCCAGTCAGCAAAACGCTCACCGCGGTAATCTTGTTCTTCAAGTTTATACGCTTGGATCATGGTGCCCATAGCACCATCGAGGATCAAAATACGCTCTTGTAATTGCTGCTCTAATAAGTCAAACGATGCTGATCGCAAAATACTACTGGCCACTTTTTGCTCCTGGATGTATAGCTTGAATGTTATCAGCGTCTAACTGATAAGGGGTAATTTGATAAACGTAATAATTAAGCCAATTGGTAAATAATAAACTACCATGACTTCGCCAAGAGCTCACCGGTTCTGCACTTGCGTCGTTATTAGGATAATAGCCCGACGGCATTTTGACTTGGACGTTGTCACCGGCCGCTTTTAAATCTCGTTGGTATTCTTCATGTAAGGTAGTTGCGTCATATTCCGGATGACCCGTTACATAGACCTGTTGTTTATTTTTACTGGCAACCACATAGGCACCTGCTTGATCAGATTGAGCAATAATTGTCAAATCGGGAACCGATTGATAATCTTCAACACTGATATAACCATAGCGCGAATGTGGCACATTAAAACTACCGTCAAAGCCACGCGTTAACTCTTCGTGCGCGTCAAGTGGGCGATGCTGATACACTCCAGAAAGCTTTTGTTCACGCAGTTTTCGGTTAATACCGTAGTAATAGTACATCGCCGCATGAGCTGCCCAACATGAAAACATAGTTGAAGTTACATTTTTTTCAGCCCAATCAAATACTTCACAAATTTTATCCCAAAACTTAACTTCACTGTAATCAAGTAATGCTAGCGGCGCCCCTGTAATAATTAAGCCGTCGTATTGCTTATCTTTAATATCATCAAATAAACAATAGAAATTATCTAAATGCTCTTTTGGGGTATTTTTTGAAACATTTTTATGGATACGCACAAACTCAACATTAATTTGCAATGGCGTATTCGCCAACATGCGCAATATCTGCACTTCTGTTTCAATTTTATTAGGCATCAGGTTAAGTATTGCTACTTGCATCGGGCGAATTTCCTGATTAGCAGCACGGTGCTCAGACATTACAAAAATGTTCTCTTTGTCTAATATGGAAAGTGCTGGTAACTGATCAGGAATTTTAATCGGCATTTTTCTCAACCTCTTGAAGTAGTCACACTAATAATGAAATATCAAACAATGCAGATAAACATTAAAAGTTTATTATAGGCAATTCTATAGCGACTAATGTGACTTGGAACGCTAGAAATGTCAACTTCTAAACGTTTAGATGGCTAAAACTTTTAATCTGGTCTTATACTGTATTCTTATAGCGGCACTTTTTATATCCACTGAACTTATAGTGATTATTAACAACTGCCGTATTAACTGCGAAAATATTGCTCTCGCTTAACGTTATACCAAGTGCATTAATTAATTGATCACTTAGCGACAATTAAAAGGCTTATAGGCACAGGTTATATGCTCCATGCATAACCTAAGTACCTACATCCATGTAGGCAAGGCATTGATTGAAAAGAATGGTTATTCTCGGTAACTGCTCCTGCGTTACCCTAATGTATTACATCCATGTAATAACCTTGTCAAAATCAATAACGATGGATATAAGCCTTTTAAAATCGCCCTTTGGGAACTGATTAGCGAACTGATAACGGCTCAAAATTAAAGAAATATAGAATAACTATGTTTAAGTAATTTTGTTTGTTCTAAGGTCGTTAATCGAGTTCTAAGTTGACTAATTTATTAATATAATTGGTATTAGGTATTTTTAAATGATTTAAAGCGTAGTTTTCTTCTATACTCAAATTAAATGTCTATTTTTATTGATGGGATTAAAACGAATGCAGGTGCACAAGTTTTTGTTGTCTTGGTTTTGCTGGCTTGCATTACTACTTTCTCATTATGCATGCTCTGAAAGTTGGTCCGCTGCGCCTGACACTTCAGCCAAAAAGCCATTACAACAATACTTTTTAACCTTTCCGCCTTATTGGGAAAACAGTAATGATAAGTTCTCCGGAGTACATTATCGACTGGCCAAAGCTCTGTATAAACACGCAAATTTAGACGTTGAATTTGTTAATGTGCCTTATAGCAGAATGCAGCAACAAGCGACACAAGGTGACATAGCCTTTATTAATTACGGCGAAGTTGACGGAGTATATACCAACGATATTTTGCATGTTTGCGTACCACCAACAGAAATTACCTTACGCGTATATTACCTAGATGAAACCTTACCAGAGATAATTAATATTGAAGACTTTGATGAGCAAAACCTTATCATATTGCATGGTTTACCACTGGGTAACTATGAAAGTTTAAAAACCAATAAAAGCATTAGCTTTATGCGACCTCGTTCAGTAAAAGCCGCGATAAAAGGATTAGTTACTGGCAGGGGCGATTATTTTATTGTCTTTGACAATATGATGATAAATGCTCAACAACATTTTTTTCCGCTAAATAGCTACCAATTAAAAAGCTACCCTTTGTATACCCTGCTCGGCTATCCGATAACAACACCAAAGAACTTTATTGGTGGTAAAGAAATATGCCAAAAAGTAACTACTAGTTATCGGCAACTTATTGAAGCTGGAGTGGTTGACGAAAAACATAAAATTTTAACGTCAGATCTTGACCGGTTTTTGCAATAAAATAATAACTTAGCCATAAAAAAAACCAACGATTGCTCGTTGGTTTTCTTTAAGATGAACACTGTAATTTAAGTGATTATTCAGTTACAGCTTCTTCTTGAGTTTCATTACCGGTATTTTTTGATAAAAACAATTCACGTAAACGACCGTCAATTTCTTGTGCAATAGCTGGGTTTTCTTTTAAATAATCAACCGCTTTTGCCTTACCTTGACCGATTTTGTCACCGTTATAACTATACCAAGCACCAGCTTTTTCAACCATTTTGTTTTGCACGCCAAGGTCAATTAACTCGCCAAGGCTGTTAATGCCTTCACCGTATAAAATTTGGAATTCAACTTGTTTAAACGGAGGCGCAATTTTGTTTTTAACCACTTTCACACGGGTTTCATTACCAACGATCTCATCACCTTGTTTTACCGCACCAATGCGGCGAATGTCTAAGCGTACTGAAGCGTAGAACTTCAATGCGTTACCACCTGTGGTGGTTTCTGGGTTACCAAACATAACACCAATTTTCATACGAATTTGGTTAATGAAAATTAACATGGTATTTGACTGTTTTAAGTTACCGGTTAATTTACGCATTGCTTGAGACAACATACGTGCTTGTAAGCCCATGTGAGAGTCGCCCATGTCGCCTTCAATTTCAGCCTTTGGTGTAAGTGCTGCAACCGAGTCAACCACGATTACGTCAATAGCGCCTGAACGAGTTAACATGTCACAAATTTCTAATGCTTGCTCACCGGTATCAGGTTGAGAAACTAATAATTCATCAATATTTACACCAAGCTTTTCAGCGTAAATTGGGTCAAGCGCATGCTCAGCATCAACAAAGGCACAAATTTTTCCGTTACGTTGTGCTTCAGCAATTACTTCTAAAGTTAGCGTTGTTTTACCACTTGACTCTGGGCCGTAAATTTCGACTACACGACCTAATGGTAAACCGCCTGCGCCTAAAGCAATATCTAACCCTAGTGAGCCCGTTGAAATTGTTTCAACGTCCATGCTGCGGTTTTCGCCCAACTTCATAATTGAACCTTTACCAAATTGACGTTCTATTTGACTTAACGCAGCTGAAAGTGCTTTTTCTTTATTGTTGTCCATGTATCGCTCCACATTTACGATAGGGTTAATCTGTTTGATGAAGCAAAGTATACTGTATAGTCGTACAGTATCAAGTTTTTTATCAAACTTTTTTATTTCCTAAAAAAAATCAAACTGACGATACTTTTATTTCATTGAAAAATAAATAAAAAAAAGACATTAGTAACTTTTTAAAATTTTCAGTTAAAAAGTTACTAATGTCTTTTTTTCGAGATACACAGTATTACTTACAGTGTTAAGTACAGTATGAGTTACAGTATGAGTTTCTTAATAAATGCTGTAACTCTGCAGATTGCCTATTGCCATTCAAGTAATCGCTTTTGACCGTCAATTTTTAAAATATCAGTGATATCTTGCGACATTTCAATAACGCCTTTGTAATCACCTTCTTCATTTCGAATGGCAAAATAACGAATATGAATTTTACGATCTTTAAAGTCTATCCAAAATTCAGCGTTATCTTGCGTGCCCGCTTTAAATGCTTCAACAATATCAAGCACAACATTAACTGACTTAGGTGGATGACAAAATTTAACTTCACGTCCAATAATGCCTGCCGAACGTGGGAAGACTCGATTTTCACCTCGGTTATAAAAAATCACATGATCATTTTCATCAACATAAGTGAGATCGACCGGCATGAATTTCAGCATTAAATTAAGCTGCTCTGTGCTCATGTAGCCTTCATCCATTTTAATGAGGTCTTGTGTCGAAAAAGGTAATCGTCTTTTACGGCGATCTTCTCCTGGGTGAACATAGTCTTGTTCGGGATATGGCGCTGGTTCGTGCGCTAACATCCAGCCAATTTCACTATCACCTGCACCCATTTCTTGCCATTCTTGTTCTGATAAAAGCTCAAGTGCATTAGGAAATAACCTAACTTCTTCAATATGAAGCAAACCTTGCAGGTCATCAGTAATTAAATAGACTAATTGATTAACTCGATCATAATCTTTTTGCTCTATGGCTGTTCGAGCGCTACGAAATGTATCACGTATTTTGTCATGAAATGCCCACATGCCCTTACTTGGGCCTGTCCAACCATGTTTTTCTAAATACGGAAATAATTGATTTTCTTTACGGGCAAAGCGTTTTTCAATATCGGCTAGCTGATTAAATAAGTTATAGAACTGCTGAAAATCTTCGCTTATCTCTACCGATAGTAGTTCTTTAAGTATTGATATAATCAATTCACTTTCTTGAAAGTAAACTTTTACCGGATGACCATCAGCCAATTTTTCGGCATATTGTGGAATGACTCTCATAATTGCAATGCTGAATTTGATAGTTAAATAATGGCGGCTAATGTAACGGTAGCCGCAGGTTAATGCTTTGCCATAGATCATTATTTGTTTAACTAGAGCGTGTTGATCTTTGCTGTTTGAATTTTGTTCGAGATAAAAGCGTTTTAATCGCGGCGTGAGGTTTGTTGCCTAGTCATCTAAGCAAAACACCTCACACAGGTTACAAGTTCCAGACGTAACCTAAGTACCTGCATCCATGTAGGTAACAAAGAGTAAAAAGCTTTTAGCCGAATCCTTCGGACAGCGTTTGTTGTCATTTATACGGTGTTGGTGCTTTATCATGTGGAATAACCACACATCAAAAGCACCGCCTTGTATAAATACCCAACAAACTGCTGCAAAAACAAACTTGAAAGATCAACACGCTCTAACCTACGCCCAACTAAATAGTCGCTCGGCTTGATCTGATGCTAACCAATAGTGCATACTCATTTTTTTGGAAGGAATTATCTGTGCGATTATATGTTTGTATCTTAGTGACATTATTAACGGCTGCGGTTAGCCCTATAACTAATGCCAAAGATATTGTGATGTCAGGTAACGAGCGCGAAGATTACAGCACCGCATTGCTTAGTCATTTACTAAGTTATTCCCCAAATAAAAACTATCGACTAACATTTCAAAATGTCGATGTCCCTAAATTGCGCATATTTCGAATGATCGCTAATAACGAAGATGTCGATATAATCGTCGCTGGTGCTACCAAGGCACGCGAAAAAATATTAAAACCCATTAGGTATCCAATTTATAAAGGTTTGTTTGGCTGGCGTATTCCGCTTGTTCACCAAGACAACGAACATTTGTTTTCACCTGCGCCATCACTATCACAGTTTAAAAAATATATCCCCGGACAATTACACAGTTGGTCCGACACCAAAATAATTGAACATAACAATATTCGCGTCGAAAAAGGCAGCGATTATGTAGGCTTATTTCACATGCTAAATAAGAAGCGTTTTGATTATTTTCCTCGCTCAGTATTAGAAGTATTTTGGGAATATGATGCGCATCAAGATCTTCAAATAGCCATCGAGCCCCATGTTTTAATCCATTACCCTACCGCGTCAGTGTTTTACGTAAACAAAGACAATAACGAACTTGCTAGCGATATTGCACTTGGTTTTGAAATGGCAATCAATGACGGCAGTTTTCAGCAGTTATTTAATCACTATTATGGCGATATTGTCAGTAAAGTTAGCGCGCAAAAAAGAACTGCTATCCACCTGAAAAACCCTTTAATTATAGAAGACCTACCACGACAACGAACCGAACTTTGGGTCAACTTCGCTAACAACTCAATGGCAATAAATTAAATTGCGACATTTTATCGAGTGATTAAACACAATTAGCGATGATTTTATTCGCTTGGCTGTGGCATAATTACCCATTGCATTTGCTAATAATTAAAAGACTTTGCTCATTTATTCATGACTATTTCAACACCCGATTTATCTTCACACACACCTATGATGCGCAGGAGCAAACCCATTAAATAACAATAACTTAAAATAAAAACCTAGAAAACACACACTTACACCTACACATTAAAATTTATATAGATAAAAAACAAAAAGTTTTGATGAGCAGGTTTATCTAATCTGACAAGCAGCTCTGGCGAACTGCGGATCTTAGCCCTAGCACGTTTGGAAAAATTGAGTCAAAAAATAATCTATCACTTAATTTAAATATGAAAACACCCTAGAAAAAGGTAAAAGAGTATTCTGCCAGAATCATCCAGTCTTGTGTGCTAAACCATTTAGCGGTGTCATCGCTTCAAAATCTTGAAATAGAGTAAGGTACTTTTCTTCATTTTTAAGGTCTGAGTTCAGTCTCCAAACAATCGTACCTTTATAATAAATCGTGTAGATAATATCTTGGCGCTGACGATAGGCTGCAATATCCCACAATAGTTTATGGCACTTGGTGAACAGTGTATCGAATTTCTGCCTAAATAAGTAATTATAGATATTAGATAAGTCATTGATATCTTGATCTTTGATACGATCATACATACCACTTTCCACCAGCGCTTGATGCTTGTAAATAGTTGCCCGACAGAAATTGTAACCACTCCTATCTGACTCGATAGCCTTATCTAGTTGCTTGATTTTTTCAACATTGCTGCGCTCATTGTTAATTGTGAACAAGATGTTGTTGGCTAAAGTGAAATGCTTAAGTTTTCTTGCACGTTTCTCCAATCTGACTAAAGTTTTAAATCGTTCATCGGCACCTTTCGTTTCAGCAAGAATTACATCGGATAAGATGAAGGCTACTGATGTCTTGTGATATTCGCTTTTGTGTGTTTTGGCGAAAGCAATCGCCGCGTCAATATCCGTACTTTCAAGGAGATATAAACGCTCAATGAAAATAGTATCAAGTGTCCCTTTATCATCATCAGGACATAGCTCTTCACAGAGGTCTAGATACTTCTTTGCTTCAGTATAGTTTGCCTTCATCCTGTACGCTGAAGCCATATGCATGTAATACTTGTATAGATTGTCTTGATCGATTTCTTTGACAGTATCGAGCAATAGTTCTGCAGCCGAAATCGTTTCAGAATAGCGATCGGAATTACGTAGTATGTAAATATAAGAGCTACTATAGAAACGGAGTTTATTTAACCTCCTTTCGTTCATCTCATTACTATCTCCTACTCTTTCGTTGTATCTCATGTTCTGCAAGCAAGATTCAATATTGTAAAGAAGCAATGTACCTGTATTATCTTCTTCTGTGCTGTAGCCAGTTTGGTAGACCTTTCGATTGAGTGAGCTAAGTTTTACTCCAGACTTTGTGGGAATTACAGTCACTTTCAAGTAAGCAGTGGAGATTCTGAAAATATCTTCTTTAGACATTTTGCTAAGTATGTAGTCTTTAATGATAGGGTTAATTTTGATGATGGTGGTCGAAGAATCAATCCTGAAAGTCGTGGCTAACTCAAACCTAACCAATTCCTGTACATGTTTAGGGTTGAGTCCAGCACCCAGCTTGTCTCTCGTAAGATTGGTTAAAGTCTCTCCACTTTTCAAAATTGAAAGAATATTTAACATCTTCAGTGTCAACTCTTTCGATGGTTCAGTAAACAGTATATCTATCTGGTTAAGCGTTGTTTTAGGAATGTGAGCAAGGTGAAAATCATCATCAAAGATATCATCATGAGCCAGAACTTCTTCTACAGAGCTATTCTCAAGGAAATCCATTATTTGTTCAAGCTTATCAGTTACACCCTCGGATCGGTCATGGATCTGCGCTACTTGCGATTGAGTAAACTGTGCCCAGTCAAATCTATCGTTCAAAATCAGCTGACTCTCGTGCAAAGTAAGTGCCTCTAACTCTACATGAAAATTTCTGAACTGCTTTATGGTAACACTTGATGAAAAAATGAAAAAAATGTTTTTACCAAATTCAGGAAGCGAGTCAGGTAAGTTGGCGAGATACATAAGAGCGTCTGCATTCATTTTGCTCTTTATGTTATCAAAAATGATGAAATACACCTCTTCGTCCGCTTTTGTGCTGAAAAGGAAGATCAGCTGAGACAAAGGCTGATTAGTCGCTGTTTTAATCTGATTTTCTACTTGAGCTTTTGTGAGCGACTCAGAGCAATCAATTCGTAAAAATATTGGTCTCTGCTTATCAAGGCTATGTCTAAATGATGAAATAAAGTCATAAACCCCATAACCTAGTGGAGCACTAATAGACAAAGCGTTGCTAGCATGGAGGAAGGTTAATGAGTCTTGAAATGTTTGTTTTCGAACATTGCGATTGTAGCCCCTGTCCTCTATATCATAGAAGTTTACCGTTTCTTGGAGCTGACGCTCTAACTCGTGCTTTTCAGCTCTTTTTTTTTAAGCCCGTTGACCTGACAAAGCTTATCAAACGTAGTATTGCAATCTATTCCGCTATAGAACTGTACACGACCACGAGAAATTGCATCTTCAAGGGTGGTAAATAAATCTTGTCTTTCATACTCGATCTTAGCAGGTTCAGATTCATAGAAACTCCAAAGTAGGTCATAATCGGCATTGGAGTTAGTGACAACTGTTGCTAATGAACGGGTGAAACTATCTTCCCAACCACCATATGCCATGATAACAACAAGGTCATCGCCCACAAGGTTCTGTAGAGACATTTCAATACGTGCTCTACTCTGCTGCAATTGACTGGTCGTATGCATAGTATCACCTTGATTCCAGATCCCATGCAGGTGATAAATATTGATGTTCCCATTAATCTTATTTGGTAATTGGGTATCAGCAACAACACTGAATGAATTGTATGGGATACCTTGGTTGTTAAATTCTTCTTCCAGTAAGGTGTCAAAGTTCGTTGTTACGATGTTATCAACGCGAAAATTTTTATTTTTGACACCTGAAACGAAGTCTTTAACCGCTTGCGGAATACAATGATTTCCATTGTCATCTATATTGCTTTCTACAACACTTCGGACAATTTCATTGACAGCACTTTGGCCATAAGAACCAGCAATAAACTTGAAAGCCTGTTGGTATTTTTCTTGGGGTACTGCAGCTTTTAGCTCTTCTTGATAATCAGACAAATCCTCAGGGTCATCTTGCTTTTGCACATACCCCTCTATGAAATTAAGTACACCATCTACATTGGGAATACCAGCGCCACCATTGTGAGCTTGGCTAAGAGCTGCACCAAACAGAAACGTAGTTCCGTTTTTGTGATTTTTAATACGCTTAACGAGTAAGCGTTCAAGATGAAATTCTAATGGCATTAATTACACTACCCTATGTAAATATGAAAAACTTCCAACAGCTTATTTCGAACTAATAATCCAAAGAAATCACTTTCAACATCATGATAAAAAAGAGAAAATATTCTATATACTTACTGCATGGAATAACGACAAGAAGATTACACTATTGCAATTACAAATGCACATAGAAAATTAATCACACATTACAGCATGTAACAACATTTTTACTCGTCCCTCTAATGCATTGTGTTGACCACAGCAGCTGAACCAATTTAGCCAATTAGGGTATATTCATATCAATGTATTTTAAGCTTCCTGTTAATATTCAACTTCTAACCCTATTACTACTTTATTGACCTTTTCGTTTAAATATTCTGTTGCCAATTTATTTATATTAGTAGTTCCTATAAATTGAGATAATTGACTCTGCTTAGTTTTACCATTCGATAAATTGATTAACTCTTTTGCGGTCACAAACAAGTGACAATTATCTTTTTGTCTCGAGCAAGCTACATACGTGTTAGCTCTATCCATGCCACTCGTGTAATAAACAAAAACATCACCATCAATTGTTAGCCCTTGGCTTGAGTAGACAGTCATCGCATAAGCTTGGGCCATATATAAATGACCATCGTCATTACAATATTCATCAGTGTTAATGATTACTTTATTACCGTTATCTAGTTTCACTTTAAAATTATAGCTGCCATCAATTTGAGCTTGAATATCAACAATATTGCCCAAATCACCATTTGATAAGTTTTTAGAGTAATCATTTTTTGTCAGGCGTATACGCTCACCAATGGCAAACTTATTAGTAAAAGCTTTACCGCTAACAGAGCATTTAATTGATAATTCCTTGCTATGAATTTTACCTTCAGCTTGCAGTATTGAACGCACCTTATCATTTAGTTGCGTCACGTCTTGCCAACGTTGCGCTAATATTAATGACTTTTTGTCAGGGTTATTAACTCGATAATGATTCCACTTTTCAATTAACAAATTTTTAGTTTGTTCTGCATCCTCAGAAAAGTTCAGCAAACCTTTTTCATCTAATACTCTTAAGGCTTTCTCTGCTTTACCATCACGAAAATCAGCAACAACTTCCCTTGCCCACGTCTCACGTTGGCGCTTTATAGTTTCTACCCTTGTGGTACCTAATATTTCAGGTTGTGATAAATACTTTAATGCTCCACCATGTTCAATAGCATCAAGCTGTTTGTCTTCACCAACTAAAATTAACTTGCTATTCTTTCTATTAACAAGGTCAATAAGTTTGCGTAAGTCTTTAGTGCTTACCTGCCCTGCTTCATCAACAATGAGTATTGAGTTTTCAGCTAGTGATTTATCTTTTAATAACTTGGCAATAGTAAAGGTTTCAATATTTGCTTCGTCTGCTAAATTATTTGCAGCAGATTTGGCAATAGCACAACCTATAACCTTATACCCTGAGCTTTTATAAGCATTTCCAACGCAGTCCATAAGAGCTGATTTACCTGCCCCTGCACTGCCCTGAATAATATCAAAAGCATTGTTTTGACACGCTGAAAAAACCGCTTCTTTTTGCTCTTCAGATAAAGGAAATGACTTAGCTAAAATAGCAGTATCGATAGCATGATGATCGATCATAAATTTACTTTGCTTACGAAGCTGTTTAGCTCCTGCAATCATAGCTTTTTCATTATCAATAACCGCTTGAGTCGTAAATAAAGCGTTATGCTTTTCATCTAAGCCTAATGAAATACAAAATTTTTGCTCAATAAACTTTTGAGCAACAGCTTGTGCTTTTTCAGCACCACCACCTGAAGTTTGAGCAATTTCCGCAGCCGACTTGTAAATGTCTTGCATGCGGAAAACTGACTTTTGTTTTGATACATATTCTTCTAATGTATCTAGCGTTAATTCAAGATTTGGCTTTTCAATTTCATCTAGCCAAGTAAGCGTTTTTTCTTGTGTTAACTCTTTTAGTATGTCGTTTTCAGTAAAGCCAAGTTCCTCAAGTTCTTGGTGCCATTGTTGATATAAAGCAGGACGATTTACATCCTCTTTTTTAACTCTTGTCGATAAAGCGGCAATATCACCGCTTTTACTGCAACTTTTAGCATTACCTCGTTTTGCTAGCTCTGCTTTAATCATTTCTCCACGCTTTGAGTAATGAGTACAAATCTCATCAGGCACAATTGGCAACTTAAAAGCATCACCATCTTTTTCTATTTCAAAACCTAACTCTCTAAGTTGTGCGGCCAATTCAGCACGATAAAGTGTACCTGCGGCTTTATGCCACAGGTACAAATCTCGGCTTTCAAGGGTTCCCCAACTACCATCCTCACGCGGTGCCGCATTAGCCACTAAGCAATGTGAATGGAGTTGAGGATCTTGTGCTCGACTAGTCGCATGTTCAAAGGTTGCAGAAACTAAGCCTGTTACTTTTTCACGTAAAAGACCTAGTTTATTTCGCCTTGTTACTGCGGCATTATTTTCAATAAAGCCTATTGCAGCTTTAGCCCCCTTAAAGTGTGCTTGTTGAATTTTCAGCTTCAAATCATTATTAGCTCTTGCCCAAGCAGCGGAAACCGACTTGGGCGCACTAAAGGTTAAGTCCCAACCATAACGTCTATCATTCCCTGCATTTTGACAAAGCTTATATTGCTTGTCTGGTGTAAAACCATGCATAACATTGATATAACTTTCAGTTTCTACATCACCCGACAAATCAAGTAATTTACTGGCTTTGCCTGCCCATATACCATTGGGCTCGCCGCCATCAAGATAATAATCTTCCTTAGCTAAATCGGAATAGTATTTAATGTTACGGATTGGAGAAATGGTTAACACTTCCTTTTTCTCCCTCGGCTCCCACGCGCCAGAGTTTCCAAACTGTAGTCATTCAACTCAACGGGAACATGTGCTTCAGCTATTTTTTCTAATTCAGGGTAAGGCCAAACTAATTCATATACTGCATTCCAACCACTCACAGACAAGTAGCCAGTAATGCCCTTTTTATCAGGTGATGGCAACTGCATAAGCTGCTCGGGGCGGACAATATATTCCTCACTTTGTTGATAACTGGTCGTTTTATTCCCCTCTTTATCAAAGTTAATGGTCGCCCTTTTAACAAGTCTCTTACCCAAGTTATCCGCTACCTTTTTAGCCGTTTCCGCTGAAGAACCAACTTTTAATGTAATGATATTTGAAAATAAGCTAGTTAACGTTTCAGTATTTTTATCACCATAAATATCTTGGATTTGACTGATATTTTGTGTGCCTGCTATTGTTCTAGCTCCCTTAGAACGTCCTAAAGACAGCCATTTCTCAAGCGCTTTAGCTTTAGGCAAGTCCGCAAGCTCATCCAAAACAAACCATAATTTACGTTTATCACAATCTGCTAAAGACAATACTTCTCGAACAACTAAAGATAGAACAGCCGAACAAAGTGGCGCAGATACAGCTGAGTATTTCGGATCATTAGCAATTATTAGTGATTGGACGTTGTATTGTCCTTGTACCCACTTGGTAATGCTAAACTTTGGCTTGCTGTCTTTTGTCCAAACTTTAGCAACAACATCAAGCCAGCTTAATTGTGTTGTTAACTCCATAATAAAGCTATCAGTGGTTTTAGAATTTTCAGAAATTAGTTTTGATGCCTTTGGGTAATACTTAGTAAATAGCTCTTCAAGCTCACCTACAGGCTTATCAAGCATTGTATTTAAATCATTCCACGACCAATTTTCTTTTAGATGATTAAGAGAAACCATACAACCTGTTAAAAGCAGCCGTGCACCATTGCCCCAAATAGGTTCTTTATCTGATTTAGCAATAAAGCATGATGCTATTTCGTACGCTATTTCAGGAGTTGTTACATCAGCTGCAATATCCCAACACACTGAGCGTTTATCTGTAGGACTAAGCAACATATGCCCTTGTTGGAAAAACAAAGGCGTATACTCTCTTTTGGCATCGTAGATAAGCATCCAATTGCCTGAGTCTGAAATCTCCCTAACCACCGGTTTTACGAAGTTACTTTTACCTGAGCCTTGCGCACCTTCAACTAAGATATTTCCAATTTCTTGGGCCTCAGTTACTAGTATTTCAGGATGTAGGCTAACTCCAATATCTCTATTTTTTTTAAGATCCTTTTTCAATGATTTTCGCGCATGTTTTATTGCAAACTTACCTTTGTATAATCGACTGCCACTTATATGAATTGCCGAGTCTAGCCCTCCTTCAACCCAATAAAGTTTAAATGAGATATACAAGGACGACACAAAACAAATAATAAAAGGTATTAAGATGTGCAATAGCCATTTCAAAGCATAATTATTATCTGTAATGTATTCTTTGTACTGATGAAAGCTAGTAAGTTGCAACTTAAAAAATTCTTGTATAACAACAACCAAAACTTCTATATGATTTTCAAAAGCCCCCCAGTCAGCACCTAATTCCCATGTGAATTTAATGAGAAAGTAACTCTTTATTAACGTTAGAACGAAGGTTAATAATGCTATTGAATGCCATAACTGATGTGTATTTTTAAGCTCTCTCATGATCTAGTCCTCCTAAACGTTCTTTCAGCTCAGAAATAGCTTCAACTCTTTCGTCTTCACTTAAACCAGCTACTGCCGAACAAACTTCAAACGTTTGCTTTAACAAAGTAGCTTTTAAACTTTCTAGTTCTTTGGCTATGTCATTTTTCTTTTTATAACTTCTCCATGCCTCACGAATTACTTCAGCAAGGTTGCTACCGTTTTGCTCTGCCAACTCTTCTATTTTTTGGTATTCAGATATTGAAAACCTTGCCGTTATCGCTTTTTGGGTTAAGCTTTTATATTTCATTTTAAATTACCTAATTAGGAATCTTTGAAATCCTTATAATTAAAGGGCTCAAAGTAAGTTTTGTTATTATTTGCACCTTTTCTGGTTTCAGTGTTAGCGCAAATTCTTGATCACTTTTAATCACCCAACACGCAGTGTTGAAACACAAGCGGTGCGTAGGGTTTAAAGGTCATCATGCTGTTTTCTCTTTCTCAGCCAACCACTCTTCTATTGTCGATTCTCGCCAAGCAATTAAATGACTACCTAATTGGATAGGCTGAGGAATTTTATTTTGTTTGCGCCAACGCCATAGGGTAACCAAGTTGATTCCTAATTTTTTTGCAAGTTGACGGGGGCGAATAAGTTGATTTTTTTCCATAGAATTTACCTTTTAAATGTACGCTCAATATTGAACAAACTCGAAAGTAAAGGCTTAAAAATGGAAAAGATATAAAAAGGTGGGTGTTAGTAAAATTAGTTATTGCATTGTATTACATATGAATTTATCAAGTTATTTTTTTACAAACTCCCAATTTTTAATTCATTGCTTTTATTTACTAACTCCCTGCTTTTTGTATAAATAGATTGAAATAACAATTAGATTTACTCCATTAAAAAAACAACTTTAGGAATGTAAGAGTGGAAGAAGTAAACATCATTAAACTAAGCAACTTGTCTTATGAAATTACAATTATTCAACAAAGAAAAAAGCAGCCAACTATTATTTGCAGTCCACCTAAAAACAAAAGTTACTTATGCTTAACTACTCATGCTGAAGCTATCATCGAAAATACAATCTACGAACATTGGTGCCCAATTTCACAAGAGTTTTACAAAAAGCCAAACCAAATATTCTTCAGAATATTAAAGTTTTTTTACTTAAAAAAAAGAGGCACTTGGGGTCACGTTATTAACAAAACTAGGTGGCTTGAACATATTCCTAAAGGGCTAGGATTAGCTATATATAATCGTTTATTAAGAAGAGTTTATTTAAGCAAAGAAGGCGATTTAATTTGGTCTGGAAATATAAATTCAAAAGAAATTTCTGAATATTACCAAATATCAAAAAAGGTAATTGACAACCTCCTTTAAAACTATAGCCAGAGAGCGTTCAGAATTCTGTGTCAGCCTAAATTGCTAAATATCTAGCACGCCATCTAACCTACCTTCGAAGTGGATGGCTAATTGCGACAATGTCAGATTCCAGCTATGGATTGGCATTGTCCATTTCTTCGAAGCGTTCAATATGCCCGCATACAACAATTTCATCAAGCTATTTTCATTAGGGAATGCACCTTTGGTCTTGGTTAATTTTCTAAATTGGCGGTGAACGGCCTCGATAGCGTTGGTGGTGTAAATGGCTTTGCGCACGTAATCCGGGTACTTGAAGTAAACTGATAGATTTGTCCATTTACGACGCCAAGAAGCGATAACGATGGGATATAGCTTTCCCCATTTATCGTCTAACTCGTCTAATGCTGCTTCTGCACCATCTTTGGTGGCGGCACGGTAAACTGGCTTTAAATCAGCCATAAATGCTTTCTGGTGCTTTGAAGCAACGTATTTCATCGAGTTACGAATTTGATGGATTATGCACTGCTGAACCTCTGTTTCAGGGTAGATAGTGCCTATCGCCTCTGGGAAGCCTTTAAGCCCATCAACGCAAGCGATTAAAATATCGGATACACCGCGATTGTGTAAATCAGTTAATACCGACAACCAGTAATTAGCACCTTCGCTTTCTGATACGTACAGGCCAAGTAATTCCTTGCGGCCTTCGATATTTATGCCGAGTACGGTATAAACTGCCTTGCTAACATAACGACCACTTTCCTTTATTTTATAATGAATAGCATCGAGCCAGATAAATGGGTACAGCGTATCAAGGCTTCGAGATTGCCAAGCTTTAAGCTCCGGTATTAACTGGTCAGTTACACCTGTGATGGTAGCTTCTGATACTTCTATGCCGTACATATCTTGTACGTGACTTCGAATATCACGATAGCTCATGCCAAGCGCAAACATGGATAGAATTTTCTGGTCAATTTCAGCGGTTAGCTTGGTTTGATTTTTTTTAACGAGCTGAGGTTCAAACGAACCTGCGCGGTCTCTTGGCGTTTCAAGTTCAAACTGACCTACAGGTGATTTAACCGTTTTCTTGCTAGAGCCGTTCTTACGATTAGGCTCAGGGTCTGATTCTAGGTGTTGTTCTAGCTCTGCTTTAAGTGCTGCTTCGGTTAACTGTTTAATGAGTGGCGTTAAAACACCATCTTTGCCAGTTAAACCTTTGCCGGATTGTAGTTCAGCTAATGCTTTGTTGAAGTCGAAAGATTGAGTCATGTGTCATTCCTGTTTTCTTAATAATACTGAAATGACACAGATTTCTAAACACTACCTATAGCCACGCTCAAGTGGCTTTAATTTTAATAAACTACTTTATTAGCATATGATCCATATAATCAGCCCATTTTTGAAGCCAGACTTTACATTCACTCTCATATTTATGAAGATCATATGTACCTTCTATACCCGTTCGAGCATGCCCTAATGCCGCTTCGGCTACTTCACTAGGACAACCTAAACGAGATAAACCAGTACGAACTGTTCGACGAAGATCATGTGGTACCCAGTGGTCTATATCAATCATTCGTTCAGCACGCCTCATATGCCACGCTTGCTCAGTTAGCGACTTTTGTTGAATAGGTAACCCTGTTTTAATAGAAGGGAATAGGTATTTTCCAGTGACTAGTTTTAACTGTTTCAAGAAATCTACAGCTTGTTGAGGTAATTGAACATAACGCTCAATTTCTGTTTTGGTTGCTTTTAAATGCCAAATACCTTTATCAAGATCGATATCTTCCCACTCTGCATCGCATATTTCACCTGTTCGGCAAGCCGTCCAGAGAGTAAACCTAAGGATATTCTTCTGAGTAGGCGTAAAGGAACATCCTGGCAACCATTGTAAAAACTTACTCAATTCTTTATCTGATAAAACCCGCTGCCCTTTTTTTGACGTTAAACGAACTTTGGCTTGTCGCAAACTGTTTTTAGCTAACAATGCCGGATTTGCAAATTCATCATCAAACTTTTCCAAACCAATACAATACTCATAAGCGGCTGTCAGTTCTCTCAGTACATTTCCCGCTTGAACGTTTGAGCCTCGTTCAACAATAGCCATAATCATCTTAACAATCTCTTTTCGAGTAACTTCATCGGCAAACCTATCACCAAGGACTAAAACAGCATCACCATAAAGGGTTCGTCTAGTTTCTGACTGCCCTTTCTTTTTTCTTGCTCCTTCAATGCGCTTACCGTCTATAAATCTATCTTCTATGTATTGTTTCAAATAAAGGTCGACAACAGCTTTAACCGTCATTTTATATGCTTCTTTATTTTTCTTATTTTCTATCTCTTGTTTAGCTTGCTTAAGCTCTAAAGCAGGACAGCGTTCTGCTTTACGAATAACCTTAAGCTCCTGAAGTTTCACCCGAGCTTCAGCTAGTGAAGTAGACGGGAATCTCCCTATTTGTATTTGGGTTAACTTTTTCGTGATTGGACTGGTATATCGATAAAAGAAAGACTTTGTGCCTGCGTTACCACAGGTCACTCTTAATCCCCTATTTTCTCCTGTATCTGAAATATCTTTATCAGAAGGTTTCATATTATTGATCACTGCAGAATTTAACGGTTTATTCTGATAATTCATAACTGGCTCTATCCTTTTATCCCAAGTATCATTGCGGAAATATTTTTAACATTAAATTTATGTAGGTTTTATTATCAAAATAAGTATAACAATTAAAAACCACATTAACACCTACACTAATTTATGTAATTACACGTGATTGCAAGGTACTACATTAGTTTTCATAAGAATGCACATGACGCATGAAAGCCAATATAACCAAGCACTCCAAGATTAAAAAGTGCAATATTATCATGACAGATTTATCTTCACACACACCTATGATGCGTCAGTACTTAACGATTAAGGCTGAATTTCCCAACATTCTTGTTTTTTATCGCATGGGCGATTTTTACGAGTTATTTTTTGATGATGCTAAAAAAGCAGCAGACTTATTAGATATCTCCCTTACCGCACGCGGCAAAACAGGTGGTAATGCCATTCCGATGGCTGGCGTGCCTTATCATGCGGTTGACAATTATTTGGTTAAACTCGTGCAACTTGGTGAGTCGGTCGCGATTTGTGAACAAATCGGCGATCCTGCTACCAGTAAAGGTCCTGTTGAGCGCAAGGTCGTTCGCATTGTTACTCCTGGCACAGTAAGTGACGAAGCATTATTAGCCGATAAACAAGACAACTTAATTGTTGCCATTTATCAACACAAACAAAATTTTGGCTTATCGTACTTAGATATGACCAGTGGCCGTTTTGTCATCGTTGAACCGCGCAGCAAAGAGCAACTACAAGCAGAGCTACAACGCCTTAGCCCAGCTGAGTTATTATATAATGAGTCATTTACCGATACTGAATTGTTTCAAGGCTATAAAGGTTTAAGACGCCGCTCTGATTGGGAGTTTGATTTAGACACCGCCAATAAGCTATTAAATACCCAGTTTGAAACCAAAGAATTGACTGGTTTTGGCGTTACCGACCACCCATTAGGTTTGTCAGCCGCTGGTTGCTTATTTCAGTACGTTAAAGACAGTCAACGTACTGCCATGCCTCATATTCGCTCCATTATTGCAGAGTCTGCTAATGCCGGAGTGATCTTAGATGCAGCGACCAGACGAAACTTAGAACTAACCCAAAACTTACAAGGCGGCTTAGAAAATACCCTTGCATCGGTGTTAGATAAAACATCGACACCCATGGGCTCTCGTTTACTCAAACGATGGCTGCATTTTCCGCTACGTAATATTGAGTTACTTTCAGCAAGACAAAACACCATTAGCGACATTTTAGACGCCGATTTATTTACCGAGCTTGAACAGCTATTAAAACCGCTTGGCGATATCGAGCGTATAGTTGCTCGTATCGCGCTGCGTTCAGCCCGCCCGCGCGACTTTGCTCGATTACGTAACGCCATACAACAACTGCCTTCTTTTCAACAACTATTAGCTGAGCAGTCAGCGCTAACATTGCAAAATTTTGCACAAAAAATGCAGCCTATGGGCGAAATGCAGCAACTTTTAGAGCGTGCCTTAGTTGATAACCCACCCGTGCTGATCCGTGACGGTGGCGTTATCGCACCTGGTTATCATCCAGAGCTTGATAAACTAAGAGATCTTAGCCAAGGTGCAACACAGTTTTTAGAAGAGCTAGAAGCACGTGAAAAAGAACGTACCGGTATTCACACGCTTAAAGTTGGTTACAATAAAGTTCATGGCTTCTTTATTGAAATTAGCCGCAGTGCCGCTAATGAAGTTCCCGAACATTATATTCGCAGGCAAACACTGAAAAACAACGAACGCTTTATTACCGAAGAATTAAAGCAGCATGAAGAAACCGTACTCAGCGCACAAAGTAAATTCTTAGCACTAGAGAAACGCCTTTACGATGAACTGTTCGACTTAATTTTGCCAGAACTAGTCACGCTACAACAGCTAGCCGTAAGCTTTGCAGAGCTTGATGTGTTAAATAATTTTGCCGAGCGCGCTGAAAGCTTAAATTATGTTAAACCTGAGCTATGTCGTGAGCCGGGTATTGATATCAGCGGTGGTCGACACCCTGTGGTTGAACAAATGACCACAGAAGCATTTATCGCCAACCCGGTGTTATTAACCGATCAACGTAAAATGCTGATCATTACGGGTCCAAACATGGGCGGTAAATCAACCTACATGCGTCAAACAGCGCTTATTGTATTATTGGCGCATATTGGCTGTTACGTGCCAGCAACTAGTGCAACAATTGGCATTGTTGACCGTATATTTACTCGAATTGGCGCCTCTGATGATTTAGCTAGCGGGCGATCAACCTTTATGGTTGAGATGACCGAAACCGCCAATATTTTGCATAATGCCACCAGTGAAAGTTTAGTCTTACTAGATGAAATTGGTCGCGGCACCAGCACATATGACGGGTTATCACTAGCTTGGGCCTGTGCTGAAATGTTGGCAACCCAAACCAAAGCATTTACTTTGTTTGCCAGTCACTATTTTGAGTTAACCTTACTTGCCGATAATATCGATAATTTAGCGAATGTGCATTTAGACGCAATAGAGCATCAAGACAAAATAATCTTTATGCATGCGGTACAAGAAGGCGCAGCCAGTAAAAGCTTTGGCCTACAAGTTGCCCAGCTGGCTGGTGTGCCAAAAGCCGTTATTCAACGTGCTAAACAGCGATTAAGTGAATTAGAAACTCAACAAGCACCGTCACTATTACCTGAAGATAATAATATCTTTCAACAACAAGCGTGCCAGCAATTATCATTAATTGATGCACCACACCCTGTAGTAGAAACGTTGCAAGGTACAGATATCAACGATTTAAGCCCAAGACAAGCGCTTGATTTACTGTACCAATTAAAAGACCAAGTTTAACTAGCACTAATTCACGCTCTAAGCATCGCACCATTAAAAAAGCCAGCAACTATGCTGGCTTTGTTTTGCGTTGATTTTCGTTGTTTTGTTAGGGTTAATTAAATGTCTATTTAAGGTATTCACCTTAACTAACTCAACTAACCCAGCTAACCCAACTAAAGGCTATTCCTGAAAAATAGCTTCAATCGATAAATCTTGTTGCTTAAGAATATCGCGTAAGCGTTTTAACGCTTCAACTTGAATTTGGCGAACACGCTCTCTTGTTAAACCAATTTCAACACCCACACATTCAAGTGTTGCCGCTTCATAACCTAATAAACCAAAACGTCTTGCTAATACTTCGCGTTGTTTCGAATTTAGCTCATTTAGCCAGTGCACGATATTGTTTTTAATATCTTCATTTTGCAACTTGCTTTCTGGACCGCCACTTTTCTCATCAGGGATCACATCTAGCAGTGCTTTTTCAGTATCACCAGCAAACGGGCTATCAACAGAGGTGATTTTTTCATTTAAGCGCAGCATTTTACTGACATCTTTTACTGGCTTATCAAGTGCTTCAGCGATATCTTCTGCGGTTGGTTCGTGATCAAGTTTTTGAATTAATTCACGTGCCGCGCGTAAATAAATGTTTAATTCTTTAACAACATGAATAGGTAAGCGTATGGTACGGGTTTGATTCATAATGGCACGTTCAATAGTTTGACGTATCCACCATGTCGCGTATGTTGAAAAACGAAAGCCTCGTTCTGGGTCGAACTTTTCTACCGCTCTGATCAAGCCTAAATTGCCTTCTTCAATTAGGTCAAGTAAAGGTAGGCCGCGGTTATTGTAACGTCGAGCAATTTTAACGACTAAGCGTAAATTACTTTCTATCATTCTTTTACGTGAGGGCTCGTCACCTTTTAATGCAAGTCGAGAAAAGTAGACTTCCTCTTCGGCACTTAGTAGTGGTGAAAAACCAATTTCGCTCAAATACAACTGTGTTGCATCTAAATTTGATGGGCTCTCATCCTGAGCTTTAGTGGCAGTTTCCGTTGCCTTTTTCGAAGCGGTTTTAGCTTCAGTTTTTTTTTGTTGTTTTACAATTCCCATGCTATTTCTCCCGTTATAAGCAAAAGCACCAATTCGACTAAATGTTCACGTTAACTCCGTTTTTATTATTATGTTGTTATAATTATTATATTATTTTGGTAAATATTTCCGTGGATTTACTGGTTTTCCTCGAAAGCGAACTTCAAAATGAAGCATGACTCTTTGAGCACCTGTATCTCCCATTTTTGCAATTACTTGACCAGCTTTAATTGTTTGTTGCTCTTTTACTAATAGGGCATCGTTATGTGCATATGCACTTAGGTAGTCGTCATTATGTTTAATTATAATTAACTTACCGTAACCTCTTAATGCGCTACCAGCGTATACAACCTTACCACTTGCTGCTGCTCGAATACTATCACCGCGATTACCTGCGATATCAATTCCTTTATTGCCTTGCTGTGAGCTAGAAAAATTGGCGATTACTCTACCTTTTACCGGCCATTGCCAACGTGAAATTTTTTGTGAAAAATTCGTTGACGAATTGCTCTTAGTTGGTGATTTATCGCTCGTTTTTTGTTCGCTTACATTTCCACCATACGCCTGCTTTTTATTCTGTGCAACAGGTTTTTTCACCACTTTTTGTTGCTCTATTTGTAAACTTTCACTAGAGCGCTTATTTTTACTTGGCTGCGACGTTTTTTTAGCCAAAATTAATTTTTGACCGGGGAATATACGATAAGGAGGAGCAAGGTTATTTAACGAGGCTATGTGACGAATGTCAGTATTTGAGCGCCACGCAATTGAGAACAGGGTTTCGCCTTTTTTAACAAAGTACTCAGTGCCTGTGATACTGCTTTTCACACGCTGACTTAAGGGCACACTTCCTTGGCCTTCAACAACTGGCGCAGGTGCATGTCTGCTACTACAAGCAGACAACAATGTGACTAAAGTCACCAGCCAATATTTACCAATATTTTTATGTAGCCAGGTATAGGTCATCAATAATTAAGCGTTAACGCGTTAAAAAATAAGCAAGAATAATTAAACCTACTACTAACCAGCCTAATACATCAACCCATTGGCGTAATTTTTTCTCCATTGCGTCACCGCCTAATTTGATCAAACCAGCGACTAGGAAAAAGCGCATACCGCGGCCAACTGCCGATACGAGTAGAAACGGTAAAAATGCCATTTGTAACAAACCCGCTGTAACGGTAAATAACTTATATGGCACTGGCGTAAAGCCTGCGATAAACACAACCCAAACACCCCATTCGGTAAACCATGTCATTATTTTATCGAACTTAGCTTGGTAGCCCGTTTCAATAATAATGGGCTCGATCCAAGGTTCAAACATGAAATAACCCAGCGCATAGCCGACGGCTCCACCAATCACCGATGAGATAGTTGTTAACGCCGCTAATGACCACGCACGATGCGGCTTAGCTAATACCATAGGGGCTAATAATACGTCGGGTGGAATAGGAAAAAATACTGACTCCGCAAATGTTAATAGCGCCAGCATTCTGGGCGCAAACTTGTGTTCAGCCCAACGTAGGGTCCAGTCATATAATGCCGAAAATATTTTCACAGCAAGGCTCCAGGTACTAGTGGTACAAATTTAACCGCTTCAACTTGTTGCTCGTCAAAACTGTCGCCATTGCGTGTAATAATTTTTAATACCTGTGTTTCTTCACCAACAGGAATAACCAATCGACCACCGTCAGCCAATTGCTCTAATAGTGCTTGCGGTACAGACGTTGGCGCGGCGGTGACAATAATCGCTTCAAAAGGCGCTTTGCTTTTCCATCCTTGCCAACCGTCGCCATGCTTCATCGAAACGTTATGTAAGTCCATCGCTTGTAGCCTGCGCTTGGCTTGCCATTGCAACGATTTAATGCGTTCAACAGAAAATACTTTAGGCACGAGCTGCGCTAAAATTGAGGTTTGATAACCAGAGCCAGTGCCAATTTCTAGAATACTTTCAGGAATGCCTTTCTCAAGCAGTAACTCAGACATTTTAGCGACAATATAAGGCTGTGAAATTGTCTGCCCTTGCCCAATTGGCAACGCTGTATTTTCATAAGCTTTGTGCGCTAATATTTCAGGTAAAAATATGTGGCGTGGGCTTTGGGCTATCGCTTGAAGCACATAAGGGTTCTTGATGCCTTCTGCATGTAATTTTTGCGCCAAAAGCTCACCACTACGGTTTGACTTTCCGCCCGCTCTTGTTCCTTGTTTTAGGTTCATTTTACAACTCTTATAGTGAAAGATCGGTGATCCATTCGGTCATTTTTTCTAAACTTGCATACGCAGTCATATCAACAGTTAACGGTGTGACCGACGCATAATTTTGTGAAATTGCTTCAAAGTCTGTACCGGGTCCAGCATCAAGCTCTTTGCCAAGTAGCCCATACCAATAGATATCACGTTGCCAAGGGTCTTGCATTTTCTTCATCGTTTCTGCTTTATGACGATGCCCTAAACGTGTAACTTTAATCCCCTCAAGCTTTGCCAGTTCAACATCAGGCACATTCAAATTAAGTATTTGATCGCTTTTTAACGGATGATCTTTTAAACGTTTGATTAATTGTGCGGCAACAACCGCAGCGGTTTGATAATGCGCTTCTTTATGGCCAACTAAAGACACGGCAACGGCTGGCAAGCCCATATGACGACCTTCTGTCGCAGCAGCAACCGTACCAGAATACAAAGTGTCATCACCAAGGTTTGCACCTTTATTGATACCAGCAACGACTAAATCAGGTGGCGATGTCATTAACTGACTGATACCTAAATGCACTGAGTCAGTCGGCGTACCATTAACAGAGATAAAACCGTTATCAAGTACCTCGGCGCGCAGCGGATTTAATAGTGTTAACGAATTACTCGCGCCACTGCAGTTTCTATCTGGCGCAACGACTGTCACATTGGCAAATTTGCTTAACTCTTGATAAAGCACTTTAATGCCTAAGGCGTGCACACCATCGTCATTACTTAATAAAATATTCATTTTTATTTATTCGCTTTTATCAGATCTAACACGCTCAGTCATGTCGGTGTAGTTTAGCAACTCTCGCAATACTGTTGTTGCATAACAGCCAGCTGATAATACAAAACTGATTGTGACAGTATTACCATTGGTCTCGATATTAGGTTGTGCTATCGACAAACGTATTTTCCGGCGCTCTTGTTTTAAGCCAAACTTTGGCAAGCCAGCACAAAATTCAGGATATTGCTGCGCGATATTCTCTTCAAATTCTTTGGCATTTAATTGCGTCATTAATTCACCTGCGCCCCACATGGGTGCGGTAATATCAATGTCTTTTTCAGCAAAACGTTTATTGAGTGTCTCATCAATTGTGTCAGCAACAAAAACAGATTGTGTGCCGGCAAGCATCATAACGTCGCCTGCAAGTAATTGCTCAAAGCTGTTATTTGCAATGCGCTCGCTCACCATTTTATTAAAAATAGCTGAACGGGCTGCCGATAAATACATACCGCGCTTTTTCTTGTCTTTAACTTTTTTACCGCCAAATAAAGCCAAGGCATGGTCTATATTGCCGCCATTAATGCCAAATCGTTGCTCGCCAAAGTAATTGGGCACACCATGTTCAACCACGGCATGCCAGCGGCGGGTTAAATCGTCAATATCAGTGACTTCTTTTAAGGTCAGTTCAAAGCGATTGCCAGAAAGGGAACCAATACGCAGTTTTTTGTTATGGCGGGCATAAGATAAAACCTCAACACCCTCGATAGTCAAATCACTTAAATCAAAAACTTGTTTACCCGGCACATGTACACCAAACCACTGCTCAGTTACCGCAAAACGATCTTTTAAGCCAGCATACGAAACCAAGTTTTCTTTGACAGAAAAGTACTTTGCTAGCTCTCTAGCCACATAAACGGTATTGGCACCTGTTTTTCGAATGTGAATTAATAAGTGCTCACCTTCACCGCAAGGTTCAAACGGTAATTGTTCAAATACCTTAAAATCTGCCATGGTGCTGCGCAGAAGACCTGTCGAGGCAGGTTGTCCAAATAAATAATGATATGAAGTGGTCATTTATGATTCACTCGGTTTGGTGATGGGCGCAAGTAGCACCACGGCATGTACAGCGATGCCTTCTTTTCTGCCGGCATAGCCTAACTTTTCAGTGGTAGTCGCTTTTACATTCACTTGATCAATATCAGCGACTAAGTCCTTAGCTAAACATTCACGCATGGCGAGTAAATGCGGAGCAATTTTAGGTGCCTGAGCAACAATGGTGATATCAGCATTACCTAGTTGATATCCCTTTTCCGTCATTAAGCCAACAACATGGCGCAATAAAATACGAGAGGAAATATTTTCGTATTGACCATCGGTATCAGGGAAATGATTGCCAATATCGGCCAAACAAAGTGCGCCTAAAATCGCATCACATAAGGCATGAATAGCCACATCGCCATCAGAGTGTGCAATAAACCCTTGCGGGTGTGCTATTTCAATGCCGGCTAAAACAATTGGCCCTTCACCGCCAAACTTGTGTACGTCAAAACCATGACCTATTCGCATTTTGATTCTCTTGTCTGTTCAGTAAAAGGAGAGCTTGCTTGATGTTGCTGGCTCAGTATAAATTCGGCAAAGGCCAAATCATCAGGCTGAGTAATTTTGATATTTTTGCTACTGCCTTCAACAATAATGCTGGTATAACCAGCCAGCTCTATTGCAGAAGACTCATCGGTAATATTGGCGTTATTTGCTAAGCCTGATTCAATCGCCAAAATGAGTTGTTCAATCGGAAACAATTGCGGCGTAAGTGCGTGCCATAAATGATTACGCTCTTCGGTATGTAACACCGTTTGACTTTGATCGCTTCTTTTCATGGTATCGCGCACGGGTGAAGCTAATAAGCCGCCAAGGTTTTTATCAACACAGGTACTTATTAACGACTCAATATCGGTCAAACTTAAACAAGGTCTGGCCGCATCATGCACCAGTGCCCATTGATAACGATTCGGCTCAAGGCTTTTTAAGCCCGCGAGTACCGAGTCAACACGGTCTTTTCCGCCAATAACGGTACTAACTTGGGCATTCTTGGCTAATGAAGTATCTCTAAAATATTCATCTTCTGCGCCTAACGCTATCACTACGTGGTTAATCAGCGGGTGGGCCAATAAACGCTGCACGGTATGCTCTAATACCGTTAATTGGCCAATCTTTAAATACTGTTTGGGGCATTGGCTTTTCATGCGTTTGCCCACTCCGGCAGCGGGCACAACTGCAACAAACTGCCCAAATGGCTCAGCCATTATTCAATGTTACCTTGAGATCGCGTGCGCGCTTTGAATTCATTTTTATCTTCACTGGGAATAATACGGAAAAAGGTTTCGTTTGATTTGATCATGCCTAATTCATTTCGGGCACGTTCTTCTATTGCTTCAATACCTGACTTTAGATCATCGGTATCTGCATATAATAATTTATTACGTTGGCGAAGTTTGTCGTTATCTTGTTGTTGGCGAGCAAGTTCTTGCTCTAAAGATAAATAGTCAGGCACACTGTTTTTACCAAACCAAAGTCGGTATTGAAGTGCTAGCAACAAAATCACTAAAAGTACGGTAAATGCGCGCATGCCAAAGAAAAATAAATCGCTGAATGACCAGTATTATACTGAAAAAGCCTTGAAATGCGAGCTTGGTTAAGCAAGCAATTGCTTACCTTATATTGATAAAGGTTGTTTGAAGTTTTTCCAGTTTATTTGGCAAGATAACAACAGCTCTCGTAAGGTAGGAATATTCGGTCTCACTTTTTGATTATCACGCCAGCAATGCCCTGCACATGCGGCGCTCATCACCTTTTTGTTAGGCTTTAATATACGTGGTGCGTGTTCATTAATATCTTGGGTTTGGCTACACCAGCCAAATAAGTTGGTACGAAAACGCTGCCCAGCTTGGTCGACTTTATCGACACAGTCTAAAACAATGCGATCTGACAAAGCAATTGGCAGCACCAGTCCAGGTACTAAATTCGTATTATTGAGCCATTGCCAAACCGCTTGATGTTCTTGGCCAGCCAAGGGAATATGCGCACTTTGTTTGGCACTCCAACTGGCATTTTGTGTATCTAATGCTAATGGCGTATTCGCCTGAGTCATTAAATGCGCGGTACGTTTTATGTAATAAGGAAGGCTTTTGATACGTGCTTGTATCGCTTGCACTGAGCTAATATCAGCATCGGCAAGTAAGCGTAGTTCTCGCTCATATAGCGCATTGCACAGTTCAGAAAAATCTGAAGACTGATGCTGCTCTTGCCAAAGTGAAGTTTGCTGATTCATGTGCTTAAGGTTGTTATTACTGCTTAGTAAATAAGCATACTGCATTGACAGCAAAAGATAAAATAGCTTAGCCGAAAAGATTTTTCCTGAACTTTAAACAATGATTGAACAACAAGTAGCGCTTTAGTAAAGTTGCGCCGACTAGGCCTGAATACGAAATTTTTACCTGCATGATGAACAAAACAGCTTACGCATATTTTTCAAATTTTGCACAAACGCGCATGAAGATGGGCGCAACTGTCTATGCGCCATAATTGTTACCTTCATTTAGCTCGCCATGGTCAAACCCAGTGGAATGTAGAAGCAAAGCTACAAGGACAACGCGACAGCAACTTAACGGTAAAAGGTCGCCAGCAAGTTCGAGCACTTGCCTTAAACCTAGACAAGCAAGGTTGCCAATTGAACCGGCCAATAACCGCCCTATACTGCTCGTCCCTTGGTCGCGCCAACAAAACCGCCGCCCTTTGCGCGCAAATACTAAAGATAAAAGCGCACGTACTACCGCACTTACAAGAAAGGCATTTAGGTTTATGGCAAGGTCAGGCAATAAAAAAACTGGCACGGCAAAATCGCTTTCAGCGCATTTATCATCAACAATCATCCGTCACTAATTTATGCGCTAAACCACCTTGCGGAGAAAGTCTGAAAAACGCCTTGCAGCGCTTTCATCAAGCTTTATTAACCATTGGACAACAAGAGCAAAGCGGCGACATTTTAATTATCAGCCATGGCGATATTATCAAGCATTACCTTGCTGTATTTCACCATGATGCTCGCTTTAGTGATAAACTTACTACCAAAGAAAATATCATCAAAAATGGCGAACAAATCACGCTACAATACAACGCCATTAACCACAGCATTTCACATCTAAAAAGCAGCCAATAACCTCATGACCATGCCACTGTTATCACTTACCTTGCTATTTGCCCTGCTGCTTGATTATTGGCTCGGAGAGCCTAAAAAGTATCATCCCCTAGTTGGCTTTGGTCACTTGGCCAACCGCTTAGCGGGCAAGGTAAACGTGAGTGCTTCTCAAGCAAACAAGTCGGCAATCATCAAAGGGGCTTTATCTTGGGTTTTATTAGTGATGCCCTTGCCGGTACTGTGTTATTACTTTATAAATGCCTTACAAACCAACACACTATTTACCGGCGCTTTTGCTAATCATCAAACTGTGATGGTATTTTTCCTTGAAGCGGTGATTGTATATTGGGCTTTAGGTTATAACAGCTTAAAACAACATGGCATGCAAATATATCAAGCATTAGTGCAGCAAAACCTAGCCGATGCCCGCAAGTATTGCGGTTACATTGTTAGTAGAGAAACAGCTCAGCTTGATGAACAAGCGATTAGCCGCTGCACCACCGAATCTATGCTAGAAAATAGCAATGATGCGGTTACCGCAACGCTGATTTTATTTATACTTGGCGGCGCACCTTTGGTGATATTACACCGCTTAGCCAATACCTTAGATGCGATGTGGGGTTATAAAAATACTCAATTTTATTATTTTGGCCGCTGCGCAGCACGTGCCGATGATGTGTTAGCCTTTATTCCTGCCAAAATTACCAGTTTTGCTTACGCTATATTAGGCCTTCGCAAAGCACTATTTACCCGAATTATCATCAATGCCGCTGAGCAAGCAAAAGCTTACAAAAGTCATAATGGCGGTTGGGTCATGGCCGCCGGTGCAACCTTGCTACAAGTACGCTTAGGCAATGCGAATGCGATTTATCATGGCAAAGTTGTACACTCACCTTTATTGGGTGAAGGTGATATGCCCCAAGCAAGGCATATTAAAGACAGTTTAAATGCTTTAAAGCACGTTATTGTTTTAATGTTAATATTTTGTTTTTTCGGCGAATGGCTCTACAGCCGTTAAAAAAGAGTCAGCACACATGAGCCCGAATCACATGAGTCAGAACTAAATGAGCCTAACACATGGCGGACAACTCGACCGCATAGCCAAACAATATGAAATTGAGCCCGCCAACTGGCTTGATCTTTCAACCGGCATCGCGCCTTTTTCGTATCCGCTGCCAGAAATTCCAACAAGCTATTGGCAAGATTTACCGACTGTGCCGGCGTCACTGATAAAACAAGCTAATCGCTATTATCAAAGCGAGCATTGTTGGCCGATTGCCGGTAGCCAAAGTTTAATTGAGCGCCTTCCTCAGCTCTGGCATCAAAAACTAAGCTCAATTGATGTTCCTGTAGAAAAGCAGTCATCAAGTGAGCAAGTAAACACATTAAAAGTTCAGCAAAAACGCACAGTTTATCTACCTAAAGTAGGCTATAAAGAACACCAAAAAGCATGGCAAGATGCAGGTTACATTTGCCAGTTCTACCAACAGCAACTGCCAACAACAGTAGCTGATTTTGCCGTGGTAGTGGTGATCAACCCTAACAACCCAACCACCGATTATTTTGAACCTAATGCACTTTCGCAACTTGCCAAAAACGTCAAAAAGGCCAAAGGACTATTAGTTATTGATGAAGCGTTTGTCGATATGCTTGAACCTGAGCAATCTTTTGTGCCAAGGCTTTCAAATAATCTCGATGAAAACATCATCATTTTAAGATCGTTTGGTAAGTTTTTTGGGTTAGCAGGGCTTAGAATTGGTTTTGTTTGTACCAACAAGCAGTGGTTAGCGCTGATTAAAGATAGCGTTGGCCCTTGGCAAGTCAATGGTGTCGCGTTGTATATTGCTGAGCACGCTTTTAAAAATAACCCTTGGCAACAGCAGCAAAAACACCAATTAAAACATCAGTCTGAAAAACTTGCACAACTACTATCCCAATATTTTGGGCATCAAGGTTTGCGTTGTTGTTCGTTATTTATCACCTTAGCGCACCCAAAAGCTGCTGAAATATTTGAGCGTCTATGCCAACAAGGTGTGTATGTGCGTTTATGCGATGAACAAAACGCACTACGTTTTGGTATACCTAACGCTCGGCAACTTCAAAGATTAGCGGATAGTTTTGCCAAGCTATTTCAATAAATAGCTTAAAGCAAAATAAAACTGCTGCTCGTCGCTTTGCGCTGGAGTTTGATACCAAGTTAAACCCGCTTTAACCGTTAAGCCATTTAATAAAGGACCAACGTCTGATAGCTTTTCAGCAAACTCAATACCATAGGCATCAAGTGTTTCTTGTTGGTCGCTTTGGTGTTGCAAATAAAAAAGTTGGCTAGCACCACTGCCTAAACTAGCGCTATGTTGGCTAAATTCATGCCCTGTTTGCCAAGCAAGCGGTAAACGCGGATCTAATAGTTGTGCATTTTTCACTTGGCTCGCGGCCGAACTTTGCTGGCCACCATAACTTAATAAAGCGTGCTCGGGCGCATCGTCATCTAATCGAAATTGTTGATACTGATAACGCAGCGCATAATCGCTATAACCAACAAAAGCGCCAAGCAATAAATCATTTCGCTGCCATGCGCTAGTATCTCCTTGATAGTCAATTAATGCAGCGTCAAAACTTGCCCCATAAAATGCTTTTTTATACGAAGCTAAAAAATCAAGTTCACTTTCGAAGCGATAAGAATCAAGCGTGTCGTCAATTGTCGCAGTGGTTATTTTTTCACGGCCTAAGCCCATTTTCCCTTGCCAGTTAACATGTTCAAAAAATGGGTATTGATAAGCAACTTCTATGTTTAAGGCCTGGTTTTGCCGCTGAAAATAATCGACATCAAAATCATTATTCACCCATTCACCGTATGCCGTGATTGACTGCCAGCGACTTTTTACTTGTATCGCTTGATTGCTTTGTAAATCACTTTGGTTAATCACGCCTTGCCATTGCAGCCGACCTAAAGGATCACCGCCGCGCAATAATAAATCACCACCTGAATCGTCATTACTGACATAACCTGATAATACCGCACTGGTAAATGCTTGCGGACCTAGGCCATAATTTTGGCTTTGTACTTTATTTTGAACCTGAGTTTGTACTTGAGTTTGTGCGGGGTTACCTGCATGACTTGTTGATGATGCCGCCAACAAATTGCTAGGTTGTAATTCAAACTTTCCTTTCGCCAAGTTGTTGTTAGCACTGGCTTTGACACTAACACTGACGTCAGAATTGGCAGGCAGAGGTTGTGCAAAAGTGCTTTGACCACGACTTTGCGTCACAGTAAACAGCAGCTTGTCATCGATGACAAATGCATCGGTTGCCAATTGATGACCAAAAGTCAGTTGCTGCCATGTTTGATCAACCAAGTTTAAGCGATAAACATTAACGCGCGCATTGTTATTTTTATCCTTGCTGCTGTGGCTAATATACAGCGAATTACCTTGCCAACGTAAATGCGAAACATAATTACCAGAAATCGGTAAAGCAATTTTTTGCCAAACATTATCCGCTAAATCAAGTAAATGAATATGCCAGCGTTTATCTGCAATTGCCATTAACGCAAGCTGCTTGCCATCAGCTGAAATACTCAGGTTATCCATTGGTGTATTTAACAGCTCATGTGTAAGTGCTTGCCAACTGCCATCATTTAAGGCAACTTTAACCAGTTGATTTAAGCCTGCATAGTGGCGAACCGCCAAAACTGATTGTTTATCTGGCGTTAAAGCAAAATCTTGAATGCGTAAGCCACGACTGATGAGAGTCACTTCACCACTGGCTAAATTAAGTTTGGCGAGCTCAAAACCCAGCTCACGATTTTGTTGCAGCTGACGCTGTAACAACAGCACATTGTCTTTATCTAACCATCGAGCATGTCGCCAGCTTTTGCCACGCTCTGGGTAGAAAGTAAACTTTGCCGTGCGGTTAAATACCGCTGGCATGGTATCGGCAATATCTTGAGGGTCTTGTGCAATGAGTTTGCTATTTTTTTCAACAAATCTTGTTTTGGCTTTGCTATTTTCAGCTAATGAATAAACCGAGAGCTGTTGACCATTTTTATGATCATATTCTAATTGCAAAATGTGCTTTTCATCGGGCGAAGGTTCACTTGCTAAAATTTGTTCGCGATTTTTCAGCCACAACTTACCTGACACATCTGTCGCCTGTCCTTGTTTGGCGAGATAAATTTGCTCGGCAACAAAGCGTTTATATAAGACCTCAGGATGTTCTAAAAATAATCCGGTAAAGGCTTTTTCAAAGTTTCGATATTCTTTAGCCGTGCTTCGTCGCCAAAGCTTGGCTAAAGTGCCAATTTTATCATCCTCACCTTGGCTGTAATTTTGCTGCAACCAAATTAAAAACGCACTACCTTGCATGTATGCCATGCGATTACCTTGATAGCGCTCGCGCCCGTTCATGGCATTGTAGCTTGGCAGTTGCCCTTCAACCGCCCACTGAGCAAGCAATGCATTAACATAGTCGCTGTTAACGCGTCCTTGTTGGGTAAATTCCGTTTCAATTACAGTGGCATAACCTTCAATTGCCCAACGCGGATAACGCGATAAATTAGCAAAGTCTGCTTCAAGAATAAATTTATCAAAAATAGCGCGCCAACTTCTCGATGGCTCAATAAGGTGAATATGATGGGCCAATTCATGGCTTAGCACCAAATCTAACCAATCACTGTAATGCCCTAACGACTGTTCAGAGCGAGGTGAGCTGGTATAAATATTCAGTATTGGCCCAGAAGCAAGCGGCATCGCCGAGCCATTGGCTTGATGGTATTTATCTGAAATTAGTACGTCAACTTTATGCTTATTGGTAAAGCCAATACGTTGACCAACGTCTTGATATATCGGGTCAATTTTTAGTGCAACTTGCTCAGCAAACTGACGATAATCTTGATGAAAATGAATGCGCGTATATTCGGTATTTATTGTCCTCAAAGTGTCTTGAGCGAGACTGGGTAAGGTGAATAACGTCAATAATAATAGTGACAACAACTTCATAAATTGATTAGTCCTTTAAGCATATTTTTATTGTGGAATGAGTCTTTTATCTGATTAGTGTAACGAGGCGAGAGAAAACCAATAGCGCTGATTTGTATCAAAAAATGTAAGTGTTATTAAAAGGCATGTTTGGCTTCAACGCGAATTTCAAAACTATCGATGTCTGGATCACTGCTTTGTGGAAAAGCAAAATCGATATGAATAACATGATTATTGCCTCCCGCATGAGGAGAGTATATTCGAGCGCCAACACCAAATGAGTGCAGCCAACCCGAGTCAGTATTTTCAGCGATTGAACCACCAAATGCACGACCAGCGTCAGCAAACACCGTACCTGCTAAATCAAATAATTTATAGATATTAATATTTGGGTAATAGCGTATTTCAGAGCTAAATTTTACACTTTTCTTACCGTGTTGATATTGCAAAGGAAAACCACGAAGACCGGTATTACCGCCCATAGTTACTGGACGATCTAAATATTGGTTTTCGCTAAAGGTATTGGCGTTGTGTAAGTAAAAACCCCACTTTTCAGACAGTTGGTAAAAATATTCGGTTGAAATATTAGCTAACAAACGATTGTTACCTTGTTGGTAAATATCGCCTGCCAGTGCAACCTTCATCAATAACAAATCATCTTGATATAATGAAAACCCTTTGTGAATTTGCGACTGCCAAAACAGCCATGCTGAATCTTCATTGCTGCCATCGCCAACACCAATACGAGAGTGCACTTGCCAGCCAGTATTAAAGTCTTCAATTTGTGAAATAAGATGGATATTATTTTTTTTCTTAAAGTCTTTTTCAATGTACTGCACGTCAAACCACGGATAGAGAAAATCTCGGTCACGCGGTAGTTCGGTTACCGGCAGTGCTTCTTCATAATCACTAATCGATGAAAACAGGTGTTGATCTTGTGTAAATCCGGCTCGATAACGCAAAACGTAGTCTTTAGTATTGGTAACTAACCAGCCGTAACTTAGCTCTTTATGTTCCATATCATGCTGGAAAACTGATTGCTCATCACCATTTTGATAAATAGTATCATCACGCATTTCTTCATTATAACCAAGACGGTAGGCGTATTTAGTATGAAAACCAGCAAAGCTTTTATTTAGCGATATTGCATGTTGAATGCCGTCATCATTGTCGGCAAACCTAAGCGCTAAATGGGTATTTTTTTTCTGAAATAGCGGAATATTGCTGACTAATCGATACCCTGAACGCTGAACATTGCTATAGGTTTCGATTTCAGTATCTATGCCAAGGCCAAGCAAGTTTCGCTCTTTTATGCCTAAGCTATAGGTACTTTCTCCGCCCTTTCGTCCAAAGCTTATTGTTGGTAATAACGACCAGTTATCCCAAGTTTCAATGCTAATAACGTTTTGCTGTTCATCTAATGAAACTCGTGCATCTCGTAAAAATTTTCTTGCCCGTAAATGTCGCTCTAACTCAGCTAAATCTTCTGGTTTTTTTTCACATTTTTCGAGGAAAAATGCCGATTCATTTTCAAGCGTCATTTCCTTGGTGGTTATGTGTAATTTATTGGCAAGTCGATGAAACCAAATAATGCCTTCTTCGTTTTCATTAAAAATAGGGTTAGCGTTAAACTCAATCGCATCATAGGGCAAAGTGCATGTTAGTGAGAGTTCGCCATTGATAACAGTTTCAGGTGTTTGACGTTGATATGTTGAAGATTGAGGAGCGACATTTGCTTTAGCACTCGCTAAAAGCATGCCAAATAAAAAAAATATGCCACTTAAAACTAAGAAGCAATTTATTCGAACAAGGTGTTTTATATAAATCAAATAACGCCCTTTTTTGTTTTTAGCACAATACCCGTTAACCTGATCGCGATGCCAAAAGATAAGCTAGCGTTAACAGCAATGAAATTTTATCTTATAGATTTATGTTAATTATAGTAGTAAGTGCCTGTTTTAGATATTTTAATAATGATTTTATTACTTAGCCGATACCGATTATTTTTCTTAACAATGGCACGTTATTTACTCATTGGCTTATTCGTGCCAGATCCCATTTCATGTAAGTGGGTAAAATAATTTTTAAATAATGACTCAACCTGTATTTTGGCTAAGCCTTTGTTATATATATCTAACCACTTTTTTCCTCTATCGTCAGCATTAAAAGCAATATAAAGCGCTTTATTCTCCAATAAGTTACGGTGAACTTTAATTTGATCTTTGATGTGATGATACTTTTTATCATGAGTGATGAGGTAGTTAAATACATTTATATCAATCACCGCAGCATCAATGCGTTGATTGGCGAGCTTAAAGATATTCATTTCGTCGGTCATTACCCGTTGCACTGAAATTTCACCTTCGGCAACTAACTGATCAAAAGCTTGGGTATTAACATAATCTTGCACAATGCCAATTTTATAGCGACGAAGATCGTCTATTTCAAAAAATTCAATCGGCGCTTGGGCGTGTTCAATTAAACCAAGTGGGCCGCTGCCAGCAGGTGCTGAAAAGATAAAACTATCACTTTGATGATAATATTCTGGAAAATAGCCCGCGTATTTAGACTGCCCCTGCTTAACCATTTTCACCGCACGGCTCCATGGAAAAACATCAACAATTAATTCATGTCCCATGGCAGCAAAGGCAGCTTTTGCCACCATAACACTCGCCCCTTGCTGAGAGAGATTGTCGCCCGAATAAGGCGGCCAATGCAGTGTTGCAAGGTAAACCGTCTCGCTGCGAGCTAACGAGCTAGCACAGACGACACATACCAACAAAAGACTTTTAAAAAAGCTCACCGTTGCAGCAACACCCCAGAAGTTAACACCTTACTTGTAGATTAGCATACTAAAGGGAAAAATCTTTGCTTAAGCACAAGCGAGCAATAAGTAAAAGAGGAACTGTACAAAAAACCAATTAAGCACTTGGAGCTTCATTATTTTCTGGCTGTATTAAACGCTCGCCAATTAATTAGAGCAAAACATGCTGTTTTACCAGTATTTACAGCGCAAAACAAAATAAAAAAAAGCCAGTTTGCCAGCAGTAACGCCAATCAGATAAAATTTTTCAGGCAAAAAAAATCCGATGGTAAATACCATCGGATTATTCATCAGCTTTCTAGGGCTTCAAAGTAAAGGAATTAACCTTGACCTTTAACTTCAGATAAACCGTTAAATACCGCTTTATCACCTAAAAATTCTTCAATACGTAACAATTGGTTGTACTTAGAAACACGGTCAGAACGACATAAAGAACCCGTTTTGATTTGACCAGCTGCTGTACCAACGGCTAAATCAGCGATAGTTGCATCTTCAGTTTCACCAGAGCGATGAGAGATAACGGCAGTAAAACCAGCGTCTTTCGCCATTTTAATCGCTGCTAAGGTTTCAGTTAATGAACCGATTTGGTTGAACTTAATTAAGATAGAGTTACCAATACCTTGCTCGATACCACGTGCTAAGATTTTAGTATTTGTTACGAATAAGTCATCACCAACGATCTGAACTTTGTCACCAATTAATTTAGTTTGGTAAGCAAAACCGTCCCAGTCTGATTCGTCTAAGCCATCTTCAATTGAAACAATTGGGTATTCTTCACAAAGGCTTGCTAAAAAGTCAGAGAATTGGTTAGCAGTAAATTGCTTGCCTTCACCTTTAAGGTCATAAATACCTTTGTCAGCATCGTAAAATTCTGATGCAGCACAATCCATTGCTAAGGTTACGTCTTTACCTAACTCATAACCTGCCGCGGCAACCGCTTCTTTAATTACTGCTAATGCATCAGCATTTGACGCTAAGTCAGGTGCAAAACCACCTTCATCACCAACAGCAGTATTTAAACCTTTGCCAGATAATACTTTTTTAAGTGCGTGGAAGATTTCAGCGCCCATACGTAATGCTTCACGGAAGCTGTCAGCACCTACTGGTTGAACCATGAATTCTTGAATATCAACGTTGTTGTCTGCGTGCTCACCGCCATTGATGATGTTCATCATAGGCAAAGGTAAAGAGTACTGACCCGGAGTGCCGTTTAAGTCAGCAATGTGTTCGAATAATTGAACTTTCTTTTCGTTTGCTGCAGCTTTTGCTACCGCTAAAGAAACTGCAAGAATAGCGTTAGCACCAAAGTTTTCTTTGTTTTCTGTGCCGTCTAAGTCGATCATGATTTGGTCAACTTTTGCTTGCTCAAGTGAACATTGACCCACAAGTGCAGGCGCAATGCTATCATTTACTGCAGCAACAGCTTTTAAAACACCTTTACCTAAATAACGCGCTTTATCACCATCACGAAGCTCTAATGCTTCACGTGAACCTGTAGATGCACCAGATGGTGCTGCAGCGCGGCCCCATGCGCCTGATTCTAAATATACATCAGCTTCAACTGTTGGGTTACCACGAGAGTCCATGATTTCACGTGCGATGATCTTACTAATATTCGACATTATATTTCCTACTTGATTTAAACACCGTTTAGCTTTCTTTTAGCCCACTAAATGAAAGCGAAAAACGAATAAAATTAACATAACTTCTAGCAAGCCAAGCTTGCCCTGATTGATTGTGATGCACTTGTGCTATTTTTTGTCGTTAACTCCTTTACGACCCGTTGATAAATCCTGTTATCAAGAAAAATTTTTACTTTTGACCAATAACGTTCTAGTTAAGTGTCTTCTCGACACTGTATTGGCTGTTGTGATTTTATCGAAACAAAAATCACACCGTTCTTCCTGAACATAAACACGCCTGGCGACATCCTGTCTGCGTGCCTTGCATACACGGATGTATGTACTTGTGATTTGTCTGGAGCAAAAATCACGTGCTTTCATCCTTGAAAACAAAACCGCGGCATAGGCCACGGTTTTAGTTAATACTTGTTTTAGCTATTGAGTTGTTTCTGGTGCTCAAATGAGGCAGCAACAAAACTTTCAAATAACGGATGTCCATCACGCGGAGTTGAATTAAACTCTGGGTGGAACTGTCCAGCAATAAACCAAGGGTGATCAGGTATCTCGATCACTTCAACTAAACTTTTATCAGTAGATAAACCCGAGAAGACTAAACCAGCTTTGCTTAATTGCTCTCGGAAGTTATTATTTACCTCAAAACGGTGACGGTGTCTTTCATAAATTGTTTCACTACCATATACGTCACACACCTTGGTACCTTTCACAAGGTGGCACAATTGTGAACCTAAACGCATAGTACCGCCCAAATCTGAGTCTTCACTGCGGTACTCAACTTTACCTTCTTCGTCTAACCATTCATTGATTAAACCAACCACAGGTGCAGTTGTTTCAGGGTGGAACTCTGTGCTGTGCGCATCAGTTAAACCCGCCACGTTACGGGCAAATTCAATTAACGCCACTTGCATGCCCAAACAAATACCTAAATAAGGTACTTTGTTTTCACGCGCATACTGTGCTGCTAAAATTTTACCCTCAACACCACGCTCACCAAAACCACCCGGTACTAAAATCGCATCGAGATCTTTTAAAATATCAACACCTTTAGCTTCGACATCTTGTGAATCTACATAGTTAATTTTTACTTTAACTTGGTTTTTAATACCGGCATGTTTTAATGCTTCATTTACTGATTTATAAGCATCTGGCAATTCAATGTACTTACCTACCATGCCAATGTTTACTTCGCCGACTGGGTTGGCTTCTTGATAAAGTACTTGTTCCCATTCAGTTAAGTCAGCTTCTGGTGCTTCTAAACCAAAACGTTTAACCACAAGTTCATCTGTGCCTTGTGATTTTAATAACGCAGGTACTTTATAGATACTGTCTACGTCGCGCATTGACACAACAGCACGCTCTTCAACATTGGTAAATAAAGCGATCTTCGCTCGTTCATTCGCAGGAATAGCACATTCGCTACGACATACTAAGATATCTGGGAAAATACCAATTGAACGTAACTCTTTTACTGAGTGTTGTGTAGGTTTGGTTTTAATTTCACCTGCGGCAGCAATGTAAGGCACTAACGTTAAGTGCATAAACATAGCGCGTTCACGGCCAAGTTCAGTACCTAATTGACGAATCGCTTCTAAGAAAGGTTGTGATTCAATATCACCTACCGTACCACCAATTTCAACCATGGCTATATCGTAACCTTCGGCACCTTCAATCACTCGACGTTTAATGTCGTTGGTAATATGAGGGATAACCTGAATTGTTGCACCTAAGAATTCACCTTTACGCTCACGCGCAAGAATATCTTGGTAAATACGACCAGTGGTAAAGTTATTACGCTTGGTCATCTTGGTACGAATAAAACGCTCGTAGTGACCTAAATCTAAATCAGTTTCAGCACCGTCTTCGGTAACAAAAACTTCACCATGTTGAATTGGGCTCATAGTACCAGGATCAACATTGATATAAGGATCAAGTTTAAGCATGGTAACTTTTAAGCCACGCGCTTCAAGGATCGCCGCTAAAGAAGCTGCTGCAATGCCTTTACCAAGAGACGATACAACGCCGCCAGTTACAAAAATATATCTAGTTGTCATGTGATACCAAAAGTCAGGATAAACAGAAATTTTTCGTTAAAATCGTTTAGGGTTCAATGAACGTGGGCTATTGATTGAAAGCCAATAAACTAATTTAACAGGACGGGAACGCATTATACGTAAAAGGCGTCAGTTCGACAATATGATCTATGGATCATTGTTTAGAAAAGTAGCTTATTTTTGTTAACCACGCCTTATCGGCGATGAAATTTTCAAGTATCAATAAATAAACATCGTTTTTTATGCGATAAAATAGCAAAACATTGCATAAGACAAATTTTTGAGCAGTGTTATACTGCTATTTTTTCCGGTATGAGAATCCATAATGTCGACCTCTGAGCTACAACACATTTTTTCAGCTATCGATGCGGTTAATGCCCAAGATCCAAATAAAACGCTAATTGACAACGAAGAACAAGCCAACGAATTACTTTATGGTCATTATATGAGTGCTTGTTTAGATCAATATTGGCCGCAAGCCAATGAGCTATTACAAATTGCCGTTCGTGCCCAGCATATTAAGCGCTGGCATTTAAAACGCACAGAATTTCCCGCCGGCAAAGCAGGTTATTTAACGTGGCGTAAAGAACAAGGTAAATACCATGCCCAATTAACTAAAGAATTGATGTTAGAACATGGTTACAGTGAAGAACAAGCCGAACAAACCGCCTGTATTCTTCGTAAAGAAAAACTAAAAACTAACAGCGATACACAAACCCTCGAAGATGTCGCTTGTTTAGTATTTTTAATGCATTACTTTGACGCCTTTGCCGCCAAACACACCGAAGAAAAGATTGTCAGAATTGTGCAGTTAACTTGGCGAAAAATGTCAGATAAAGGTCACGAAATTGCCTTATCATTAACTCTGCCAGATCATCTTGCCGCGCTAGTTGGTAAAGCTTTAGCTTGATTTAGAAATAGTTAAAAGTGACAAGCTTGAAGCGGCAAGTTAAAAGTTAGAAGCAACAAGCAACAAGTTAGAAGCTGCAAGTTAGAAGCTAGAAGCTAGCATAATGCGCTGATTAATCGATAACCCTTAAAACTTAATTTTAAGGGTTATAGTTGCCATCAGAAATAGGCAAGCGCCATAAAAAGATAAATGGCCCAGCAATTAATACCACCACTAAAACCTTCAGCCATAGACTTGGCAAGATATAACACGACCACGCCCCAGCAAGTACCATAGAAAGTAAGGCAATCACTTTAGCTCGTTTAGGAATGCTGCGAGAAGCTTGCCAGTGATAAATTAGCGGACCAAAAACTTTATTTTCTAACAACATTTTATGGAGTCTAGGAGACGATTTTGCAAAACAAGCCGCCACCAAAACAAAAGGTGTTGTGGGCAGTAAAGGTAAAACTGCACCTAACATCGCAAGCGCGACAAAAAATAAACCCGCAATTTTTAACAGCAAAATAAAAACCTAATCGTCGTAGTCATCACCTTAATAATAACTGAATATCAGCAAAATTACTGCTCATACCTTAGGGTCTGTTGATCTTTGTTTATATTTTCAGCAATAGGTTATTTTTAATGAATGCTAATGCCGCTAGCATTAAAAAGAACCATTGCCCGTAGGGCTGAAGGCTAAAATCGCCTTACTCAGCGTTGAAAATCATTGATTTAGATGACTAAATTGCATAATTTTCGCCTTGATTAAGACGATTTTATCTCTCAGCTGAATTATTGAACAAAGCTCAAGAGACCCTAAACAAATCATCACTTAAGGTATGAGCTATGCTTTTAAGCTGCCTGTTTTATATCACGATTATTTTTCGGCTTTTCAGGTAATGGTAATAACAAACTGACTTTTTGCTTAGATTGAAACCATTGGCTCGAGAAGCCAACCACAAAAATCAGCATTAACCAATAAACAATGGTGTAGTCGGTTTCAACTGGCTCGGCTTTAGCTTGCTCTTCCAGCTTTTGTCCGGTGACTTGTTCAGCCGCTTGAGTTGCGGAATTATTTGGCTGTTCTAATGCTGTCGGCTGAGCTAATGCTTGTGCTAACGCTTGTGACAGCGGCGCTAAACCAAAGCCCGCTGCCGCTTCGTCCATATATTCATTGAACTTTTCATTGTCGGTAGCAACATCAAATTCGGTTGCCAATTCGCTATAGGTTTCAACCATTTTTTTGATGGTTTCTTCATCGGCTTGCCAATAACCTTTGCGCACTGCTTCGAGCATACGCTCAAGTATTTGCGCTAAGCTTTCAGCGTTATGCTGCTCAAAAAACTCACGCATATCCATTTGGTATTTGTCATCAACATAGACCTCAAAAAACTCCTGCCATTGATCATCACGAATCGCTTCTGGTGCCATCACTTCCCAGCCCCACATGTTATTCATGCGATCTAAAATCGCGGTTGCACCTGCATAACCTGAGTCTTGCATCGCTTTTATCCAACGTGGATGAAAATAACGGCTGCGCATTTCTTGATTCACAAATTCATCTAAGGTTTGCGTTTTTAGCTGATCTTTTTTACGCAGGTTTGACACATACATTTCTGGCGTTGCGCCATCTAAATGCCTGACCGCTAAGCCTATACCGCCAAAATATTGAAACGGATCGTCATTGGTCATCAAGGCATAAAGGTTAGTCGAGCGAGAAAATATCACCCCGTCAGTACCTGAGAGCACCTTACTATATAAACCTTCACCGTCGCCAAAGGCATCGCCAACATTTTCACTCCAACGTTTTTCGTCATGACCAAAGGCGTAGCCCATGCGATCTAGGTATAAATTAGCAAGCTTATCATCGGTTTCCCAAGTATCAGAGGCGAGCGAGCTACTCGCTAAGCCTGTACCGTAATTACCGGTTTCATTTGAAAAAATACGAATAGATGATAAGTAATCTGCATCAGCTTCAGATTTACCTTTTTCCAATAATTCCGACTTTAAGGCGTTAGCATGGCGATAAACAAAGTTATTATCTTCTTTCATTTTAGCCACTTTATCGATGGCTTTAGCCAGCCATAACATCACATTCGGAAACGCGTCGCGATACAAACCCGTTGCTGAAATTACCACATCAATGCGTGGGCGTTTTAGCTCGCTATACGGGATAACTTCAACATCAACCACATTGCCTTGGCGGTTCCATTTAGGCTTTAAACCGAGCGCATGTAATATTTGCGCCTCTAACGCGCCTTGGTGACGCATGGTTTCAAGTGACCATAACGAAAACGCGAGTTTCTCTGGGTATTTACCATGTTTTTCTTGGTAGGCAGCAATGGTTTGCTCCATTAAAGTTACACCCGCATCATAAGCTTCTTTTGATGGTACTTTCGCCGGATTAAAGCCGATCAAGTTTCGCCCTGTTGGCGCAGCCTCTGGGTTACGAATAGGATCGTTACCATAACTGACCGGAATGTACTGACCGGACAATGCACCAAGCAAGTTTTGTGTTTCAGCAATGGCTTGAAAATTTTGCCAATATTGCTGAGCCGTTTGTAGGTCTTGCTGTAAGCTTTCATCTAAATCGGTTAGCGACTCTGGCGCATTAATGTAGGTTTTAAGCAACTGAAAACCGTCAAGCGCTGCTAAGTTTTTAACATTGCGCTGGTCAAACTGCTGAGCCGCTGGCACCGCTAATTGATGCGCTTGCTCGTAAGTTGCTGCTCGCTCGGTAAAATCGTCACCCAACATTTGCAACATGGTGCTAAACAAGTGAGACTCTTGCGGCAAGTCACCAAAAATATGCACACCTAACGGCTGGCTCATTTGCGCCAATGCATTTAAATGATCTTGTATTTTCGCAATATGTTGTTCGAAGTTAGCCGCTAACTCGCTTTTTTCAATCGCTAAATCATTAAGCATATTTAGCTGCTCGGCCATGTCGATAATTTCAGCTTGGGTATTAGCGCGCGTTTGTCCGTCAGATAACATTAAATAGTTGGTGATTTTTTCATTTAGCTCAGCAACTTCGGTATATAAACCGGCTTTGGCAAACCCAGGCGTTAAGTGACTGATCATAGTCGCTCGGCCGCGGCGTTTTGCCTGCATCGCTTCACCCACATTATCGATAATGTAGGGGTAAAATACCGGTAAGTTGCCAAGTGCTAAACTTGGCGCATCATAAACAGATAAACCACGTTCTTTCCCCGTTAACCACTCTTGTGAACCATGGGTGCCTAAATGAATGTAAGCATCAGCGCCAAAGGTTTCTCGGGCAAATAAATAAATCGCCAAATAGCTGTGATTAATGGGTGTTTTGGTGCTGTGATATAAATTCGCATGCTCTTTAGCATTTTCACCACGTACGCCTTGCGGCAAGACCACCATATTGCCTAAATTCATCCGCGGAATCACAAAAGCTGGTGCGGTTTCGCCATTAATCGTGGCGCTACGTAACATGCCGCTTTCTTCAGGTTTGCCCCAACGCTCAACAATAGGTGCGGTAACCGATGCTGGCAGCGCATTAAACCAGTTCAAATAAGTTGATAACGGCATGTACTCTGCTAAGTCTTGAGCGATCAAGGCTTCAGCATCTTCACCGCGATAATAAGGGCGTAATAATTTGCCGGCATTTTCAATTAAGGTTTGATGAGATTGCACTTCAACGTTGTAACCTTGCGCTTGCATCGCTTGGCTAATGTTTTCAATTGATGACGGCACATCTAAAAACGCGGCGCCGATGTTTTTCTCACCCGGAGGATAATTCCAAATAAAGGTAGCAACTTTTTTTTCATTATTTGCAATATGAATTAAATTGGCGTGATTGTATGCACGCTCAACTAAAGCATTCAATTGATAATCTATCGCCACTTTAGTGCCTTTATCATTGGCAGCAATAATGGTTGGATCGGCGCTACCGGTGTCTTCTGGCATCACTAAAAAAAATGGCGTAAGCGATGGCGAAACACCGGCATGGTCTTGCTCAAACGCAGCTTGATCACCTTCAGTGTAATTAAGGGCATGCAAAACCGGTACACCCAGTTTTTCAAACTCTTGTCTGCGTTTTTCAACATAATGCAGCGAGCGGTAATTAATCACTAAATCAACCCGAGAAGATAAGCCATTGTCGGTTTCAGTCATTAATAAATCAGTGTAATTAAGCGCTTTGTCTTCACCTTCAAAAAAGTAACCAAACGCTTTAGCGCCTTTTTCTTCTAGCCCTTTAATTAGTGCATCAACAATTTGGCTTTGCTGATAATCAACCACACTGCGATGCATGCCGATTGCGATCACCGGTTGATTTTTTCCAGCGCTAATAAAATTAAAAAAATCATCGGCATTGGCAGTCACTTTGCCCGCATAGTTATAGTGATATAAACCTACCTCTGGTACGTCTATCGGTGCTGGCGCGTTAACTGATGATAAAGCCAAAAAGTCGCTGGCAATAAACTGCATCATATTGGCATAGTTATCACTGCCAGCATTATTGAAATAGCCACCTAATTGCCTACTTTGCGCGGCGGTTAAGCCTTGATTCATTGCGCTATTTTTTAGATCGCCTAGTGAGATCACTGCAACCTTTGGAAATTGACTCAGTTTGCTTTGATATTTAGCAAACATAAATTTTGACAGCTCAGGGTTGATGCCATCTAACATCACTAACTTGGCCTGTGACCATGCTTGATTAATTTCCTCGTCAGATTTTCCGGTTGCAACAAAGTTCACCAAATTAAACGGTTGCTCACTGGCAAGTTTAAGCAGTAACTCACCTTTAGGTTTTGATGCGTGCGACGACATCATCAACAATACGGTCGGTTTGTCATTCGCCGAGACACTAAAACCTACTAGTGTTATTAGCGTTGCCACTACTAAGATTATATTTTTTAACATGTTTATTTACTCGTACTGTTTTGCTTTGATGAAGATGTACCGTCTTCTGGCACATAAACAAAACTGCCATCAGCCATGGTATAAGCGACACCAGCGCGCATGCCCTCGCCAGAGCCAACTTCGCCGGTTGATTTATACTGTTTGATTTCTTTACCTTTTTTAACGATAACTTCCATATTCGGTTTACCGGCATTTTTCACCACGGTAACGTCATCACTGGAAAAGGTATTTAATGGATTTTGCGCAAGCGCAATCAGCAGTGCTGCAATAATCACCAAAAATACATCCACTAAATTCACGGCACTGACGATCGGATTTAACTCTTCATCTTCATCTAAAAAACGCATTACATCGCCTCTTTGATTTTTCTAATATTAATCAATTCGTTAGCACACCAACGCTTTTTAACCGACGCCGGCCAAAAGGTTACGGTTGAAATAGCTAAGCCCCAAATGACCGCAGCAAAGGCAATAATTAAGTTTTCACTAATGCCTTGAATATTGCCATCGGCTAAGGCTTGCAGAGCTGGCCCCATTGGGATCATGGTGGCAATTAAGCCCAGCATTGGCGCAATACGCGTCACTATGCGCAGGTTTTCTAACTGCTTTAAGGCAACCACTTCTAGCTCGTCGTCGCTAGCGCTCGGGTTATTGATAAAATAGTTATGAATGGGGTAACCCGCGTGTGTGGTTATCTGCACTTTATCTAGCTGATGTATTTGCCTGCTGTAATCTAAACGCGCTTTTTTACGCAACACCCACTGCGAGCAAAAACGCCCAACCATGTAAAGCGCATACACGGCTAATGCACAAATTAAAATAATGACTGGCGCCATAAGTAGCTCAGACGCCTGAGCCATGGTTAGTTCTAAAAATTGAATTGTCACCTTGCTAAATACCTCATTTATTTTAAGCGCTGAGATTGTACAACCACACAAACCAGAATTCAAATGATAATTATTATCATTTGTGTTTACATTTATATTTGATCTATGTATGGTAAAAAAGATTTGAAAATGCAGCCCAAATATCCACTCGCTTAAGTGTTAGTAGTCGCGATTCCTTCGCGAAAATAAACGGCTTGCGAGCGATATAAATTTTGATAGGAAAAAAGATGTTCACATTCAAGCGCACACTCCTAGCCACAGCGATGGCTTCTGTTAGCGTGCTTAGCCCATTAAGTTTTGCCCAAACCCTACCCGACGGTTCACTTTCTGACGATATCGTTAATAGTGACTTAGAAGTCATTGTTATTAGCGGTACAAAAACCGAAAAAGCCTTAAAAGATGTTGCTGGTAGTATCTCTGTAATTAGCGAAGAAGATATCGAAAAACAAGCGGTTAATAGCATGAACCAATTGTTTAAATATGACCCGAGTATTCAAGTTAGCGGCAGTGTTGGCGGCGCACAGAACTTTATAGTCCGTGGTATGGGCGGAGATCGTGTTTTAATGATCAAAGACGGCATGCGCATGAATGAAGGTTATGGCGCTGACGGCTTAAACGATATTGTTGGCCGTGGTTTTATTGAAACCGATATCTTAAAACAAGTTGAAGTGGCAAAAGGAGCTGCGTCGTCATTATATGGTTCAGATGCGCTTGGCGGCATTGTGGTATTTACCACCAAAGATGCCAGCGACTATCTAAGTGAAGGTGACAAAGTTGGTGGTAAAATCAAATTCGGTTACGACGATCAAGGCAAACAAAGCAGTGTCGCCGGTACATTAGCCCTTGAAACTGGTGCTATCGAACACTTACTGAATATTTCACTACGTGATGGTGAAGAAGCGCAAAGCTACGACAATACCAAGCCAAGTTTAGATATTGAATCTAAAAGCTTTTTCTACAAAGGCAAATATAACATTAATGATAATGACTATCTTAGTCTAACAGTTGATCAATGGAATCAAGACGTTAAAGGTGATATCGCTTATGGTTTACTTGAATATTTTCGCGATTTAGAAGGTTACACCATTTTAGATGAAAGCAGCAAAAGCGAACAAGACAACCGCTCGATACAGCTTCGTTACCACAGCGAAACAAAAACCGCGTTTTACGATTTATTATCAGTGTCGATTTACAGCAATGATACTGAGCAAAACGATGTTGAATATGGCCAGTTAGACATAGATGCAAACTTTGGTTTCCCAATTGTCGAAATACGCGATATGTGGAAAAGTTCGATTTATAAGCAAGAAACCCAAGGCTTTTTATCACACGCCAGTAAAACCTTAAATCAACACCATACCTTAGGTTATGGATTAGACGTGGAAGACTCAACCTCAACTCGTACAGAAATGAAACTGTACGCAGTAGAAGGCGAGCCAAAACCTGGTTACCCGCAAGAAAGCGAGAAATTCCCAACCACTGATGTTTTTCGTGCTGGCTTTTTCATTAATGATGAAATTTCATTACTCAACGATACCTTAATCGTGACGCCAGGCGCACGTTTTGACCAATATGAAATGGACCCTAACGGCGCACTAAAAGAAGACGGTGAAGCTTATAAAAAGTTTGATGAAAGCAATATTTCATTAAACATTGGCGCACTTTACAAATTTAGCGATACTGTTGCCGCGTTTGCCCAATACGGCCAAGGTTTTAAAGTGCCCGCGTATGACCTAGCTTACATTAATCATGACAATTCACTCTATGGCTATAAAATTGTGCCAAGTGATGATTTAGCACCTGAAGAAAGCAATACCTTTGAGCTGGGTTTACGTGGTCATGTTGACGACTTCTTTTTCAGTGCCGCAGTATTTTATAGTAAATACGATAACTTCTTAGCAACACAGCTTATTGATATTGAAAGCCAAATGAACCCTTATACCGGACAAGAGTCGCAAGTATTGGTTTATCAATATCAAAACATTGATGCGGTTACCATTAAAGGCATTGAAGCGTCGTTGCGCTACCATGTAAACGATAACTTTTCAGTATTTACCAATGCTTCCTATCAAGACGGTGAAAATAAGGAAACGGGTGACTATTTAGAAAGCATTTCACCTTTATCTGGCGTAACGGGCATTAGCTTTGAACAAGAAAGTTTATCAGCTGATTTGATCCTCAATTGGGCAGCTAGCATGAATAAAGTTAACGATGGCAATGTTGCTCTACCGGGTTACGGCGCAGTCGATTTATTAGTAAGTTATGCGTTTAACGATCAGTTAAAAGTCAATTTTGCCGCCACCAACTTAACCGACAAAAAATATGTGCGTTATGTCAATGGCGCAGGTCACGCTGACAGCTCAACCTTGGAAGATGTTACTGAAGCAGGACGTTCTATTTCTGCGAATATTTCTTATCAGTTTTAACAGGTAATTACTTAGAGCTGGTTAAGAATTAAACTTAGCCGGCTTTCATTACAGTCGTTGTCATGAACACAAACCTAGCACTTCGCAAATAAAAAAGCTCACCTTTCAAAGTCAGCTTTGCTACAATCGCTCAGCCATCTTATCCCGTATATAAACGACTTTTTAATGAAAAATAGCCCAAACTCTCAGTTAGATGACGACCATGCTATTGCTGAAAATACGCAACACACACCGTTAGCAAAAATGCCTGCAGGGCAGCAACATATTTTAAAAAACATGCAACGTACGTGGAAAGATTTTATTCCTCATTACCTTATTGTATTAACGATTGTATTCACCTACGGCTACTTTTATGAACAATCACAAACGGCAGATACTAACGATAAACATTCAGCAGTTTCTATAGCACCCACGCATATAAATAACAATTTCTACGCTTGGAGCTTTCAAACAAGCAGTATCTACTTTGCTCCCAATAATTCGCACTATTTTTTGCCGACTTTGCATCATTTAAACAGAAAACAGCCGCTATTTACTAGCATGTTGTCACTACAGCCAACAACAGATGAATAACCCCAAATAACTATCAGTTACCACTCGCTTTTTGCGAACATTTTGTAAAAACACGCACGGAAACTTTGTGCTAAAGTGCATTATTTATTCATCAACGGCCTTAAGCTAAAGAGGTTTATTGTGCAGTTAGCACAATTTGATTCAGGACAATCACCAGTGGTTATTGCACACTTTCAGCAAGTATTTTCAGATTCAGAAGGTGAGACAGAAGGAAGGTTAATCGGTGAACTTGTTAGCGAGTTAATTCAAACCACCAAGGCCGATGACTTATACCAATCTGATTAATAACATGATCAACTCAGAGCTATTTCAGCTGTGCTAGAACTCGCTAAATTTTTGCAGGTATAGTCATTTCTATATCAGATAAATTTAGTGTTGTTATCGGGCCGCTGAAAAGCTCCGAAACGGCTTGGCAAAAACACTTTACTGCCTTGTTACTTATTTTTGAAAGGGAATAACCCTTCCTAAAAACAAGCGCCTTGCATTAAAGCGTTTTATCTCAAGCTGAGTGATCATTTATTTAACCAAATTGGTATCAATAGGTTTACCGCACATCCGCAAAGTGAGCTGGTTGGCGCGATATTCTTTAGCAAAATAACGTTAGCAAACCAGAAAAGTGCCTTTATTTTATCGCCGGTTGCTGTAGCCACAAACCATCAAAAACAAGGTATTGCGCAACAGTTAATTCGCTTTGGAATTGAGCAATTAACTCAGGACGGTGTTGAAATTTTATTTACCTATGGCGACCCTAATTACTACAATAAAGTAGGTTTTGAGCCGATTGATGAAAGCATCATTAAAGCGCCGCAACCATTAAGCTTTCCGCATGGCTGGCTAGCGCAATCACTTAACCATGAGCCGATTGCTAAAATTAACGAACCAGCAAAATGTGTTAGCGCCCTTGATGATCCAAAATATTGGTAGAGCGTTAAATATTGCTAGAGCGTTAAATATTGCTAGAGCGTTAAATATTGCTAGAGCACTAAAAATTGGTAAAGCGCCAAACAAAAGCTTAAATACCGACGCTTAACGCTCGGTATTCCAACTGAAAAAATAAGCCCCTAATAATAGGAATATCGTGCTCATAATGCCAAGTACCGATAGGTGATAACTAATATCCGCTAGGCTTGCACCTTCGGTGATGATTTTTCTCGCCCCTGTCACTATATGGGTAAGCGGAAGAAAGTCAGCGAGGGTTTTAACAAAATCCGGCGCACTTTCTAAGCTAAACCAAACACCTGACAACACCATCATCGGCCATGAAGTAAGGTTTAACAAACCACCAATTAGCTCTTCACTTTTACTGCGACTCGCCACTAATAGCCCCATCGACAGTAAACTAAATGCGCCAAGCATTCCCACTACCAGTAAATCGAAGTAACTGCCCAACATATAAAAGTCGAACATAAAATTACAGCCCGTATAAACAACGCTCGACATAAAAATAACAATGAACATACGCGAGACTAGCTGCGCAGAGACAAATTCTAGTGCTGTTAGCGGCGTCGCTTTTAAGCGTTTTAGTACGTGGTTTTTACGATAACGAACAATCACGTAACCAACACCAAATAAGCAGCTGAACATCATGTTCATGCCAAGTATGCCCGGCAATACCCAATCAACATAGCGAATTTGCCGACCTTGAGTCACTTCGCGGGTAAAATTGTTATGCTCGCCTAAAAAGATTTTTTCAACTAAATAACTACTCGGTGAATTTTCATTTAACCAATAGGTTTGCTGACTAAAATCGATTGCTAAATCTATTTTGTGTTGTTCGAGTTTTGTTTTCGCCTGCTCAAGTACATCATAATTAATAAAGTCGATATAACGCGTTTGGATAAATGGCGATTCAACTTGCTCAAGGTTTATTACGCCAACTTGATAAGCCGGCTTACCTTCGCCAGAAAATACTAACGAAAACCCTGCTAGTAACAGCACAGGGAAAAATAAATTCCAGCCTAACGACGACTTGTCACGGAAAAATTCAAGGTTACGTGCTTTAACAACAGCAAAAAAACGAGTGAAATTTATCAAAACTATTCCCTTAACGAATGACCGGTTAATTTTAAAAACAAATCATCTAAATTAGCCGACTTTACATGTAAACCTTGCAATGAAATATTGTGCGACATTAACGTTTGCAAGGTTTGTTCAACGTTTTTGGTCGCTATTTCAACCCGATCGTCTTGCACTTGCCACTGATATTGCGTTATCAATTCATCGCTAACTTGTGTGACGGGTAAATAAATAAAGACATCGTCAAAGTGCTTATCGAGTAACTGACGTGGTGTACCTGATGCGATAATTTCACCTTTGTCCATGATCACAATATCATCGCACAGCTGCTCAGCTTCATCCATATAATGCGTGGTCAGAATAACGGTTTTATTCTTGGCTTTGATATTTTTGATTAGCTGCCAAAAGTTACGGCGCGCTTGTGGGTCAAGCCCAGTTGTTGGTTCATCAAGAAAGACAATTTCAGGATCATTGATTAAGGCGATAGCTAGCAACAAACGTTGTCGTTGACCGCCCGATAATTTGCGGTTATCTCGGTCAAGAAAGTCACCTAGGTCACACAAGTTAATTAATTCAGACAATGGCAGCGCATTATCGTAAAACGATGAAAATAACTTTAGGGTTTCTTTTACAGTAAGAAAGTCTTGCAGCGCAGTATGTTGAAACTGAATGCCAATTTTAGCCAACATGGCTTTATCTAATACTTTGCCTTGGTAATAAATTTGCCCTTTTGTTGGCGAAATAATCCCTTCAAGCATTTCTATGGTAGTGGTTTTACCTGCACCATTTGGCCCTAACAAACCAAAACAGTGACCTTTTTCAATGTTAAAACTAATGTTGTTTACCGCAACAACATCTTTATAGGTTTTAACGAGAGCTTCAACCGTGATAACAGGTTGCATGCAGTATCCTTTAGGTAATTTTACTTTGTATTATGCACTATTGTAACGAGTCTCTACTGACAAGGAAATGCGCTGCACTATCAATGTCCGATAAACTTTTTATTGAGCTGTAACAAAAAAACACAAATGATAATAATTATCATTTGCAATTGGTGTTTTTTTCTTCTACTTTATACAAACAAATAGTAATTGGAGTCGTAGATGAATACCGAAAATCGAGCTGATAATGGCTCAAATAAAGTCAAACTTGAGATCTCATCAACGGTGTTAGCGAGCTTGTTAAATTCAGGACTGTTAAAAGTCGCTGAGTGCAAATGCCTAGACGCAAATACTAAACGAGTATTATGGCAATCATTATTAACCACTAGTCTGTCAGCGGAGCAAAAGTCATGCATGTAACAGCCCATCATAACTTTCAACATATTGAAGCTTGGTTAACTATTTTAATGAATAGCTTTCGCAAAGCGCCTTGTAAACGTTCAGCACATGTCATTTGTTATTACACCGAGCGTTTAACTCACTTGGCACTAGAGAGCGATCCCGATAATTATTATCAGTATTTACGTATGCAAAAATACTGGCGCTGGGTTGCCAATAATCTAGCGATTGAGTGATTTATCGATGTCATTGCCAATATAGCTAACTAAGTGTTGGTTGAGCGCTTTTTTACCGGTAAATCCGTATAACTGGCAGGTATGCTTGATTGACTCTTTTTGCAAAATACGTGTAATTAAGGGCAGAACATCAACCGAAAATTCGTCTTGGCAATGGTTAACTAACCACAAGTGCAGTGAATATACACAGGCGCTATATAGACGAGTGCACTCAGAAAAATCTTGCACTGTGTTGATATCAAAGTTCGTTAAAATGCGCTGATCAGATTTCGGCATGGCATGGAGAATTTGCCAAACTAACTCGGCATCTAATTGTTGATACTCGTCAGTTAACAAATAGTCGAACTGGCGATAAAACAGTGTCGTGATTTCAGTAAAAATAGCCTGAGCTTTTGCTGAACACGCGTTAAGCACAAGTGCCGAATGTTCACCACTGGCTTTATCTTTAGTAAAGCCGATACGCGCTAATGAAAAGTGGTTTTGAAGCCAAAAATTCAATAAGCTTTTATTAACACCAAAGCTTGAGCCAACAAAATCAACATGATGAATTTTAGCGTAGTCGACAATGTGCCTAATAAAATGGCTGCCAATGCCTTGTGCTTGCAGCTGCGGATGAACGGCAATGCGCATCACCCTTAAATAATGGAAATCAAAGGCGTTTTCTATACCGCAATGACTAAATAACGACTGCGGTAAAAACTGGTTTTTTAATCGCCTTTGACTATTTTTAACCGCTAATACATCTTCGCCGCAACATAAGCCTTCTGCCATTAACATCGCAACAGCAACCACCTTTTCATTTGATGTTAATACGGCAATACTAACCTTGTCATTATCCAGCAATTGTTTTAAATCACTCGGGCTTGTTTGATAGTGAGCAGTTACTAAGGTTGCAAAAATTTCACTCAGCAAAGCCGGTTTAGTGGCAAGTTCATCAGCACCGACGATCCGAAAGCTTAAAGAGGTTAATGACTCAGTAACGACTTCGCTGTTATTCAATGCGCCAAGTTCAGCATTGAGTAAACAGCTTTTAAAAATGAAACCTTCAAGGGGATCGTTAGCAGCCCATCGAATAGGCGATGTTAAACTCGTTTTTCTCCACTGTGGGCGCAAGCTAGCTAAAATTTTGGCAAATTTTAAGGTAAATCCACGCCCTGCACCTTCGTACCCATGAACCGTTGAGGCAAAGACTGTGCGGTGATATTTAAGTAGTAGCTTTTCTAATAAATAAACAGGAATTCCCGCGGCTTCGTCGACTAACAATAAAGCAATGGCTTGTGGATGCTCTAGCAACTGATCAATCGGCAAGAATTCAATAATGCCATTTTTGTGCTCAACTTTATTATTGGTAATTTCCGCATCCGCTAAATGTTGCTTTATGAAACGGAAAAACACCGACAAGGCTGAAATATTGCCACTGGTTACCACAATATGTTGAAATTGTTTTGCTTGCGCTAAAATGTCGATACATGCAATAGCGAGAGTTGTTGACTTTCCCCTACCGCGATCTGCGGTTAATACTAACGGACGATCCCTATGTCCGGTGACGACATTCAATACCAATTTAACCGCATTTTCTTGTTCGTTTGAATAACAAAGTGGGTGTGAAGGCTTTAATTGCTCGCTCGAATTATCGTCACCTTGCTTCAGCTTTTTATTATCCAGTTCATCTAATGACGGTAAAGGTTTGCCTTGCTCAATTAAAAAATTAGTGTCTTCGGCAGCTAACAAGTTTAAAAATCGATCAACAAATCGCGAGCTACATTGCGCCTCAGAAAGCACAACTAACATCACACCACCGGCAACTAAGGTGCCCGACAAAGCCGCCAAAGCATCAATATCAAATTGACTATCACAATAAACAAGCTGGTTTTGTTCGGTACCGAGTAAAGAACGATAAGTTTGACGCGTAATATTGCCGACAATATCTTTATGGTCAGAAAATATGCCAATACCCTGCCCATTTGCATGCCCTTTTTCAGTAATCAACTTGGCTGACAATAGCTGATTTTTCAACCATAAATTGTCACCTTTTAAAATCACTAAACTTCGGTGTTTTCTTATTTGTAACAAATCTGTAAGATGGTTAAGCCATACTAAAAAGGACTGATGCATAAAAATAACTAAGTCTATAAAAAAAAACAGTTTAGCAAGCAAAGCCAAAAATCTGAACTAAACTCTATTAAACCCAAAAATAAAGTAAATTATCCCACATAAATAATGTGGAAATGAATGTGATATTGATCTTGATCAACTGAATTTGAACAATTACTGTCACAATTGCACACAATTATTAACACGTTTGCGAGAATATTATGAGCGAAGCACAAAATGATGAAACTCAACGCAAACATGAACGTAATACTTTCATGTTTCTTGCAGTATTTTTAGCCCCAATCTTATCCGTGATTATCGTTGGCGGATTTGGCTTTTTGGTTTGGATTAGCCAAATACTATTCGGTCCACCTACAGCCTAGGCTAATTTCAAATGGAAACGATTAAAAATCCATCAAGACGAAACCTATTTCGCGGCAAAATTAAGCAAGAACATGCACTAAGGTTACCATGGGTAGTAAGCGAAGATGTCTTTACTCAGCATTGTAATCAATGCCAAGACTGTCTAAGTGTTTGTGAAACCAATATTATTGTTCGTGATAAACAAGGATTTCCGAAAATTGATTTTAATCGTGGAGAATGCACTTTTTGTAATGCGTGTGTTGAAGCCTGCGAACAACCTCTTTTTAAAGAAGAAAAAAATTCTGCGCCATGGCCTGCACACATTAATATTTCAAACAAATGCTTAGCGACCAACAATATTTATTGTCAAAGTTGCCAAGATGTTTGTGAAACTAGAGCAATACGCTTTAAGTTTGTAAATAGCAGCATTCCCCAACCGGAGCTCAACTTAACTGATTGCACCTCCTGTGGCGCTTGTATTACAACTTGCCCACAAGATGCAATTAACTTTATTGACGAAATGGAAACCCCATATGTCTGAACAAATTGTAAACGATGAAGAGTATCATGTGGCGAGCTATGTCGCTCATGCTATGCCTGACCAAATCGAATTAATTCAGCATGAAATCAATCAGCTTGAAGGTGCTGAAATTCATGCAACAAGCGATATCGGCAAAATCGTTTTCACACTTGAGGCAACAAACCAAAAAAAAATTGCCAACTTAATCGACACAATACGACACCATAAAGGTTTGCTAAACCTTGCTCCGGTGTACCATCAATTTTTAAATGAATAATCAAACTAAAACTAATAGAAGGTGAGACTATGACGATCAATCGCCGAGAATTTATCAAAGCTAACGCAGTAGCTGCCGCCGCAGCCGTCGCAGGTGTTTCAGTACCTGTTGCTGCTTCAAATTTAATTACTAGCAGTGACATGACTAAGCTCAAGTGGGACAAAGCCCCTTGTCGCTTTTGTGGTACTGGCTGTAGTGTTAATGTTGGTGTAATGGATGGCAAAGTTGTTGCTACCCACGGTGATATTAAATCACCAGTCAACAAAGGCCTAAACTGTGTTAAAGGTTACTTCCTATCTAAGATCATGTACGGAAAAGACCGCTTAACCACGCCATTATTAAGAATGAGCAATGGCAAATATGACAAAAATGGTGAATTCACGCCAATTTCTTGGGAACAAGCTTTTGATGTGATGGAAGAAAAAGCCAAAGCAACATTAAAAGACAAAGGCCCAACTGGTTTAGGTATGTTCGGTTCAGGCCAATGGACTGTTCAAGAAGGTTACGCTGCAGCTAAATTATACAAAGCGGGTTTTCGAAGTAATAACATTGATCCTAACGCTCGCCATTGTATGGCATCAGCGGTGGTAGGCTTTATGCGTACTTTCGGTATTGATGAGCCAATGGGTTGTTACGATGATATTGAAGCCACTGATGCGATGGTATTATGGGGTTCAAACATGGCAGAAATGCACCCTATTTTATGGACGCGTATTACTGACCGTCGCTTAAGTGCACCTCATGTAAAAGTTGCTGTATTATCAACTTTTGAACACCGTAGCTCTGAACTTGCTGATAACAGCATGATTTTCACGCCACAAACCGATTTAGCAATCTTAAACTACATTGCTAACTATATTATTCAAACCGACCGTGTAAACAAAGATTTTGTTAACAAGCACACTAATTTCAGACAAGGTAATACTGATATTGGTTACGGTTTACGCCCTGAGCATCCATTAGAGCAAAAAGCTAAAAACAATGATAAAGCAGGTGGTTCAAGCGAAATTAGCTTTAAAGAATACGCTAAATTCGTTAGCACATACACCGCTGAGTACACCTCAAAGTTATCAGGCGTGCCAGAAGCTAACTTGAAAGAACTAGCTGAATTATATGCAGATCCTAATCGTAAAGTATGTTCTTTCTGGACCATGGGTTTCAACCAGCATACACGTGGTGTTTGGGCAAATAACCTGATTTATAACATTCACTTGTTAACAGGTAAAATCTCAACTCCAGGTAACAGCCCGTTCTCATTAACAGGCCAACCTTCGGCTTGTGGTACAGCGCGTGAAGTAGGTACTTTTGCTCACCGTCTACCTGCAGATATGGTGGTAATGAATAAGAAACACCGTGATTTTTCTGAAGAAAAATGGCAATTACCTGAAGGCACTATTCCGCCAAAACCAGGTTACCACGCGGTTCTTCAAAACCGTATGCTTAAAGACGGTAAGCTAAACTTCTACTGGGTGCAATGTAATAACAATATGCAAGCAGCCGCTAACATGAATGAAGAAGGTTACCCAGGATACCGTAACCCAGAAAACTTCATTGTTGTTTCTGACCCTTACCCTACCGTTACAGCACAAGCTGCTGATTTGATTTTACCAACAGCAATGTGGGTTGAAAAAGAAGGTGTTTACGGTAATGCGGAACGTCGCAGCCAAGCTTGGTACCAAATGATTGAAGCACCACAAGGTGCAAAATCTGATTTATGGCAATTAGTTGAATTTTCTAAACGCTTTAAAGTAGAAGAAACATGGCCAGCAGAATTGCTTGCTAAAAAGCCAGAATATAAAGGTAAAACCTTATTCGATATTCTTTACGCCAACGGTAAAGTTGACAAATATAAGTTAGATGAGATCCCTGAAGATCGTCTAAATTATGAATCTCGCGACTTCGGTTTCTACATTCAAAAAGGTCTATTTGAAGAATACGCCGAATTCGGTCGTGGTAAAGCACATGATTTAGCACCTTACGATACTTACCATAAAACCCGTGGTTTACGTTGGCCAGTAGTTGATGGTAAAGAAACGTTATGGCGCTTTAAAGAAGGACAAGATCCGTACGTTAAACCAGGCAGTGATTTTGACTTCTACGGTAAGCCTGATGGTCGTGCTGTAATTTTTGCACTTCCGTATGAGCCTGCTGCTGAGTCTCCTGACGAAGAATACGACTTATGGTTATCAACAGGTCGAGTATTAGAGCATTGGCATTCAGGCTCGATGACTCAACGTGTTCCTGAGCTATACAAAGCTGTACCAGATGCATTGGTTTACATGCATCCAGACGATGCAAAAGCACGACAAATGCGCCGTGGCGATTTAGTGAAAATTGTTTCACGTCGTGGTGAAGTTCAAACTCGTGTTGAAACTCGAGGCCGTAATAAGCCACCAAAAGGTTTAGTATTTATGCCTTGGTTTGATGCTAGTCGCTTAGTCAACAAAGTAACTTTAGATGCAACAGATCCTCTATCTAAAGAAACTGACTTTAAGAAATGTGCTGTTAAAGTTGTGAAAGTTTAGGAGAAGAACCATGAGCAATCTAATTAATAAATGCAAAACATTAGTAAAGAGCGGTTTGATTTTAACGGTACTTCTTTCACCTCTTGCGGCAAGTGCAGAAACAGCTAAAGATATTGCAACGTTACGTGATAACACTGCGCTTGATGTACAGAATACTCCAGACATTATTCCTAAAGTGAATAATAAGGATATCAAACAAGGTCGTAACTACCCGATGCAACCACCAATAATTCCTCATTCAACGAGAAATTATTATATTAATTTAAATACCAACAAATGTATGTCGTGCCACAGCCGTAACCAAACAGAGAAGTCACAAGCTCCTATGGTTAGTGTGACTCACTACATGGACCGTGATGGTAATTTCTTAGCGGAAATTTCACCTCGTCGTTATTTCTGTGACCAATGCCACGTTACTCAGCTTGATGCTAAGCCTCTAGTTGAGAATGAATTTATTGATATGCACAGTTTAATGAAGCAAAAATCAGCGACTAAAAAATAGGAGCCGAGATGAAAAACTTATTAAAAATTGGCTGGCAAACACTAAGAAGACCAAGTGGTTATTATAGCTTAGGTGCTTTAGTGATTGGTGGTTTCATCTCAGGTATTATTTTCTGGGGTGGTTTTAACACCGCACTAGAAGTCACTAACACTGAAGAGTTTTGTATTTCATGTCATGAAATGGAAAACAACGTGTATGAAGAGATGAAAACAACCATTCACTTTTCAAACCGTTCAGGTGTTAGAGCGACATGTCCTGATTGTCACGTTCCACATAAATGGACCGATAAAATTGCACGTAAAATGCAAGCGTCTAAAGAAGTTTGGGGTAAGATATTTGGCACGATTGATACGCGTGAAAAATTCTTAGCGCATCGTAAACGACTCGCGCAAAATGAATGGACCCGCTTAAAAGCGAACGATTCACTTGAATGTCGTAACTGCCATAATTTCGATTACATGGACTTTACCGAACAAAGTAGTCGCGCTTCTAAGCAACATTCAACCTCACTCGCAAGTGGCGATAAAACTTGTATCGATTGTCATAAAGGTATCGCACATGAGTTACCAGACATGAAAGGTGTTGAAGGTTGGGATTAACCTTTTAGCTCAATAACATCAATCTAAAACACCTCGTATTAACGGGGTGTTTTTTTTGGTGTAGCTTTTAAAATTGATAAAAAATTTGTTAAAATTTCATTGAAAAAAATATAAACATTGCCTATGTTCAAAGAATAAACGGCTTCTATTTTTTACCTTAGCGGAGACAAATAAAATCATCTCCAATTCGGTTAAAGTGAATGATAAGAACAATATTATTTTACTAACTGATTGCTATATCAAGAATAAAATAACAATGTTCACGTTGATTTTAACCTTTTAAAATGAGCAAATATAAAGGTAAAAACTACAACTTAAAAGAGGACATGTATGAGCATCAATTCAACCGATGATATCCGCAAAAATAATGATCCTTTGGATTATGAGAAAGACTTACCTGATGGTGAAGTTGCCATAAAAAACGCCAAATTGCATAAACGTCTTGATGACTTAATGGAAGAGAAAAGACTTAAAAAGCTATTAGAAGGCACAGACGACGATTGGGATCTTTAGTCCTAAATCGCTATATATTAACGATCAATTAGTTAATTAGTTAATTATTTAACGCCCACTTCATCACCTTATAAGTATTAATACAGCACCTAATTTTTTACAGAGAAAATGGACTTTCTGTGTTGTAATAAAATCATCAATTCTTAGCGAATGCCACTTTGCTAGCCATGTAAAACTGCTACAATAGACCTTTAGTATTCACAATTACGATATTATGACTCTTTACGAAAAACTGCGCTGCCTATTAACATTTGGCCAAGGGGTCGCGTTACCGCTTCCAGAAATATCACCAGAAACTCAACCGTTAGCATTATTCGAACAGTGGTTTAAAGAAGCCAACCAATCAGGTATTTTATTGCCCGAATCAATGTCGGTTAGTACTTGCTCTGCAGACGGGCAACCAAGTTCTCGCATGGTGTTACTAAAGGAATATGATCAAGACGGTTTTGTTTTTTATACCAATTTTGGTAGTCGAAAAAGCCAAGAGCTTGAGTACAACAATAAAATATCATTACTTTTTCATTGGAATGTATTACAACGCCAAATTCGTATTGAAGGCAAAGTTGAGCGCGTAAGCCAAGCTCAGGCAGAGCAATACTTTCATAGTCGTGATCATGGCAGCCAAGTGGGTGCTTGGGCATCCAAGCAATCAGAAAAACTTGCCTACCCAGACGAGTTAAAAGAGCGAGTAAAACACTTCAAAACAAAGTTTTCACAAGGAGAAGTCCCCTTACCTGAGTTCTGGGGTGGCTGGCGGGTAAAGCCTCGTTATATTGAGTTTTGGCAAGGTCGTGCAAGTCGCCTACACGATCGTATTTGTTTTGAAAAACAAGATGACAGTTGGCAACAGTTTAAATTGCACCCATAACCAAGCTAGAAGCTAGAAGCATATTACCACCAATTTTAAAGACGCAATAAAAAAGGGACAATTCATTGTCCCTTTTTTTGTTTACAACTTATTGGTAGTTATTTACTAATAGATTAGCCAACAAGCGCTAGTAGTATACCTGCTGCAACCGCTGAACCAAGTACACCTGCAACGTTTGGCCCCATTGCATGCATTAGCAAGAAGTTATGTGGGTTAGACTCTAAACCAACTTTATTTGCTACGCGAGCTGCCATTGGTACCGCTGAAACACCCGCCGCACCAATTAATGGGTTAATTGGCGTAGATGAGAATTTACCCATTAATTTCGCCATTAGTACGCCTGACGCTGTACCAATTGAGAAGGCAACCGCACCTAAACCTAAAATACCTAATGTTTCCACATTTAAGAAAGCATCTGCACTTAGTTTTGAACCAACACCTAACCCTAAGAAAATAGTCGTAATGTTAATCAGTTCATTTTGTGCCGTAGAGCTTAAACGGTCAACTACGCCCGACTCACGCATTAAGTTACCTAAACAGAACATACCAACTAACGGTGTTGCCGCTGGTAAGAAGAAAATCGTCATCAGCAATACACCTAATGGGAACATCACTTTTTCAATTTTCGTTACGCTACGTAACTGTGCCATTTCAATTTTACGTTCATTTTCGTTAGTTAACGCACGCATAATTGGCGGCTGAATAATTGGTACTAACGCCATGTATGAATAGGCAGCTACCGCAATCGCCCCTAATAACTCAGGTGCAAGTTTAGACGCTAAGAAGATTGCTGTAGGGCCATCAGCACCACCAATAATAGCGATGGCTGACGCATCTTTTAAGGTAAATTCAATGCCAGGGATCGCATTAAGCGCAATAGCACCAAACAAGGTAGCAAAAATACCAAACTGAGCGGCTGCCCCTAATAACAACATTTTAGGGTTAGCAATTAAGGCGCCAAAATCGGTCATGGCACCAACACCCATAAATATCACTAATGGAAAGATCCCAGTATCGATACCTGCATAATAAATATAATGCAGCATGCCACCAACTTCAGAAAGCCCTGCAATTGGGATATTTGTTAATATCGCACCAAAGCCCATAGGTAATAATAATAATGGCTCAAAATTGCGTGCTATGGCTAAATACAATAAGCCACAGCCAACTAGCATCATAACGACTTGACCAACCGTGAAGTTAGCTAAGCCAGTAGAGAGCCATAAAGTATGTAATGATTCCATTATTTCACCTACGACAAGCTAAGTAGTGGTGCGCCAACTGCAATTGAGTCACCTTCTTTAGTATGAATAGCAACTATTTCACCACCTTTAACAGCACGGATCTCAGTTTCCATTTTCATTGCTTCCATCACAATGACCACTTCACCCGCTTCGACTACATCACCTTCGCTTACCAATACTTTGAAAATATTACCGGCTAATGGTGCGTTTAAGGTTTCTTCAGCAGAAACCGTGGCAGATTGTTTAATTGCTTCGTCACCCGCGGCTGGTGTAACACTATCGATTGAGCCACCTGGTGCAACGACAACGTCGTAGACTTTGCCATCAACACTTACTGCGTAGTTTTCAGTTGCTGTTGCTTGCTGTGCTACTGGTGCTTCTTTAGCTGGCTCTGCAGTAGGTACTGGCTCAAACGCTTCAGGGTTGTTTCTATTTTCTAAGAATTTCAAACCTATTTGCGGGAATAATGCATATGTTAATACATCATCAATTTTTTCATCCGCAAGCGAAATATTTTTCTCAGCCGCTAAACCTTCTAGTTCCGCTGATAATTTTTCAACTTCAGGATCTAATAAATCAGCTGGACGACAAGTGATTGCTTCAGCGCCATCTAGTACACGCGCTTGTAATTCCTCATTTACTTTATCAGCCGTTGCGCCGTATTCACCTTTTAATACACCAGCCGTTTCTTTGGTGATCGACTTATAACGCTCGCCCGTTAATACGTTTAATACTGCTTGTGTACCAACAATTTGTGATGTTGGTGTAACTAAAGGAATATAACCTAAGTCTTTACGCACTTTTGGAATTTCAGTTAATACTTCATCAAATTTGTCTGCAGCGCCTTGCTCTTTTAATTGGTTTTCCATGTTAGTTAACATGCCACCAGGTACTTGTGCTAATAAAATTCGCGCATCAACACCTTTTAAGCTACCTTCAAATTTTGCGTATTTAGCACGCACATCTCTAAAGTAAGCAGCAACTTCAGCAAGCTTAACCATATCTAAACCAGTATCACGCTCTTGACCTTCAACCATAGAAACTAAGGTTTCTGTTGGTGAATGGCCGTAGGTCATACTCATTGAGGAAATAGACGTATCAATTACATCAACGCCTGAGTCAATTGCTTTCATTTGAGTGGCAATACTTAAACCAGTTGTTGCATGACAATGAAGCGCAATTGGTAATGAAACGGTTTCTTTGAGCTTACCAACTAATTCAGCAGCATCATAAGGCTTAAGTAAACCAGACATATCTTTGATACACAGTGAATGTGCACCCATATCTTCAAGTTGCTTAGCCATCGTTAACCAGCCTTCAAGCGTATGTACTGGGCTTTCAGTGTAGCTTAATGTGCCTTGTGCATGTGCGCCAACTTTAACAGCCGCTTTAATTGACGTTTGTAGGTTACGAACATCATTCATTGCATCAAAAATACGGAACACATCAATACCGTTGATATGAGCACGTTCAACAAATTTCTCAACAACATCGTCAGCATAGTGACGGTAGCCTAAAATATTTTGACCACGAAATAGCATTTGTTGCTTAGTCTTTGGCATCGCTTGTTTTAATGCGCGAATTCTTTCCCAAGGATCTTCACCTAAGTAACGAATACACGAGTCAAATGTCGCTCCACCCCACGATTCGATTGACCAATAACCTATTTCATCAAGTTTTGATGCAATAGGTAACATGTCTTCTAAACGAAGTCGTGTCGCTAGTAAAGACTGATGTCCGTCTCGTAAGACGACCTCGGTAATGCCTAATTGCTTTGTCATGGGGGGCCCTTATTTTTGGTTGTGCTGTTGACGATATTTAGTAACTGCAGACGAAATCGCTGCAACAATATTAGGAGAAAGCCCTGATACTTGTTTTTGTTTTGAGTTACTAGCTCGTGATGGAGTTGTTTGAATAACTGGGTCAGGATACTTTTTTGCCAGTGGTGCTAAAACGGTATTAACAAATACAATTAATAACCCTAAAAAAGCAAATACGAAAACCATACCCGCTAACATTAGAGTTCCAGCTTCAACAAATGATTGTCCTAAATTTTCCATTGTTATTCTCAACCTTAAAATTATGTAATTAGAATAATCACTCCAATAGTCAAAGATCAATCAATTTCTTTGCGTTTCAGAAAAAAAAAATACAGTCAATACCTAAAAACCCTTATTTTTCAAAATATGCAGACTTTTACGCACTATTTTAAATGATTTTTGTATACAAAATTATTGTATACAATATTAAATACACTAAAAATAAGCATCTCAAGCCAAATATATTATTTTGCATACAATATCCATAACCAGTTAATTATGCACATTTAGTGAATATTTATATGCATCACAAAGATGGCGTTATTGCATAGCATGAAAATATATGGCCGTTTACTCAATATAAAAACAACGAATGAAAACTATCAGATTTAATGCTCAAAGTTGCAAAACATAACCGAATAGTAAGTAAAGTTATAACGGGTTTTCAACATATAAAAGCCGATGAGCTAAGTGCAATATTAAATCAAACGGATGTGTCGCTTATGGGAATGTTCGCGGTAAATAAAGCACCACTATTAGCACAGTTTGTACTTATTTAATACGATATGTAAATGAGAGGAATTTAAACAAGCGGTGAAATAACAACCACTCGACTATAAAGAAGTAGTATTACAGCAATGATCATAGCTATCACTATATTTCAGGTATAAAAAAACCTAGCCGAAGCTAGGTTTAATTACTCTCAGTGTATATAACACCAAGATATATGTGGCGGACGCGGCAGGAGTCGAACCTGCGACCGCCTGGTTCGTAGCCAGGTACTCTATCCAGCTGAGCTACGCGTC